>CAVWIG010000028.1:0-230129 GCA_963754945.1 Methanotrichaceae archaeon
TGCGAGGACGTGGATGAGGAGGGACCGGAGGGATAAGCTAGCGAGACAGGAGTTCAAGCAGCAAAGCCCTGAGCCGCGGCTGCTCTAAGTAAACAATAGCTAGCGACATCTCATCTCCACACTGAAGACACTAGTATGCAGTACCAGGAGATGACCGAAGAGACGCGATTCCATGTTTGCATCATCTCTTTTTAGTAGTTCGACGTCGATGTCAGTGAAAGCAACCCTATCGCATACATCACTATCATAACGATAATTGCGATCGCTGTGCCCAAGACGAAAGCTTTTTCATGGTCTTCCATTTTGACTACCAACACGATCAAACCCGTTCAGTTATTTCAAAGGTATAGGTAGTTTGGGTGGCTCGGCATAACACTGTTTCCGAATCATCTTTCTTGGTCGCTAACTCTATCAGCTCTATGCGAGTTTTGGGACCATCATCACGAAGGTAGGCGCAATCTGCCGATGAAGTGCTCCAGTATGATCCCTGCACAATCTGCCTAAGGCACGGCTGTTCCGGTTTCTGCACCACTCCGTGGGACAGCAGCCTCCCTCAGCCTTTCCTGCCATTGTTTGAGAGGGCAAAATGCTACCAGTCGGCACTACCTCGGCGAATGTGCCGGACATGGCGGCGAAAATCCGGCACTAAAACAGGTCTGTTCGGCAATCTGCACACTGCTAGTGGTTTGTTTGCGTGAGGCACCACCTAGTGCCAGCTTTTTTGACCGAGAGTAGAACGCGACAGGGGCGCAACAACTATCTCGGAATAATTGAATTGAGGTAACTATGGCAAAATTATTCGCAGCGTTTCCCGAGGGGACTACTTCGAAGGAGATCGTAGATTTCTGGATCGCCGAGATGGAAGAGGATCTTCTTACAAAGGACAAAAAGAAGAAAGAAGAAGAAGAAGAAGCGAAGGACGCTGTGGTCAAGACATGAACAAAAGCATCATCAAAAGACGCCAATTGTGAAAGTTTCTTTCAAAATCCGCCGCCGATCGCAGTGTGTTGGTGAAGAAGCAAAATCAAGTGGCAAGAGTTTCCACTTGAAATCAATGGATCACTCTGATCTAGTGATCACCACCGCTATCCCACCACATTCGCCGGTCGATAGCATTTTGCTGGCTTACGAACCTGTCTGGAGGAGTCGGAGCTGTGGAGATCGGCTTTCACTTGTTTAAAGCCGATCGGAGCAGCGACGCAGAACCTTCCTATTCTCTCACCCTGCCAGCTCCTAGATCGATCCACACGCCAGATCTTGGGGGTCGGTTCAGGGCAATTATTATTACCTAGGCTGGCAGAGAGTGCCTCTAGCGTCACTACACGCCCTCACAGTGCGCCTTCTCAGGGGCGACTCGCCCTCTGGGTTCAATCATTGCGAGATTGTGACGTTCTTGATCAGATTGTCATTTCCATTAAAACTGTTTCGACTCTAGTTCGAGATAGCCCACCTCCGTTCCTATTGTGACTAATCACAGACTATATGAAATAATTGACCTACGTTACATATGTGATAGTCTATTACAGGTGGGATGAGCGTGAATAATGTTTTGAAGATATTGATTGGAGTTGTCATTTTTTTGGTAGGAGTCTGGATGATGGTGAATCCAGCCTGGTATGGCCAGAACGGCTGGGTATATGGTCTGAACTGGTGGATCTATACCTTGGACATTATTAAAGGTGCCTGGGTCCTGTTCTGATATTAACAGGAATAATAGTGGTCTGGATATCCAAGATGTAGAGGCCGAGAAGCAGAGAGTAAGCAACCCAAGTGGGAAGAACCAATACAGTGAGGTTAAACCTCAAACTGATGTTCAACCAACAACCTCTCAGAAGATCGCCGCCCTAACCGGTGTATCTAAGGCTACAATAGAGCGCGATGCTCAGTGGGTCAAGGCTGTTGATGAGATCAAGAAGGAGGAGCCTGGGTTGGCCAGCAAGATAATTGCTGGAACGGTCAAGGCGACCCAGCAAGAAGTCTTGGATCTGTCTGAGAAGTCGCGAGCCGAGAAGAAGGTTGTAGCCGAGAAGGTCTTTTTTGGAGCTACTAATCTGGCGGCGAAGAAGGCTGAGAAGCCCAAGGTCCATGTTCGTTATGCTGATTACGACGAAAATGGTAGGTTCACACCACTCGATCGGAGGGCGGGAAGATAGAGGTGCGATGGGTTGCTAAGTGTGGTAAGGTAGGATATACGGCATTCGAAGGTTCTCTCGCTGCTCAAACAGACTTTGCCGAGTACTGTGGCGAGGTATGTAAGAGCGGCGAACCTGGATGCTGGAAGCCTGCTGACCCACCCAAAGACCCACACTACACGGTGCCAGAGGGCGTTATCAAGTCCAGGATTGAGGGAAGATGGTACAGAGTCGCAGCCCCTGTGGAGATGAGTGCGAAGAGGACTACGATTCGAAAGAGGGTGCCTACGCAGACCTCGTCAAGCACTGTGCCGACTGTCGTGAGAGAAGGGGCCGCTGCTGGATGTCTCTAATCGCGCCTGTGCCGCCAAAGGTGGTGTCTGGAGCCGCGCCAGGAGTTAAGGATAAGGAGAGAACAGAGATCAAGCCTGGGATCACGGGCAAGGAACCTGAGAAGGGCGAAATAACGGCCGGAAAGCTGCTGGATGCTTGCCGGTACATTAGGGACCAGATCAAGGCAGATGGCAACAACGCCCAAAGGACAACTAAATTCGTGGCTGAGAAGGTCAAAGAAGACCAAAGGAATCTCACTAAGGCACTTACGAAGCTGTACGGACGGGCACCTAGTAGCAGTTCCGGTAAAGAGTGCTTCAAATATTGGAGCAAGGCCGTGCTGCCAAAGGTAGTGGCTGCGATAACCAAATTGGAGGCCAAGATCGCGCCTACCGCCTCAAGTGTTGGCAAAGCGAATGCGGATGCTTGAGGTGTGGCCAATAAACTCGACGCAGTGGTTCGACCGCGATCGACTTGACTTCATGATCGGCCTGCATTTTTTATTTATAACAGTAAATATTTCGTCACGTCGCTTGAGATTGAGCCAGCATTTTCGCTAGTGGACAGCAATTTTGTGCTTCGAACGAACCCAGAACGAGGAGCGCTGTTTCGGGTGGTTTCTGAGCTGTGATATTTGGGGTTTGATTTTTGGTACCTAAAGCATTTTACATTTTGGTATTTTGATATTTATATTTATGTATACTTATATGGTTAGATTTCGGTATAGCCACACCAAACCCATTCTGTGCAACAAGGAGGCAAATTTCCTATATAAAATGACCTAAAAGGATAATTTATGATGTGTTTGTACAATAAAATCAATTTAGGTTTACTAAAGTGTACACAGATTGTTTTGGCAGTCAAGCATACGAACGAATACGGTATTCGTCACAAATCATCACTCCGACAGCGCGCCTTCTATAAAGTTCGCAGCGACCGGCAAATAGACGGGTTATACCAGTAGGAATTTATCGTACATTGTCCGCTTAGTCGCTGACGTGCGCGTACCTCAACGTCGTTTATATAACGCTGTGCCTTAGGATTGTCTGGACTATACCAATTTAGCAAAAGAAATATATATCTAAAGTGAATGATGTTGGCATGTTGGAAAGGCATATTGTATAGCATATGCTTGGTTCCCCTCGAAGATGCCTATTCCATAACATTCTCTTCGGCGAATGCGGGATCGACTTTTCTGATTTATCAGGGAATTCAGCATCGCGTTGGGACGAACAAAAATCTAATTAACTATTAAACATAATAGTTACCGACATGGGAACAAAAAAGCCATTGCTTGCTGGTACACTTATTTCGGTACTTCTCTCCTTGGTGATGGTCGCATCCGCTTTTGTCCTGATCTATGCCCACCTTGAGGCCCTCGACAGAACCGACCCCGTGCAGATAGTCTCGGCCGTTCTGCTCATCGCTGCTATGGCGATGTTGATGCTCAGCACCAGCTCAAGGCTGAGCATGGTTGAGCTAGATCTAGAGACATCTCAGAGGGCCATGAGGATAGGGCTTCAGGGACTGGAAGGGAAGGTGGACAATGCCAACTTCAGGTACATGGCAGCAGTGGAGGATATATCCAAGAAGCTCTACAGGTAGCGTGATATGGGCGTAGACTTAGGAGATCTGCTGCAAAAGAAGAAGATAGAGATAAAGGATCTATCCGGCAGATGGGTGGCAGTGGATGCCTTCAACACCCTATACCAGTTCCTGAGCATAATCAGGCAACGTGATGGGACGCCGCTCATGGACAGCTCGGGCAGGGTCACGTCTCACCTTTCTGGAATCCTCTACCGCACAACCAGCCTCATAGAAGCCGGAGTAAAGGTGGCCTACGTCTTCGATGGCCAGCCCCACCCCCTAAAGTCCGGTACCCTCCAGGAAAGGTCCGATGTAAGGGAGAAAGCAGCCGCTGCCTGGGAGGAGGCCAAGGCCGAGGGAGAAGACGGATTCAAGTATGCCCAGGCTGCATCGCGTCTCAATGCCGAGATTCTGGACGACTCAAAGCGTCTTATTCTATCGATGGGACTTCCGATTATTCAAGCTCCCTCGGAAGGCGAGGCCCAAGCAGCCTACATGGCGGCCCGAGGAGACGTCTACATCGTGGGAAGCCAGGATTACGATTCTCTGCTGTTCGGTGCGCCCCGTGTGGTTCGCAACCTGGCCATAACAGGAAAGAGAAAGCTGCCCAGGAAGAACATCTACGTAGATGTGGAGCCGGAGGTCATGATACTGGAGGACGAGCTAGCCCGCATGGGCATTGACCATAAGCAGCTTGTGGAAATAGGCATCATGTGCGGCACAGATTTCAACCCAGGATTACCTCGGGTAGGCCCAAAGACTGCTCTAAAGCTCATCAAAGAGAAAGGAAACCTTGAGGCAGTCCTGGACTCTCAGGGCGAGACCATTGCGAACTACGCAGAAATACGGGATTTATTCCTCCATCCGGATGTCACTGACGACTACACCATCAAGATGAGCAAGCCAAAGGTAGAAGAGGTGGTGTCTTTTCTCAGCGGGGAGAGAGACTTCGACGAAGGACGCGTGGAGAAAACCGCTCATAGGCTTGAGGAGGCTTACAAGGTTGGCCAGTCCACCCTCGATCGATGGTTCTAGCCCTTTTGACCTGGACCTGAACAGAGCGGTCGCGCTAATTTGTCGCAGTGGAGCAAGGTTGGTTGGCCTTCAAGTTCCCGAAGGTCTAAAAAGGGCCGCTCCCAGCATCGCCAAACAGATCAGAGATCAAACGGGCGCAGAAGTCATAATCTCAGGCGATCCCTGCTACGGAGCCTGCGACATCGACATGGCCCTTTGTGGGGAAGTTGACATAATGCTCCATCTAGGCCACTCCGAACTGGATGATGAGACCTCTGAGAAGGTCATCTTTTTAGAAGCCAGAATGTCTCGAGACCCGAAGGAAGCTGTGGAGAAGGCGATCCCGCACCTCAGATCCAAGAGGGTTGGAGTTACAACAACGGTTCAGCACGTCCATAAGCTTGACCGGATCATCGATGTCTTGAGGGGGCACGGAATCGAAGGACTTATAGGTCCAGCCGGTGGCCGGATCAAGCATCCTGGCCAGGTTCTGGGCTGCTGTTACAGTGCGGCCCGAGAGCTTGACCTGGACGAGTATCTTTTCATCGGCACGGGTCAGTTTCATCCCCTGGGAATCGCTCTGGCTACGGGCAAGAGGGTAGTAACCGCAGATCCAATTACCTGCGCTGTTTCGCTAATCGATCCTGATCCAATGCTCAGACGCAGATTTGGGGTCATTACCCGAGCCGCTGACGCAAAGAGGTTTGCTGTTCTCATCTCAAAGAAGCCGGGGCAGAGGCGAATGGAACTGGCAAGACGGATGAAGGATTTGGGCGAGGCCAGAGGATTGGAGATGATTTCTGTCTATCTGGATAACATCGAGCCGGACAGACTGCTGAACCTCGGAGTCGAGGCTGCCGTATCCACGGCCTGCCCCAGGATTGCGCTGGATGATGCAGCCAAATACATGATTCCCGTTCTTACGCCACAAGAGTTCGAGGTGCTTGTGGGTGAAAGAAGATGGGAAGAGTACGCCTTTGATGAAATAAAATAGCTACTCGTTATTTCTGGGTATGAATCTAGAATGCTTGAGGCACTTCTTATCTTAATGCTCTGGTTATGGATGACAATCCGGGGCCAACCACGAAGTCACATATCTAATGCTGGTTGATACCAACATAAAACGAACATTGCATAAATACATTTTCGGCATAGATTATATAATTGTCGTCAGGATCATTTTCCTGTTATTATTTGTTGGCTCCTTTCCAGGCATAATTTAGAGAAAATGGCCTGCCTTAGGACGAGCAAACAACGTTATGCCCTTTCAGCGGCAGTCGACGGCCAGCTCGGGCCCTGACCATGCAGACTTGTGTAGCTGCCCTTTCCATGGACGATTATGAGCGAGCCTACTTATGGCCTGTGGGCGGGCGGTCTCTTTAAACTCTTCAGCTTTCCGCAGAAGTAGAAAACGTTACTTCCATAAACTCGGTTAAATTGATATGCATCTAGCTCTGTATTGCATCGAGGGATTCACATGTATAAAGCTAAAACGTTCATGGTCCTGATTCTGTCTGCGATGGTCCTTTTCATGGTATCGGCCTTATGCAGTCCAGGAAAATAACACTACCTCAAAGGAAAAAATCTCCGCCTTAAACAATATGACAGTGAATAATACATACGCCAACAACACAGGTACGAACTTTACGGCTATCAACAACACCACCGCAACCGTCGTCAGTCAAAACATCACTGCCAAGAACAACACTTCATTGAACAGCGCAGCATTCAATGAGAATAATGTGACTGCAACGGAGAATAACACGTCCATCGAACAGAGGAACTCCTCAATGAAGGAACTGGGCAAGAATGAATCGAAGAGCAGTTACGACATCGACAAGTACTCGACGATCAAACCACTGCACAACGTCAGCGCCTATTCCAACATCAAGGGTCCATTCGATGTCGGAGGTAATTCAGAATCAAGCACCCTTGGCATTGGCACGACAGCAAAACCCGGTTTAGATGTTTCAAAAAATGCCAGCACCGGGCACACCTTTGAACTGGGTCTCCCTTCCAAGCCCATTGTTGAAACATCAAAATTTCCTTTCATGTGCAACATAGTCTGATCTCTTGAACAGCGTTGGAAAGTTGAAGTAGTTGGAACGGGATTGCCTCCCCTCTAACGAATGATCAAAGTCATCTTTCCAAGTGCTATTTATTAGGTAACATTTGTTAGGTAACATTTGTTAGGTAACCTTACGGATCTAACCATCTACCCTTTCGTGGCCAGCGTCAGGTTTCCATGGGGCATTATCAACACGCGGGCATTCTTACCATGGCGCTTATAAGCAGCAGTCATTGCCTCATCAAGAGTGGATGCAGGCTGAAAGAAGCACATTTCCGCTAACTCTCTCGGCAGAGAGGAGACCAGAATGATGTTGTGCTCCAGCGACTCCTTGGCCAGAAATGCTGCCTTATGTCCGCCAAACTCGTACTCTCGACCAAACCGCTCGATGCAATCCTCGGCGCACTCTGCTTCCCTGGCCCAACGCTCGAATACAGGATGGCCCAGCCCTTCGCTGCACTCGGCCAACAAGATTATGGTGCCCCCGGAGACTGCGGCCTCTTTGGCGTTGTCCAGGGCTTTCTGGGCCTGGAATAGGTTGATGTCCTTGGGCTGGCCGCCTGCGCAGGTGATGACTATCTCGGCAGGCAACACAATCTTTCTGTACATCCGATCAACTACAGCAGCACCAGCCCTGTGAGCTTTGATAAAGTCTCCTGCTACTGCCCGGACTACTTGTTTCTTGCTGTTCAGGACCACGTTGAGGATGAAATCAAGGCCCGCCACTCCAGCGGCATCCTCGAAATCCTGACGGACCGGGCTATCAAGACGGCCGGAAACTGCATTAGAGTCTCTCATCAGCTCGTGGTTAGCGTTGACGGAACGCTCAGAGCTGACACCGGGCAGGACCGCCTTGGCCCCACCGCTGTATCCAGCATAATAGTGATACTCTATGTTGCCCGTAGCGATGATAAGGTCGGTTGATGCCACCTCCTCGAAGATCTCTACAGGCGTCCCGCGGGTCGTCTGTCCCAGAGCAACGCACTTCTTGGGATTGTGCTGGAGATGAGGCATGTCAGAACAATCGCGCATAAGCAGCTTCTCCTCATCGGGAGTCATCCGACGGTGAGTCCCAAGGGCGAAGACGACCAACAAATCGTAAAAACCCAAGCCTTTGAGCTTCTTAGCCAAAGGAGCCAGCATCATGTAACTCGGCGACGGCCTTGTTATGTCGCTGACCAGAATGGACGCGGATCTGCCTCTTCCTCCGAAGTCAGCCAGGTCCTTGCCAAAGGTTTCATCCATGGCCCTTTCAATCTCGCCGCCGTCTGCTGCGGGCAGCTCTTCGGGCAATAAAATTCGGCTGTTCTCTGGCACCTCGAACTCCAACTCGCCAAGACCATACGCCAGCTTCACCTTCAGGCTCTCCAGATGGTGGCTTTGGCGTTCAGTTCGGAGAAGGCATCGAAGATGGGCTTGTCTGTCTTGAAGCTAAAGAAGTCGGCCCCTACGACGTTGCATGTGGCCTTGATCCTGGAGATGTGCTCCTCCAGCTTCTTTTTGTATTCCCCTCTCTGTTTCTCGCTGACCCTGGTTATCAGTGGCTGGTGGGTCTCCATGTCCACGAACCTGACATCTCCTCCGAACTTCATCTCTGCTTCGTCAGGAGCCATCAAATGAATCACTATCAGATCATGGGCTGACAGTCTGTAGATGCTGGAGACAATGTCGTCAGTGTCTCCCAGGAAGTCAGAGATCATAACCACCAGGCTGGTCGACCTTATCAGATGATCGAACTGCTCTGAGACCTTCTTGAGGTCCGTTTCACCCTGAGGAGAGGTCCGATCAAGCTCATCTATAGTCTGAAACAGGTACCTCCTGCCTCGCCTGGGCTCGCCGGGGTCCAGGTCCTCAGAGAACCGAGAAATCACGTACTTCTCGTTCTCCAATGTGGCGATATAGGCAAAACCAGCAGCTATCTGGGAGGCATATTCGAACTTGCGGTCGTAGCCCATGCTTCCGCTGGCATCCAGAATGATATGGACAACTAAGCTATGCTCCTCCTCATGCTCTCGAACGTACAGCTTCTCGGTTCTGCCATAGGCCTTCCAGTCAACTATCTTGAAGTCGTCCCCCTGCCTGTACTCCCTGTACCCCACGGGTGTTATTCCTCTGCCGTAGCGCAAGGATTTCCTGCCTCCCGCGTATGTGGTGGAAACTCGCTTCTTGACCAGCAGGGCGAACCTTTCCAGCTCCTTGAAAAACTCAGTGTCCATGGCCAATCCAGGTTAACTTATTTTTTTGATCAGATCTTATATCAGATTTTCATCTCTTTCAGTATGTCAGTTATGACCTGGTCAGGTGTTAGCCCCTTCCTTTCCGATTCGAAACTCAGGATAATACGGTGCCTGAGGATGGGGTAGGACATAACATGCAGGTCCTCGGCAGAAACGTAGTTTCGGCCAAGAAGAAAGGCCCTGGCTTTGGATGTCAGGATAAGGCCTATTGATGCCCTGGGGCTCGCCCCATACTGTACTCCCTCGCGAGACCTGGTAGTCAGCACCAGCTTTACAGCCTCTTTCTTTAAGTCATCGGATATGGGTATATCTCGGCATAGCTGCTGTAGGGTCAGGATCTCCTCTTTTGTTACCACCCTCTGCGCCTGCGGCTCGGAGTTTCCTGTGTACCGATCCATTATCTTAAGTTCGTCATCGAAGGATGGGTACTCCATGAAGATCTTAAGTAGAAAACGGTCAAGCTGGGCCTCGGGAAGAGGAAATGTACCCTCCATCTCGATAGGGTTCTGGGTGGCCAAGACAAAGAAGGGCTTTTCTAGTTGATAGGTGTTATTGCCTACTGTTACTTGTTTCTCCTGCATGGCCTCAAGCATTGCGCTCTGGGTCTTGGGCGAGGCTCGGTTGATCTCATCGGCTAGGACTATGTTGGCAAAGACCGGGCCGGGCTGGAATCTGAACTGTTTACTTCCGTCCGTTTCCTCGATTATGGTAGTGCCGGTTATGTCCGCTGGCATCAGATCTGGGGTACACTGTATTCGAGAAAAGCTCAAACCCATGGACATGGCAGTAGTCTTTATGAGCAACGTCTTGGCTAGACCCGGGTTGCTCTCAAGAAGGGCATGGCCACCTGCGAGGATGGCGATCATGAGCTGCTCGATAGCCACCTTCTGGCCGACCATCACCTTGTCAACTTCTTGCCTTAGCTTCTGGAAGATTTCAGGCGCTCGGGCGTAAATTGCTTTAAGATCCTCTGTCATCGTCTCGCCTTGGATGAATAGTTAAAAGAATCTGCATTTTATTAATCCTTCGCTAGGGCCTCGTAGTACCTTACGAGATTCAATTTACTGGTATCCTTTGATATGCAGCGATATAGGTATTTAACAGGATCTCTAGGAAACTCAAATACGAATCCATCATGCAAGTAAGATGTCCTTGCTGACCGATTAAATTGACCTCAGAGCGGATGCTGTAAAGTCCTGAATTCTTAGACTTATATTTCCACCTGATTAGGTGAAGGATTCAATCTTACTGTACTACAATTCTTCTACAATTCTCTATGACCCTAACCGTGAATTTGCACAAGTTTGGACTAAAATAGCACATTGATATTTTCTTTCGAGGTAGAGCTTCAAAACGTTGTCTACGAAAGAGTCCTAAAAGGATCCTTTATAAATAAGCAACAGGTCGAATGATGATATTTCATCTTTCATTTGCTCCGCGAAATGATAGCAGTCCGAATTTGGTGGTCGCAAATCCTATTAAAAAGAGGGTGCAGAATCCTCAGGCCTGAAGCCAAAGGATCTGCGTTTCAACCACGTGCTCAAATCATTTCTTGACAGGCCAGATGGGAGCTACGATCTTGCCGTAAACCTCGTTGAGGACCTGAGCCAGACCAGTGTATATGGCGGAGAATCCGCAGATTATGCCCTCAAAACCTGCTATTGTGGTTATCGAGGCATTGCCGGTGGCATCTCCCAGCGCCAGCAGGAAGAACAGCAGAGTTAGCGACCCAAAAACGAGCTGCAATGCCCTGTTGAGCTTCAGGGTGCCTATGAACATGACCAGGGTGAACAGCCCCCACATGAAGAGGTAGGCAGCCATGGCGGTCTTGGATGCGGCCGTGCCCAGGCCCATCTTGGGCAGTACAAGTAGGCCTACAAGCGAAAGCCAAAATAAGCCGTAAGATGTAAACGCAGTAGTTCCAAAGGTGTTGTTCTTCTTCCATTCCATTATTCCCGCAATTATTTGAGCCAGGCCTCCGTAGAAGATTCCCATCGCCAGTATCATAGAGTTGAGGTCGAAGTAGCCGGCGTTGTGCAGGTTCAGAAGCACTGTTGTCATTCCGAAACCCAGCAGGCCCAAAGGTGCGGGGTTGGCAGAGACGTCTTTTATCTTTACCAATGCTTCACTTGATTTTTGCTCGCTTTGCAAGTAACAATCCCTCCTGGGATAGCCAGGCAGTTTTAAATATTTATTTGTTACCCTTAAGATATAGATGAAAAATCGTGTTAAAAGCTTTTTATCAAATTAGATATAGCTAATATTTATTAAGGTAAAATAGTATATGAATACAAAAAGATGGAAAAAGTTAAAAGGAAATGAAAATGAACGAACGCGACTAATCTTATCGCTTTTTCAGGGGTGAGGAATTCCAGGCGAATAGCTGAGGAATGGGGATCTATCATCGTCGAACGGATGACTGATTTTCCAATACAACTGCTGAATCCCCTCAAACGGATCAATTTCGATTGATATTTTAAATCTTCCAAACAATTATCAGTATGTAATAGTATATGAATTACTGTATATCATATATCGTATTCTTTGTAACAATATATTCCAAATACGGTCCGACAGTTCACCTGCGTTAGAAGTAATAAAATATCTAGCCCCATGTCTGAACTGCGGAGCTCGTGCTCGGTCAGCGAGATATTATCTCTATTTTATCGGTATTCTAAGACGATATCTTTTCCAATTCGGGGGATTAACTTCCGTATGAAATTCATAAATTCATATACAGTAAAATTTATATATGATAGAGTATAAGGATATGTTGGATCCGGGATTGTTCTATGCTATTAAGTCATCCATCCCCTCAAGATGAATGAACCCGGATCCACCCCTCGAATCTTCAGAATAGTTGTATAAACTGGTAAATCTCCTAGTTCGATCGGATTAAATTCCTTTTAATCGATTATCAATGGTGAGACCATGATAGAGTTCGATACCAGAAAGGAAGTCGAAGTGATAGATCTGACTCCATATGTTGGAAAAGCTATAAAGGAGAGCAGCATCGAACAGGGGATCTGCCTGATCTACACTCTTCATACAACTACAGGAATCGTGGTCAACGAGGCGGAGCCGGGATTAATCCAGGATCTGACAAAGTTGATGGCCTCCTTGGCCCCGCAAGGAGCCGGATACCTTCACGATCGAAACGGTGGAAATGCTCATGCTCATCTCAAAGCAATGCTTCTAGGAAATAGTGTGGTGATTCCAGTAGAAGGCAAAAGATTGATCCTGGGAACCTGGCAGAAGATCCTATTCGTCGAGCTGGATGGCCCCAGGCATCGCAGGGTATGCGTCAAGCTCATTAAAGAATAGAAGAAGCAAAAAGAAGCAAATGCGGAGAACGAATGCTTCCGATGCTTCAGCGCCTGGTAGCTTTTTCCACCAGCCTTTTCTATCGGACTTCTAACAGATTGGAGTACCAGTTGTCTGGGTAAGCTCTCGGAAGGCCGCAGTGAGCTCTTTGGTTATGGGACCAGGCTTGCCATCTCCTATGACCCTACCATCCACTTTGGTAACAGGAGCGACCTCAGCCGCTGTGCCTGTGACGAAGACCTCGTCCCCGGTGTACAGGTCGAAGAGTCCCAGGTCGCGCTCAAGGACCTCATATCCCCTAGCAGTTGCGATTTCCATAACCGCCGCTCTGGTTATGCCCTTGAGATTGTTTATTGTGAAGGGAGTGTAAACCTTCCCATCCTTGACTATGAATATGTTATCCCCGCTTCCCTCAGACAGCCTTCCCAGATCGTCCAGGATGATGGCTTCGTTCCCACCCTTGATATTAGCCTCTATCTTGGCAAGGATGTTGTTGAGGTAGTTGAGCGATTTGACATTGGGCGGAAGGGCTGCAGGCGAGTTTCTCCTGATCGAAACCGTGATGGCCGTGAGGCCGACCTCATAGAGGTCTCCGTACATAGCGCCCCACTCTGTCGCCATGATGATAACAGTAGCAGCACTGCATTTGTTCGGATCCAGGCCAAGATCACCAATTCCGCGAGTGACTATGGGGCGAATATAAGCATCCTGAAGGTTGTTCTTGCGCAGGGTTCCTAGAATGGCCTCGGCCATTTCCTGGCGGGACATGGGTATGCATAGCGCAATGGCCTGGGCTGAGTCGAAGAGCCTCTCGACGTGATCCTCAAGCCTGAAAACCCGCCCCCTATAAGCCCTGATACCTTCGAAGACACCGTCGCCGTAGAGGAAACCGTGATCGAAGACCGACACAGAGGCCTCCTCCGCTGGGACAAACTTACCATTTATATAAATAAGATTCATGGGCATCATCCTCTCGAACAATTGGCAAGAATAAATGCATTTTGATCGTGTAAGAATCGATCAATGAGAATCGATGGGTTTATTACTAAAGGCGAGAAGCTTGAAGGCTACTCTTTGTGGGGTTTAGGCTATGGCAAGACTTGGTTTCGTGGTCTCGGAGTTCAACAGGGATATCACATATCAGATGGAGCTGCTTGGCAAGGAGCATGCCCAGTTCCTAAAAGCAGAGGTGGCATCCGTTCTTTACGTTCCTGGCGTGTACGACATGCCACTGGCTGTCAGGAAGCTGCTTCGTCGCGACGACATAGATGCGGTGGTGACTATAGGAACAGTGATCCAGGGAGACACAGGCCACGACGAGATCGTTGCTCAGCACGCGGCCAGAAAACTGATGGATCTCTCACTTGAGTTCGATAAGCCGGTTACCTTCGGAATTTCCGGCCCGAAGATGTCAAGGGCCGATGCTCACAAGCGCGTTGATTACGCCAAAAGAGCAGTGGAGGCTGCGGTCAAGCTGGTAACAAGGCTGGAGGGAGATTAAGTTGGTATCAGAACGGATGGCTAACATTCACGAGTCCACCACCCTGAAGATCTCGGCCATGGCCAAGAAGCTGAACAAGAGCGGCCTGGATGTGATAGACTTGGGAGTGGGAGAGCCGGACTTCGCCACCCCGCAAAACATCTGCGAAGCCGGGTGCAACTCCATCAGAAATGGTGAGACCCACTATGCCCCCACCAGCGGAATTGCCGAGCTGAGGCAAGCCATTGCCGAAAAACTCTGCGATGAGAACAAGCTTGCAGTCACCGCAGACGATGTCGTAGTCACTCCGGGTGCCAAGATGGCTGTGTTCGCTGCAGTCCAGGCGCTCATGCAGGAGGGCGACGAGTGCGTCCTCATCGGTCCATCCTGGGTGAGCTACGAGCCGTGTGTGGCCTTTTCCGGTGGGCACGTTGTCTGGGGCCAGGTGGACGAAGACTTCATACCGGTCGATCTTGCCGAAACAATTACAAAAAAGACTAAACTTATCCTAATGAACTCCCCATGCAATCCCACAGGTGCCGTCTTCGATCGCAAAATCTTAAAGGAGATCAGAGACCTGGCCGTGGACCACGACCTCTTCGTCGTCTCTGACGAGATCTACGAGAAGATAATTTACGATCGTGAGCACATCAGCATAGGATCGCTTCCGGGCATGGAGGACCGAACGGTGACCATCAATGGATTTTCCAAGTGCTACGCTATGACCGGCTGGCGTCTTGGCTATTTGACTGGCCCCAAGGAGACTCTGAAGTGGGTAACCAGGTTGTTGTCCCATTCTGTCTCCCAGGCCACTACCTTCGTGCAGAAAGCCGGGGTAGAGGCCCTGAGGGGACCTCAGGATGCAGTCAAGGCAATGAGGGCCGAGTTTTGTGACAGAAGGGATCTATTTGTCTCAGGGCTGCAGAGGATGGGAATTAGCTGTAACCTGCCGGGTGGAGCATTTTACGTCTTCCCGAATGTGTCTGAGTTTGGTGGAGGGGATGTCTTTGCTGACAAGCTGCTCAAGGATGCACTGATCGCTGCCACTCCCGGGTCCGCCTTCGGGCCTGGAGGAGCAGATTATGTGCGCATCTCTTATGCTGCTTCCCAGGAGCGGCTGAAAGAAGCGCTGACGCGAATAGAGAAGATGTTGGGGTAGGTGCACTTCTACCCATAATGAAATGCAGCTCGACGATCGCTTAAGAAATTTGGCTGATGAATTGGGCGCGGACTTCTTCGGGGTGGCTGACCTCTCACCGGCCGGGGATTTCATAATTTCTCAAGGTGGGCAAGATGTAGGAGGTTATCCCAAAGCCGTCTCCATCGGCATTGCTCTTCTTAATCCCATAGTCGATATGCTACCCAATCGTTCTGATACGGCTACGGCCATCGAATACAGGCATCATGCTTGTGATGTCATAAAATGAGCGGCCGAACAGCATCCTCAAGACTTGGCAGCGTCCTTCAAAAGGAGGGCCATAGGGCTTTCTCGGTTCCTGCCTCCAAACGTCCAGATGACGAGAGGATCTGCGCTATCTTCTCCGCACAAACGGGCTTATAAATGCCGGGGTGATTGAGAATCAATAGTCAGAAAAGATCGGCTTGACTATATTCTTCATCCTGTTTTGAGGACTCGTATGTCCTTCGCAAAAGCCTCGAACTTCGCCTTGTCTTGTCCAAAATTATTCTGGTCTGCTTTAAAATCGATTATCACTATTGTCGTGCCACGGATACCAATGCCATCTGGAGAATATGCAGCCACAAAACCTGGGATTGTATAGCCATTTTCTACTCCCCCCTTTCCGATTGTACCTATGACTCCGGGCTTGCCGCCCACTTTAAATAATTTCCAAGAAGTATAATATTCGCTTGATACTGTATTGAAACTTAAAATGGCAGACATTAAGTCATTTTCGTCGATATTGATCGGTTTGCCGTAGTCTTGAATTTCCAACCGATATATGACGTTATTGCCAACATCTATGTTGACATCGTAAGGGTTGCAATTGTCCACTGGCAGTGATGGGTTTACTGTGAAATTCACAAACTCGTCACTCGTTACCTTTATCGTGAACGGCCCTGTTTTTTGAGTGTATATTTCTGCAATGCCGCAATTTAGAACAATCGCCGAAGTCAGGGTCATTAAAATTACTATAGCAAGCTTCATCGGATACATCCAGGCCCCAATCTACCATATTCTTAATTCCTGCTTATTCCTACCTCTCAGTATAATTTGTTTTGCTACCTGGAGCAGAGAGGGACAGATGGAGCAGATTGAAGTCCACGATCAAGGTTGGCATTCGACGATTAAAAGGTGGGTAAGGAAATCCCCAATTTATGCCTCGAAGCTGGTAGAAAAGATAATAGGTGCCGGAGTGTGATCTAGAACGTCCGGTCGGCGCTTAATATGAAATTCATGAAGGTCGTCGCCATTTATTAATACTATTTCTAATATTCTCGCCTTATGATCGATAGCGCACTTGATTTTCTGGCCGATGGTACAGTCGGAATTATCGGATGCGGTCATCTCGGAAGAACCCTTGCGAAGGCGCTAATCGATCAAGGTCTTCAGAAGGATAAGCTGATGATCTCTTATGGCGGAAGTCCTTCTACACTCGAGAGAATTAAAATGGCCGGCTTGCTCGAAAATGTCTCGGACAACGAAGAGATATGCAGGAAATCAGATATCATATTCATCGCCGTTAGACCCGAATCCATTGGAGGGCTGAGGAAGCTTTCTTTTCCAAAGAGCGCCATCGTTGTCTCCTGCATGGCTGGCGTCCCAAAAGCATCGCTCTTGAAGGCGCTGGGCATTGACGCTTTCAGAATAATGCCCAGTGGTCCTGACACGATAAAAAATAAAAGCGGTATTGTCGCAGTCTTTCCACCTAATGATATACTTATTGATATTTTATCCCGCATAGGTCTCGAGGTCTACGAACTCTCAGACGAGGAGTCGATGCATGCCTTCACTGCTGGAGTGTGCCTGCCTGCTGCTCTCCTGGTGGCAGAAAGGAAGGGTCTCGACACAGACCAGGCGGTGAGGATCATCGAAAGAGAGTATCCCGACTTCGGAGAGATCTACATCTGGGCCAGAGGAGTTTTGCCCTATTGCGGTTCTGAACAAGAGGAATACATCAGGAGAATGAGCACAAAAGGAGGAATAACGGAGGCGATAGTCGATAGTCTGAACTCTGGGGACTCTTTTTTGTCTGCATTGAGGAAGGGAATTGACAGAAGCAAGGAGATCTCCGCCAGAGTCGCATCTCTTCTGTGAAAGTTACTCAAACCCCATGAATAGCGTCTCTGTATCTCGTTTATGACCGCAAATCCAAACTTCTGAAATTGTCGTCGATCTTCGGATCAAATCTACCACAGCATCAAAAGGCGCGCGACCGATTCGATAGGTGTAACAGTTTTAGCAGTATTTGCCGATCCATTCCTGCCGACCACGTCCATCAGCCCACCACCATACAGAACCGTGATTCTTGAGAAATTCGTTTGTACTTTTAGGTTATCTGATAAAGGCTCCAGCCACGACGTAAGATCACTCGATCTTCCTGGCGGCGACCTCAATGGCACGGATAACGCTGTCCTTCGGTATTATGGTGGCCACCGGAATAGAGAGCAGCTTCTCAACCGTTGGGCTGACGATTGGAGCGCACACTAGCGCAGAGGCTCCGTCTCGCTCAGCCCTGACGGCGGCGATGATGGCCTCTTCTATGGTGGTAGCTGAGTACTCCCGGAGAGTGAGCATCTTGTCCCCGATGCGCATCTTTTTTTCGCTGATCTTGTCCAGGACAGGCCGGGCGGCGATGATGGCTATGAAATTGCCGTCGGAGCCTTCCAGCAGTTTTATAGTCTTGACGATCTGCCTCAATGTAGTGATATTGGGCTCACGATGACCGGATAGGATCTTGTAGAGGGTCGACTGAGGTATCTCCGAAGCCTTGGAAAATTCCCTGGCACTGAGGCCGAGATCGGAGAAGACTTCCTTTAAAGCTTCTCTCATTCTCTCGTCCGAATCGAAGGCCGCCCTCATTACTCTGTCCGCATTCGACATACTATTGGGTTGATTACTGCAAGATACTTCTACTTTTGGGTTCAATTACTCCAAAGAAGGCGAAGCATTAATATCTGTTCTGCGGTTTATTCGGGCCAATCGTATTTTTTAAAAGCTGCTTTTGTACAAATCGGACAAAATTTAGCCTAAAACAGAAAATGTTATATCCTTCATTGCCGGAAAATGTCATTATGGGCGAATATCTGGTCAGGTGCGTGAGCGATGGGTCGGTGCAGCCACCCTACGCCCTGAGCTGCCACTCTGATAACTCCCTTTTGCGGACGGATTATGTTGCCAAGCGGCTAGAGATAAAGCCTTTCCCTGGAATTTGGAGGTTCTACGATTGGCTTCCTGTGAAATGGATAATGTCCGAGGCGTGGGAAGGCAGTGTTACCTACAGGAGCAGCGGACTGGCCGCAGCCATTGGCCTGAAACAACTCTACATCAACTTTAGTGGCTACTGGCCAGAGAGAGGAGCAAGGATGAAGACCTGCAGCTTCAAGGAACTGGAAGCGCTCCCGACAATGCAGCGGCAAAGAGAACGCAGCGATGGTTCCACAATGGTGGTTGCCTCGGCCGGAAATACGGCCAGAGCTTTTGCCGAGGTGGCCTCGATGACCAGGCAGCCGCTGAATCTGTTTGTGCCCGAAAAGGCGATGCCCAGAATGTGGATAACTGTGGAGAAAGGCCCTGTCACCCTGTTTTCCGTTAAAGGGGATTACTACGACGCCATATCCATAGCAGAGAAGGTTCAGTCCCGGCCCGGCTTCCTTCCCGAAGGTGGAGCGCGCAACATTGCCCGGAGGGACGGGATAGGCACTGTCATGCTTGATGCTGCCCTGAAGATAGGGCGGATTCCTGATCACTACTTCCAGGCGGTGGGAAGCGGCACTGGAGGCATATCCGCCTGGGAAGCAGCCATGCGCCTATCCGTGGATGGCCGTTACGGGTCGAATCTTCCCAGGCTCCACCTTGCCCAGAACGTTCCAAACGCGCCGATATACTATGCCTATAACTGCCAAAAGCCGACAGCCGTCTGTGCTGAGATGTTCGACGACGTGCTCTTCAACAGAAAGCCGCCTTACGATATTCCAGGAGGTGTCAAGGATGCCCTTCTGGCCACCGGAGGCCAGGTCTACGGAATAACCGACCGGGAGGCCGCAAAGGCAAAGTCTCTGTTCGAGGATACCGAAGGCATCGATATCCTGAACGCTCCGAGCGTAGCGGTGGCGGCTTTGGCCGAGGCAGCGGAGTCGGGCGCTGTTAATCCTGAAGATATCATACTTCTCAACATAACCGGCGGAGGGGTGTCCAGAGTCAAAGAGGATTTTGCCCTGAACGCGCTCCAGCCGGACGCAGTTGTTTCCCGATGGGAGGAAGCTGTAGAGTTTTTGGAGAGCAGATCATGAAACCCTTGATTTTGACTATTATTGGCGGAGCTGATAAGGATGGACGAGCTGATGCAGTAAACGAGGTCGAGATCGTAAGCGGAGAAATCATAGGAATAGTAGGGCCGACGGGATCGGGGAAGAGCACGCTTATAGCGGACATCGAGCAGTTCGCCCAAGGAGATACGCCTTCTGGCCGCAGGATACTGATCAACGGCCAGCAGCCTGAGCCAACTCTTAGGACTGATCCAAGAAAGAAGCTGGTGGCCCAGTTGTCCCAGAACATGCATTTCCTTGCGGACATGTCGGTCGAGGATTTCCTGAGGATGCATGCAAAGAGCAGGGGAAAGAACGGCGATACGGCAAACAAGGTCGTAGAGCTCGCCAATACACTGACTGGTGAGCCCATTAACCCAGGGCATCCCCTCACCATCCTGAGCGGCGGCCAGTCGAGAGCGCTGATGACGGCCGATATAGCTGTCATAAGCGACTCTCCAATTGTGCTCATAGACGAGATCGAGAACGCCGGTATAAAGAAGAAAGAGGCCATGCACCTTTTGGCTGGCGAGGGCAAGATAGTGGTGGTGGTCACTCACGACCCCATGCTGGCCCTGATGGCATCCCGCAGGATCGTAATGAAGAACGGCGCCATGACAAAAGTGATCAGCACTACCGACCAGGAGCACAGGGTCTTCCTGGATATCGAGAAGGTTGACGGCTGGCTGACCGCTCTCCGGGAGACAATAAGGCAAGGAGAGGTAGTTGTAGCATGAAGATGGTTGTGACTGCAGGGACTCCGGGCTCGGGCAAGACTTCAGTTCTCATGCACGCCATCCGGGACCTCAAGCGCGTTGGTGTCAGGCCGGCGCTGGTCAAGATCGACTGTCTTTGGACCGAGGACGACACGAGGTTCAAAAGATTGGATGTACCTGTAGCTGTCGGTTTATCAAGAGACATGTGCCCTGACCATTACGCTATCTACAACGTGGAGGAGATGTTGGACTGGGCGGCGGAGCAGCATGCCGATGTGCTGCTGAACGAGACTGCCGGCCTGTGCCTCCGCTGCGCGCCCTATCCCGACGGCTGCCTGGCAGTTTGTGTAATAGACGTCACCACCGGCCCAAACACACCCCTCAAAGTTGGCCCTCTTCTCACCACTGCCGATGTTGTGGTCACCACGAAGGGTGACCTGGTCTCCCAGGCTGAAAGGGAGGTCTTCAGGGAGCGCATCCTGGAGGCAAACCCCAAGTGTAGGATCATCGAAGCCAACGGCCTATCCGGAAAGGGCTCTGCAGAGCTGGCCGACCTGATAAGAAGCTGGTCTGACATCTCCGGGGAGATGGTCCTTCGGCACAACCCGCCGTTGGGAGTGTGCACGCTATGCACTGGCGAGCTGCGCGTGGCCAAGGAACACCACCGCGGCGTTTTGCGACATCTTGACGGCTTCATGGAGTACAAGGGGGAGTAAATGAGACAGATTGAGAAACTCCTACCGGGGTACAACTGTGGTGAGTGCGGTTCACGGAGCTGCCGAGAGTTCGCAGCAGCGCTGGTGAACGCGGAAGGCATTTCCATGTGTCCGGTGCTACAGCAAGAGAAATTCAAGGGCCGGGAGGAGCAGATCGCGGGGCTTTTGTCGGTACAGGAAAAGGAAGAGGAGATCGTAGGTGTCATCGATGGCCTGCGGGCTGACTTCGCGCTGGCACCATTGCCGGAAGAGCCGTCGTGCCGTGAAGACCTCTATCCATTCGACAGATCCGTTGATCTTCATCGAGGAGAGTTTATGAGGTACAGGCCACTGGGTTGTCCTGTAACTCACTTCGCCAAAGTCCTCAAGTTCAGCCACGGCATCGCTACGGTACACATCGTTGGCCCGGTACATCTACTGGACGGATCGCCGCCGCCGAGTGACATCGGAATTTGCATGGTGGCAGGTTTCGAAGGCGTTGTAAGCCGGGGTGAGGTGCCGGAAGTGGGCGAAACCGTGCGGTTTCTGCCGGAGCACTGTATGATGCAAAAGGTGCACTCAGGTGTTGTGGTACAGTCCGAAGGGAAGAGGCTCAGGATCGAGGGGATCGATCTGAAAGTGTGGTAGCAGCAATATGAAATAGCGCAATGAACTCACGCACTGAATTTCTTACTTCTCCCCCCGATACGATGCACAAACAAGAGGGTGCGACCCGTTGGTGTGGGTATTTGTTTGTGGCTGCTTATTTGGATGGACATAATGAAGCACGCGAGAGAGCCTTGCACAAGCTATTTCATAATGGACGGATTATGAGTGGAAACGGATTATGAGTGTATAGGAGGAAGGGCTATGAATTCGAGTTTAATACCAGTACTATTATTACTGCTGATTGTAGCATTCACTGCCCCTGCTTTAGGGCAAATAAATGTAACTCAGCTAAATGAATCCGAGTGGTTTAACGTTGCTTTAACTCTTTACAACCAAGAAAGATTCAACGATTCCCTACAAGCCTTCAACAAGGTCATCGAGATCGATCCGCTAAATGCGTATGCTTGGAACTATAGAGGCGCCGATCTCGGGCTGTTGGGGAAAAACGACGAGGCTCTTGCGTCATTTGGCAGGGCGACAGAAATTAATTCATCGTATGCAGAACCCTGGTACAACATAGGCAGGATCTACGATATCGAAGGTGACTTAGATTCAGCCATCAAAGCTTACAATAAAGCCACAGAGATCAATCCGAACTATCAAAATGCTTGGTTTAACAAGAATCAGGATATGGATTCAATGGGTATAGGACATTCTTCGCTGTACAACGAACTTACCGGACATACACCATCATAACTGTGTGCATCATAAACCACGCGCACTATCCAGGTCAAGCACAGCGTTATACGCGTTAAGTGCGGCAGGAAGCTCTATACCTTCAGGATAGGGCAGAGGTCAGACTTTGAGGAGATTGGGCGACAAAGGCAATTTGACCTCTGTCCATATCGAGTTTAATTTAGTCCATTAAAGGAAAATGTTTAATAACCCAGATGAAAGGTAAGACAATAAGGTGATTAGGTTGTCTAATGCGCAATTTATTTTCAAAAGTATGGCGGTAATCTCGATCTCAATGTTAGTTTTGGGATTTACGATTGCCGGAGAAAGCACCAAATTGCAGAACAACGCAAGCTTTTCAGGAGTGTCTCCTTCTGTAGGACAGCCGAATGCCCTTTTTTCGGGAGTGATTCCAACAGCCGGGACGAATGTTGGGGAGGGCCTTTTCAGCGGGGAGATCCCAACAGTGACTAGTTTGAACAAGACGAAAATCACGAATATAACCAGACCTCTAAATCTGACCGAGCCGAAGGTAGCAACCAAACAGTTAAACGCAACTCTACCTCAGAATGCGACCAAGACAGTGAACGCAACTATGCTCCAGAATGTAACAAGTCCTCTGAATGCAACTGTAACTAAGAATGTTACCAAGCTAGTGAACGCAACTATGCTCCAGAATGTAACAAGTCCTCTGAATGCAACTGCACCTAAGAATGTTACCAAGACAATGAACGTGACTCTTCCCCAGAATGTAACAAACCCTCTGAATACAACTGCGCCTAAGAATGTTACCAAGACAGTGAACGCAACTATGCTCCAGAATGTAACAAGTCCTCTGAATGCAACTGCGCCTAAGAATGTTACCAAGACAATGAACGTGACTCTTCCCCAGAATGTAACAAGCCCTCTGAACGCAACTGCGCCAACGAATGCAACTTCGATTTAGTAAATCTTCAATCTCCTTTTTCAGCAATCTAGAGGCTCCACGCTAAGCTCGTGAATTAGAATCTCGACCCTTGAGTCCTATTGATCTAAACATCATAAGTCCGATATTGTGCGAAAAGATTAGGTTCCAAGTTCTTCGGTTCAACCAACTAATTACTTTGGTGGGCATTTTTACCACAACCAATATATTGTATCTGAGATACAAACTAATGGATTTGTCGGACTTGTGTTTGGAGGTTGGATGTGAGGGGACAACATGGATTGTTGATATTGCTGATCTTTGCCTTAGCCTTTATCTTCATGAAATCAGCTTTGGTCGGAAGCTCGGGAACATGTGATTATTGTGGGCCAAACTATTGGGGCAACTACCCCACTCAGTCGGAAACAGAGCAGTCAATGTGGAGGTCGGAAATCTACTATTTCATGAACTACGACAACTGCGATAACCTGTACCCATCGGCTTACACAGCCACCAATCGCAATCCTGTTTACAACCAGGTAGCGAATAATGCAACGGCTAGCTACTGGCTGGACAATGCCAACAAGCTTTACTTGGCTGGTTATTATGAGCAGGCCGCCGCCTCGTACGCCAACGCTGTAAAACTAGACCCATCACAATCAGTTGGATGGATCAACATGGCTAACTCCCTCTACTTCCTGGGCAGATACCAAGAGTCATTGGACGCCTACAATGCTGTAATTGCTTCGGACCCCCTGAACGCAAATGTGATCATAGGCAAGGGGAAGGTGCTCATGGCAATGAATCGCACACAGGAAACCAATGCCGCCCTGGAGAAAGTTGGATTGTAAGGGCGCACTAAAATCATGGGTTTGGGCGGAAAAATTAGCTGGCTGGAACAGCCGCACTTGCATCGTGTGTGTAGATTGTGAGCCGCTGCCTCCCCAGTGTAAGGTGCTCTATTTGTTCATTGCGTTTGATTCTGCCTCAAACGGGCCAATTTTTATATAAATTATTTGATTTGAATTCTTCGATAATTCCAGATGGAGATTGTGTGATGAGAATCCCTTTGTGCTCTAGCAATGATTGAATCATTCTCTTGATTGAGCATTACTACCGGTAAATTTTTCCTTTCCCTTACTTCCTTCTGTGTTTTCACCTGAGCTGGAACCACAGGTCACCAAAAGTTCTTTACATTCTCCTTATTGGATCTCCGAGTACGCACCTCTTCAGGACGTCGACAAGCTCTACCTTCTGCACCGGCTTCGCAATGTAACCGTCCATGCCTGCTTCGAGGCACTTCTCCATGTCTCCATCGAGGGCATAAGCTGTGATCGCTATGATCTTCGGACCATTAGTAGGCCAGAGCCTGCGTATCTCCTGAGTAGCCAAAAGACCGTCCATCTCGGGCATCTTCACGTCCATGAAGACCAGATCATAGGGCCTACGATCCAGGGCCTCGATTACCTCGCGACCATCTGCTACGGCATCCGCTCTGTAACCCATCCGTTTCAGCATCTCTACCAGAACCTTCTGGTTCGAGGGGTTGTCTTCAGCCACCAGGATTCTCAATGGGTGTTGTTCCGCCAGGTTCTCGACCGATCTGACTGGAATCCCTGATCTAGTAGGCAAACCTTGGGCAACCTCGGACTCCATTGTGAAATAGAAGGTTGAACCTTTGCCTACCTCGCTCTCTACCCAGATCTCTCCTCCCATGAGTTCTACGAGCCCTTTACATATGGCAAGGCCTAGGCCAGCACCATCGCGTTTACGGCTGATGGTAGTCTCGACCTGGCTAAAAGGCTTAAAAAGCTGATCCATCTTCTCCTGGGGTATGCCTATACCCGTATCCTTTATAGCGAAATGAAGCTGATGCTTTTTTTCTCCAATGGCCTTGGAGGAGATAGATACGGATACTTCGCCCTCATCGGTGAACTTGACGGCGTTGGAAAGCAAATTGATTAAAACCTGCCTGAGCCTGCCTAGATCTCCTATGAATGCATCTGGGGCACCGTATTTGATGGTTTGAGCCAGATTCAGGCCCTTTTTGTTAGCCTGGACCGACACCTGTTCTAAGGATTCTTCAACTAATGCCCTCAGGCTGAAAGGTTGGTGTTCCAACAACACCCTCTCCTTCTCTACCCTAGAGAAGTCAAGAAGATCGCTGATGAGGGCGAGCATGGCTTCGCCGCCGTTCCTCGCAATCTCAACGTATTCTTTCTGCTCCGGTGTGAGGTCTTCCTCCAGGAGGATGCTTGTCATGCCGATGACAGCGTTCATGGGCGTCCGGAGCTCGTGGGACATGTTGGCCAGGAAGGCAGCCTTGGCCTCGACTGCTGCCTCTGCTGTTTCCTTGGCTTTCACCAGCTCGGCGGTCCTCTCAGCGACTCTCAGCTCTAGCTCGTCCTTTGCCTTGTGTAGCGCCTCCTCGGCCCGCTTGCGTTCGGTCAGTTGCTCAGCCTCCTGTAAAGCTCTGTGAATCACAGGTCCGAGACGGTTCAAACGCTGCTTCAGGACGTAGTCGGTAGCCCCGGCTTTCAGTGTTTCAATGGCAACCTCCTCACCAATAGCCCCGGACACGATAATCGCAGGAATGTCAGGAAACCGTTGACGTGCTAAAGACAGTGCACTCAATCCGTCAAAACCCGGTAAAGAATAGTCCAGTAGAATCAGGTCGGGGGTGAATTTATCCAAGGCCTGAAGGAAGGTTTCTTTGTTCTTAGCCCATTCTACAATGTAATCGGGACGGGCCCTTCGTAGTTCAAGCTTCGTTAATTCGAAGTCGGAAGGGTTATCTTCCAGAATTAATATGCTTATTCGTCCGTTCATCGTAGGCAGTTTTCCCGCACCGATCTGAGTTAACATCGCTTAAGGAAGCGATTTATTCAACAGTAACCAGTACATCCCAAGATCGGACACGACTTTAGCAAACTCATCAAATTGGATTGGCTTGGTCACGTAGCTATTGACGCCCAGGTCGTAAGCGTCTTTGAGATCCCGGTCCTCCCTGGAGGAAGTCAAAATGACGACTGGTATTTTCTTAGTTCGCTCTTCAGACTTTATCTTGCGCAAAACTTCTATGCCATTTACTTTGGGGAGTTTTAAGTCCAATAATATGACCCTAGGTTTACCGTCGTCCATTTGGGCAAAGCTGCCCTGTCCGAACAAGAAGTCCAGCGCTTCTGCGCCGTCTTTCAAAAGGACAAGCTTGTTGGCCAAGTTATGCTTCTTGAGAGCCCTTGTTATGAGTTCTGCGTCGTTTGGATCATCCTCTACTATTAGGATCTCAAATTCTCTGAAGTCGCTCATTTTCATTGCCTCTGAGGTAATGTAAAATAGAGAGTTGCTCCCTGATTTACTTTACCCTCCGCCCACGCCCGGCCCCCGTGGCGAGCGATAATTCGGTTGACCAGTGCAAGTCCTACGCCGGTGCCTTCAAACTCCGAGATCGAGTGAAGCCTCTGAAAAACTCCAAAGAGTTTGCCTACATACTGCATGTCGAAACCTACTCCGTTATCCCTGATGTAGTAAGCGCCCCCTTCCATTTCCGACAAATGGCCGAACTCGATGAGTGCTTCCTCCCTTGTTCTCGTGAACTTGATGGCATTGGAGAGCAGGTTCGTAATTACCTGGCGTATCATTGAGGCATCTCCATATACTGGAGGGGCAGAGTGAATCGTAAACTTGATTTTGCGGTCAGGATCTTGGGCTGAAAGCTCATCAAACACTGACTTGGCCAGAGCCTCCATATCGATCTCTGATTCTGTCATCTGCTGGCGACCGAGCCGCGAGAAGGTCAGCAAGTCATCGATGAGTCGGCCCATCCGATGAGCATTTTCCTGGATTAGTCCTAGATACCGCTTACCCTCGTCGTCAAGCCGCGGTGCGTAGTCTTCCATCACAGCCTGCGAGAATCCACTGATCGCACGCAAAGGGGCACGCAGATCATGGGAGACTGAGTAGGAAAAGGCCTCTAGCTCTTTATTGGCCGATTCAATGAGTGATTTTGCACCCTCGACTTTTATTCGCTCCACCTCAATGTCTTCAAGCATGTTCAGGAGGGCTCGCTGGGTATCACCTAATCTATTCCGCTCCTCATCCATATCTTCCAGGAGGTTCAAGGTGGCCTTTTGAATTAGCTGAGAGTTCCTGCGCTCTTCATCGAAGTCTTCCAGTACATTTATCGTGGCTCGCTGTAGCATTTGGAGCTTTGCCTTTTCCGCATCGAAGTCCTCCAGGATGTTTAAGGTGGCACGCTGTGTATCTTCGAGCGTTTCGAGACGTTCACGCAAGTTCCCTGGTTCGGTGAGGGGTTCTCCTTGCTCACGCGCGGTAGTGCCTATTAAACCAACCTCCCCTTAAGATCCACATTCTCTCTTTTCAGCTCCTCAATCTCCTTTTTCAATTCTACCATCTTGAGCTCGCGGCCCACGGTTAACTTCTGGAATTTCTCAAGTTCGGCCAACCTATCCAACTCTCTTCTGCGCTGCTCAGCCAGTTCATCCTCGGCCCTCTTCCGCGCCGTCACATCCCGGGCTGCAGCGAATACACCGAGAACGTTGCCGCGAGCATCTTTGTAGACGCTGGCGTTGTATAGGACGTCAGTGAGCCTTCCGTCCCTGTGTCTTATCGTTAATGGATAATCAGTGACGAAGCCTTTGGCAAAGACCTGCTGGTAGCCTTCCCTGGCCTTTTCCGGCTCTGTGAAATAGTTGGAAAAGTCCGTTCCTATCAGCTGTTCTCTGGGAACACCAGTGACCTTGATTGTAGCCTCGTTAACGTCAGTGACCTTTCCATCTGGGCTGATGGTAACCAGAGGGTCAAGGGAAGACTCGATCAAGCTTCGTGCGTATTGGGAAGCCTGCTTTTGCGCAGTCACATCCCGGGCTGCAGCGAATACACCGAGGACGTTGCCGCGAGCATCTTTGTATACACTGGCGTTGTATAGGACGTCAGTGAGCCTCCCGTCCCTGTGTCTTATCGTTAATGGATAGTCTGTGACGAAGCCTTTGGCAAAGACCTGCTGGTAGCCTTCCCTGGCCTTTTCCGGCTCTGTGAAATAGTTGGAAAAGTCCGTTCCTATCAGCTGTTCTCTGGGAACACCAGTGACCTTGATTGTAGCCTCGTTAACGTCAGTGACTTTTCCATCTGGGCTGATGGTAACCAGAGGGTCAAGGGAAGACTCGATCAAGCTTCGTGCATATTGGGAAGCCTGCTTTTGCGCAGTCACATCCCGAGCTGCAGCAAATACGCCTAGGACATTTCCGCTAGTGTCTTTATAGACGCTTGCGTTGTAGAGAACATCTGTGAGACGGCCGTCCTTGTGACGTATGGTCAGTGGATAATCAGTGACAAAGCCTTTGGCAAAGACCTGCTGATAGCCTTCCCTGGCCTTTTCCGGCTCTGTGAAATAGTTGGAGAAATCCGTGCCGATCAGCTGCCCTCTGGGAACACCGGTGACCTTGATCGTGGCCTCATTGACGTCAGTGACCTTTCCATCGGCACTGATGGTAACCAGAGGGTCCAGTGAAGACTCGATCAGGCTTCGTGCGTATTGAGAAGCGGCACCCAATTTCTCCTCTGCCTGCTTTCTGGCGATAACCTCTGCTGTGATGTCTCGGGCGATGGTGGAAGCCCCGATTATCAGACCCGCTTTATCCTTGACGGGGGAGATGCTGACAGACACATGGATGATTTTGCCGTCTTTTCTCTTTCTTATCGTCTCATAATGATGGATGCCCTCTCCCCGCTTGATGCGTTCCAGGATTTCGGGCACATCATCGTTGTAGCCTGGTGGAATTAAAATTGATATAGGTTTGCCGAGGACCTCTTCGGCTGGAAAACCATAAATTCTCTCTGCTCCACTGTTCCAAGAAGTGATGATGCCTTTGGAGGTTTTTGTGATGATAGCATCATCTGAGGACTCCACAATAGAAGCCAAAAGAAACATCTTATCTTCAATGAGCTCTTTAGAAAAGTTGGCCTCCCTCTCGGGGTCGATTGTCGACGTACTTTTACTCTTTCGAATCCGCTTGTTGTCAGCCATTAGCAAATTCCTTCACTCGTTAGTTATTTAACTACTTCGAATTTGAAATAGTTTCCGTTCCCAAACCGGCAAGTCGAGCTGGGCGGCGACAGCCCTTTTAGAGGATTAAACAGAAAGAAGTTCTGGCTTAGGATATCGCAAGTAGTTCAGCCTTTGATTCGCTCGGCTACTACGTTGGAGCCCTGTGTGAAATCCCGATCTAAGCCAGTCTCCCCAAAAAGCGCATGGATCTTCAGGAAGCCTGGGTAGTTGCGAAGGATCTTCTGCTCTCGCCAAGCTCATAATAATCGATAGAGAGTGCTTATTTATCTGCTCTCTTGGTGTCTTCAAGATGCTTGATCTCCTGAATTGCCCACTCTTGAGTCAGTGGGTAGAATTATGCCGCCACCTAAGTCCCGACGGAGGTGGAGTGGGACCGGGCCGAGCACGTTGTGATTATAGGATGAAATGAACTAGATTCGGGAAACAGAAGCGGAGGGGATAGGAGCGGAGAGCAGAAGAGCTTGACTGTGTAGGAAATCACAAGAACGTCTTGGAAACGAGTGTCAGAGCTTATCGGTTATTGCTGTTAGGGATTTTATCGCGGATTTCAGTTCAATTACTTCCAGTGGACACTCTGGCCAGTCATGCTCCCAGCAAACAATAACGTCGCATAAATCTGGTTTATGTCCGTGTGCCTTGAAAGAACTCGACCTGAATTCAAACACGATACGCACCCTTTCCCATTTGTCTTGTTTCTTATCGACAAGACGTTTAGCCTCACAATCTGGGTAAGCAGGCCTTATGGCTTCAACTGCAAAGCCAAGCTCATGACAAACCATGCCAAAAAGAAATACAACGCCTAGCTCATTGAGTGGTGAGTGCTGCAAACCTCGGAAGTTTAAGAATGAGCCATAGGCAGTTCCGCCAGTACTTCTCCAATGATACTGAAGTTCATTTGGTGGTTGTTCATGATGCTCCTCACGATGTGTGAGCTTGTTGGTTGAGTCAGTTGGCAATACATCAATGAATGGAAATGCGATCTTCTTTTGTTCAAGCCAACAGCGGAATACGAACAGATTCTCCTGCCAATTCCCAAAACGCTTCTTGTAAGTATCAACGCTATACTTGGATAACTTGCCGAATTTTGTTCTTGTGCATATGCCATCAAAGTTCAGGAAAACACGATGCATTTCTTCAAATAAGTCGTCAGCTTCAATTGGAATATTTGATAATTTGGTTCTAATCCCGACTCTTTGCAGGCTTCGCGCCAGCTATCAAATATCTGATATAATTGCCATTGAGAGATTCCCGTCTCTGCAAAGAATTCTGAGCGAGTCAGTGTATTTACTTTCTCCTCTTGCGCAACACGCTGAATTTCTTTTGTGATTATATCCCGATCGACCGACATTTTATCTAACCGTCGTTCTAAATAGGAAATTCAGAAATAAACAGGGATCAAATTTCTCGATTTGATAAAAAATGAAAATCAGAGTAGCCCCATATTCTCTAGCTGCTGGCGGACGATCTTCACGCCCTCCTCGCACTCCGCTGGGGACTTGCCGCCCGTCACCACTAACTTTCCGGAGCTGAATATCAGCACTACCACCTTGGGCTGCTTAATCCTGTAAACCAGTCCGGGAAACTGCTCTGGCTCGTACTCGATGTTCTCCAGGCCAAGGCCTAGAGCAATGGCATTTAGGTTCAAGTCTGTCTTGAGATCAGCGCTGGCCACAATGTTCTGAACGTGGATCTCAGGGTTCAGGTCGATCTTGTCGAAGCCGATGGACTTCAGGGTCTTGGCCATGTTTGTTATCACGGTCCTGACGTCCTCGACGTTCTTCGCCCCCGTGCACACTACCTTGCCGGAGGTGAAGATCAGAAAAGCTGCCCTGGGCGACTTGACCCTGTAAACGAGACCAGGGAACTTCTCCTTGTTGTACTCAGCACCCTCAAGCTCAGCTTCAATTTTGATAAGATCGAACTCGTCAGCCAGCTTTGTGGATGCGACAACGTTCTCTATATTTATTGTGGACTCCATACTCGCGCGTCTCCACTCAAGCCTTTATAAAGAAGGGGTATATAAAGCATGGGTATTTAAAGCTTATAAACTCCGAACGGAGCGCAAGCGAATTGCCAATGGCCAAGTCCTTTAGAACTCGCGCTGAATCCTAAAAATGATTACGGATCTGTGAGATTTAAGCCGCCGATGGGATTCGAACCCATGAACTGCTGATCTATCGGACGCGAAGTCTTACGAATCAGCCGCTTTGACCGGGCTAAGCCACGGCGGCGCAATCAGACCAACCAACGCTGCATAAATTTAAGAGTTGCGATCGACGCAGCTAACCGCGACTCCTTGCCTCTCCTGCTTCTCAATCTCCTCCACTAGCCTGGGCAGGAAGATGCCGATGTCAGTAACAAGGCCAATGGCTTGAGCGGTTCCCCTGTCCATTAGCTTGGTAACCGTCGATGGATTGATGTCTATGCATATGGTTTTGACGGAGGACGGCAGCAGATTGCCTACAGCAATGGAGTGAAGCATGGTGCACATCATTATGGTCATGTCCACGCCACGAAGAGCTTTTTCCATGGCATCCTTGGCATTTATGGTATCCGTTATCACTTCTGGCAGAGGGCCATCGTCTCTGATTGACCCGGCCAGGATGAAAGGAATGCCTTTCTTGATGCACTCATAGATGATCCCGCCTCTCAGCTTTCCCTCGTTTATGGCGCTCCTGATCGAACCGCTGGCCATGATCTCATTTATGGCATAAAGGTGGTTTCGATGCCCTCCAGAGGTGGCGTTACCAGCACAGTTCATCCCCAGGCTGGTGCCAAAGAGCTGGCGCTCTATATCGTGGACAGCAATGGCATTGCCAGCAAGTAGTACATCTATATAGCCGTCCCGGATAAGTTTGGCCAAGGATGGCGCAGCACCGGTGTGTACCACTGCAGGCCCGCATACAGCTGCAATTTTTCCGCCAGCACGCTTGGTGGTGATGATCTCGTCGGCTAGCTGCTTGACGATCTCGCCGCTGGGCCGCTCGGACGAGACCTCATTGGACATGAAGCTGAAGAAAGTTTTCTGTCTGGGTCGCTCAGGAGGAACAACTTTGACTCCCGAGGTGCCGACCACAACTCGATCTCCTTTCTTGATGTGACGGAGAGGGGTACATATGGCCCGACCGTCCTCCAGCACTATGAGGCAATCCATACGGTTGTTCTGTACCTCTACCCAGGAGCCGTTATAACGCACGTAAGTTAGATGGTTGGTGGTCGAGTAAAATCCCTTGGGAACTACAATATCGCTCGGCGCTACCCCAATCTTTGCATTCTCTATCTCTACCAGCCTTGCCCCTAGAGGGTGAAGCTCCAGGAGGATCTGGTCTAGGTGAGGTGCGTCCCTGCCCATAACCGTTATCTGGACATAGCTCGTATCATTTTTCTTCTCGCCGATCTTGAAAGTCTTGATCTCGAACTCGCCGCCCATGTCCATTATTTTGTCAAGGGCCTTGGTCAATATCAGTGAATCTATCAGGTGCCCTTCCATCTCTATATCGCAAGTCTCGCTCATAAACCGCCGACCAACACCTTATTATTACCACATCTCTCCCTCGATAAGAGCCTGCGTCTTATCGTTGGTGCTCATGACCAGCTTGGTGATCCTGACCAAGTAGCCGCCATCGTCATCCGGCTCGGGCTGATCGAAGATGGCCTTCATGCCGCTCCTGCGCAGGTGATACTCGAAATCCCGGGCCGTCTGGATGTTCTTCACCCTGATCTGTACCTGCTGGACTATCTGCTCTCCGCTCATCTTCCTCTTAACGGTATCCACAAGGGGAAGAAGTATGCTCTCGCCGATCCGCAGAGCCCTGGCCCTGCGCTCCTCCTCAGACTCGTTCAATTCCGCAGACTGGAACCCCTCCCGGACAGCTCGGGAGACAAAGAAGTCCAGAGCGTAATCGTTGTAGTACCTGAAGGCCACCTCCAGGTCGCCGCAGTTGCTCTCAGAGCAGGTGTACTTCACAGGCATAGCCTTGTTCTCCGGATCCTTCATGACTACACCTTCATGGCCTTTCTTTCCCAATCGTTCCACAATCCCGACGATCTCATCGTAGGCCCTATCCGTTCGGAACTCGCCAAGCATTGGAGTCGCCCGCAAGCCGTGCTCCTCGGCGAACTCGTGAGTTTTGTGAACGCCTAAAGTTCCCCGCCAGTTCTTGCGCGATAGATCGAAGAGATAAAAATCAATGGAGTCCGTAGGGTAAATATCCTTGGGCACATAAGGATTCTCCGGTCCCACCATCTCGCCACACAGGACCAGCTCAGGGTGATCATTAAAGACCTCTCCCTGTATAAGCCTCGATGCGACTTCTGTGGAGTAGGGACAGATGAACCCGCCCCTGGTCAGGGCCACTACATCGCCGTCTATGCTGGCAACTCGGACGTTGTAGCCGTTCATTTTCTCCTCGACAGCAACGCGGTCTGAAAAATATCTTTTTATGGCGGCCTTTAGCATCAGGGCCCTTTTGATCTTGGGGTATCCGTAGACGATGTCGCCGTTGTCGAAGATGGCCGTGCCGGCCTCGATCCCGGAAGAGGCCTTTTCAAACCTCTGCAGCCGCGGCTCGGGCCAGCTCGACCTTCTTATTATGTTCTCCTGCAGGCTTTCCAGCTTTTTGAGGTTTATTCCAAGCTTATCGGCTATTCTCTGTAGATTCATCTGGTTCTTACAAGGTAGTCGATGAGAGATCGCCTGGTGATCATCCCCACCAGCTCTTCCTTCTGGTTCAGGACAGGGAGGCCTCCCCGGTTCTCCGTAAGTAATATCTTCTTTACTTCATCCAATGGCATGTCGGCGTGAATGCTCTTCACATCCCGAGTCATCACGTCGGAGACGAGAAGGTTGCTTATTCGGGCATGCTGTTTGCTGGCTGTTGCGTTCAGATCTCGAAACGCCCTTAAAGACTTGGTTACATCACGCTCAGTGAGAATGCCCACGAGCCTGGCACAGTCTACCACAGGAAGCCTTCCAACGTCTCTGTCCAGCATCATCCTTCGAGCATGGACTAGCCGATCGTTGGGGTTTACAAAAAGGGGAAACCTCATGGCATCGCTCGCCTTACCAGCGATGTTCACCGTGCCCAACACCTCTCTGGGCCGTACCCAACCCAGGATCTTATCCCCGTCCATTGCCACTAGGACCGAAGTCTTCTGAAGAAGACCCATTGCATCCTCTACCTCCATCTCTGGAAGTACTTTTATGACCGCGTCCAGGGTAGCGGCTGCTACGTGCAGAGACGATGCCGGCATCCCCAGGCTCTTCCTAGTACCGAGGACCCGGGCAATCTGCCGCATTGTGATTATCCCGCCCAGCTTGCCGTTGTTGGTAACCAGCAATCTACGTAGACCATACTTCTCCATTTGGTCATGAGCGTGGCCCAACCTCTCCGACTTGTCAATGGTCACCGGCTCGGTCATTATGTCCTTTATCTGCATAGTTCACCATCTCCCTATCTCGGCGACTATCTCGTCTGAGGAGAAGAAGCCCACTATGTTGTCGTTCTCCAGCACCGGCATTCCGCATATGTGCTTGTCCGCCAGGATCTTAGCCACATCCACCGCTTTCATCTCGGCACTTGTGCTCATGATCGGCGAGTTCATTATGTCCTCGGCCACTAGAGGCATCTCCTTTACGTACCGGTACTGCTTCCTACCCGCGCTGCTGTCCTTCCTGGTCATCTTGATGTCCTTCGTCTCCATCTCGTCATTGGGACCCATCATGTTGGAAAAGGTCAGGCCGGAGCGAGTGATGATTCCCACAGGTGCCTGATTGTCCTCGTAAACGAGCGCCCTTCCGACTCCCTGGAGATTCATCTGCTCCAGAACGTGGGATATTGTATGGTGCCTGTGAACGCTGACCAGGTTCGTGGACATTATATCTCCCACCCTGGCCTTTACGTCCTGTTCCGAGAAGTACCTCAACATGTCCCTGGAGCTGATCATCCCTGTAATCTCCCCATCCTTCTCGACAGGCAGGCCACTGACCTCGTTCTCCATCATCAAGACTGCTGCCTGGGTCATGGTGGCATCAGGGTAGATTGTTACCGGACTCTCAGTCATGACCAGGTGGATGGGGACCAGGTCAATGGGTCGCCTGCGCCACTCGGGTGCAGCCTGACACAGCCGGTTGGTTATATCGTACTTGGTCACAATGCCTACCAGCTTTCCATTGTCCATAACCGGCAGCCTGCCTACATCATACTTGAACATCAGGTTTCTGGCCCTCTGGATGGGCTCGTTTCTCTCAATGACGTAGACGGGTGACCTCATGTAGTCCTTTACGTTCTTTATCATCATGGCAAGATCCCCTTGTTCTCTGCCAGGGCCCTGACAAAGTCCCTTTCGGTCAGAATTCCCACCAGCGATCCCTTGTCCATTACCGGCAGGCACCCTATTCTGTTGTCGACCATCTTCCTGGCAGCCGCTCCCAGGTCGACCTTTCTCTCAGTGCTGACCAGGTCTTTCTTGATCAGCGCCTTTATGGGCTGGGCCATAACCTCGCTGATATCTCCTGTGACCACCTTTTCGAAGGCCTCTCCGCTGCCCATGTACTTCATTATGTCTGAAGCGGTCACCAATCCTATCAGGACTCCATCCTGGACAACCGGCATCCTTCGAAAGCCCTTCTGAATGATCATTCGGGTCATCTTCTCGATGGCTGTCGTGGCCGGAGCTATGACAACGTTCTCACTCATGTAGGCCTCAACAGAAATACCAGTCTCCTGGCTTGCTGCCATTCTCGTGAAGTCCTCTTCAGTGACTATGGCCTTAATCCTGGCATCTTCGTCGACGATGGGCAATCCGCCTACGTTCTTCTCGTACATCAGTTTTAGAGCATCATTGATAGATGATTTGTCGCTGATATAGGTCAATTTAGTGCTCATTATGTCGCTGATGTCGGCATTTATGGCCGTGAATATGTTTCCCTTGTGCTTCTCCGTCAGGAGGTTGTGTCGGAGACCCCCGCCCAGGAAGTCCACTATGTCTACGCTCGTGACAAACCCTGTCAGACGGTTAGTCCCTGCGTCGGTTATGGGCAGCCTGGAGAACCCGTAGTGGGTCATGGTCTTTATGGCGCCCATGATGGTCGTAGTAGGCGGAACCGTTACGACTTCCGAGGTGGCAATGCTGAGCACCTCACCCGTGCGCTTTGTCTGTCTGGAATCAAACTGCGGTCCCCTTTCTCCGTAACCGGAGGATATGGGCATTCTGTTCTCTTTCTGTGGAATTCTGGTTACATCCTTCCCTGTTCCTGGCCCTCTTTTCATTTTCTCTCACCAAGGTAACTTCTGATCAGATCGTATCTATCGACTATACCCACGAGCTTTCCATGGTCTACGATCGATATCCTGCCGATGTCCTGCTTTAGCATCATCTCTATGGCACTGTGCAAGCTATCCTCCGGCGTTAAGCTGAATATTGGGGTGCTCATCAGCTTGTCCACGTGGAGATGGGGAGCCTCTCTGATCTTGGCTCCATCTTCCTTGCCGATCCTTGCCCATCCTCGTTTAAGTATATCGAACCTGGTTATCATACCAATTGGCTCGCCTTTGTCGTTCACAACAGGTAGACCGGTGAAGTCCGATTCCAGCATCTTGTCCCAGGCCTTGGTCATGGGCTCATCTGGAGTAGCGGTAACCACCTTAGTGCTCATTATCTCCGAGATGGCTCTGTCCGGCACCTTAACTGGATTGATATTTCCAAAAATATCTATGATGCTTATAACTCCCATCAGGACTGGGTTCTCCTGGGATTGGACCACCGGAAGTATAATGCTATTCTGGGGCAGCATGAGCTTGGCGGCGTCCATCACGTTCGTGTCTCCAGTTACCAAGGGCACGCTAACAGTGAACCCTGATACAGTGACATTAGACCTGGTCGATGTTACCCTCAGCATATCCTGGGTGGTAACAATGCCTATGACACGCTTCTGGCCGTCTACCACAGGCAAGCCTCGAACATGGTTATCCCTAATCAGCTGACGTGCATTGGTCAGAAAAGTTGAATCCTCTACGTAAAGAGGATCTCTGGACATAATATCTTCTACTAGCATAATCAACTCCACCTGTCCAGCAACCACTATAACTATTTGTTGCCGTCCCTGCAGCTCCAGCAGAGCAGCTCTCCGTTCACGCTCTCCAGGGTGTCTGAGAGTTGGCCGCATACTTCGCAAATTCCGCGTACAACTCCCCTGGCCTCCTGGAAGTGGATGCTCTCTCTGTGCATCTCTAAAAGATCGCTTAGGACATCGCTAAGGCCGAGAGCGGACCCGGATACAAGGTCGGTGTCCGTTATTATCCCTTCGAGCCTTTCATTTGAGGTCACGGGGAGCCTCTTTACACAGGATTTGAGCATCAAAGAGGCAGCATCGCGCAGGCTGGCCTCTGGAGAAATCGTTACCAATGGCGAACTCATGACATCTCCTACCTTAACCGCCTGGGGATCTGCAGCCTTGGCCACTATCTTCTTGACCAGATCCCTTTCTGTGAGTATGCCTATGGGCTTTTCTCCAGAGACTACTATCAGGCAGCCCACGTTCGCTGAGGCCATTCGTTTGGCGGCTGTCAAGACGTCGATATCGGCATCGGCTGTGATTACTGGACGGGTCATTACATCCCGAACTGGAATGGCGGTCTCCATGGCTATCCTCTCCGTGACAATACACTAATTAACAGCGAGCTAATGATATAAAGATACTGTGGCTCGATATATATTAATACGTTTATTATTATTTTAATTTTACTCGGAGATGTGCTTGAGTATATGCTCGATCTCGGCCAGGATCAGCTCAATACCCAGCCGTGCAGCGTTTGGAGATCCGGGAAGGCAGAATATTGGTCTTCCGCGATGGACGCCTGCTGAGGCTCTGGTGAGTATGGCCCTGGTGCCGACCTCATCAAGGCTTTTTAGCCGGAAGATCTCTCCAAAACCAGGAATCTCCTTTTCGAACAGCGGCTCCACCGCCTCCAATGTAAGGTCCAGGTGGGTGAGGCCCGTTCCTCCGCAGATCACAATGGCATCAGCGCTGCTGCTCTGGACTGCGTTACGGATGGGCTCGATGCCATCCGGCAGGAGGCTATAGGACGTGTCGTATCCGGCTGCCTTGATCTTGTCCAGGATGACCTGGCCGGAGAGGTCTATGGCATCCTCGGGTCTGGCCACGGGCCCGTACTTCTGGAATCTAGAGGTGCTAGCGATTATTACGTCGATTATCATGCTATTATGCCGATACTAGTCTCTATTTACGAAGATTTTAGGAATAACTCAATAACTCAGATAGATGAGAGATATTTAGGGTTTTTCATTCGATGTAGGCGCTCCACTTGCAACGATGAATCTCAGAAGATCCTGGCTCATAGGGCATCAAATTAATTTCTAAACTTTATGAAAATAAGTTGCCGAAATACCACATATACTTATACGTTGAATGTCGAATGCAAATCTAGGCAAAAGTCGTGCGTCCTTCTTATTGCTTCATCGTTGACTTTTGCCTCCCTCCTTATCATTCCTTCAGCGATATCAATTCGCCATTTTTGCCAACGGTCCTCTCAATCCTGCCTTCCTTCTCCAACTCACCCAATATGCGCTCCATATTTTCTAGTTTGATTTCCATCAACCGGCGAAGCTCAGTACGAGTTATAGAGCAGCCTTTCTGGGCCGAGATCCAGAGAATTCGATCGCGGTGGTTATATGGTGGTTTCTTCTTTGGCTTCAGCAAGATCCACAGGAATTTATCATGTGGGCTTTTGACAAGGCGATTCATTTCAAGAACTGCCACCCGCGCTTAGCCCTTGACGTTTATAAGCTCTCTCCTTGATCGATAAGCAAAGCTGCTATCAATGAACATCAGCTCTAAAATGTGGCGCTAGTGCACCATAACGCAAGTTTTAAATCTTATAAAAGGTCTAGAATATAGATCGTGGCAAGAAAAACAATATTCTGTGTGAAACTGGAAGAGAAAGAACGAGAAGAGTTGAACCAGTACATCCGTCGTGGGAAGTCGTCTGCAAGGAGTTTAACTCGCGCAAGAATACTGCTCCTGGCCGATGGAGGGCAATCCGATGCGGAGATCATTGATGCATTGAAGGCGAGCAGAACGACAATAGTGAGGATAAGAAAGAGATATTTCGAGGGTGGCCTGGAATCTGCATTGAATGAAAGATCTCGCAGTGGAGCGCCTCCGAAGATAGATGCACGAGTTGAGGCTAAACTGACCGGCATTGCTTGCTCAGATCCGCCTGAAGGCAGATCGAGATGGACGCTGAATCTATTGGCCGACAAGCTTGTTGAGCTGGGGGAAGTGGACTCGATCTCAGGAATGAGCGTTTGCAGAGCGTTAAAAAAAATGAAATAAAGCCATGGCTCAAACAGCGATGGTGCATAGGGAGCATGACGAGCGAATATATCTGGAACATGGAAAATGTATTAACTCTGTACGAGCAACCATATGATCCGAGGCATCCTGTGGTTTGTTTCGACGAGAGGCCATGCCAACTGATAGGCGATGTCTTAGTGCCTATACCCATGAAACCAGGCAGTCCGAAGAAGGTGCATTATGAATACGTCCGTAACGGGACATGTTGCATCCTTATTGCCTTTGACCTTCATGCAGGAAAAAGAATGATTCGTGTCATGGAGCACAGAACAAGGGTGGACTATGCCCATTTCATGAAAGAACTTACCCAGCAATATCCGAATGTAGAATCCATTCGACTGGTCCAGGATAATCTCAATACGCATACTTCAGGCTCATTTTATAATGCTTTTGCGCCTGAAGAGGCGTTTGAGCTGGCTAAGGAGTTCGAATATTATTATACGCCAAAGAAAGGTAGCTGGCTCAACATGGCTGAGATAGAACTCTCAGCCCTATCGAAGCAATGCCTCGATCGTCGGATTGGAGACATCGATACTTTAACCAAAGAGGCTTCGGTGTGGCACAAGAACGTAACGCAAAAAAAACTACTGAGAGTTTCGAAAAACTAATCAATCGAAATACTTATATACTATTAATACTATAATATAATGCATGAGGACTCTCATTGATTTTGCCATTCGAGCAGAATATGCTCGAGTAAAAGCCCTCGGAGATGATCTATCCGAGATCGGATCGTTGATCAATTGGGAGCGTTTCAGATTTTTGGAACCATTGATATACAAAAATAAAACTAGCCGCGGAGGTCGTCCGAACATTGACATCGTGATTATGGTGAAAGCTCTCGTAATTCAGCATTGGTTTGGTCTAACAGATCCAGAACTGGAGCGACAGGTTGCGGATAGGATCTCTTTTCGTATTTTCCTTGGCACCACTGAAGTAATTCCTGATTTCAGCACAGTTTGGCTATTCCGTGAACGTTTGATTAAGTGCGACGTATACGATGATCTTTGGAATGAGCTTCAAAGGCAGCTCGATGAGATGGGGTTTACTGTAAAGAATGGCACTATCCAGGATGCAACCTTCATAACTTCGGACCCAGGTCGGAAGAGGAACAAGAAAGACGAGCAAGGCGGGGACAAAAAGGAAGGTCAAGATTCCGAAGCCACCAGTACGAGCCTGAATCAGGAGTTTGATAAAGAGCTAATTGGTATTTCAAATAATATTATTGATGACAAGGCCAAACCACAGAGACTCGAAGAAGAGCCAATAAATGAGGGAAGTTGGGCAAAAAAGGGTGTCAAATCCTTTTTCGGATATAAAGGTCATATCTCAATCGATACCAATTACCACCTTATCAGATATTTTGAGACTACAACTGCTTCTGTACACGATAGTCAGGTAGATCTTGGAATTGAAGGGCTACCACGTTACGCCGATAAGGGATATGATGGTGCAAAAACTCGAGGATATGATGCAGCCATGAAAAAAGCTACAAGAGGTCACAAGCTTGGAATCATAGATCTTCTGAGGAATAAGAGAATCAGTAAAACGCGATCGCACATCGAAAGATGCTTCGCTGTTATGAAGCGGGGGCATAAGGGAGCACATGTTTATGTAACAACTGTCGCAAGAGCTGGAGTAAAATTCATGATGAATTCGGTCGTTTACAACCTGGAACAGTTGAAATATTTAGTGCATAAACAAACAGCCTAGCGGAAGCTCTCTAAAAAAGCGCAAAAATTAGAAACAACAAGGTAAATTGAAATCTAATAAGCCAATTTAGGGGTGAAATATGCTAAAAAACCACTATAAAGATTGAAAATATTAACGCAAGAATTTAAGGCTTCATTAACCAACACTAAATCGAAACCCTCTACTGTAAGATGGAAATTCACGAAGAATGATGCAAGATTAAAGCTAAACAGGCATTATATTAATTTGCAAAATTAATGTTATGATGCACTAGTATGTTTGCGCTAGCGCTTTTTCTTCGCTCTGGAGGAGATCTGTCTCTAGGGCTTGACTATACAGAATCGGTAAACGGCTGTCTATCGATGCAATTTCATCGGCCGCGGCCGCAATAAGCTCCAAAAGCTCCTTGCGCCGTGATGTGGCCATATCCAAATCGTTTCTCATGATAATATTTGCCTGTGTCATTTAAAAATCGACACAAATGTTAACTTAATTAAGCCAACAGGAAGGATATTAACTCATCGCTCCCTTACTCATTGAGGCAATGATGCGTTAAAGTACATTGTCGATGTTAAAGGTCGATTATCATCGTCTGAACTCTTGTTCAATTGAGATAAGATTTTTCCGCACCTATGAGGTATCTAACTAGAGGTTCGATACAATGCCGCTCTTAGCAGTTGACGTCGGCGCAGGGACTCAGGACATCCTCCTTTACAGAGAGGACGTACCATTGGAAGGATCGACTAAGATGGTCCTGCCCAGCCCGACCGTGTTAGTGGCCGGAAGGATCGATCAGGCCAGGTCTCAAGGTTTAGACGTGTTCCTTGAAGGACCTACCATGGGAGGTGGCTCTTCTACGACAGCAGTGATTAGGCACCTGAAGGCAGGATTGAAGGTCTACGCGACGCCCTCTGCCGCAGCCACCATAAACGATAACCTGGATCGAGTGTCCCAAATGGGCGTGACCATCCAGGTGGAGATGCCCGCCGGTGCAGCGAGGATCTCCACTGGAGACATCGACATCTCCGCCCTCAAGGAAGCTTTTGGGCTTTTCGATCTCGACCTACCGGAAGAGATTGCAGTTGCAGTTCAGGACCACGGTTTCTCCCCTGACAGGTCAAACCGGTTGGTCAGGTTCGAGCACCTGACCGATGCCATCCGAGAGGGCGGCAGGATAGAGAACTTCGCATTTAGGGAGCCACCAGTGGCCATGACAAGAATGCTGGCGGTAAAAGCGCATCTTGAACACCATGAATACAAATCAATCCTTATGGACACAGGGCCTGCTGCCTTATTCGGTGCAGCCACGGACCCTTGTTTCGTTGATCCCGGGCTGATTTTGAACTTCGGCAACGGACACACCGTAGCTGCGATACTCTTCGAAGGAAGGATAACAGCGCTCTTCGAGCACCACACGTCCCAGCTAGATCCAGAGAAGCTTCGGCACTTTGTTTCAGGGCTCTGCGATGGAACCCTGAACAACTCTGATATATTCGACGACGGAGGCCACGGTGCTTTTATAGAATGTGTACCTGACCTATTGAGATCAACTCTGGCCACCGGCCCGCGGAGGGACTCGTTCCTGCGGTCCGGCGCACTGAAAGGAGCGGTGGCAGCCGCGCCTGCAGGAGACATGATGATCACAGGCTGCATTGGCCTGATGGAAGCGTGGTCCAGGAAGGACATGTTATGGAGATAGGAAGAGGAGCAGAAGCGGTTATCACTCTAGAGGAAGGCGCAGTCAGAAAATGGAGGATTCCGAAAGGCTACAGACTGCCTGAGCTGGACGAGCAGATAAGGCGGGAGCGGACAATTCGAGAGGCGCGGATAACCTCAGAGGCCAGAAGGTGCGGTGTTCCAACGCCAATAATAAAGGACGTCTTGAAGTTCGACCTTATTATGGAGCACGTCGACGGCCAGAAGCTCAAGGACGTGATAACTCCAGCTCTGTCCGAACAGGTTGGGGAGATGGTGGGCAGGTTGCACAAGGCAGGCATAATCCACGGGGATCTGACTACCTCAAACATGATACTCCGGGATGGACGAATCTACCTGATAGACTTCGGCCTGGCATTCCACGAAGGATCGGTTGAGGCCCAGGGCGTGGACGTCCATGTCTATTTCCAGACGCTAGAGTCCACTCACGACAGACCTGAGGAGCTGATAGAGGCTTTCATGTTAGGTTACGCAAGGACTCAACCGGTGGCGGAAGCTGTCCTCGAACGAGTGAAAGCGATCAAAGCCCGAGGAAGGTATCTTTGATCCGATCGTTGATCAGATCATGTTCTTCAAGATTCCATCGAAGTCCAAACAATTATGTTGTTACCATGTTGTTGCCATATCACCACCTTTATTTAGGAAATCGACCTTAGTTCAAATTTAGTTCCGAGGTGGTGACTTACCATGGCAGAAGATGATGTTGTATTCGTCGGCAACAAACCAGTGATGAACTACGTTCTGGCGGTGGTTACTCAGTTCAACAGCGGTGCAAAGGACGTCAGGATAATGGCCAGAGGCCGTGCAATCTCTAGAGCGGTCGATGTGGCTGAGGTCTCAAGATCCAGGTTCCTTCCTGATGTGACACTGAAGGGTATACAGATTTCCACCGAGGTTTTGAACACGGACCGCGGAGAGACCAACGTCTCCGCCATAGAAATAACCCTCGGGAAGTAAATCCTGGCAACAGAACGTGGCAGGTCGGCCTTGACTACCGGAATCGGCGTAATATCCTCCGGGCGTGGTGAGAACCTCAGGTACATCATAGAGGCTTCGCGCTCGGGATATCTGCCAGCGGAAGTCAGAATTGTGCTCGCTGACCAGAATAACGCCGGAGCCCTCAGGATAGCAGACGATTACGGGATAAAGGGCGTTTTCGTCGATTCAGCAGGAACCTCCCGCCAGGATTACGATAGAGTTCTTTTAGATCATCTGGAACGTGCCGATGTTGATCTGGTGGTCCTTACCGGCTATATGAGAATTTTGTCCAGGCCTTTCGTTGAGCATTACAGGCACAGAATCCTGAACATTCATCCTGCTCTTCTGCCCGCTTTCAGAGGCATGAACGCCTTTCAGCAGGCCCTGGACCACGGGGTAAAGTGGACGGGCACCACCATCCATCTGGTGGACGAAGAAGTCGATCACGGCCCAATACTCCACCAGGTGCCAGTGCCAGTCAAGGATAACGATACTTATGAGAGCCTGAAGGCCAGGGTTCAGAGGGCGGAGTACGAAGCTTACCCAACTGCCATAAAAAAGTTCATCGAGGGCAAACCAAAAGTTGTTGGAAGAAGGGTCATTTTCGAATGTTCTGAAGCTGAAGAATCCGATAATACAAAAGATAAGATGAAGCTAGTCTGAATAAATAATATAATAAATATATAATAATAAATCGTTATGAAACAATAATGTACGAGGGATTGTAAGATGGAGAACCTTTGGGCGCCCTGGAGAATAGATTACATACTCAGCAAGAAGCCCCCTGGATGCATATTCTGTGACAAGCCCACAGAGAACAAGGACGAAGAAAACCTGATCCTTTACCGTGGGAAGTACAACTTCTTAATAATGAACGCCTTTCCTTACAACAACGGCCACATGATGGTCGTTCCCTACAGGCATACTGCATCGCTCTCTGGCTGGTCGCCGGAAGAGCAGAAGGAGCTGCTGGAGCTGGCCGACCTGGCAGTGAATCTGCTCAAGAAACTCATGAAGCCGGACGGCTTCAACCTGGGTATAAACATGGGACTTGTAGCCGGAGCAGGCGTAGCCGACCACATCCACCTGCACGTCGTGCCACGCTGGAATGGCGATACAAACTTCATGCCGGTGCTGTCGGACACACGGGTGATATCCGAAGCCCTAAGAATGACTTACAGGAAGCTGAAAGAGACGCTGGAAGAAGCTAAACCATAGAATTTGCCAGATGGCCTTCAAACGCTACCACTTACTCCAGGATTGTTTTCCAACGTTCGGTCCGAGGTTTTTCTTCATGAACAGTTCGACCTCGATCCGCACCTCTTCGCTCAGTTGGCGTTCCAGGAGTATGTACTCGTAGAGCGTTTGGGCTGGCTTATTCCACATATGAAAAAGTTGTGGCCCACTGAAGTAGGATCTTGCACCACTTAATATAGACCCACTCTCCTATACATAAAAATGAAGATTTCGTGTTGGTACAAGAACGGCAGTTTAGATGCATTACGGCAGTTTTGCGTTCAAAATCAAAACAAACCAATATCTATAAAGTTGGTAAGCGAATCAGAGCCGATCAAAGGGGTATTATATAACCATCGAGTTGCTTCCTTGAACGCAGCTGGTCTCTGCCTACTTTTAACTGACAAAGCAATTCATCCTGCATACTACTGTCTAGACGGTATCGAGAGCTTCCATACTGGACTATGTGGGCAAAATCCATCTGGATAGAGCGTGCATATACTAGAAGGCACCCGCTCCTCTAAAGATTACCAGTCGTAATGCGCTGCTTTGTTATGATATCGGACAGAATAATCATCAAGCATTGGTGGCTCAGGGCTCCTTAGAAATAATAACATTATTAAACATAAGCATTAATAGGCGTTGGAGATGAAATAGATGGACAACATACACGTAAAGATCCTGGAAGCTATCAATTCACTTTCCCCTAAGTCCTTTGTCAGTCCCATTGAAGTTAACGAGAAGGTTAAGCTAGATGAAATCGAATTTGCGGATCGCTTATTGTCTCTTAGAAGACTGAGATATGTCACCGTTAAAACGGACTGTGGCGCTCCCGGCAAGAGCCTTCCCAACGGCATCTCCGGTGTTAGCATCACGAACGATGGCCTACAAGTTTTACGAAGGCGGACATACCTCTAGTCCGGAGGTGGCCGTTCATTTTAATATAAAAAATAGGATTATTTAGAGCATGGCCCGTCCAGCCACTGGCCGCATATCGGCTCTCCTATGTTCTCGGCAGGGTCGTCGCACTTCTTGATATAGCCGCAGTACCTGTGCACTTTTTTGCCCGAGGCTGGGATGATCTGCTCCTGGCACCAGAGCTTGAGCCCGCACCCTTCTGCCAGGGTCAGCTTCTTGAGAATCTCTTCCTCAGTTTCGCCTTTTGACAGCAGTTCCTTCAACCGCTTCTCCGACTCTTCCATGGTCATGACAACTGTATATGCTCTTGGGTTTATTTAAAATGTCCGTTGAGCTTCGAAACAAGAACCGGCAAATGATTAACTACGAAAATCCTGCTAGTCCATAACCCAGATGAGCTCCAAACACGTGATACATCAGTCTTCCTCCTGCTCGCACAACCTGGATCTGAGCGAAAGATATATCGACTTTGGTAGAAAATATTAAACTACCGCGTAATATCGGACGCTCCCACCTGATAATAAGAACCTGAGAGGTATATGCTAGAATGGAAGAACATAATTCACAAAAATATAAAGAGAAAACAAAAACACATTTTGAAGAAATATCAACGCACTATTCCGACTCATACGCAGGCAAATATACAGCACCTATGCATGATGCGTTGATACAGGAGTTAGCTGAGATAACTTTCGCATCACTGCTGGATGTGGGATGTGGAACGGGTACATTCTTGTCGATTGTCTCTAAAAGATTTGATGTCAAAGTATCTGGCATCGACATATCACCCGGAATGATTAAAAAAAGCAGAGAATTGCTTGGAGGCGGTGCCGATCTAAGAGTAGGGGACTCTGAGCATCTGCCCTGGAACAACGAGTCCTTTGATGTTGTTACCTGCATTGCATCTTTTCACCATTATCCCAATCCTGAGCCTGTTTTAATGGAAATGAAACGCGTCTTGAAACCTGGTGGGAGAGTGATAATTGCGGACCCCTGGGCGCCCAATCCGTGGAGATTTTTAGCAAATTTAATCGTCCGGACCCGATTAAACAGAGGTGGGGATGTAAAAGTGTACTCTTGGGAGGAAATGCGGGAATTGCTTGAAAAGTGTGGACTGGCGTCCGTAAAATGGAAAGTAAAAGGCAATCTTTGGAAGAAATATTTTATAGTGACTGCTTCAGCATGAAGGTGATTCGCTCGATAATTTGCTGTTTTCCCGGGCCTCGAAGGCCACCCCTCGCCGCTCCAGCTCCTTTGTAAGCTCTTCCATGAACACCCCCATTCCCGGGACATGCTCGTGAGGTGACTCTCGAACTCTGCCTCCAAGGTATCCTGCGCTCGTGGTCAGAACTCCGCAACTAGGACTTCCGGCTACGCCTTCAATCATTGTGCTCGTTCCTTTGGATGCAAGCATTTCGATCATGTCTGCGTAATGCACGATCAGCGATCTGCAGAATCGCCTGAACTCCGGCACCTCCAGTTGGTTTCTAGTCACAGCCCACCTATCCAGCCCCAGGTAAAGGGCCTCCGGGCAGGGAAGCTGGATCAAAGGAGGCTCTGGCCTGAAATCCAATTGTTCAAGTCCTTTCACCCTGGTGTGGGGATTCAGGAGGCAGTGAGCCACCACCTGAAGCTCCATTCAGCCTGCCTTCGGCTGTCGATTCTTGATGTATTGATAGAACTTGATCCCGTCCACATCCTCGTAAAAGACTATGTTCTCGGCTGCTCCACCCACTTTAAGTCGTAGGGTGTTTGTGTGGAACTCCTTAACATACTCCACATCCTCGATCTTGTCCATAGGGACCGTCTGGACCCGATCCCACATTATCCCAGTTCGGACGAAGTGGACGTTCTTCCTGGTGACAACCAGCCAGGAGAAGATCTTCTGGTCGTCACCCATGCCTATCCTGGTCATTGCCAGCATCTGCTGGGTAGCGTACCTCTCCAGAAGTGCCGGAAAGATGAGGAGTGGCTCCTCTCCTTCTGCCTCCAGCTTCTTTAAAGCCCTTCGCAGCTTTTTGGGTGTCTCCATGAGTGGCGTAGGCGAATTTTAGCTCTAGGTAGCTATCTATGCTCCTATATGCAGTCTATGTAACTATTTATGTTACTATCTTCTCTAAGACGTCGTTTTCCAGGGCAATGCTGACCTCACGGGCGAGCCTGCGTCCTGTGGACATGTTGGTCCTCCAGAGCGCGTTCCCGTAAGGGTGGCCGACGGCCATGTGGACGTTGGTCCCGCCTCCAACTCTGGGAGCGACGTCGTAGATGTAGAAGTTCAGGTCCTTGTCAACACAGGTCTGCAGGCAGAAAGGTCCTATGATTCCCGGATCGTAATACTCCTGGGTAGCTTCAACGTACTTCTCAGCCAGCTCGAAGGCCTTCTCGAGAAGCGACTCGCGCAGCGTGGCGGAGTTGTGGCCGCAGACTGTGTACTCAGGGTTGATCTGCTGCTCGTTCAGGGCCATCTGCTGGGGTGCCGGCAACCTGACGTGCCCATCCAGGCTCGTCTCGAAGCGCCAATCTATGCCAATCAGCTCTATCCTCTGGGAGATGGGCGAGTAGAAGAAGTCCAGGTTGAACACAGGACCTATGACGTACCTCTCAATCCTGGCCAGATCCAGGCCGTCCTGGTCGATCACTCCCTGCTTAAGAAGTATGTCGGCCTTCTGGCAGTACTGCTCGTATGAGGCGGCCGTGAAAAACCCACGCTCAAGGGTCTTGACAGCGTGGGGCAGCTTTACCATGACCAATTCGTCGATCTCCTCTGGCTCGATCTGTTCTGGGAATGGCAACCCAGCCTTCTCCAGCAGCCAGTAGTAGTCTTTCTTGTCTCCCCGCTCCTCCGACCTAAGCAGGTTCCTGGAACCTATCAAAGGAACGGCAAACTGGTCCTCTACGGCATCTATCCCGCAGTAAGAGGTGAATGACCTATTGGGAACGAAGAGGACGTTCTTTGAACGTAGAAACTCCTGGTTCTCCTCCTCGATGACCTCTGAGAACCTCTTGAGCATGAGCACCTCGTCGATCATGCCGGTGATTATCCTGCCTTTCTTGTCGCGGTTGGCCCTGAAATACTTGACATAGGGCTTCTCGCGCCCCTCCTGGCAGACGGCCAGGGTCCTGAAGTGCTCCTCTACTGCACCGTCGGCAGTGTCAAGCGCTGAGTGGGAGGCGATCATGCCAATGCGCAGGTCGCCCAGTTCATATTCATTCAGGATCTCCCTAATCCTGCTGCGATCGATCAAACTAAAGCACCCCAAAATAATTACATCCGTTCATCCTATTTCCATCCTGACTTATCAAGGTGACTGTTGAGCTGGATTGGAGACATAGATCTCGCCTTTTCCGTTCTCCACCAGGTCTCCTAAGTACTTCTGGAAGTTGGCCCCTTCTATATTGACCAGCTCCATCCTTTGGTAGCTGGGCAGCATCTTCGCCATGCCCTTTATAGTAATCGATCCTTTGGTCATCTCCGCTCCTGGGAGATAGGTGCTGCCGCCGATGATTATGGTGCCGCCCTGGTTGGCGGATCCTGGAAAGTCTCCGGCATCGCTTCCAACCCTGATGCCTCCACCACACATGTGCTCGCCGAGGTAGGCGCCGGCCTGGCCCGCTATCTCAATCTCTCCGCCGCGCATGCCGCACTTTTCGCCCCTGTAACCGGCACCAACATAGTTTCCGGCGTTGCCCTCCACCACGATCTTGCCTCCGCGCATCTCCCTCCCGAGCCAGTCGTCCGCATTTCCCTGTACGCGAAGCACCCCTCCTTTCATGCCGCTGCCTGTCCGCATCCCCACGTCGCCACGAACCTCCACTGTCCCAGCGCTCATGTTCTCGCCTATCCTCTTCACTCTGGAGAAATCGCCTTCCATGATTACCGTCGTCTCCTCCGGCTTGACGATAACATCATCCCCCTCCACACTGAAGAGAGCTGAGAGCTTATTCGTACTGTTGCCCTGCCAGGCTTCCAGCGATCCTATCTGGGCTAAGCTTAAACCTGCTAACTTATCCGGAGAGATGATCTCAGCCTCCACGGGGATATCGAACGCCTTTTTTGGACGTAGAGTAATAGTCCTCATCTAAGCCACCTCCTTTTCCGTTTCGGCTAACTGGTCGAAAGGATGCGGCTTAATCACCATCGGGTGTGGGATGTAAGCGTCCTGGACCATGTAGTTGGACATCCGCACACTGTAGTATCGATCGAACTTCTCTTTCAGGTCGGACATCATCCTTTCCCGATCAGCCTCGGGAATAGATGCAGAAGCATCAACCCAGTAGGTCCTGCCCTCCGGAACCGCCAGGATCCTGCCTGACTCAGACACCACCTGACCGGACTTGATGGTGTATTTGCTTTGGGACAAGGCTTTCTTAACGAGTTGATAGTCCTTTGTAGCATCTATCCTGTCCGGCTTAAGGTCGTAAATGGAGACATCAGCATCCGCTCCCGGCCCCAGATGACCTTTATCTCCCAATCCCAGGACCTTGGCGGGAGCTGCCCGGGTCATTATAACTATTTCGCTCCAATCCAGCTCACGGTCTATGCCGGCCAGGGTCGTTCGCTTTGAGATCTGATCGTTGAGTGTGGCCATCTCCTCTGTCCTCTTGGCCTTGCTCATGAGGAGAGCGATCACCTCGGGGTAGTTGACGAAGGGCCCGCCGTTGGGGTGGTCCGTAGTCAAAAGAACCTTCCAGGGGTCTTTGGTCAGGAGGGCAAGCTCCAGGCCGATGGCCCACTGAACCGCGTTCACAAGCATCTTCCTGCCGTAGATCAGGGGCACGACTCCGCTAGCCTCCTCCAGCTCAATATCGTGGTTGGACCACTTGGCATGGAGCAGGCGGGCGTTTCCGTACTCCAGGGGGCCGTCCGCTGTCATGGTAGTGGCGTTGCCGAAGATGATCTGGCCCATGTCCATTGTGGCGTGGGTGTTCTGGTTGAAGTAGTCGGCTATGACCGGAGCCTTTGACTCAAAGTCTCTCCAGCTTGTTCCTCCGTAGGCTGAGAACTGCATGTGCGCCACATGAACAACCTGTCTATCCCTGCTTGGCAATATGTCCTTCAGAAGCTCCAGGGATTCCAGGGCCGTGGTGTAGTTGCCGGGTTTGCCCAGGTTGTTGAAGTGCAGGTGAATGGAGTGCGGCAGCCGCAGAAGTTCGTTGGCCTGGGCCAGGCCCCTGATTATCTCCGCAGGGGTTACATCGAAGTTGGGCACGAGATCGTTGACTCCCTTAACGTTGGCACCGAACCCCCAGGCCTCACCGCCGCCGGGGTTGACTATCTTGACGCCGTAACCGCGGCTGGAGCGAAGAGCCCAGGCAACGTAGGCAGCCAGCTTGCCGATGTCCTTGTCGCGCACGCACTCCATGACCTCCCAGTTGTTGCCAAAGAGGGTCAGAGCGCCCTTATCCAGGATGGGAATCTCCTCCAGCTCCTCATGGGTGTGGCGGGCCTCCATAATTGGCGTGGCCGCCTCAAAGGCTGTGGTGTAGCCCATCCTAGCATAGCGGTAGCCCATGGCATGGCAGTTGGGAACAGTGTACCCCGTGGAAGGACGGCAAACATCGGTCCTTGGCTCGATTCCCATGCGACCGTCATTAGGGCACATTATCCGGCCGGTGTTCACTTTTGAGCCTGCTATATGGGAGTGAGCGTCCACCCCACCGGGCATGACCAGGAGCCCTCTGGCGTCTATCTCCTCTCCTCTGGCATCCTCCACTACTTTTCCGCCCTCCACGCAGATGTCCATCTCCTCACCGAAGATCCCGTTGGCGGGATCATAGACGACTCCACCCTTGATGATCATATCTCGGCCTCCTTGGCCGTTTCCTTTCTCTTTTTGAGCATTCTCGCGCTTTCCAGAATTCCTTTCAGGATCTCCTCGTCGCTGGGATATGGAGAGCAGACCAGCTTTTTCATCCTCAGAGCCAGACCGTCCATGCGGTAAGCGGTTCCCTCGGCCTCTATTCCGGCAATGGCACTTGGTATGACGACATCCGCCATTAGGGTCGTCGGGTTCTCGTAAGGGTCTATCTGCACAACCGGCATCTTTGCCAGAGACTCGACTATCCGGCGAGGGAAGTTGGAGGCGGGGTCTGCAGCCACAACGAGAGCAGCATCCACCTCCCCACGGGCCAAGACGTCGCAGACAGAGGTCTCGCCGGGGTTAAAGTAGGCGCTGCCTCTAGCAAAGTCTACGGACATGGGAAAGCCGGTCTCCCAGGCGGAGCACTGGCCTATGCCCGCAACGTTGTAGTGGCCTCGCATTGGCATAACGATGAACTTGGTGTGGGCGTTCAGCTCATTCACCAGGGAGAGGGCGTTATCTATGTTCTTGTACCTGCCCCGGGAGTGGGTCATTCCCAGGCCAAAGAAGAAGACCCCGAACTTCGCCGCCAACATCGTCTCAACTACACCGAGGAGGTCCTTCTTAGGGATGCCTCCGACAAGATCGGGCACCGTGTCTCCCTTTCCTGCCAGCATCATCCTCAAGGCGGAGACGACCTGGTAGTCCTCGCCAGGGTTGATCCTGATGAACAAGTCGGCGTTCTTGGAAGTCCTTGTCTCCCTGACGTCCACCACTATTACCTTCCTGCCGGCTCGGCCGTCTGGAGTGAATCGGCCACAAACGTTCGATGAGTAGCGCAGGGCGTGCCTGGGGTGGGCCTCGGCCGGGTTGCAGCCCCAGAAGATTATGAGATCGGCCCTGTTCTTTATCTGGCCAAGAGTAGCGCCTGCCAGTCCCTTCTCCTCTATGCCTATGATGGAAGGGCCGTGGCATACTGTAGCCGTGGAGTCGATTACTCCTCCCACCTCCTCTGCCAGAAGGATTCCTATCTTCTGAGCCTCGCATACGGTAGAGGCCCAGCCGTAAAGGAGCGGGTGCCGGGCACCCCCGAGTATCTCTGCTGCTCGGTCGTAGGCCTCTTGATAGGTCGCGTCGGCGAGGACTCCGTTCCTCCGAATCATAGGGCCTTTAATCCTCTCGTGCCCCATGATCTTGCTTGCCCCCAGGCGGCAGGCGTGCCTGACACGCTTGACTTTATCTTCTTCGACATCCACGGTTATGTCGTCGCAGAGACATCCGCAGAAGGAGCACAGGACGTCTTCCTGGATCATGCCTTGGCCCTCTCTATGTCGCGAAATAGTTCTTTGATCTCCAGAACAGGGGCGTCTGTAGCCTCTACATTGACCTCCACGCCCTTGAAATGGGGAGTGCCGCATCCGGCTGTGTCCGGACCGACAAGGGCGTTGGCCCAGGGGCCCATGGGGATGAAGACCATTCGCCGCGGAAGGCCAGGGTCTGTGTGGACAGAGAGAACAGCCTGGCCAAAGCCATTGGAAATTTGAACATTCTTTCCCTGTGATAGTCCCAGGGACTTGTAGTCCTCCTCGGAGACCGAAGCGACCGAGGTTGCCCTGAAGAACTCGGGGGACATCTTGGATTCACAAGCGGCACCCTGACCCAGGGTTCGGCCGGAGATCATGATAGCCTTCACCTCAAAACCACCTGTGCCATTCTAAGCCATTCGCCGCTAAAAAGTGTGCGGTCGTGCATTACTTTAATATACCATCTCTCGATTGGAAGCTAGTCACGTTGGAGTTGGGCATTTTGGCTGGGAGAGCATGGAAGTTTGGAGCTGATATCGATACAGATGCCATCATCCCGGGGCGGTACCTCGTAATAAACAACCCCAGGGAGCTGGCGGAACATCTGTTTGAGGGGCTGCGGCCCGAAATGGCCGTACAGGTCCGAGAAGGCGATTTCGTAGTGGCCGGGGACAACTTCGGATGCGGCTCGTCCAGAGAGCACGCGCCTTTGGCCCTCAAAGGAGCAGGCGTAGCAGCCGTTGTCGCGAAATCTTTTGCAAGGATCTTCTTTCGGAACGCCATAAACATAGGCTTGCCGCTGTTCATCTGCGATGATGTGGACAATATCAAGGACGGGGACCCTCTGGAGATTGATATGGTTGCAGGAACAATCCACAACCTCTCCAGCGACGAATCGTACACGACTACTCCACTACCTGCGTTCTTGATGGAGATAGTCGATGCTGGCGGTCTGGTAGAGTACACTAAGAGAATAGTAGCTGCAAAAAGTTTGAGTGCGGGAGCCAAAGCATGAACTACAAGGTGCCGGTGATTCCGGGAGACGGAATAGGCCCGGAGATCATAGCCGAGGGCAAAAAGGTCCTTGAGGCGACAGGAGATAAGCACGGTTTCTCCATCGATTGGATCGAGTTCCCCCTGGGAGCCGAGAACTACCTCAAGACGGGGGAGCTAGTAAGCGAGGAGACCTTAAGGGAGCTATCCAAATACAGAGCCATCTACCTGGGAGCCATAGGAGATCCCCGAATAAAGCCCGGCATTCTTGAAAAAGGCGTTCTCCTCGCCATGCGGTTCTACTTTGACCAGTATGTCAACCTCAGACCGGTGAAGCTTCTGGAGGGCGTGTGGACTCCTCTCAAGAACAAGGGCCCCAAGGACATCGACTTCGTTGTGGTTCGTGAGAACACCGAGGACTTCTACATCGGCATAGGCAGCCGTGCCAAAGCGGGCCACAGCCATGCCGAATTCGAGATCAAGCGTGCCCTGTACAACATCAAGTTCGGCCTCGACATCGACTCGGACAGCGAGGAGATCGGCTACCAGATAGGCGAGGTCAGCAAGGAGGGTTGCCATAGGGTAATCAAATACGCCTTCGACTTGGCCATGCGCAGGCGTCATCAGCTTTCAAGCGTTGACAAGGCGAACGTCCTGAGCGACATATATGGATTCTGGAGGGAGATATTCCTCGATGTCGCCTCCGGCTATCCCTCTGTCAAGACTGACTTCAACTTCGTTGATGCCATAACAATGTGGTTCGTCAAAAACCCCGAGTGGTTCGACGTCATCGTTGCGCCGAACATGTTCGGCGACATAATAACCGACCTTGGGGCCATGATCCAGGGCGGCCTGGGGCTTGCGCCCGGAGCCAACCTGAACCCAGAGGGTACCAGTATGTTCGAGCCCATCCACGGTTCAGCGCCGAAGTACAAAGGCCAAAACAAGGTGAACCCAATAGCCACCATCTGGGCGGGAGCCTTGCTCCTTGATCACCTGGGCCAGCCGAAAGCGGGCGAAGATATCGTCAGGGCAATAGAGCGGAACTTATTTGAGGGAAGGATAAAAACGTACGATCTGGGAGGAAGCTCAACCACTTCCGAAGTAGGCACTGAAATTGCCCGGCTGGTCAGGAGTACGTGAGGTTCTTCAAGGGAAAAGGCTTTATGTGGGATGGCGTCATTGCTTTTCCAGTGCAGTTAAAAAGGCTTGAGGCATGGGCCGGCATGCTCATGGGGGCTCGTAGCTCAGTTAGGCAGAGCGTCTGGCTTTTAAACTTTTGTGTAGAGATACCAGGTGGCCGAGGGTTCAAATCCCCCCGAGCCCGTTCAATGCTTCCTTGAGCCTGTTTGCTGCTGTTTTAGAGGTGGTTATGGTGACGAAGTCCGCTGTAAAGGATCACGAGCTGGTTCCGGAACACGTTCTGCTCTCTGTGGAGGAGGGCGTTGCGGTCCTTAAAACATATGGCATTGAAGCTCCTCAATTGCCCAAGATCCATTTGAGCGATCCCGTGGCCAAGGAGATCGGGGCCAAAGTCGGGGACATAATCAGGGTGGTAAGGCGCAGCCCCACGGCAAAGCAATCGATCTTTTACAGGCTTGTAATCGATTAAGGTGGTTTTTTGCTCAACAGAAACATTCTATTCAAATCCTATTTTACCAGGGATAAGCTGGTTCACCATCACATCAACTCCTTCAACGAGTTCATCGACCGAGGACTTCAGAAGGTCATAGACGAGGTTGCAACAATCGAGACCAACATCGAAAATACATATGTAAAATTGGGTAAGATCCGGGTGGAGCGACCCATGGTCAGAGAGGCGGACGGCTCAGTCGAGCGGCTCTACCCGAACGACGCTCGCCTGCGCAACCTCACGTATGCATCTCCGATAAAACTGGAGATGATAATAGTTGAGGGAGAGACGGAGAAAGAATCCGTTGAGGCTGAGATCGGCACTCTTCCCATCATGCTCAACTCCAAGGTGTGCAACATCTCCGGCATGTCTCCCGACGAGATGATCGCCTACGGAGAAGACCCCATGGACCCTGGAGGCTATTTCGTTGTCAATGGCTCGGAGAGGGTGATCATGACCCTGGAGGACCTCGCGCCTAACAAGATCCTGGTGGAGTACAACCAGCGGTACGACGAATTCATAGAGGTTGCAAAGGTGTTCAGCCAAAGGCAGGGCTATCGATCGCTGGTCATCGTTGAGCGTGGGCGGCGATCCATCCTGGAGGTCTCGTTCCCATCGGTCTCTGGGAGGTTGAACTTCGTGACTCTGCTCCGTGCTCTGGGGATGGAAACTGACATGGACATAGTAAAGGCAGTATCTGACAACCCTGAGATCATCAAGTTCATGCTGGAGAACTTGGAGGAGGCGGAGGTTTCCACCATGGACGAGGCCCTGGAGAAGATAGGCAGCCGTGTAGCAGCCGGTCAGGCAAAAGAGTACCAGAAGAAGAGAGCCACCTACGTCCTGGACCGTTACCTATTGCCGCACATCGGCGTAGCAGAGGGCGACCGTTACGCAAAGGCGCTTTTCTTGGCCAGGATGGCTGAAGCCTGCTTCGAGCTGGCCCTGAACCGCAGGGGCGAGGACGACAAGGACCACTACTCCAATAAGAGGCTGAAGCTCTCCGGCGACCTGATGGAAGACCTATTCAGGGTGGCCTTCAACCGGCTGACGCGCGACATCAAGTACCAGCTGGAAAGAGCATCCATGAGGAACCGAGAGCTTAACGTCGTGACAACAGTCCGGGCAGATGTGCTTACTGAAAGAATGATTCACCCTCTGGCCACGGGCAACTGGGTCGGAGGCAGGACTGGCGTCTCCCAACTTCTGGACCGGACTGACTACATGGCCACTCTATCACACCTGCGCCGGGTGATCTCGCCGCTATCCCGGTCTCAGCCGCACTTCGAGGCCAGGGATCTTCACGCAACTCAGTGGGGAAGGATCTGTCCTAGCGAGACCCCCGAGGGGCCAAACTGTGGCCTGGTCAAGAACTTCGCTCAAGCAGTAGAATTGAGCAAGGGCGTGGAAGACTACGAGGATGTCAAGAAGATGCTTATCGATCTCGGCGTGGTTCGGGTAGGTGGTAACATTGGCTAAGGCAGATACTTTCATTAATGGCGCCAGGGTGTTCGTTAACGGTGAGATCATAGGGTCTCACCCGGAGCCTGTGAGCCTGGTGGAGAACCTGAGGCGCCTCCGGCGTGCAGGTAGCATAAGTAGCCAGGTCAATGTTGCTTACTTCATAAGAACCAACGAGATCCTAATCAACACCGACTCGGGCCGGGCCAGAAGGCCGCTGATCATCGTCCTGGACGGTAAGGCTCAGGTCACCGAGGAGCACGTGGCTAAGGTGGGGACCGGGGAGATGACCTTCGAGGATCTTGTCAAGACCGGGCTCGTGGAGTACCTGGATGCTGAGGAGGAGGAGAATAGCCTGATAGCCATCTGGGAGGGCGACATAACTCCTGAGCATACCCATCTGGAGCTGGATCCATCCCTTATACTTGGCATAGCCGCGGGCCTTGTGCCCTATCCGGAGCACAACGCCAGCCCCAGGAACACCATGGGAGCAGGAATGATTAAGCAGTGCCTGGGCATGTCCATGGCCAACATGAAACTGCGGCCTGACACCAGAGGTCACTATCTTAACTCCCCCCAGAAATCCATCGTTAGGACCAAGACTTCCCCGGCCGTCGGCTTTGACGAAAGACCGGCCGGCCAGAACTTCGTGGTTGCCGTCCTGGCCTACGAAGGGTACAATATCGAGGATGCCCTTGTCATGAACAAGGGCTCTATTGAGCGCGGTCTGGCGCGAAGCCACTTCTTCCGGGTCTCCGAGGCAGAGGAGAGAAAGTATCCCGGCGGCCAGGAGGACAAGTTCGAGATACCGGACGTAGAGGTCCGCGGCGCACGGGGCTCTGAGTCCTATGAGCAGCTCGACTCTGACGGCCTGGTGAACCCCAACTCCTACGTCGGCCAGAACGATGTCTTGATAGGCAAGACCAGCCCGCCCAGGTTCCTGGAAGAACCATCCGAGTTTGGCATAACCCCTCAGCAGAGACGCGAGACTTCGGTGACTATGCGGTCAAACGAGAGAGGCGTCGTGGACATGGTGATTCTAACCGAGTCGTCCAACGGCAACCGCCTTTGCAAGGTCAAGACCAGGGACCCGCGCATTCCTGAACTCGGGGACAAATTCGCCTCCCGGCACGGCCAGAAGGGAGTTGTGGGGTTGATAGTGCCTCAGGAGGATATGCCCTTCACAGAGTCTGGCCTTGTGCCCGACCTGCTCCTAAACCCGCACGCCATCCCTTCAAGGATGACAGTCGGTCACGTGCTGGAGATGATCGGGGGCAAAGTCGGTTCCCTAGAGGGCAGGTTTATCGATGCCACGGCATTCCTGGGGGAGAACGAGAACGATCTACGCTCAGCTTTGGCCAAGTTCGGATTCGCTCATACAGGCCGAGAAATCATGTATGATGGAGCCACCGGTGAACAGATAATGGCCGACCTATTTGTGGGAGTAATCCTTTATCAGAAGCTCTACCACATGGTCACAGGAAAGATGCATGCCCGGTCCCGTGGACCCGTCCAGGTCCTAACCAGGCAGCCAACCGAAGGCCGAGCGCGTGAGGGCGGTCTGCGGTTCGGAGAGATGGAAAGAGATGTGCTCATAGCACATGGGGCCGCATTGGCCCTAAAAGAGCGATTAGTGGACGAGTCCGACAAGGTCACCGAGCTGGTGTGTAGCCATTGCGGCATGATCGCCATCCACGACAAGCGCAGAAATGCAGACTTCTGCCCTGTATGCGGCGCTGACACGGAGATATATCCTGTCGAGATGAGCTATGCCTTCAAGCTACTGCTGGACGAGATCAAGTCTTTGGGTGTAGTTCCGCGGTTGATTCTGGAGGACGCTGTTTAGGTGTTAGCATGACTGTTCCAAAGAGAATAGGAAAGATTCGTTTCGGGCTCATCTCACCACAGGAGTTCAGAAAGATGAGCGTGGTCAAGATCATCACTGCGGATACTTACGACGACGACGGTTTCCCAATAGAGATGGGGCTGATGGACCCTAGGCTAGGCGTCATAGACCCTGGCCTGCGGTGCAGGTCCTGCGGAGGCCGACCCGGCGAGTGTCCGGGTCACTTCGGCCACATCGATCTGATCGCTCCGGTGATTCACGTAGGCTTCGCCAAACTGATCAGAAAGTTGCTGCGCGCCGTGTGCAGAGATTGCTCACGGCTGATGCTTCTCGATAAGGAGAAGCAGATGTACCTGGAACAGATCAAAACCCTGGATATGCTGGGGCAGCCCACAGATGACGTGGTCAACAAGGTCTTCGCCGAGGCCAGGAAGCACAAGAACTGCCCGTACTGCGGCGCCCCTCAGATGGATATCAAGTTCGAACGACCGCTTTCCTACGTGGAGGAAGGCCATAAATTAACTCCGTCGGACATCAGGGACCGTTTTGAAAAGGTACCCAACGACGATATCCAGATCATGGGGATGAACCCGGACACGGCAAGGCCCGAATGGATGATTCTCACGGTTTTGCCTGTGCCGCCAGTCACTATGAGGCCATCCATCACCCTTGAGAGCGGACAACGCAGCGAAGACGACCTGACTCACAAACTTGTGGATATCATCCGAATCAACCAGAGGTTCCAGGAAAATAGAGAGGCCGGTGCTCCGCAGTTGATCATCGAGGACCTGTGGGAGCTACTTCAGTACCATGTAACGACATTTCTGGACAACACTGTATCAGGAGTGCCGCCCGCAAGGCATCGCAGCGGACGGCCCCTCAAGACCCTTTCCCAGAGGCTAAAGGGCAAAGAAGGACGCTTCAGGGGTTCGCTTTCCGGTAAACGTGTGAACTTCAGCGCCAGGACCGTCATATCTCCTGACCCCAACCTCAGCATAAACGAAGTGGGCGTCCCCATGGACATAGCCATGGAGCTTTCAGTGCCCCTTATCGTCAATGCCCGGAATAAAGAGATGGTAAAAACCTTCGTAAAGAGGGGGCCTGAAAGACATCCTGGAGTGAACTACATCACCAGGCCCGACGGACGGAGAGTAAAGGTCACCGAGAAGAACTGTGAAGAGGTGGCGGAACAGATCGACACGGGTTGGAAAGTAGACCGGCAACTGACCGACGGGGATATAGTTCTCTTCAACCGACAGCCATCACTGCATAGGATGTCCATCATGTCTCACAGGGTCAAAGTAATGCCCTACAAGACCTTCCGGCTCAATCCATCTGTATGTCCTCCTTACAACGCAGACTTTGACGGTGACGAGATGAACCTGCATGTGCCCCAGACTGAGGAGGCTCGGGCGGAGGCCGAGATACTCATGAGGGTTCAAGAGAACATCCTCTCCCCGCGTTTTGGGGGTCCAATCATTGGCGGCATCCACGATTACGTCACCGGATCCTTCCTGCTCACTCACGGCTACAAGCCCATCGACCGCAGGGGCGCAATGGAGTTGTTGAAGAAGTTCGAAATCGCTCAACTGCCGGAGCCGGCGGGCGTTAAAGACGGTCAACCATACTGGACAGGGAAGCAGATCTTCAGCGTTGTCTTGCCCAAGGGCTTGAACCTGGCCTTCAAAGCTGACTTCTGCTACAACTGCGATGTCTGCAAGGGCGAGGATTGCGAAAACGATGCCTATGTGATCATCGAGGACGGACAGCTCCTCAAGGGCACAATTGATGCTGAGGCAATAGGTGCCTTCAAGGGCAAGATCACCGACAGGGTGATAAAGGAGTACAGTCCGACGGTAGCGAGTTCCTTCCTGGACAGGATGACCCTGTTGGCACTGCGTGGGATAATGTATGCAGGTTTCAGCTTCGGCGTAGATGACGAGGACATTCCCAAGGCAGCGGCAGAGCAGATTGATGAGGTCACAAGGACTGCTCGTGAGAACGTGCAGAAGCTGATAGAGGCATACAATGCAGGCGAGCTGGAGCCACTACCTGGTCGCACCCTGGACGAGACCCTGGAGATGCGTATAATGCAAACTCTAGGCAAGGCCAGGGACAGCGCAGGCTCCATAGCAGGCCGGTACCTAGGGTTGGATAACTCCGGCGTGGTCATGGCCGTCTCCGGCGCTCGCGGTTCCATGCTGAACCTGACCCAAATGGCCGCTTGCGTTGGGCAGCAGTCGGTGCGTGGCGAGCGCATTCGCCGCGGCTACGAGGGAAGAACACTGCCTCACTTCAAGACAGGGGATCTAGGGGCAGAGGCCCATGGTTTTGTAGAGTCCAGCTATAAGGATGGGCTAACGCCTACAGAGTTTTTCTTCCACTCCATCGGCGGCAGAGAAGGACTGGTGGACACGGCAATCAGAACTTCTCAGAGCGGCTACCTTCAGCGCCGGCTGGTGAACGCCCTACAGGACCTAGAGGTTAAATACGATGGCACAGTCCAAGAGACGCGGGGCATGATAGTTCAGTTCAAGTACGGCGAAGATGGTGTCGACGTTTCCAGGCGCGACTACGCAAGCTCTGACAACGTCAAGCGCGTGATCAAAAAGATCCTGGAAAAGGAGTCGGCATGACCCTTTCTTTGAAGGAGGTTCAGCAGAGGGTCGACCTTGTGGACCTTCCCCAGGGCCTCACAGATGCCATTCTCGGCGGCCTCGAAGGCGTCGAGGTGACAGCCGAGCAACTGGAGGAGATCATCAACCAGGTATCTGCGGACTACGAGCACGCCCGCGTGGAACCGTGTGAGGCCGTCGGGGTCGTAGCTGCCCAGTCCATAGGAGAGCCGGGAACTCAGATGACCATGAGAACCTTCCACTACGCAGGAGTCGCAGAGATCAACGTAACTCTAGGCCTCCCTAGACTAATAGAGATAGTGGATGCAAGGAAGATACCCTCCACCCCAACCATGACCATCCGGCTCACTCCGGACTATGCGCACGATCGAGATCTAGCGCGAGAGGTGGCCTGGGCCATAGAGTCGACTTCCATACTTCACCTGGGCTCAGTAGCCACGGACCTGGCGGAGATGAATGTTTTGATAGAGCTCAACCCTGGTCCAATGGAGCAGCGCAAGATCACAGCCGAAGAGGTGGCCGAGAAGCTGAGAGAGGAAACCGGCCTTGCTGTGGACCAAAAGGAGAACCTCCTCATAATGGCACCCGAAGAGCCATCTTACCGCGAGCTTTTACAGCTGGTAGAGAAGATTAAAAAGATCTGCCTCAAAGGCATCGAAGGGATAAAGCGAGTCGTAATCCGCAAGGAAGGCGACGAATATGTTTTATACACAGAGGGCTCCGCACTGCGGAAGATTATGCAGTTCGATGGCATAGATCCTAACAGAACCAAGACCAACAACATCAACGAGATAGCAGAGGTTTTGGGCATAGAGGCAGGTCGAAACGCCATAATAAACGAGGCCACCGACACACTGCGCGAGCAGGGTCTCTCCGTTGACGTTAGGCACATCATGCTGGTAGCGGACATAATGACCGTCGATGGAGAAGTCAAGCAGATCGGAAGGCATGGGGTCTCCGGAGAGAAGGCCAGCGTGCTGGCCAGAGCAGCCTTCGAGGTCACCGTAAACCACATCCTTGACGCGGCTGTGAGGGGAGATGTGGACGACCTGCAGGGCGTGACGGAGAACGTCATAGTGGGACAGCCGATACGGCTTGGCACAGGAGCCGTCGAATTGGTGGCAAAGAGATGAGGTAAAACGATGATAAACATAGACAGAGCGCTCAGAAGTTCCATCAAATCAGGGAAAGTAGTGCTTGGATCGAACAGGACAGTCGAGGTTGGATCGAGCGGGCAGGCCAAGCTGATAATCTATGCAGCAGATTGTCCAATGGATGTCCGAATGCAGCTTGAGTCCATGGATGTACCGATCTATGGGTTCGAGGGGATGGGCAAGGACCTTGGATCTGCCTGCGGAAAGCCCTTCTCTGTGGCCACCCTGGCAGTAATAGAGCCGGGCGACTCAGAGATCATGGCGCTCCTGCGGGAGATCCGAGGTGTTGAGAATGAGTGAGTTCAAGCTCACCACAGAGGGAATCCGATATATCGCCTTGTTTGAGAGCCTAACCGGTGGGATGGCCAGGGATTGTGTCGTGGATGCGGACAATGATAGGATCATCTTTGTCATAAAGAAAGGAGATATGGGGGCAGCCATAGGCAGAAAAGGCTCCAACATCAACCGTGTCAAGAAGTCCGTCGGAAAGCAGATCGAGATCGTAGAGTACAGCGAGAATGTCAACGAGTTTCTCGAAAATCTCTTCCAACCGGCATCCATAAAGAACGTGAGCGTAGTCGACAAGAACAATAAGCGATTGGCTTATGTAGAGGTAGCAAATAAGGATAAGGGCATTGCCATCGGGCGAGATGGCCGAAATATATTGAAAGCCAAGATGCTGGCGCAGAGGCATCACGGCGTAGATGATATCATAATCCAATGAGCCCGATTTGGTCATTATTACTAAGGTGAAATGAATGGGTAAGGGAATCTATGCAGCCAGGAAACTGGAGAGTGATCGCAAAACCCTGAGATGGAGCTATCCTAAGTTTATTAGGCGCGCATCCGGGTCGAGGATAAAGTCGGATCCCCTGGGCGGAGCGCCTATGGGCAGAGGAATCGTTCTGGAGAAGGTTGGAATCGAGTGCAAACAGCCAAACTCGGCCATAAGAAAGGCAGTGAGAATACAGCTTATCAAGAACGGACGCCAGGTTACTGCCTTCTGCCCGGGCGATGGGGCCATTGGATTCATTGACGAGCACGACGAGGTTACCGTTGATCGGATCGGTGGCCGGATGGGCCGATCCATGGGAGACATTCCCGGAGTCAGGTTCAAGGTCATAGCCGTGAACAACGTCTCTCTTCTTGAGATGGTGCGCGGACGAAAGGAGAAGCCGGTGAGGTGATGGCGTGAAGGTATTTGGCAAGTGGGACCCGACCGAGGTAGAGGTTACCGATCTGAGCATAAAGAGCTACATGAACCTCACTCCCAAGGCGGTCATGTACTCCGGCGGCAGGCATGCGAAGCAGCAATTCAAGAAGTCCGAGCAGCATATAGTGGAACGCTTGGTCAACAAGATCATGCGAAAGGAGAAGAACACTGGCAAGAAGCTGATGGCCTATGGCATTGTCGAGGGTGCCTTTGATATTATTGCCCAGAAGACCAAGGAGAATCCCCTTACCGTCCTGGCCAAGGCCATAGCCAATGCCGGTCCCCGCGAAGAAGTTGTTCGGCTTAAGTACGGCGGCATAACCGTTCCCAAGGCGGTGGACACAGCTCCCCAGAGAAGGGTGGATACTGCCCTCATGTTCATAGCCAAGGGCGCCAAGCAGGCTTCCTTCAAGACCAAGAAGTCGGTTCAGGCCGCGCTAGCAGATGAGATAATTTCTGCGGCGAACTACGATGTCCGGAGCTTCTCTATAACTCACAAGGACAGCGTGGAGCGCGTGGCCAAGGCAGCCAGATAGATAAAACTATCTGGTCAGTCTTTATTTTATTTGGGTTTTATCATCTTAAAACACATTCGATTCTCAATATTTTTATTAAATATTTTATCATTAATCTTATCTATTTTTGTATTCACCTGTATTCTATGCCTGGAACCGCTTGATGAAGGATCTGTCTATCCAGCTCTTCAGAGAGTATATCAGCCTAGTCGGCGCACCGATGCACGTCTTTCCCACCACTCCCACGGCGCAATCACGCCCTAATGATATCAGAGCAACCTGACTGTCAGTGCTGGCGCGGACTGAATACCCCTCCAGGGGCTTGCCTTCGGCCTGCCTTGTCAGGTTCCGGGCAGTGTGCTTGGCCTGACGTTCAGCTTCAACTGCGGTCTTGGTGGCCAGCTTGCCAGACACATCCACCCATGCGCAGTCGCCAATGGCAAAGACTCCAACTCCATCCTTGGCTAGGAGGTAGGGATCCACTAGAATCCAGCCGTTCTTCTTGAGAACGCTGAGGTTCTGGACGAACTCTGGCGGCTTTATGCCAGCCGTCCAAATTGCCATGTCGCAGTCCAGGCAGATCCCATTCGTAAAGAGTATGCAGTCATCCTTTACCTCGCTGACCTTGTGGGAGGTTAGGATGTTGACTCCTTTTTTGGCCAGGGCCTTCTCAATCAGTTTGGAGGTCTGGGGAGAAAACTGAGGTAGGACTCTGTCCCTGGCCTCTACTATGTAGATGCTCGCGTCAAGGCTCTCTGACAGGACAGCCGCCGTCTCAACGCCTGTGAGGCCCGAGCCCATTATCATGACGCGGTCCGGGTTTTTCTCCTCGACGAACCTTCTTGCCCTGATTGTCTCTTCCAGAGTGTTGATGGAAAAGGTCTTCTCTGCACCTCGGACGCCGAAGTAGTTTTGGGCAGCACCCGTGGCGATCACAACCGAATCAAACTCGACCAGGCTCTTCTCGCAGACCACCACGTTGTCCTCTATTCTAAGCGCCCTCTCGTTCAGTAGATCGGCCCCCACGCGATTGCAAAAAGGCCTCAGAGGTGCGGTCAGCTCATCCAGCTTAGCAAGGCCGCCTAAATATTCGGGGTACAGCGCCTGGAGTTCTATCTGCGACTTCGGCTCGATCAGCGTGAACTCCAGGTGGGCAGGGGTTGCTACTCTTATAAGCTCGGCACCTGCTACTCCGCCTCCAATGACCGCGACTTTCATATTCAAACTTCTGACCTCTATTTGACCTAAATAATGCTTTTGTGCTTAATTATCTGATATCTTTGGCTCCGCTGTTATAAATAGATAAGACCGTAATAGCCCCACAATTCAAACAGATGGCCCGGTTACAGCTATAATTAATAAGTGTCCTAAAGGTTGGATGATAAGATGATAACAGTCTACTTCGATGGCCTCTGTTACCCCAAAAACCCTTGCGGGGTTGCAGCTTATGGATATCTCATTTATCGGGATGGAGAGCTCATCCACAGAGGCTTCAGGGCAGTAGGGGAAGGCAAGGGAATGACCAACAACGTCGCTGAGTACGAGGGCCTGAAGGCGGCTGCCATGTGGCTCAATGACAACGGGATAGAAGAGAAGACCCTGATAAAAGGCGACTCCCAACTGGTCATGAAGCAGATGAAAGGGGAGTGGCAGGTGAACTCGGCCACGTCTAAGAAATACGTCCCTGAGATAAAACAGCTACTTCAAGGGAAGGATGTGACTTTCCAGTGGGTTCCACGAGAGAAGAACGAAGAGGCAGATAAGCTTTCCAGGGTGGCTTACGAAAGATTCAGGGGCAGCAAAAAGAACTAAAACGAGCTTGAAGTCCAATCTCATTCTAACCCCAACTTCGCATATTCCTTCGCCCAGTACGTTATTATCATGTCCGCCCCGGCCCTTTTTATGGAAGTCAGCGCCTCCAAGAAGGCTGCCCTTCCGTTCAGCCAGCCCCGTTCCGCAGCTGCGGCGATCATTGAGTACTCTCCGCTGACCTGATAGGCGGCGGTGGGCACGCCGAACACGTCCTTCACCGACCGCAAGATGTCGAGGTAGGGCATCGCAGGTTTGACCATAACCATGTCCGCACCTTCCTCCAGGTCAAGCTGAACCTCCCACAGGGCCTCGGCAGCATTGGCCGGGTTCATCTGGTATCCTTTCCTATCACCGAAAGTGAACCCCGACTCAGCGGCTTCTCGGAAAGGCCCGTAGAAGGTCGAGGCGTACTTGGCAGCGTAGGATAGGATGGGCGTTTCAGTATAGCCCTCGATATCAAGGGCCGTCCTGATGGCCCCCACCATGCCGTCCATCATCCCGCTGGGAGCGATGATGTCCGCTCCTGCCTCGGCGTGGCTTACTGCGATCTCGCCAAGGATTGGAAGGGTCTCATCGTTCAGGATTTTTTCGCATCTTATGAGGCCGCAGTGACCGTGGCTGGTGTACTCGCAGAGGCAGAGGTCTGTTATTACGACCAGGTTGGTCGTCTCCTTTATTTTCTCTACCGCTTTTTGGATGACACCCTGTGGATCGTAAGAACCTGAGCCAATCTCGTCTTTGTGAGCGGGCAGGCCAAACAGGAGCACCGCCGGCACTCCCAGATCCTCCAGCTCGGCTGCCTCTCCGGCAACGCTGTCCAGGCTCTGTCTGTTCTGACCTGGCATCGAGTCGATCGGTTTGGGCTGGCTAAGCCTCTCATCAACGAAAATGGGCTGGATCATGCTTTTCATGGATAGCCTGTTCTCGGTCACGAGCTCACGAACTCCGGGCTGGCGAAGCCTTCTCATCCTCTTGATCATGTCCCGTCCTCCAGCCTGAACAGCTCGGACATCGATTTCAAAAGAGTCACATCTCCTTTTTCCGCAGCTTCTTTTAGTACCTTGGTGGGCTCGGCGAAGATCTTGTTTACTATTGAGCGGCTCATGTCCATCAACACCCTCTGCTCGATCTCTCCAAGGGTGTGGCGAGCGCTGAGCTTGTTCATTGCTCGCCTGCATTCCTGGTCTTTGATCTCCTCCGCCTGAGCGTACAGGATGCCCAACAGCTCCTCTGCCTCCTTCCTCTTGTACTTGGCCTTTAGTAGCTGTAGCTCCTCATCGATGATGGCCTCCACTCTGTCCATCTCCGCCATTCTCGCTTGCATATTATCACTGCTTATACGCCTCAAGCTGTCGATGTTGTGCAGCTCCACGTTTTCAACCTCAGCAGCCGCTTCGTCAATATCCCTTGGGTTAGCGATGTCTATCAGGAGCAGCTTCGATCGGCGACCGGCCATGGCTTTCTCAATATCCTCCTTTAGCAGGATGTAGTGAGGCGCGGCCGTGGCGCTGATCACCAGGTCGGCAGTCCTGATCTGTTCTCTCATCTGCTCGAAGGGTATGGCCGTTCCCCCCAAGCATTCTGCCAGGCACTGGGCCGAGCTTAAGGTTCTATTGGTCACGATGAGCGAGCTGATCTCCTTAGCCATAAGCGCTTTGGAGATCAGCTCACCCGTCTCACCTGCGCCTACGACCAATACGCACTTACCTCGGAGATCTCCCAAGATCTCCTCAGCCAGATCTACGGCAGCCGAGCCAACTGATATCGAGCGTTCGTTGATCCTTGTCTCTTTTCGGACTCGCTTTCCCACCTGAATGGACTTCTTGAAGGCCGTCTCAAGCATCCATCCGGTCATTCCGGCCTTCTTCGCAATCTGGATAAGATCCTTCATCTGCCCTAGGATCTGGTCCTCACCTATGATCATCGACTCAAGGCCGGAGGCAAGCCTCAACAGATGAAGCAAGGACTCATGATGGTCGTGAAAATCTATTATGCGAGAGGACACTCTGGCCTTCTTGGCCAGATCAAAGAGGACCTTTTCTCCTCTTGGCGAGACCACGTAAATCTCCACCCGGTTGCAGGTCTTGAGGACAGCGCACTCTTCGACCAGCTCGTGGGAGCGGACCCAACGCAAGAGGGTCTCCACATCTCCGTGCCAGGCTCGCTCAATCTCGTCTATCGATGCTTTACGGTGGGTCACCAGCATCGAGGCTATCTCGCTCATGTTGTGGTACCTGTTCGCGGGCTCTCATATAGGCCTTTTCATAGGATTGGTCAAGGAGCCTCCAGACCTCCCTGTCGGAGAGTATTGACCAGATTATCCTGGACCTCTCTGTCTGGTCTGGGACCTCCTTTTTAATCTCCTTTCTGATCTGTCCCAGAAGCCGGGCCATATCTTCGAAATTCTCGCCAAGCTCTCTCTCCAGCCTGAGGCGAAGGTACTTAGAAAGAGCTGGAGTCTTGGTGGAGATGGCGATGTCTATGGGCCCTCTTCTTATCAGCGAGGGCACTACCACGTCACCGATTCCATCCACTTTGTTGACAAATATGCCCCTAATGGAAGCTGCTATTTCTATAGACCGATTAAGCTCTGCGTCGCTAGTGGCTGGGATGACCATGAAAACGCCTTCAAGGTATTCGTGGTAGCCATTAGATAAATCCGCTGAGATCAGCTTTACTGACCCATCCTTCTCCATCTGGAGAAGCCCTTCTGTGAAGCTCTTACTGACGACAGTGACCCTTGAGAATTCCGAGAATAGCCTGGCTTTGCGTTCGCCAACGCCTCCTCCACCGAAGATCACCACCGATCTAGATCCCAGGTCAAGAAATAAAGGCAGAAGCCGTTTATGGGATTTCGCCCCATTAACCATCTTTGTTACTCCTCCCTAGCCTTACTCTGCCCCAACAATAATCATGGCAATATTTTTTTCAAATCCCTGCGGCACCGTCGAGTTTATTCTTTCCGTCCGGCCTTTCAGATTCGTGCACTGGTCTTCTTGTATTCGGCTTCGGAAAATAGGACTTTGTACTCCTCAACTCCTGTGGCCCTTGCGATCTCTGATGCTACCCTCACGCACTCTTCCCGGCTGCGGGAATGGACCATTGCATAAAGGTTGTAGGGCCATTCGGGCTGTACCGCTCTCTCATAACAGTGGGTGACTTCCTCGAAGGAGGCCACAATCCGACCGATCCTTTCCACATCCCGAGCTGGAACCTTCCATACGATCATGGCGTTGGCCACTATCCCTAAAGCCCGGTGGCCGATGGCTGCGGCAAACCTCCTGATAACTCCCTCTTCCACAAGAGCCCGAAGCCTTCGTATCACTTCATCCTCAGATATTCCCACCCGCTCTCCGAGGACTTGGTAAGGCCTTTTCGTCAGCTCCAATCCGTCCTGGACATTTTTTAGGAGCCTTATATCCAACTCGTCCATGATCACATCCACCCACCAGGGTCTCTAAAGGGATATCTGTCCACTCCGTTGCTCGGGATTATCCTAGGAACATCTCCGGGATTTCCTGTTGCTTTGAAGTCGCTCCAGTAATTCCCGCCGATTTTTGGTCCTGAGTCCCAGCTATTACCGCCATTGTCCGCGGCATTCTGATAGACGTTGTAGATGAAGATGTTGTGGTAGATGTTGTTCCCATTGCAGTCCACCAGGTTGACGCCTGATATCAGGTTTCTCGTGAAACTGTTGTCGGTTATGTTACATCCAGACGTAATGCTCATTCTCAGGCCGTGGCGGACGTTGGCGCTCAGATTGTTATCGCTGATCTGAACATTCTTCGACGACTGGACGTAAATACCCTGGCCGTTAGCCAAAGCTATGTTTCTCGTGACCCTAACATCCGAAAGCTGCATCAGGGCCAGCCCGTCCTGGGAATTGGCGCTTGCGTTACAACCATCGATCTTGCAGCCGTTGGAGCCCACAATGCTTATGCCCTCCTTGTTCAGTTCGGATTTCACTCTTTGGAGAGTGCAATCTGGTGAGCCGGTTATCTCTAACCCTGCGTCTTTGTTCCCGGTGACTATGCAATCCAGCACCCGGCAGAGCGGAGAGTTCTTGATCCATAATCCCACTCCACCGCCGGATGCGCGTACGCCTCTTATGAACATGCCAGAAGAATCTTCTACCTGGAGGCTGGTCTCCGAACTGTTGGTTGCCACATAGTCCTTCAAGAGATCGTCGGATGACTTAGTGGCCAGGAAGCCCGTCTTGCAGCTCAGAGTCCTGCACTTCTCTACCGTGCAGTTCTTGCTGTTTATCATCCAAACACCATCTTCGCTGCGTTGAATGGTACAATTCCCTATATTGCAGTCGGTCGAGCCAACCAACAAGACTCCCGTGCTGCTGTTGGATATGGTCTGATTGGATACACTGACGTTACGACATTCGATCAATCCTACAAAAGCGCAACCTTCATGGACAATTTTTTCGCTTTCCTCGACCAAGTAACAAATCGGCTTTCCGTCGGCTGAGTTGGAGAGGTCTACGTCCTGGAAGAAGTCTTCCTCTGCTGGTACCAGCCTGTTTTCAGAGTCTATGCGCAGGTTGTAGAGATTGGCCTTCATGGAGTTGTTCTTTAGGACGTTGTGTCCCGATCCCCGCAGGGAGATGCCGTAGGTATTATCAGAGGCCGTATTGGAAACGATTGTGTTTTTCTCAGAGGCTGTCAAAAGGATGCCGTTGCCATCTTCGGATAGGGAGTTACCCACGAGCTGGTTGTCTATGGAGCCGTTCATGTACACTCCCGCCCGCTCGTTCCTTCTGCAGGTGTTATTTGTCAGGCGGTTTTTGTCCGACTGCCTTAGGCTGATGCCCAGCATGCACCCATTCAGGAGATTATCGGTGAGGGTGTTGCCCGACGACTCCAAGAGGTCCAGGCCGCTGATGTACGACCCAGAGAACTGGTTCTCTGCCAGACTATTGTGGCCAGATTTGAACAGAGTGATCCCAAAGCTTGTTCCTGAGAAACTGTTCATCTCGATGCTGTTGTTGTTCGAGGATGTAATCTCGATGCCCTGCGAGGTCAAGAACCTGCAACTCTTGATTACGTTCTCGAATGAGTTCCCCATCTGGATGCCCTTGTCTCCGTTGAAGGTGTCGTTCTGGACGGTGCACTTGGCGCCAACCAACATCATACCTAAACTGGATTCAATCCTGCTGTCGCGGACTGTGTTGTTAGTTCCCTGAATCTCTATTCCATTTGGTCCGCCGTTTATAATACAATTGGTCAAGATGTTGTCGGATGATTTAATTATCAACCCAGTACTTGATCCACTTCCTTCGATGTAGAGATTGGATATTCTGCAACCCGGTGCTCCGACGATGAGGGCGGTGTTACCATTGCCATTTATTACCACCCTCCCGGATCCGGATATGGAGAGGGTACGATCTACAGTCGCTCCGGAGTAGCTTCCCGGAATTACGACAATCTCATCGCCTGCGTTCGCCATCGCAACGGAATCGGCTAAAGTCTTGGAGCCTACGCGGCCGGTCGGATCAACAAATAGAGTTCTGCCATCTGTTGACGCCGTCATCAGAACCACAGCCGCCAAGAGCAACAACCATTTCATCGAATTCCCCGAGAGACGAATGGAACTATGGCCTATTATCTATGACGGTAGGAGCAAGCCGCCGGACTTTTACTATCTATTTATATGGCTGTCAATGTACAGACCCGCACTGACTTATAAATTGTACACTCTTGAGGTAGTTCTGCCTCACCCTCGCGTAATTGATCATGTTAGCTTAACTGATGAACATTTTTTTTGTAGTTACACATCATATTAATTCGAATAGTCACTCAGAAAGATAGAAATACTCAGATAGAGTATCCATCTATTGGGTAGGACGGTCAGGGATGGTAGAGCCTTATCGAATTCTGATTGTAGAGGATGATCCGGAACACGCTGATTTGATCCGGATGGGCTTCAGAAAGCACGACGAGTTCTTCCTGGACTTTGCCTCAACAGGCGAGCAAGGTCTAGAGATGATAAAATCCCGCTCGTACGACTTGATCTCAGTGGACCTTATCCTTCCAGGAATAGGCGGCCTTGATGTGCTTGTGAGGATACGCAAGTTCGATCAGGACATTCCCGTGGTAATGGTCTCCGGGCACGGCACCACCGAGCTGGCGGTTGTGGCCTTCGAGAACAGGGCTACCAAGTACGTTGTTAAAAGCATGGAGAGCTTCAAGAGCCTGCCCTACATCTTCGAAAACCTCATCCAAGAGGCACGGTTCAAAACCAACGAGCGTGCCATGAGAATGGAGATTGAGCGGTCAGAGAGAATCCACAGGAGCGTTGTCGAGAACTCTCTGGGAGGCATTTATATCCTACAGGACGGCGTCTTCAAGCTGGTCAACCCCAAGCTGGGTGAGATCTTCGGCTGCGCGGCGGAGGCTCTGGTGGGAATGCCCTTCTGGCATCTCGTTCGGCCTGATGACATGCAATGCGTAAGCAGGTTGGACCGAGGGATAGACGGACCTGCACCGGCCTACGAGTCCAGGATCCTGCGCAAGGACGGTGGCCTGCGCTGGATTGAGTTCAGGACTGTTCCCATCGAGTACGATGGACAAAGAGCTGTCCTGGGGAACATAATGGACATAACCGAAAGAAAGGAACTGGAGACTGAGCTTGTCAGGTCCAATCGGGAGCTCGAGGCTGTCAACAGCATTATGTCAAGGGCGCTCCATCCCGACACCGATGTCGAGAAGGACATCACTGGTGCCCTGGCTGATCTGGAATCAGGCATCGAGGGCGGAGAAGTAGGGGGCATATTCCTCATGGAGAGCGGTAACTTAGTCCTGCGGTCTCTATTCGGCCCGGTGGAGAAGCTGATAAGCTTCATTGAAGGAAGGGATTCCAAAATCCTATTGGCTGGTCCTAATGTATACAAGATGGAAGAATTTTCTGATTATATCTGGACATCCGTACCTTTGATCCTCGGCAGGTTCAAGGGGACGATAGTGGTTGCCTCCACCTCAATCGACGGTGATCGCTGCCTATCTTTTCTGCAGAAAGCCGCCCCTCATATCTGTCGCATATTAAATGCCAGCGTCGTGAAAGGGTCTCTAAGGCAGGAACCGTCTGAGGAGCTACTGCTTACCAAGGAGAAAGGAGCTGGCCTTCAGAGTGGCTAAAGCCTTTGCCAGATATGGTGAAATCTCTGCAGGGCTGTAATGTGACTGGAGATCATTGTTGCTACCAGGACCCAGCCGAGAATGGGCAGTCCAGCTATGGGGTATGGGTAAGCGGCATTTCCAATAGTTGCTAGAAAGATCATGACGAGTCGGTCTGCCCGGCCCATTATGCCGCCGTAGTACCTGCCAAGCTGCAACGCCTGGGCCTGAGTTCCTATGTAGCTGGTCAGGAAAACGCCGATCACAGCCAGCAGGCCTACCGGCCATGGTGCATAACCGGCAAATATTATTCCGCCTAGGAAAAACATATCTGCATATCGATCTATGGCGTGATCCAGAAAATCGCCCTTAAGGTCGGCTTTGCCCGTCCTCCTGGCCAGGGAGCCGTCTGCGGCATCAAAGATCGCATTCAACAACACCATAAGGGCCGCGGCGTAGAGCATACTTTTATCGGAAGCCGACAAATAGTAAAAGGCTGATGCTGCAGCGGCAAATACCAACGACAGCACCGATAGCTGGTTGGGCGAGATGCCGGTTTTTTCCGCCAAGGCAGACAACGGCTCAGTGACTACTCCAGCCACTCCTCGAAAATCATCCAGGGTCAAAGAAGTCCTCCAGCCAGTCGACCTGTCCCGGCCCAAGCTCTATCTCTCCCCTTATGACCCTCTGCACAAGGTCGGCCACTTCCTGCACAGATCTGCCAGTTGTGTCTATCTCGCTGACCCGACTGCAGAACTCGACCGCCTCTACAAGGATCACGTCCAGCGCCTCTGATTCGAGGTTCTCCTGGATTTTCTTTGCCGAATACCCTCTCGCTTCCATCCTTTTTTTCAGCTCGGAAGGCGCCAGCCTCAGAACCACTGCTTCGTCTGCAAAGTAGTGAGAGAAATGGCCTTCCAGGATGGTCAACTCATCTGTATCCATCTCAACCAGCTTCTGCTCCAGACCGTCCATGTCCGCCTCCAGGCATCCCCTCTCTGGGTCTGTGCCCAGGTTCAGGCCGCCTTTTACAAGGGCGTTGAGATCTATCACCGTATAGGGCAGAAGACCGGCAACTGTAGTCTTGCCAGTTCCTGGAGTGCCAGTCAGAGCTATGCGCATATAACCCTATAAGCCGCCAGAAAGAGGTTGTTCTCCGCTGGCGTACCGACGGACACGCGGATGTGATGATCTCCTGCTCCCCGGAATGACCGACAGTCTCTGATGATGATCCCCCTCTGTTGGAACTTCTCTGTAACAACGCCGGAAGGCTCTGCAGTTTCGAGGTAGAGGAAGTTGGCCTGAGAGGAATGCGCTCCTGTCTCCTTTCGCAGCCTCTCACGCTCCCTCCGAATCTCGTCCACGGAGCTGTGCGTGTAACCTAAGTCGGAAAGGGCGGCCACACCAGCGGCTACCGAGGCGCAGGTAACTCCAAAGAAGGGCGGTGCTGCTCTTCTGTACTGGATGGCAATCCATTCAGGAACTACGGCATAACCCAGCCTCATGCCCGCTAACCCAAAGGCCTTGGACATTGTCCTACCCACAACGAGGTTGTCGTATTTCTTCACAAGGCTCAACAGGCTGCTGTCGGCGAACTCCACGTAGGCTTCGTCCAGGAAGACTACGGCCTCTGTGCTCTCCAGAATTTTTTTTACGTCCTCCTCCGGCGTGAGGTTGCCTGTGGGATTATTGGGAGAGCAGATGAAGACCATTTTCACATCCTTGGGGATATCCGTGGAGATCTCGAACTGTGGGCCTCGGGGGACAAATAGCGGAGTTGCACCGCATAGCGTTGTCAGGATCTCGTAGTAGCTGAAGGTTGGGGTGTAGATGAGTGTTCTGTCACCCTTCTCCAGGAAGAGCCTTGTCAGGGTGTCCATCACTCCGTCCATGCCCGAGCCTATTACTATCATCTCTTCAGGGTGACGTGTGTAGCCTACAAGGCCTTCCATCAACTCTTCTGGTTCAGGGTATCGCTCTGGCGAGATACCTTGCAGCAAAGAGAGCACCTTAGGGCTGGGACCGTAGGGGTTCTCGTTCGATCCAAGCTTGACTATCTTTTCCGGAGGGATGCCGTACTTTCTGGAGATCTCTGTGTAGCCCTTGCCCGCCACGTAGGGTTTGAGACTGTTAAGACATGGCCTAAGACTCTTCGAGAACCTCTCCAAGGACTTTCACCACTCTATCAATCTGCTCTTTGGTCACCACCAGTGGAGGGATGAACCTCAGGGTGTGTTCGCCCGTGTTGTTCAGGATCACTCCCCTATCGAGGGCCTTCTGGACCACTTGTTTACAATCCGCATCCAGGTCCAGGCCTATCATCAGCCCAAGCCCGCGGACCTCCCGGGGCCCCAATCGTTCCAGCTCTGAGCGCATGTAAGCCCCCAGCTCCTTTGACCTCTGGACCATTTTCTCTGATCTGATGGCATCTATAGAGGCAAGCGCAGCGGCGCTGACAAGAGCGCCCCCAGCGAAGGTGGAGCCGTGGTCTCCCCTCTGGAAGGCTTCTGAGACGCTCTCGGAGGCGAGCATTGCCCCCATCGGAAGTCCGCCAGCCAGAGCCTTTGCTAGTGTCATTATGTCCGGTCCGACACCGGAGTGCTCTTTTCCAAACCACCTGCCAGTGCGGCCAAAGCCTGTCTGGACCTCGTCGAAGATGAGCAGCGCTCCGGCGTCATCGCAGACCTGGCGTGCAGCGCGAAGGTAATCGGCATCGGGCACATAGACTCCAGCCTCTCCCTGAATGGGCTCCAGGATTACTGCTCCGGTCTCTTTGGTCACTGCAGCCTTCAGGGCCTCAGGGTCGTTGTAAGGCACGAACTCAGCTTCGTTCAGCGGCTTGAAGGGCTCCCTGTATATTGCTTTGTAGGTAGCGCCCAAAGCCCCCAGGGTCCTGCCGTGGAAGCTGCCCACCGCAGCAACCATCTTTGACTTGCCTGTGGCCCTTCGAGTGAGCTTAAGGGCAGCCTCCACGCTCTCTGCCCCGGAGTTGCAGAAGTAGGCCCTCTTCATTCCCGTGAGCTTCTTCAGCTCCTCAGCCAGGAGCACCTGGTTCTCGGTGTAGTACAGGTTGGAGGTGTGAATCAGAATCTCTGCCTGCCTCTTTATGGCCTCGACAACAGCAGGGTGGCAGTGGCCAACGTTGTTCACGGCTATTCCTGCCACGAAGTCGAGGTACTCCTTGCCCTCCGTGTCCCAGACCTTTGCGCCGGACCCGCGCACCAGAACCACCTTCTGACGGTTGTATGTCTGGATGATGGCCTCAGACTCCCTCTTCATCAGCTCGTCCTTGTCTATCATGGATACAGCATCCGGTTCAACCGCTTTGCACTTGTCATTCATAGCACCGCACTTGCTGCTCATAAAACTCATAAAACGCTCCTGGCAAAGCGGAGGCTCGTCTGTATCTGGCGGTTGACGTCCCTGTCAGTGATCTCCATGTGGCCTGGATACAAAGTCTTGACGTCTAGGCCAGTCAACCTCTCGATGGACTTTATCAGCTTTATCGTGTCCCCACCGTACATGTCCGTCCGGCCGATGTTTCCGTCGGGAAAGACGGTGTCCCCGGAGAAGAGGACTTTCTCCGTCCTCTCGTAGAGGCAGATGCTGCCCTCTGAATGGCCTGGGGTCTCCAGGACCTCAAGCTTCCACGTTCCGATGTCCAGGACCATGCCGTTGGACACTGTCCCGTCGACTTTGTACTCAGGAGCTTTCTGTCCAAAGAGGTAGGACACTGTTGTGAGGTCGTCGCCCACGCAGCCCACCTCTTTTTCGCTTAGTAGGAGCTTCGCCCCAGTGACCTCCTTGATCTCCGGTGCAGCCCCGGAGTGGTCGTGGTGGCAGTGAGTAAGAACTATCGTCTCTATCTTTTTGGGATCTATATATTTTCTGATATTTTTTAAGGTGGGTCCGGCCACCATGCCAGCGTCAACCAGTATGGGCCTCTCGTCGAGGATCAGGTAGACGTTGCCATCGTTGGCGGTACCGCTAACCTTATGCACTTCGACCATGCAAACACCTTCCCAAGGACTGTAACTCTTACTGTATATTAGTTGATAGCATGACCCTGATGGAAGAGGCAAACGGTGGGCAGGTGCCCAAAGATATCGAACTCGCAGCAAAGCGTGAGGGAATAGAGCCAGCCAGGCTAGCCAGGCTTGTTGCAGCGGGCCGCGTAGTTATACCAAGGAACGTTCGCCGGGAGATCGAGCCCATGGGTGTAGGGGAGCTTCTGACCACCAAGGTGAACGTGAACGTCGGGACTTCGCAGGCTCTGGACAGTCCAGAGACTGAGGTGGAGAAGGCCCTGGCAGCGGTGGAGGCGGGTGCTGACACTGTAATGGACCTGTCAACTGGCGGAGACCTGGACCTGGTTCGCCGCAGGATCCTCGATTCAGTCAGGGTTCCAGTCGGATCGGTTCCCATTTACAATGCAGCGGTCAAGAAGGATCTCACCTCGCAGGGCCTCTTCGATGCTCTCGAGAAGCACGCCAAGGACGGAGTGGACTATGTGACGGTTCATGTGGGCGTGAACAAGGTCTCCCTTGAACGGCTCAAACAGGACCCGCGGATCATGGGAGTTGTGAGCCGTGGCGGTTCGCTGACGATGAAGTACATCGCCGAGACAGGCGAGGATAACCCCTACTACGAGGAGTACGACTACCTCCTGGAGATGGCCAGGGAGTACGAGCTTACCCTGAGCTTGGGCGACGGCCTCCGTCCCGGCTGCATAGAGGACGCCTCGGACCGGGCCAAGTACATGGAGTTCATAATGCTTGGCGAGCTGGTCCGGAGGGCCCGAAAGGCCGGAGTGCAGGCAATGGTGGAGGGACCAGGGCACGTTCCGGCTGACGAGATCGAAACATCGGTCCGGGCCATGAAGCACTTGACGGACGGAGCACCGCTGTACCTGCTGGGGCCGCTGGTCACGGACATCGCTCCAGGCTACGACCACATCACTGCGGCCATGGGTGGAGTGATTGCAGGTATGGCAGGGGCTGACTTCCTCTGTGCCACGACACCCTCCGAGCACCTCGATCTTCCGACGAAGGAGGACGTAATTGAGGGCACTTATGTCACCAGAGTGGCCGCTCACGCCGCAGACCTGACCCGGCCGGGCGTTCGGGAACGCGCGCGGGCCTGGGACCTGAGGATGGCAAAAGCACGGGCGGAGCTGGATTGGGAAGGGCAGTTCAATGCTGCCATAAATCCCGCCAGGGCAAGGCAGATTCGGCATCGTCGGGGCGTGGAGACGGACACCTGCACCATGTGCAGCGAGCTGTGTGCCATCAGGCTGGCAAAAGAAGCGATGGAACGGGAGAAGGAGCGGAAGTGAGCCGCCCTTCATGGATACAATAGTAAACCGCCATGGAGTAGAGTGATTGCTGCTTTATTTTTAAGTGAATACCCCGCAGCTTGCTGCGGGGATGAGCATGAAAACCGACTTAAGGGTAGTTGCATATTCGGCTTATGGTTAAATTAGGAAGGGCGAATCATTGCGTGTACAAAATTAGGTATCACATGGTTCTATGTATAAAGTATAGAAAGAAATTACTTTCTCGAAATAATAAGATTGAATATTTCAAATATATTTGCTCAGAATTGGGAGAACGATATCAATTTGTATTTGATGCCATTGGGACTGATGGAGATCACATACATATTTTCGTTGGAGCAGCTCCAAAGCATTCGCCATCAAGGATTATGCAAATAATAAAAAGCATAACCGCAAGAGAAATTTTCAAAAGATTTCCTCAAATCAAAAAAGCACTTTGGGGCAGCGAATTTTGGAGCGATGGGGGGATATATTGGGACGGTAGGTGATGGGATATTATCGGACATAATTCGCAATTATGTCGAAATGCAAGGAACAACGGAAGAAAAAGAAGGATTTAAGCAAATGAGTTTGCTTGAATTCGATTAACTTGGCGGCGGCGGGAACATGCCCCGCCTGCTTGCAGCGGGGTCCGCCGCCGCAACGTTTGACTTTTGGTCACCAATAAGAGAAATCCAGGATTTAGATGAAGGCTGATATCCCATCGATTTGTGATCGAATTGATAGCCTCCGATGAATTTAAGTGGCTGAGCATGCAGTAAGACAAATAGCCGCATCCTGCTTTGCCCCATGCTGCGCCCCATGAGATCTTTATGAAGAGTGACACCGCCCAACGGTATTTTCATGGATTCGACTAGGAACTTTTTTTAGCGTGATCGTTGGATGGATGGTCGGTTGTAAAATAAGGTCCGGCTCGATCGGGCGATAAGCCTGATCGAGCGCCACTACGGTCATCAAAGGTTGCTTAGAGCTTGCAGCAGCTTGGTTCCGTCAGGTGTGCCGAGACCAGTGCAGGGGTCCCAGCCCGGCCCGGCATTGTAAGCTCCATTGTTGCCAACGGTTATATCACGCAATGCGCCAGAATTAGCTAGCTGGTTGTAGAGCAGAGGGTTCAGATAGCCAACAGGCTTTCCGAGCTTCTGGTTGATGAGGGCTATCAGGCCAGCCCAAAGGGGAGCTACCGCACTGGTTCCGCCGAAAACATCATTCTGTCCGTTGAGCAGTATGATGTAGCCAGTATTGGGATCTGCATCTCCGGCTACGTCTGGTATACCCCTTCCTACTTTACCGCCGGGATTCGTCGATGGAGGGACATTGGCGTTTGATTGCCAGCTTGGCAACGGGAAGAAATCGCTTATACCCCCGCCAGTTGCACTTCCCGGACCAGCGTTCCATGTGGTCTCACTTGAAGCATCAAGCCTTGTGCCGCCGCAACCTGTGGCATATGGACTGGATGCAGGGAAATCCGCATGAGCCATGTTGTCAGTTTCATTGTCTTTTGAACCGTCATCCCCGGCTGCAACAAAGACTGTAACGCCCACAGCAGCAGCAGCCTGGATGGCCTGGTCCATGGCTTGCATGGCCTGAGATGTCCATTCCTTCTCTGCTGCGCCCCAGCTTATTGATATTACTGTTGGCTTATTGATTTTATCGTGAACAGCGGCGTTGATGGCATCAAGGAACCCTTTGTCTGAGTTGGGAGCAAAATAAACTGCAAGCTTCGACTTGGGAGCTATGCCTCCAGCCACTTCGATATCGAGAACGACCTCACCATCTGCATCGCTTCCGGGCTGGTTTCGCGCACCATCGACTGAGATTGCGGTGACCTTGGGTTGGGTTAATTTAAGCCCTTTGAAATATGTGCTGATATCCTTAGCCTTGTAACCGCCCCCAAGTTCAATAATAGCTATGCACTGGTTACTGCCATCCAGTCCAGGTGGGAAATTGTAGAGCTCTGCAAGCTGGGGCGGAGTATAAGAGATCCCCGCAGCCATAGCCCTTACAGTCCCTCCTTGTTTTTCAAGGCGAACCGAGTGGGGCCTGAACACATGACGATCGTCTAGCCCGAAGACGCCAACGATGATTGAGGCCAGATCGGCAGGCACCTGGACCGGACCAACACGGCCTCTGTACTTGCCAGTTGGGCTATCGTACATTGAGAGCTTGGTGCCAAATGCCTCACTCAGATCAGTTACGGTGCCTGATAGGGATATACTGCTGCTTTCAGGACTTACCTTAACGATGGTCAAGCCATGTTCATGGGCGAATTCTTCTATCTTCGCGAGATCATCCGGATTTAGGGCATTGGCCGTGGCAAACTCCTCGCGGCTTAAATATCTGCGCTCCTTCAGCGGCTGAGCGCTAATCTCTCTGACTGAAGAAATCTGTGTACCTGCTCCTTTTGAGCGAAGAACAACAGTCACTTCTACAACTTCATTTGGGTCAGGTGTGCCAACTGACTTGGCATTTTTCACAAGAGCGCGTTCGCTTCCCGAGATAGGTTTTAGATCTTTACCGACAACCATATATTTTCACCTTTTATAGGTAATACTCCTTTATCGTATATATAACCAATAATTTTTTAGAGAGTCATATGTGGAATATCTTAAATAAATTTATATTGATTAATTTATGATTTAAGCTCACTAGATATAACAACCAGCTACTGCCATGATCGAGGGCATGCAAGATCACGCGCACGTGCCTGGGACCTGCGGATGGTAAAATCACGGGCTGAGCTGAACTGGGAAGGGCAGTTCCTAACTAGAACAATTCTTAAATATCATGTCTTAACAACTTTATACCATTAAAGGAGCTAACTTCTATGGCAGAATGCGAAAACACACACGTATTCATCAGAGACCAGCTTCCCTATGGTGGTGGGGTAAATATTCGGGGCCAGATAGTCTGGCGCATCACCAAGGAAGAGCACGATGCCATGAAAGCGAGAGTCTTGAGCCTATTCGAGGAAGATGAGTAGGATTGCAGTCGATTCTAATATCTTTTTCTTCTCCTTCAAATCCCATCGCAGAGACATAAACCCTCGTGATGTTGAACGGCTTCTGAGAAAAATGAGTGGCGATCCGAGGATTGATCTCTTCGTGCCCGTTTCTGTTTTTGGTGAGAGTGTTATCGAGTGCCTCCAAGGAGAAAGAGCTGGCGACAGCGGGCATGATGTAAAGAGCTTTATCGCTTGATCGAGCTTTGGAGTGCTTTGAACCTGCTGTTTCTTTATCCAAACGATGTAGTTGCAGCCGTCTGTTATCAGTTAAGCCAGAGAAAAGAGGAAAGGAGAGATTTTAGGCTTTCTGATACAGATCTGGTCCATCTTGGATACGTCCTGGCGCACGAGATGGATTATTTCTTGACCACCGACAAGGGAGAGTTTCGAAAAACTAATCAATCGAAATACTTATATACTATTAATACTATAATATAATGCATGAGGACTCTCATTGATTTTGCCATTCGAGCAGAATATGCTCGAGTAAAAGCCCTCGGAGATGATCTATCCGAGATCGGATCGTTGATCAATTGGGAGCGTTTCAGATTTTTGGAACCATTGATATACAAAAATAAAACTAGCCGCGGAGGTCGTCCGAACATTGACATCGTGATTATGGTGAAAGCTCTCGTAATTCAGCATTGGTTTGGTCTAACAGATCCAGAACTGGAGCGACAGGTTGCGGATAGGATCTCTTTTCGTATTTTCCTTGGCACCACTGAAGTAATTCCTGATTTCAGCACAGTTTGGCTATTCCGTGAACGTTTGATTAAGTGCGACGTATACGATGATCTTTGGAATGAGCTTCAAAGGCAGCTCGATGAGATGGGGTTTACTGTAAAGAATGGCACTATCCAGGATGCAACCTTCATAACTTCGGACCCAGGTCGGAAGAGGAACAAGAAAGACGAGCAAGGCGGGGACAAAAAGGAAGGTCAAGATTCCGAAGCCACCAGTACGAGCCTGAATCAGGAGTTTGATAAAGAGCTAATTGGTATTTCAAATAATATTATTGATGACAAGGCCAAACCACAGAGACTCGAAGAAGAGCCAATAAATGAGGGAAGTTGGGCAAAAAAGGGTGTCAAATCCTTTTTCGGATATAAAGGTCATATCTCAATCGATACCAATTACCACCTTATCAGATATTTTGAGACTACAACTGCTTCTGTACACGATAGTCAGGTAGATCTTGGAATTGAAGGGCTACCACGTTACGCCGATAAGGGATATGATGGTGCAAAAACTCGAGGATATGATGCAGCCATGAAAAAAGCTACAAGAGGTCACAAGCTTGGAATCATAGATCTTCTGAGGAATAAGAGAATCAGTAAAACGCGATCGCACATCGAAAGATGCTTCGCTGTTATGAAGCGGGGGCATAAGGGAGCACATGTTTATGTAACAACTGTCGCAAGAGCTGGAGTAAAATTCATGATGAATTCGGTCGTTTACAACCTGGAACAGTTGAAATATTTAGTGCATAAACAAACAGCCTAGCGGAAGCTCTCTAAAAAAGCGCAAAAATTAGAAACAACAAGGTAAATTGAAATCTAATAAGCCAATTTAGGGGTGAAATATGCTAAAAAACCACTATAAAGATTGAAAATATTAACGCAAGAATTTAAGGCTTCATTAACCAACACTAAATCGAAACCCTCAAGGATCTGAAACACGTTGATCCCTACATTCCAAGAAAGCAAAGCTGCGAGTAATTGGCCTTGAAGATGCCAGGGATCTATTTTGAATGATGATCCCTTGATTGGCATTTCGTTACCTTAGAAGGATTGCTACACCGTATGTCCAGCAGCCACTGCGTATCATCCCTCATAGTGACACAGCTTCTTTCAGTACTCGGTCTCGAATCCTTTTCCTAAGCCCCTTTTCCGTCACGACTTCCACGCGACATCCCAAAAGATCCTGCAGTTCCATAAGAAGCCCGCCAGATCAAGCAGGCTCAGCCCGGCTCCATCTCCACAAGAAGGTCCAGATCGCTGGCTACATCTGCCTCGCCCCTGGCAACTGAGCCGAAGAGGCGAACCGTTAGGACTCCGTGCTTGGCAGCGATGTGTAATATCTCCCAGCGCTTGTCCCTGAGTGACTGGATGTTCTGAATAAGACTCCCTGCTGCGGATATGCCCGCAATTCCATAAGAGCTGCATGATATTTATCTTTGCTTAATCGAACTGGTTAGCTCATCTGGACGAAGAAATGCTATTGCAATAGTTTCGCTAGTGTGGTCCTTTATTTAAAGATGAAGAAAGAGCTGATGGAGAGAGATAAAAGAAGCTAGGTAATGTTATTCCACTTTTTTATACGTTCGATTATTTCTACCATTCTTTTTTCTAGGTCAAATGTTGCGCCAAGATCTTGTCTATCCAGATACGGTCTAATTTTCTCCGCAAACATAACTTTTTTTTGAGAAAACTTTGAGCCCTCGCCAGGTTTTATTTCATTCAGATAGCTCCAGAAATTGTCGTACAATCCCAAATCCTTCTGAACCTCGATTTCATAAAGCTTTGAAACAGCAATTTTCGAGATATAATTCTCGACTTCTCTTCCTGAAGTTATCCAACATAAACCATTTATTTCTTCAATTTCTTTACAGATTCTCTTTTTCGTATCATTTATCGGATCTGATTCGGTCCTTTTATCACTATCGATAAGCATAATAGCTTTTCGGTTTGTTGATAAAATTTTGATTAATTTAGGTTCTCCTTCTCCAGGCACCTCAGCAGATAAATGAGCCAACAAACGCCCACCATAAAAGACACATTGATAATGTGCTTCCTCACGCAATGTGCCATTAGACCACAATTCCACCCATCTATTAAAATACAGCCTATCTGAAGGGCCTTCAACCCAAATCACGCCGTTGGACTGCAATAAATCGCTGGCACGGATTTCTAAATCGTCTAGGATTCCCGTTTTTTGGATGTATGTCTTTACTGGATTTGACGTTGCTTCTGTGCCATTATGGATGATATGGTATATCTGCGTGATAGCATCGCTGCTAAAGAGATCTATTACCACATTTGAATGAGTGGTAAGGAAAAAATGCGCTTTGTTTGTTAATGCAATCCCTCTAAGATATGAAAATAATCTCCTTTGGAGTGCCGGATGTAAATTGTTCTCAAGTTCTTCAAAAGCAAATATATAATTACTTAAAGGTCGCTTTTCCACATATGGAATTAATAAAATGTAAATTAGAACTATCAATATTGTTTTCAAACCGCTTCCTGATTTTGATAAAGCTACTCGTCCCTTATGTTCTTCTTCGAGGTATATTTCCCAATTGCCGCCATCCAATTGTTGAACAAGAAACCGCCTAAAACTTGAATCAGGCTCTATAATCCTATTCAATTCACCAAGCAATTTTTCCTCCACTAACTCGCTAGGCAAATCTGATTTATTTATAAATTGCTCTAATATATTTGTTGCACCATCCCCGTTCTCTTGAACTTTTAGTTCATTGCTTGACGTTTCTGGACGAATATCTCTTTCTGCACGAATTTTTTTAAATACAAAAGTAGTGAAAGGATTATCTAATCTTGACGCTAATTCGTTGAAAAGACCCCTATTCCTTTTAATATCCACTTCTGATTCTATGCTAAATAACTCATTTTTTCTGTTATGATTAATCCCGACTGTTATCTTTTTTCCCACAAATTTCTTTCCAAAAACCCAATAATTTCCGATAGCGCTGTTGGAAGTGTCCTCTCGAAACACCTTTTTGATTTCAGATTCTGTCAAAGTCTTTGAGAGTATGACCTCAGGTTGGTTGCCTTTATATCCTGATAATTCTAAATACCATTTTTTGGGTGATATGGCATATTCTATTAAGTCCAATAAACTAGATTTCCCAGAATTATTTCTCCCAATTAGCACATTTATTGGCTTAATGACATCGAATCCTTGATGAACCCCACCAAAGCACTTATAATTTTTTATCTTTAGGGATACATCCGCTAATATATCCGGATCTACTGTTGACGGTTGGATTGGCACCATTTTTACCACTATTTGTACGTCAACGTAATAGGAATAAAACATTATCTATCTACAGATCGCCTCATAGTAGATCATGTGGTCTTCCTGCCATTTTCCCCACTCCACTCCTCCGTCCCCACCACCCTCGCAAACTTCGCAGCCATCGTCACCAGCACAGCCCGGTGCAGGTCAGAGACCGAGATGGATCCAGCACTGTTTTGCAAGGACAGCGTCCCCGTCGCATCTGAAAGAAAGTCTACCGGAAAGCCCAGATGGAATGCCTGGCGGGCGGTTGTGTCGCAGCACATCTGCGTCATGTAGCCGCAGATGGCGACACGCCCTATGACCAGCACCCGCAGCCACTTCTCTAGCTCCGTTCCCGTGAAGCTGCCGGGCAGGTTCTTCTCTATCAGGATGTCGCGCTTTCGCTTCTCGACCTCCGGGTGCAGCTTCCACTCGTCGCTGCCTTTCCTGAAGGTCGGCGAGTCAATCGAAGGCGCAGTATGCTGGATGATCGCCACTGGAATGTCTGCTCGCGTGGCATCGTCCATCGCCTTGAGGATATTGCCCAAGCTGCCTTCCGGAAAGGTCACCGGAAGACGGCCAGTGAAGTATTCATTCTGCACGTCGATTACCAGCAGCGCCTGTCGGGTCTGAGTCATCCTATCACCCTCATTTCAAAGTCTCATTCTCCAGTGCCATCTCGAAGAGGTCAACCATAATCCCCTGGATCTCCTTGCGGCATTCTCCAGTTTCCATAAAACCGCAATTCTCATAAAGCCTTCTTGCCCGAGGGTTGGACTTTCGCACGATGAGATAGATCCTCTGAAGCCCAAGCTCTTGAAATCCTTTTTCAAGCGCCATCCGGGTCAGCTTTTTTCCGAATCCTTGCCCCAGATAATCCGGTTTCAGAGCGATCCGGAACTCTGCTTGGCGGCTTGTGGCTGAATCCTTTAAGAGGATTGTGAAACCGATGGCAACACCGCTCTCCTCGGCAATGTAGATCCTCGTCGAGTCCTTGCCCAGATACTCGTCTATCCACCCGGAATCGCGCAGGGCGTAATCGAGATCCTTAAACTCTTCCGGATAGGCTGGCCAGATCTTGATAATCGCGATATCCTGCTCATTTATTTCCCTGAGCAACATTTGAGAGCTTCTCCGATACAAAAATTGGATTGCTCTATTTCGTTAATAGCACTAACGCCGAGGATTTAAACGCGCATTAAGAAGGTTGCCAATAGTTGGCCTTCTTGCAGGAAGCACATTTTTAATATCTTGAAGTGTGATATCTATTTTGAGGATCTTTAATGGACAAGTTTGAAACTACAATGGCTGTCCTTGCCAAGATGTCAGACAACGAGAAGACGAAGACGGTAGGGAATCTGAAGTCGATTTGCATCTGCCCGGACTGCCCGACCTACACCAATTGCGCAAAGAAGGCCGACGAAAGCCTTTTCTGCTGGTTTGGTGGAAGCAACAACTGCATCTCCAAGGAGATTGACTGTTTATGCCCATCATGCCCAGTCACATCGGAGATGGGGTTGAACCACGATTTCTTCTGCACAAGGGGCTCAGAGAAGTCTCAGCGCTGAGACTAGATGGCGAAGAAACAACAAGGGATCTGCTTTGCAGGCCATTCAGCTTGCACATTTTATTCTTTTATTACAAGATAATTTGACATCATGCAATCATAAATGCTTGAGTTTTGAGAGTCTCCTTCTGCCCTCAGAAGATCAATCCTTTATTCCAGGAACCAGAATGACAGGAACCTTGGAGTGCTGTGCCACCTTCTCAGCAACGCTGCCTAACAGAAACCTGTTCAGGCCGCTCTTTCCAACGCTACCCATCACCAGAAGACCCGCTTTAGACTCAAGGGAGTACCTGAGCAGCTCGTCGCTGGGGTGCCCCCTCAATACCACCTTGCTGCAGGTAACACCAGCCACTTGGGCCATCTGCTCAACCTCTTCAGTGACATACCTACCTTCTTCTATCATCAGCCCCAGCAGCTTATCCTTCAGGCCCGGAACCATTGCGTATCCGGGAAGCTGGATCAGCCGGTTCACATCCACAACGTACACGGCTACAACCTCGGCGTTGTGAACGCGAGCCAAGTCTATTCCCAGCCTCGCTGCCCTGTTGCTCGGCTCGGAACCATCGGTGGCAATCATTATCTTCTTGAACATATATCCTCACCAATCCTCACGACATTTTGTCTCGCAACCCGTAATCCACGACCATTTTACAATTTGAGCCCTCAAGTACGAAGTCGTCAAGTGCGCGCACTCTTTCCCATCAGTCATTCCATACTGTCTTCGGGTTTCGCTCGTATAGCTTTCAGCTCATCCTCGCTGAGCTGGCATCCGCATGATTCATCTGTGGCTAGGGTACAGTTGCATGGCTCAATGTGAATAGTGACAACAGTGTTTGGGAGACACTCTTTTATGGATGACGAGATCATGTCCGTGATCCTGTGAGATTCATTTATGGACATGGATGAGTCGACCCTTGCATGAAACTCTACGAAACGATAAGGTCCTGATTTGCGGGTGCGGAGCCGGTGAAATCCTCGCACTGTGGGAGCAAATGCCGCTATGCACTTCCGAATCTTTTCCTCCTCATCAGGAGGTAGGCTAACGTCCATAAGACCACGAGCAGACTCGACTGTGAGCTTGTAAGCGGCCTTAATGATCAGAAGCGCTACTCCTATTGCCACCAAAGGGTCCACCAATTTGAGATTGGCTTCGGGAAACAGAATCCTCCCAAACCAGATTATTCCCAACCCTCCCATAACACCTGCGGAGGTGTATACGTCCGTTCGAAGGTGCCATGCATCTGCCTGGAGGGCAATCGAGTCGGTCTCCTTTCCCACACAGAAGAGTTTCCGTGAGACCATTATGTTTGCCACGGCCGAGACCAGCATCACTGCAACACCCAACCCCGGCTCCTCAAGCGGCTGGGGGTTAGCCAGTTTTTTAGCAGCCTCGAAGATGATACCACAGGCTGCCAGGAAGATGAGCAGGGCTTCCACTGTCCCAGAGATATTCTCTATTTTTCCGTGCCCAAATGGGTGATCCCGGTCGGCCGGCTTGCCAGAGATTCTAACAGCGAACCATGCAATCACTGCTGCCAGCAGATCAACGCCTGAATGGATGGCCTCGGAGATCACAGAAACCGACCCGATGGCTGTACCTATGACCAGCTTTAGCAGCACAAGGGTCGAATTGGAGATGACCGAAAGCCTAGCTGCTGAAGCCTTCCGTTCATCTCTGGTTTCCTGGTCATCCTGCATTAGAGGCATCCTTTTCAGATCTCGCGGGTATCCCGCAAAGTCCAGCTATAACATCTATCTGTTTGACAGTCATCGCTATCATTAGCACAGTTGCCCGAGCAAGCACTATATTGGTCTGCGAGAGCTTCATTTTTTGGATCGCATATCAATTGCAAAATATCATTTAATAGCCAGTGTTAACTTAATAAGCTGTCGCAAAGTGCTTTACAAGGTTCCTAAGCATTGGCCTTGTGCTTATCCAACGGAAAAACCAAACTTGAAAAATTAACTAAGGCCGGTCGAACAGTCGATTTTTCCCTTGGATCAAATCTGTTCATTCTTTTCCAGCCTTCTCTTCACCGACTCTGCATGAGCGAATAAACCTTCGGCCTCGGCCAGGGGAACGATGCTGTTCTTAAGGGCACCGAGGCCGTCCTCGGAGATCATCTGTACGGTCATCTTCTTGGTGAAGTGGTCCACATTCAAACCCGAAAAGACCCGTGCGTACCCAGACGTGGGCAGGACGTGATTAGTCCCGCTGGCATAATCGCCAGCGGCGACGGGCGTGAAACTTCCTAGGAAGATGCTTCCAGCATTCTGGATCTCTTCCAGGACCTCCATAGGATTGACGGTGATGATCTCCAGGTGCTCAGGAGCGAACGCGTTGGAGAAATCGACCGCCTCCTCCAGACCGCTGGCCACAAGAACGGCGCAGTGCTCCAGGCTCTGTTTGACGATCTCCTTGCGGGATGCAGCCTCAGCCTGAATGTACATCTCCTCGGCCACCGCCTGGGCAACGAGTTCGTCGGTGGTAACCAGAACGGCCATGGAGCTTGGGTCATGCTCGGCCTGGGCGATCATGTCAGCTGCTAAAACTCCGGGGTTGGCGGTTCGATCGGCAATTATTAGAACCTCGCTCGGACCCGCAGGGAAGTCTATCTCCACCGCCTCTCTCACGAGGAGCTTGGCCGCAGTGACATAGACATTCCCGGGCCCCACGATCTTGTGCACACGGTCGATGCTCTCAGTGCCGAAAGCCATGGCGGCAACTGCCTGGACACCTCCGAGCTTGTAGATCTCGTCGGCTCCAGCCATGTCCGCTGCCACCAAGGTCAAGGTATTGATCTGCCCATCGTTTGCAGGCGGGGTGCACACAACAATCCTGGGCACACCCGCAACCTTGGCCGGAACTACGGTCATAAGGGCGGAGCTCGGATAGGAAGCCCTGCCGCCGGGAACGTAGGCCCCCACGGATTCCAGAGGCACTACCTTCTGGCCAACCAAGACGCCTGGGGTGACCTCCGTAAGCCAGAAGTCTCGTTCCTTCTGCTCGCCGTGAAAGGCGAAGATGTTCTCCGCTGCCTGTCTCAGAGAGTCCATGAGATCTTCATCCACCGCCTCATAAGCTCCGGCTATCTCCTCCGGTGTCACACGCAGGCTCTCCAGTTTGGCACCATCGAACTTCTCGGTGTACTTGAATAGCGCCTTGTCTCCTTCAGATGCCACTTCGGTGATAATCTCGCTCACACTGGGCAGTACGTCCTGGATTCCTACCTGTCTTGACAATAGCAAGCGTAGATCATCGTCCAACAGCTCTTCCAGCCTCTTGGTTATCATCATCGTCACCTATCCTTTGAACCGGGCCTTGGGTTACGACCCCTTTGCAACCGATAAATCGAGATCACCCTCTCCAGGGTATCAGCATCTTCCACCGATTTGTCGTCCCTTACTGCTACCAGACGCGGAAAACGCAAGGCAAACCCGGAGGAGTAGTTGGTGCTCGCCTGTATCTCCTCGTAGGCCACCTCGAAGATCACCGCAGGCTTCAGTTCGACCTCCATCCCCTTCTGGACCAGGATAAGATCCTTGAAGGTCTCAGTGAGCTCAGAGAGGACCTCGTCAGTTAAACCTGTGGCCACCCAGCCTATGTCCAGCAGCTTTCCTGTCTCGGGGTCAGCACAGGCCAGGCGGTATGAACCAAGGAAGTTGGCCCTTCTGCCCTCGCCCCAGGTGGCACCTATGACCACAAGGTCCAGCGTCTCCATGACCGGCTTGATCTTCAGCCAGTTCTTGCCGCGCTTACCAGGAGCATAAACAGAAGCAGGGTTCTTGATCATGACACCCTCGTGGCCAGCAGCCAAAGCCTCATTGTAGATCCTCTCTGCCTCTTCCGGATCGTCCGTCAGCACCTGGGAGGCAACAAGATCGGAATCGGCAATGCTTGCCAAGAGTTCGCGTCGCTCATTGAGCGGACGATCTATCAGGCTGTTTCCGTCCAGGTAGACGAGGTCGAAAAGATGAAGATGCAGGGGAATCTGAGCTGCGAGCTTCTCCACGTCGTATTTCCTGCGGAACCGCTTGAGGATGTCCTGAAAAGGCCTGGGGCGACCGTCATCTCCGATGGCCACTGCCTCTCCGTCCAAGATGGCTCTTTTTGCCTTAACCTGCTTGATAGTCGCCTTCGATATCTCTGGCAGGGAGGATGTGACGTTCTCCATGCGACGGGAGTAGATCCGAACTTTCTCCCCATCCTTGTGGATCTGGACCCTAGCGCCGTCGAACTTCCATTCCACAGCTCCTGTGCCCATCTCATGAAGGGCTGTGGGTATACCTTCTCCGAGCTGGGCCAGCATCATTTTGATGGGGTGGTTGATAGTTACGTTGAGGCTGGAAAGAGTTCCGTGTTTGGCTTGTTGAGCCACCAGTCCCATATCGTTAGTGAGGTTGTACCCGCGCTCGACCAAGTCCGCGGGCTGGCCAAAGGCCTTTGCAATGGCGTCTCTAACTCCGCCTTCGCCCACTCCAATTCGCAGATCCTCCATGGCCAACCTGGCAATGTACCTTGCCTCTAGGGGAGACGCTTCTCCGAGGAGAAACTGCAGGTGTTTGACCTTTGCTTCCTGGCTTCGTTTGCCAGATGCCTTCGATATCGATACAAACCTTTGATAAACCTCGGAGATTGTCAGGGCGGCGGTCTCGCCGAAGGCCGCCAGATTGAGAGGCCGGCGTTTCTCTGCCACGGCATAGGCCACCAGCCCGGGATCACCAGTTGCCCTTAGAGTCTCCTGTATTTGGTCAAGTGTGCAGCCGCACGCTCTAGTCATTGCTTCGTAAAGGAGGCTGGGGCCGACCCCCAGAACCGTCTCGGAGTCGGGAAAAATCGTCCCCATTGCGAAGTTGGAAGCTATAGCCAGCTCGGGATCTTCAAGTTCTTTCAGGAATGCCGCAACCAGATCGATCTTCTCGAGCGAGCCGCTGATCTCCTCGACCTTCTGACATAGCTCTGCGAACCTGAGGAAGCTGGTCATGTTCAGAATATAGCGTCGATTCTCTTGGTCCTGTATATGCTGATTATGTCGCTCAGTATGGCGCTTGCGGTCTCGATGGAGCCTGCACCTAGGCCAGTAACTGTAATGGTCCCTGACAAGTCAGTGTAGATCGCTGCAGAATTGAGCGTCCCTGCTACTGCAATCGGGCTACCGATGGGGACAAGCGTTGGCCGGACCGTGAGAGCTGGCACGTCTCCTATCAGCTTTATCACGTACCCACGCTTCTTCGCCAGGGCTAGAGCCTCGGGGGTGACACCAGTTATGCCTGTCACTTCCACGTCGCCGTAATTTATGTTCATGTTGAACAAGGCGTTGGCCAGAATCACAACTTTGCCGGCGGTGTCCACGCCCTCTACGTCATAGCTTGGATCGGCCTCGGCAATACCAAGGTCTTGGGCCTCGCTCAGGGCATGGGTGTAGGGAATGCCCTCCTCGGTCATCCTAGTCAGGATGTAGTTGCAGGTACCGTTGAAGATTCCCCTAATCCCGTAGAAGGTATTTCCCACGAGCGTTCGCTCCACAAGGCTTATCAGAGGCATAGTTCCACCAACGGTGGCCTCGAACTTGAGCATCACTCCGTTGTCCTGCGCCAGCTTATCTAGACGGCCGTAGGCGACAACAAGTGGTCCCTTGTTCGAGGTTACTACGTGCTTGCCACCTGCGAGCGCTACTTCCATATGGCCAAGTCCGGGCTGACCGTGGACTATGTTTGTAGGAGTTACCTCTATCACAAGGTCCGAGTCGATGGCCGTTATGGCTTCTTTTCCTTTCATGCTGGTCGTGGCAACGTTCTGCAGGGTTCTCTCGCCAAGGATCTTCTCGGCATCGATCCCGTCCTCGCTGACCACGGTGCCAGTGTGATCTGTGACGCTTATGAGCTTCAGATTGAGCCCCATCTCACGAAGCATCTTCTTCTTTCTGTTTAGAACTTCGACAACGCCGTGACCCACGATCCCGTATCCCACCAGGGAGATCTTGACGTCTCTCATACTGCCTCCACCTCTATGGGCTCAATCACCAGAAGCTTCTTCTCCGCACCTACTTCCCGAAGGATGGTCAGAGCCTTCTGGATCTCGGTCTTGCCTGTAGCTCGAATTCTGAGGTAGGCAGAGGAGGGTTCATCGACTCCCGGCATGGTCAAGGAAAGATCCATCACCTCAGCAAATCCGGTGGAATCGATCCTTTTGACAGTATCCCCGAGGTCGCTGTCCAGGATGTGGCCTACAAGAACCACCGAGATTGCCTCAAGGAACCGGTCCTCTCCAGCCCGAACCACAGAGATGCCGCTGTCCGTAAGCTGCTTCTTGACGGTTTCTAGCCGTGACCTGTCCATCTCCACCACGAAGCGAACGGGGATCATGCCCCGGGGAGTTTTCCTGTCTCTGTGGTGAACCACGCTGATTATGTTGGCTTTGCTATCCCTCAAGGGCTGCAACGCCAGCAGTAGCTGCCCTGGTATATCCTGTAGCTCCAAGTCCATGGAAAGTCGCATAGCATTCCTCGTAAATTCCTGAAATCTTCGGTGCCATTTAAAGGAAATAAAGCTTGTGTAGAGAATTTTATAAACACTTGCCTTTACTCCTTCGGCATTTGTCATCAGAGCTGATCCGATTCACCGCACAGCCTGCTAAGCCTCTTGATGGCCTCGTACTTCTCCTTCTTTTCTAGCCTAGCACCCTCTACCGCTTCGTGGAGGGTTCTGATGGAACTGTCGTAAGTCTCTCTGTCCACGGGAAAGGGCGTCCCGTCCTTCCCTCTGTGGGCAAAACCGAACTTTGAAGGGTCCTTCCAGCTCGGACTGGCTCCGTAGACCAGCTCTGATATCAAAGCCAGGGCCCTGATCCGCCTCGGCCCCAGTCCCCTAAGGGCTACGAGTTCCTCATAATTGGAGGGCTGCAGCTCGTAGGCCATATGAAGAACTTTTCTGCCTGCTTCATCGATGTCCAGGGAAGCAATCAGCTCGTGCCGCCTTGGCATGGATAGTTCCGGAACCGGGCTTGGCCTCGAATCTCCGAAGTCCAGCAGGCTGCGCTGAGCTGGACGAAACCCAATATGGGACGGGCCATCTTTGACGATATCAAGAGTGGCTTTCCGGTTAGCTTCACTTTCATGAGCCGTCAGGTCCAGGACGGTCTGCTCCAGTCTCTGCGAGCAGATGGCGCTGTGTGGCTCCTCTACGAAGCTCTTCACCCGATCGGAGAGCCAGTGGTAGCGCCGGGCGAAAGAGTCGTTCATGCCCTGCTGAACCACAGCCCACTCGCCATTCTCGGTGAACATGAAAGTGTGGTGGTAGAGCTGGTAGCCATCCTGAACCAGGGCATTATCAACTTTGGCCGACAATCTGCTTGCTCTAATCAGCTCCGCTATCTTCTGGGGCCCAAATGAGAAGGCTTCGCCCAGCTTCTGGATATCCGCTGGCGTTTTTCCCGAGGTCTTGCCTTTGCCTCCTGCTACAGCTATTCCATGACGCTGTGGAGACACCGCCATTTTCAGAGCACCAGTTGTGACGGTGGTCGTGCCCGAGGAGTGCCAGTCGAAGCCCAAGACGCAGGAGAAGGCCTGGAACCAGTGAGGATCGGAGATGCGCCGAAGGAACTCCTCCGATCCGTGCTCGTAGACCAGAGCCTCCACTATCTCTCCTGCAAGGAGTCGCATGCGCTTGAATAGCCATGGTGGGGCCGAGCCACCGTGCAATGGGAGATTGGCTATGCCGGTCTTCATGTTCAGATACCCTTTTCTTTTATCAGCGTCACATATATTTTATGGATTCCAGCCCGAATAGAGTGGCTCCAGAGGGCCTCACTCCTGTTACAGAGATCGATCTGCGCAATCTGTCTGAGGTACGGACCGAAAAAGACACCATCCTAACGGTATATCTGACTACGAATATCAAAGACTTCCGGACCTTCGTTGACGGGAGGCTGAGGGCCATTAACAAAGCTCTGCCTGAAGATCTAAAAGATGCCTTTGCTCAAACACTGGATCTGGCCGAACCCGCCATTGCGTCCGCTGCTGCGAAAGGCGAGAGGGGCAGGATGATCTTTGCCTCGGCTTCAGCCTCAGCCCAAAACGATTTTCTGCACGTCTACAGGGTTAGTGTCGAGCTGGAGCCGCTGGTGGTCTGGGACAGTTCGCCTTTTCTGCTCCCGCTGGCCCGCCTCCGGAAAGACTACGAGGACTATGGACTTTTGCTCATCGACTCACAGGAGTACAGGCTGTTTTTGGTCCGGTCCAGAGTGGCAGTCGAGAAGGAGAAGCGGTCAATAGACCTCATGAACAAGCACAAGAAGGGAGGTTGGAGCCAGATGCGATTCAACCGTCTGCGAAGAGGCGCGATAAAGTCCTTCCTCACCGAAGCTGTAGAAGACCTGAATAGCCTCGACATCCAGGAGATCAAAGGGCTGGTGGTGGCCGGTCCGGGTGAGGCCAAAGGCCAGTTAATTGAGATGCTGCCGGCTTCCTGGAAAGGCAAGGTCCTGGGCGTTCTGGACATCTCCATGCAAACGCCTTCCGGCGATCTGGTAAAGCTGGGAAACGAGATTGTTAGCAGCGAGCAGTCCAGGGAACGGGAGCTGGCGGAGAAGCTGAAAGATGCAGTGTTCAAAGGGCAGCCTGCCGCCTACGGCCTGGCCGAGGTGGGAGAGGCTCTGAAGCAGGGAAGGGTGAACCACCTGCTCCTCGCAAACAGCTTCGCCCTTCCGCAGATGATCTGCAAGAAGTGCCATTTCCACGGAGAGGGCGAGACCTGTCCGACCTGCGGAGGACAGATGCAGGCTCTGAGCCTGGAGGAGCTGTATCAGCAAGCAGAGAGGACGGGGGCTGAGGTGGTGCTGGTGGAGGATGATGCGTTCCTGGAGTCGATCGGTGGAATTGGGGCGATGCTGAGGTATTAGTAGGATGCAGGCAGGAGAGACTCATTTCATTTGAAATTTTAAAAACTTAATTTCTTTAGTGTATGGAGACGTTGTATACCATCCACAATGATATAACTCCCACAGCAACGAGAAGAGCATTTACGATTTGACCGTCTCCTAGTCGCCAGCGTTTAAGGGTGAATTTTGTGTTTATCAGGACATGCACCATGAAGAAGAAAACCAGATACATATCCAGTTGGGTGTGTAAATATTTGGCCTGCTGAACCGGCATTATGATATGATCTACCCAGGCATATCCTGAAACCAGGAAGACTATCATGAAGATCAAAAGTGCCCAAGCGCTGATTCTGTTAATCTTAACCAAAATGTGACCGGTGTTCAGAGTTAACCACCATTTGATATTACAAGTGAACAAGTCTGTTCTTTTATAGCTTTCTTATTATTTGACGATTTCGGTCAAGGCAATTGTCGATATACTTCTATGGATGTAGATTGATGCGCGCATTTTTAAAAGTATAAATTAGAGTTCCGTCATTCCTTCTGCCATATGGTAAGCCTCTGCCCAAGAATTGCGAGCAGAGGTATCGCCTGATAATTCAGTGCTGGTTAGGCAATATTCTTACAACTAAAGGTATCCTGGGAATCCAAGCACCTAGAGAGCCATCTCCGATCTTCCCAGCGGCTGCGTTGCAGACTTCTCTCGGTTAGTTAAATGGCCCTCGATGAATTTGTTAATGCTTTACTCCTCCTCCAGCCTGCACAACTGGCAGCTATGATGCCAGACCGGCTCAGCCCTGACGTGCAGCGGATTCTCCATGCTCCACTTGCCAGCCCTCATCTCCTGAATGAACTTGTGGACCCCGGCTGCGTCCATGCCCTTTGGTTTGATCTTCCCCACCTCGCGACCGATGACGTCGTGGTGGCCTTCAGCCTTGTCGAACTTCATGACAACATACTCGGGGTCGTCCTCGGAATCGCTGTCGTTCAGGTAGAGCAAGCCATCGTGATAGAAACTGTAGCACATAGGCCACTTATGCCTGGTCATGGCCTCCACCAGGTCATCTTCGCTATCGAGTTCCTTGCTGGAGAATACGCGGTCGGAATGAATCATAATCTTTCACCTTTACGAGGAGAATACTAATGCCGCTTGGACTTAAATAGTTTCTTTGATGCCAAAAATTGCCGACGGAGTAGCATTGCCACCCCTTCACTTAGAACGGTGCACGTAAACCGCTTGGGTTGTTGTTCCTTATGAGATCCGTTGTGCAACTGCAAATGTCCTGTATCGCCTTGGCGCTTGCTACACCTTGAGAAGCCTTTGACTGCTGGGCATCCTGCTGCTTCTGTTGCATTTCCAGCACTCCGGAAGCCATCACAGCAGCTTCTCGAACGCTGCTATTCTCGTCCTTTAGTGCTTGAGTAAGAGGACCTGATGCACGTATGTCTCCGATCGATCCAAGGGCGTATGCAGCATACCGTCGGACCGCCCAATCTCCATCCCTAAGCGATGTGATAAGCGGGTCTACTGCTTTCTTGTCTTTGATGTTTCCCAGAGCTGCCGCCGCATTTGCACGGACGGTTCCATCCGTATCATTGAGAGCCAGGATTAAGGGGTCTACTGCTTGATCGACTTTTATACCTCGGGATGATAATTCAACTAGCACCACTGCAGAGCCCCGGCGGACATTGATATCTCCGTCCTTGAGGGCCTGGGTCAGTGGAATTACTGACTTGCTATCGTTGATCATTCCCAGAGCTAAGGCGGCATTTGCCCGGACGTATGGATCTTTATCGCCCTTTAGGACCTTGCTCAAAGAGCCCGCGGCTATCGGATCTCCGATCTTTTCTAATGCAAGTTCTGCTCCGACCCGGACGCTGCTATTGCTGTCATTAAGAGCCCTGATCAACGGTTCTACTGCCGGTCCTCCAATTTTTTCGATAGCGGATACAGCCGCTTCTCGAACGCTGGAGTTATTATCATTTAGTGACTGAATTAAAGCATCAATGGCATTTGCATTTGTTTGCCCTTGCCCCAAAGCTGGCAAAGTGGACAACACGGCAATTAGGATTAGACAGATAATGAAATCTCGCCTCAGTATAATTCCTCCAAGGACTATTAGGTTAATATTGATTATATAACTTCTTTAAGGCGCGCTTTTGTTAGTCATGCAATAATCATCGGGAATTTCTGAAAAATGGGTAGGTATAAAGGGTACGCGGTATTAATTGTTTCTCGAAGGCAGATGAGGAGATCTTGAGACTGACCTCCCCAGATTTCTGTCTTCAAAAGACAACAGTCCAACCTTCGTTTGATGCATCCTGTGCGGTGTAGCTGACTCCATGCACCTTCAAACCTTTGTTGTCGAGAAGGGTTATGATGCCACCGCCAATTGGCAGCTCTATGCCCTTGGCAAGGAGCTTGACCATCATGGTCTGTCCAGCATTGATGACTCCAGAAAGCGGCACTTTATTCTTGTTCCTGTCCGCCAGTGACCATCCCTTCAGATCGATCGTCTTCGGCGTGGTGTTGAGGATGGTGACACTCTCCAATCCCTGGTCAGGACCTGTCGGATTAACCAGAGCGGCAACTATGAGCACCCGTCTATCCGCAGCTTTAGCCACGCAGGCTTCAGGAATACTGTGGCCTGTAGTGTCATCTGTATGGAAGCACTGCGATTGGAAGGCCAGAAACACGGCCACCCATCTGTTTTCATCCGGGAAATGGAAGATGAGACCACCATCCTGCCAGGGGCCGTCATCATTTGCCCAGTTCGAAGAGTTTCCCTGGTTCATGTGGATGTCGTGAATTCCGTTTCCGGGCAGGAAGTCGAAATACTGATCACGCTTGTCGTTCTCCGGGCCCCATCTCTGGCCGAATGCGTAGACTTCGCTTGACTCCATGGCCATGCTTCTTTCTACGTACTTGTGAAGCAGCTCGTTCAAGTCGTTGTCCGGTCCAGGGACGTTGGCAGGAAGCGGCTTCATGTTAGATACATCGAAGAGGTTTGCTCTTATGAAGTCCAGGGCCATTCCGCCCGGCTTACTATCCAGCTCCTGGAATCCGAAGTCCAAGGCTTGGAGATCCTTTAGGATCGGGTGATCGAAGTTCTCATCTACATAATAAAGATCGTCAGATGGAGAATCCTGGGATTTCACATTGACCGCAATGCGGAACCTATCATGGTTGCTTACCTTCACCTGAAAATGGGGGCTGTTTCCCTGGCCGTTCATCGAATCCTTGGCTTTTCCTTTTAAAACACCGTAGTTATTTATTGGCATATATGTCTCCCAACATGTTAAAAGATTTTAATATATAAGTAGATTTGCACACCAATAAGAATCAAAAATTGCCCTCAGTTACATCGGAAATCATCTGCCGGACAGACCAGAGAGATCAGAGACATCCCAAAGGAACTGCAATTTCTTAATGGATGAGACTGAGGCAAGTTATGAAGTTATTACATCCATAAATATTATATGAATATTTCACGATTAATTGAGCGCTCAAAGCAAGCTCAAATTGGCAGCGTTGACTTGAGGAGCACGTCCACAATTATTGCCGCAAACAGCACCGCTCTATAGTTGGCCGACTGGTAAAACAGCCGATTCCCGCGTTCTGCAGTGGGATTAAGCACGAAGTCCAGATTTTGTAGGAGGAGCCAGCCTCCGGCCAAGGCCGCAGCGACCAGATAGAGCAGCCCGAGACCAGCAGAGAGGCCAAGAGCAATTGATAGGGCAACTCCGATTAACCAGAATATCGCTACCATCTTTGAGGTCGCCGGTATTCCATAAGTCGCAGGCGTTGTCGGTATGCCCTCGGCCCTGTCGCCTTCAACGTCTCGGGAAGCATCGCAGTTTGTGAAGCCCCAGTCAGTGATGCAGATCATTAGGGCAAGGATTATGGAAGCTGGATGGATACCAGAACCTGCCTTCAGGAATCCGACGGGCTCCACTGCCAGCCAGACTCCTAACGGTACCAGACCGAAGGCAAGGCCAACGAAGATCCAGGAAAAGGGTGTGGCCCTCTTGGCCCAAGCTGAGTAGATGGTGATAATGATCGTTGCGACTATGAGGTTTACAAAGCTCTCAGGGTTGAGATAGAGCGAAATGACACCTGCTACTGCAAAAAGGAGAAGCGACCAGGCTTGAGCCTCGTGCTTGCCGAGCCGCAGTGAAGGCAGAGGCCGGTTGGGCATAGCAACCCTATCAACATCTATGTCGCAGCAGTCATTGAAGACATACGAACTGGTTATGGCACAATAAGCGCCAACGACAACGAGGAGAAACGGCAAAAGGGCAGGCAGGCCGCCGCTGACTGCATAGCTTGCTAGCATGGCCGATGCCGCTGGCATAGCCAGGTCCATTGGAGCCAGAGGTGGCCGCAGTAGCTGGATATGACCCTCAAAACGCGTGAGGTTCATAACCCCCATTAGCAATACACCATCTAAATAAAACCCTCGAAGAGATCGAAGTGCAATTCGGGCTTAACCAGAAAGTCCAGACGTCCTTGCTCACGCAGAAGTGGATACATCTCCTTTCCCTTAGTAATGCCAAGCTTGAGCAGCAAGCTATTATCCGGAGCGTCAACCCTGCGCAGTTCGGCGGCCTCCGGGCAGCGAGGGTTTTTTACAAACCCGTCTTTGGTAAAGAAGTATGCCCCCCCACCCTTTTGTCTATAAGGATCGTAGAGCGATGAAAACTCCCTGGCCACAAAGTTGGCCATCTTGAGAGTCTTGTTGGATCGATTTATAGTGATGTGGCCATAGTCCGGAGGCACAAGCACCTTGTCTCCGGGAGAGGCATTAACCGCCACTGCGTCGCTAAAGTCCTGTTTCTGCAGGAGGTACAACGCCTCTCCCTCTAACACTTCGTAGATCTCTGGGTAGGAGACTCTGCCTCCGGGGGGTATAGGGTGGTAGTGGCCTGCTGTCTTGATGTACTCCAAGCCGAGCATGCCTGGAGGAATGACGGTGATGTCGTACCTTAGACCTTGGTCGAGGAGACGATCGCGATCCGACCGACTGAGGTAAAGATCTCTATACATGTAGTAAAGCTCGAGGTTCGGGGCACCAGCTAGCCACTTTTGATCGAAGATCACATCCGACATATCGTATAGCCGACGAATATCGGGCTCTTTGAACTTGCCTCCAAACTCAAGTCCTTTCATGCCCCAACTCCATACATTCAGATGTATCCATGGTTTATATTGATAGTCCCAGCTATAGTCCAGGTATCCTACAACGCCTCAAGCTTATGTTTGGATCGCTTCAGCAGAGCTAGTCGTGGGCTCAACGCCAATTCAAGGAAACCCTGATTAATGGCAGTTAAGAGGCCCGTCGATGGTAAAGTACTCAGTCAGTACCTTCTTGTAATCGACTATGACGTCTACCTTCCACATGCCGGGCATGCGGGCAGGATCATACCCCTTTATTTTGAGACAGGACCATAGCGGTGCTGCCCATTGTCCAGCCGGGCCGTCGACCGGCGGTATCACTCCAAAGGACCTTGAATAGACTCTTCCCTCTGGATAGTACCATCTCCATTCAACATTGTGGACTTCAAGGTCCCTCCACACCAGGAGCCAGGAGACGGCCTGATCATCATCTGTCGAGAAGGTGCTCGTCCTCCCTATAGGTTCCGAGAACTTGCCTATGTCTGAGGCCATTGTGTGCTCGCTGATCAGGAAGAACATTGGATCTGCATGTACCGCTCCTCCAACGAGCAAAAAGGCCAGAATAGCCAAAACTAACTTGGTTGCTCTCATCGCTGCTCACCTTATAAGTTTGTTTAATACCCCATCTATCTATAATAAATGACTTGATTATAAAGATAACGATCCTTACCACCCAGTACATAGATCGAAAATTCGGATCTCAAGAAAAGTGCGACTCACACATTTCGAAGCCGATGTCCAGGACACGTGGTCTATCTAAGGTAAACAGACACAGCGTAAAGATATGAATTATTGAATAATTCTATCTACAAAATCAGCGGCTCAAATCCACTCATCCTGGCTATAGCTCCAGGGATATCCACAACGCTTATCGCCGCATCTATTATGTTTCCATCGCCTGTTGCAATCACGCCCTCCATCTCTTCAGTTGACGATCGACGTCTCGAGCCGTCCTGACCATTCCCTGCACATCATGCTCGGACATGATCCTTCTCATCAATTCGGCCAGTCTGCCGCTCATGCCGATCTGTTGATCCAAAAGGACCTCGGTTACGGCCGGGCACGCGGATAAGAGCAGATCGAAAATTGCGTCGAGGGCTGGAGCTGTTAGGTCTGAGGGCCTGTAGCTCCTGAATATCCCCTGGATATCGCGAAGGAAACCATCGTCGCAGAGATATACTGGCTTTCCGCCGAGGAGGCTCTCCACCGAGATTAGCACGTTGTATCCATCGATAAACAACGCTCTTGCATGTAGAGCTTCCAAGGGCTGAATCTTATCCTTTCGTGCTTTCGCCGTGTCTGAGGCCACCACCACTCTTGTCAGCACAAATCTCTGCTCTTCAGGGAGCAGGTGATGATCGGACACAAATCTTATGGCCGACTCCTTTGGGTATCCGCGATCCACCAGATACCTGGCATCCCGGGCGGCTGACCTCAGCATCTCGTCGGCTTTGGCTTGTTCTCTAGAGACCTTCTGACCTCCTGGTAAAGATCGCCGCCATGCGAGTCAATGGCCACCACCATTGGCCCCAGATCTAAAGCCTCGAACTCCCAGAGGGCCTCGGCCATCCCCAGCTCCTGCAGGTGAACTTCCCGTATTTTGAGCTGCTTAGCAGCCACTGCCCCGCAGCCTCCTGGGTAGGCTAAGTACACTGCCCTTCCCCGAAAGGGCAGGCCCGGCAAGCCGCCTTTGCCAATGATGGCTCGAACGCCCAGATCGAGGATGAAGTCTGTGTACCGGTCCATCCTTCCGCTTGTGGTGGGACCCGCAGAGATGACCTTTTGGCCTCCGATCAATGGACCGCAATGGTAAAGGGCAGCACCTTTCAGCTCGGCTGGGCTTCCCTTTGACCTGAGCAGGGCGTGAGCCTTGTCCCTGGCCGTGAATACGATACCGCTAAGAAAGACGATATCTCCAACGTGTAAGGCCTCTATGTCCTGAATGGAGAGGGGCGTTTTGAGCTTATGCTCCATTACCTCACCACCTCCGAGGCGCACCTGTGGGCCCAGCACTGAAAGTTTATGGCCACAGGAAGCGAGGCCGTGTGACAGGAGGCCTTCTCAATCCTCACACCCAAGGCTGTAGTGTCGCCTCCCAGGCCCATAGGGCCTATCCCAAGGAAATTGATTCTTTCAAGCAGGTCCAGCTCCTGCTCGGAAGACCCAGGCAAGTTGAACAGAGCCTTCTTTGCTAGCCTTGCTGCCAGGTCGAAGGTTCCGCCTATTCCTATGCCCAGGAACAGAGGGGGACAGGCGTTGGCGGCGCGTTTCGCGACGCTCTGTAGAATGAAGTCGATTGGATCGTCGGCAGGGTTCAGCATCCCCACAAGGCTCATGTTCTCTGAGCCAGCACCCTTGGGAAAGACCGTGATGTGCAAGCCGTCTCCGTCCACCTCGTCCACGATCAAGTCAGGAAGCATTTCACCAGTATTGTCTCCGGTGTTCTTTCGGCTGAGAGGATCAACAACATTGGGCCTGAGCGGGACCTCCAGAGTTGCCCTGCGAACTCCCTCCGCTATGGCATCGCGAAGATCGAAGTCCATATTCAGGTCGCGACCTTTCTGCACATTGAAAATAAGAAGGCCGGTGTCCTGGCACATGGGCAAGCTCTCAGACTGAGCTGTGTGGATGTTCTGAAGGATCAGTTGAAGTTGTGATCTGGCGACCCGATTGGTCTCAATCTCAAAGGCATGCTCGATCAGCCTCTGGACCCAAAGCGGCAGTGATGTCTCTGCCTCTCGGAGAACCCGTATGGTAGCCTCGACAACATCAGATCTTCTCATCTTTGCCACCTATCTTGATCGGCCTGGACTGCTCAGGTATGGTCAGCTCCGTCTTTATTCCCAGGGCTTTTTCCAGGGCGTGCTTGTGCAGGTCTGCGGATGTGTGGATTCCTCCTGGGGTCCCGCGCACTGCCCGGCAGGGGTACTGCTGGCACAAAAGGCCCGCCAGGGCGGGAGCTTCCTCAACGGTCTTGCCTACCAGACCCTGAGCCACATGCCAGGTGCCTCCGCAGGGAGAGCCTCTGACAACCTTCACTGATGTTATCCGGCCGTCCTTTGTCTCCACATCGAACACTGGACTGCCCAGGCGCTCTGCAAAAGCGTCTACTGCAGGTATGCCGCACTTCTCCAGGGTGCAACAGATCTCATCCACCTCTATGTGAATGCCGTATTTTCTGGCGAGGTTCTCCAGCTCGCCTATGGACCCCGCCCGACCCATTCCGCCAGGTATGACGACCGCCTTAACTCCCCGTTCTCCTGCAAGCTTTACGATTGAAGGGGTCAGATCCGGATGAAAGGTGTAGAGGATTAGAATGTCCGACTGAAAAACCCGTAGGTCCAGGTTCAGACCTTTGAGGAACTCCTCCGGGTCCTCTATGAAACCTGGAAGCTGCTCAGGGACATCAGCCGTCATGACTTCAAAGTCGGTTTGCTGTTTGATGGTTTCTATCAGGCGTTCTCCATACTTGCCTCTCTTGACCACTCCAACCCGCATGGAAGAACATTCCCAAGGCGGGTTAAATAAATTCCTTTGCCGGAGAAAAGATATTTTAGGTGGCCAACAGAGCTAGGCTTATGATTCCGGCAGTGCTCATAGCTGGCACTCACAGCGGTGTGGGTAAGACCACGGTGGTCCTGGGGCTAATGGCCGCTCTTCGAAGGCGCGGCTTGGCTGTCCAGCCCTTCAAAGTGGGGCCGGATTTCATAGATCCATCACACCACACTGCCATCTGCGGCCGCCCTTCCAGAAACCTGGACGCCTTCATGATGGGGATCGACGGAGTCAGGCGATCTTTTGACAGGGGAGTTGCAGGGGCGGACGTGGCAGTGGTTGAGGGGGTCATGGGTCTGTATGATGGTCTGGACGCAACTGAGGAAGCAAGCACAGCCCAAGTGGCCAAGGCCCTTGACATTCCTGTCCTTTTGGTCATAAACGTCCACGGCATGTCCCGGAGCGCAGGCGCCATGGAGCTCGGGTACGCCGACTTCGACCCGGGGGTCCGGCTGACCGGAACCATCCTGAACCGCGTAGGAAGCGAGCGGCATTTATCCATTCTCCAGGAGTCACTTAAGCTGCCGATCTTCGGAGCTCTACCGCGCAGCCCTCAGGTAGAGCTGAAGAGCAGGCACTTGGGATTACAGATGGGATTCGAGATGGAGCACGACCTTGAGGCTCTTGCATCCCTCGTGGAGGAGCATGTCGACATTGAGAGCATCCTCGATCTGGCCTGTGAACCATGCTACGCAGCCGAAACAGAGGAGACATGCGATGCAAAGGTCCGGATAGGAGTAGCAATGGATGAGGCATTCTGTTTTTATTACGAGGAGAACTTCACGGAGCTGCAGAGAAAGGGAGCGGAGCTGATTCACTTCAGCCCCATGCGCGACGAGCTGCCTGATGTGGACGGATTGTACATCGGCGGGGGTTACCCTGAGCTTTATGCAGCACAGCTAGAGAGCGGTAAGGCCCGCAAGCAGATCAAAAAGGCATCTCAAGACGGCATGCCGATCTACGGAGAGTGCGGTGGACTGATGTACCTTGGACAGGATCTAATCTCTGAAGATTCAACCCACCGCATGGTTGGAGCCCTGCCAGCAACAACTGTTATGACCAAAAAGCTCCAGGCCCTGGGTTATGTGAAGGCATGTGTAGTTAAGGCAAACCCAATTGTGGCTCTGGGAAAGGCCATACGAGGTCACGAGTTCCACTATTCCAGGATGGAGTGCGAGCATGATGCCGAATTCGCCTACCAGCTAAGCAGAGGTCGCGGCATTCAGGATGGCTGGGACGGCCTGGTGGAATATAACACTCTTGGAGGATACCTGCACACTCATTTTTATACTTATGCGATTGATAGATTTATCGATAGCTGTAATGCATACAGCAGGCGATGAGATCTTCAATATTTTTTGCTATAAACCGGCTTTCCGACTCGATGATTGGCATTATTTCTCACATCTCAAGGTTCATATGCAATTTTTTAGAGAAAAGCTTAAATTTAGCATGGCTAACAAGGCAATGGATTAATCAAAAAGGGATGTATTATGAAGAGTTCGATTAAGTATGGATTGGTGCTTTTCTCCGTGCTGATGGCTGTCTCTTTTGGAGTGGCTTATGCAGAGAAACAGATGGCTTCTAACGAGACGAACAAGACTATGATGAATGCAACCAACATGACCAACGTCACTATGCCTAAAAACGCAACCAACATGACTAACGTTACTATGCCCAACAATGCGACCAACAAGACCGTTCTGAAGGTCAAGTCCGTTGAGGCAGTTTCCAAGAATGCAACTAACAAGACCAACGTCACTATGCCTAAAAACGCAACCAACATGACTAACGTTACTATGCCCAACAATGCGACCAACAAGACCGTTCTGAAGGTCAAGTCCGTTGAGGCAGTTTCCAAGAATGCAACTAACAAGACCAACGTCACTATGCCTAAAAACGCAACCAACGTGACTAACGTTACTATGCCCAACAATGCGACCAACAAGACCGTTCTGAAGGTCAAATCCGTTGAGGCAGTTTCCAAGAATGCAACCAACATGACAAACGTCACAATGCCCAACAATGCAACCAACAAGACCGTTCTGAAGGTCAAGTCCGTTGAGGCAGTTTCCAAGAATGCAACTAACAAGACCAACGTCACTATGCCTAAAAACGCAACCAACATGACTAACGTTACTATGCCCAACAATGCAACCAAAGTCGTGCCGATGAACAATAGCAGCAAACCGTCGAAGTAAGAAGTAAATACCTATTTTGATCCGGGGCTGAATGCCCCGGGCCACAATATAAGCTGGGTTATTGCCAAGAACCTCTGCTAATAATGTGCAGCGGTTCTGACAACTTCACAAAGCCAGCATCAAGATCTAGTCCTCATAGATGTCCAAAATGCCTGAGACCACGGCATCAAAAAGCAGCCAAGAACAAGAAGTCACGAAAGGTTGTGACAGATCGATAATTATAGCTATTACAGCTACTCCTACAGGTGATCTGGAGAAATGTATCGCTGGCCCTCATGCAAACATTTTTCGCCAAGGACGCAAGAGATGTGCTCAGAGGGAATATATTGAAGCTCTGTCTCGCTATCATCGCCGTCATACTCCTGACAGGATCGGTGCCGGCGTCTACGATCGTTGTCTGCCATAGCGGCTGCAATTACAGTTCCATACAGAAGGCCATAGATTCCTCCCATGCGGGGGATACCATTCTGGTTCAAAGCGGAACGTACAACGAAAACGTTTACGTCAGCAGAGAGCTTACCCTTCGCGGCGTGGACACCTACAAGGGAATGCCTGTGGTCAATGCCAAAGGATCCGGGAGCGTAATAACCCTTTACGCAGATAACATAACCCTGGATGGGTTCAATGTGACCGGCTCGGGCAGCTGTGGCTGTGGAAATGCAGGCATAAGGATAATGTCCAACTACAGCACCATCTTTGGAAACACAGCTTACGGGAATAAGTACGGCATCTACTGCGCAAATCACATAGGTAACAGGATCTACCTGAACAGCCTGGTGAAGAACAACATCAGTGCCTACGATGGCGGAAGCAACCAGTGGTATGAGGATGTGGCGGCTGCCTATGGCATCAAGGGACTCGCCAACGTCGCCAACGGTCAAGAAGAAATGGGTAACCATTATAGCGACTTCGATCAGCCAGGCCAGGGCTGCAACGATACCAACGGGGACGGGATATGCGACTCGCCTTATAGAATTAGAGGAGGCTCGAACGTAGACAATTATCCTCTGACTTCTGGTAACGCTGCTCCTTGATCTATTTTCATTTTTAGTCGGCCTTCAGCCGTTCGGCGCCGCCTATCAGAATGAGGTGTCTTCTCAGGTTAGAGATTTATCCATGCACGACAATATCTTCTGGAGGCGACTGGAATTGGAGATAAGTGAAGGTTCCCTTGTCATGTACAAAGGAACGGGAACTGTTGGCGTTGTGAAGGTTCTGAAGGAAGAAGAGGACGGCAAGTGGGCGTTTCTCGATTCCACAGGCCTGTATTATCATGTCAGCACTCTGGAGCCCATCGAAAAGGTCCCTGAGAGGAGAGAGCTAGGCGCTGGCTCCCTGGAAGACCTGGAGCAATTGATGAAGTCCCAACAGGAGATGATGGACAGGGCAAAGATGCAGGACGAAAACCTGGAGACCGGAGGATAGAAGAGCAGGCTAGGGCTCGATCCATTCAACTTTTATCTGCTCATCCAGCTCGATCAAGGCTGCATATCCCTGGCGCATCTCCCCGACATTCACAACAGCAGTTTTGCCCAGCTCAGCCAATCCTCTGTCCTCATGGATGTGGCCGCAGATGACGAGGTCTGGACTAAAATCATCGACGTAACGTCGCAGGCTCACGCACCCCACTGACTCGCCACTGTAAACAACGTCACGAGCACCACGTGGCGGCTGATGGGACAGCACAACTCTGCGAGCCGATCCTGAAATCTCACCGTTGGTCGTCTCCAGCGATTCATAAGCACCTTCCATCGGCAAGTAGAATCTTCCAGGATCGTTGATCCGCACGGGGTCGCGGATTGCCATCCCGCCGAAACCGACAAAGCCGATTTCTCCAGATCGGCACGAGCTGCCGTGCATAACCCTCAGGCCTAAATCCTTCCAAAGGTCAAGGACGAACCCCTTGGGGTCCATATTGCCGGGAACGATCAGTACTGGAGGCCCAAGACTTGCCAGGGTTTCTGCAACTGGCCGGGCCCCCTCTGGCGTGTCACCGTTGTGCAGGTCGCCGCAGAAGGCGATGAGGTCAGCATCAAAGTCCTCTAACCCGGAGAGCTGCTCTGCGTGGCCGTGAAGGTCGGCCATTCCGAGGATTCTGATGGGGCGATCCATTCCACACTCCTACATCCAACAATTGACTTAAATCAGTAATGTAATTGGTCGTTTGATCCAAATCATGAAAAAGTTTGTGGAAACCTGTGGATCTGGGGCAGCCTATACAAAGGTCCCATGGAAGAAGATAACTTGAAAAATTATATCAATGATAAGGCGCACTAATAAGTTGAAGGTGAATGCAATGGCGGGCAAGAGCTACAAAATCATTGAGCTGGTCGGATCTTCTCCCGACAGTTGGGAGGAGGCAGTCAAGAAAGCAGTGGATACGTCCTGTGCAGAGCTGACAAACATGAGGATAGCCGAGGTTGTGGAGCTGGACACGAGGCTAGAAGGCGGAAAGATAGCAGAATACAGGGCCAAGGTCAGGTTGTCCTTCAAGGTGGAAAAGGAACCGGAAACGCTCTAGATAGCCAACACCACCATCAAGGAGATCGGCCCCGCCCTTCCTGGATTCATTCGTTCTTTGAACAGAAATGCTTTATGCAAAAATGGCCAGATCTAACCCTGCAAGAAATATGAATGCAGCTATGAAAATTCTGAACCGGTCCTGAGGAACTCTTTCTACAACTTTTTTGCCGATTACCGATCCAACCAGCGACGCCGGAACATAGATCAAAAGGCCGAACATTATCAGAGGTTCGAGTCTCGTACCCCCTGTAAAATACGTTGCAATACGGGTGGAGTCTATGACCAGCGCGATGGCTCCGGATGTCGCTATATAAACGGCCTTCGGCAAGTCAAAGGCGCTCAGGAACATGCCTCTCACGGCTCCACCAATCCCGAAGATACCGGCCAAAAATCCGTAGGATGCTCCTCCGGCTGATGCGGTAAGTGTCCTCTGCTGCAACCTAAAACGCGGATTAACCAGGATGAATAGGACATAGATGATGAGAAATCCGCCAAGCGCTCTCGAAAGAATTTCTTTTGGGACATCGAGCGAGATGGACGCACCGATGAAGCTGGTGATTATGCCAGGCGCACCGAACGCGAGCAGCAGCCTCCACTTTATCCCTTCACGGAACAGCAGAAGCTGCCAGAGCGAACCGAACACATGGATGATGCCCACGAGGAGAAGCGTTTCAGGCAGTGGCAAAAAAAGCAGCAGAACAGGCGTCATAATGGTGGCTATGCCAAATCCGGTCATGGCTCCAATTCCGCTCCCGAGAATTGAGAGCAATGCGATGTAGACGATCTCCATTTCCACATGTATCTAATATCCTCGATGTGAGATTAAGGTATGCTGCTTGCTTGCGACGACGAAAATATCTGAAGCGCAAAAAAAAACATGAGACCAGAGCGGGACCAGAGTCTCAAGAAAATATTCTCAAAGAAACCCGAGAAATGAATTATAGATAATTAAAAAAGTCATAAATCCTTTATACTATGAGACGAAATATACTTACCATTAAAAATGGAGAAGAGCAACTATGTCTGCTATGAAAGTTTACAGTTGGTCTTACATAGCCCCCGGTGCTACTGTGAGCCTGTATCTATACGGTTTCCCGAATAATTGGGCGTCTACATTCAGCGCTGTAGTTTATGCTCTAACTGGGCAGGCTTATTATCCATTGGGGAATATAAATTTAACTCAAGGTGAGGTAGATCGAAATAGTGACAACAGTATCGCTCGAAAAGCTTGGGTGCAGAACCTTGCACCATTCAACCCGTGCGCTGTAGATCTATCCATCCTATTTGATTCATATTAAAAAATGGAATGCGAGGTAATATCATGGGAAAAGTAAAGATCCACGTTTGGCATGACGCTGCAGGCCAGATCGTTGCAGTTGGCCAGCCTATGCTAGGACAGGACAAGGACCTTCAGGTGACACCACTAACTGGCGAGGGCCAGCTAGTATTGGAGACCGAAATTGATGAAGCGAAAATGAAGAACTTGCACCAGACACATGTCGTAGATGTGCATAAAAAGGTCCTTGTTAAGATTAAAAGTGAGGCTTAACATCCTAAGCTCTTGGCCCCTACCTATTTTTCGTCGAGTTCGGTTATTAATAGTTCATCTGAGCTCTTTCTAAAGCAGCCTGAATATATTCCATGAACATGTTCCAAGATTCTATCCGAACTTCAGAGGATACGAAATATGCGATTCGCCTCAAAGAAACAAAATAGGCTCAAAAAAGCGAAATGAAGGCCGAGTCTTATGTCCCCGCCCTCATCGCTTCTGCCCCAACCTTCAGCGCGTCATCCAGTTTACCCACATCCGGCCCACCTCCTTGCGCCAGTTCAGCCCTTCCTCCGCCTCCTCCACCTAGCACCTTTGCCGCAGACCTGATCATATTCCCGGCCTTGATCCCCCGCTCAAGCCCTGACTTGCCAACCGCCGCCACTAGCTTGCCGGTATCACTGCCCAGAAGGACAACATAATCCTGCTCCGCCAGCAAAGTGGCCGCCTTGATGAGGGCATCGATATCAGCGCCTCCCATCTTTTGGACAACCACCTTCAAGCCGTCCATCGATTTTGCATCGGACGCCAGCGACTTCAACTGAACCCTGGCCAGATCCTCTTTCAACCGCTCGATCTCCTTTTGCTGGCCCTTCCACTCCTCGAAGAACCTGCTGGCTGACTTCGGAAGCTGCTCGGATGGCACTCGTAAAACACCCGCAGACTCCGTAAGCAGATCATCCCTTGCCTGGCTGGCCCGAACGGCGGCCTCGCCTGCTGCAAACTCGATACGTTCAACGCCATCCTGGATACGCTCGGTGTGCAGGATCTTGATCGCTCCGATCATGCCGGTGTTGGTGACATGCGTTCCAGCGCACGCCTCGATGTCCGAGCCCACCCTCACGACCCGGATCTCGTTGCCCGGCGGGACGCCTCCCTGGTAGAGCTCGAAACCGAATATCTTCTCGGCCTCGGAACGAGGCAGGAACTGAGTGTCCACAGGTATGACCTCCATAACCCTGCGGTTGGCCTCTAGCTCGATGGCCTTCAGCTCCTGTTCTGTGATGCGCTTGAAGTGCGATAGGTCCAGACGGGCTCGGTCCTCGCTCTTCTGGGCACCGGCCTGCCAAATGTGCTTGCCTAAGACCCGTTTGGCCGAATCGTGGACCAGGTGAGTTGCCGTGTGGTGCCTGGCGTGGGCCAGACGCCTCTGCATGTCTACCCTGCCGGTTACACGGTCGCCTGGATTCAGCCCTCCGGCTGCCTTCACCAACTCAATCTCAAGCTTGTGAACAACTATGTCCCCGACCTTCTGGACATCTACAACTTGGAAGGTTACGCCGCCTTTCTCCAGAGTTCCGTGGTCGGCCGGCTGGCCTCCGCCCTCCGGATAGAGCAGGGTCTTGTCCAGTATTATCGAGCCGTCCTCCAGGACGGTCTGCACCTTTGCCTCGAAGACCTGGTCAAAGGGATGGTCGTAGAACATAAGCTCTGTCTTCTCTCCGGGTATGGCAACCTGAGTGGTCTCCTCCTTCTCGGACTTGAGATGAGTTGATGCAACCAGTGAATAGAAGTTGTCCGGCAGTTCGACTGAAGCTCCAATCTCCTCTGCCGATTCCCTGGTGATCTCTGGGGGTATCCCGTGAGTATCGTAAAGGGAGATCATCTCCTTCAGAGGTATAGGTTGACCCAGCTTTGCGAAATGCTGGGCGGTCTTCTTGACCAGCTTCCTTCCCTTCTCAAGGGTCTCGGCGTACTTCTGCTCCTCTTGGCCCAGGATCTCGGAGATGGTCTGGAACCTTTCCTTCCAGTCGGGATAGTCGAGCCTGGAAATCTGCATCTCGACCAGATCGGACAGCGGCATTCCGATCCCCAGATCCTTCATCTGTCGAAGTGTCCTTCTTATGACAAGCCTTGCGAGGTAACCAGCCTTGACGTTGGATGGGATTATCCCGTCGCCAAGCATGAAAGCCAGACACCTAGTGTGGTCCACAACAGCATAGACCCTCTCCATGGGAGCAATGATGCGCTCCAGCTTCTCGGGGGGTATTCCGATATTCCTGGCGATCTTCTCCCGGATCTCCTTCATGCTTGAATTGTCCAGGTCCACCATTCCCGCGAGCCTGGCATTCTGGGCGAAGATCTCGGCGTACTCCGGGTCCAACAGGTTATGCTCGACCCCAGCGAGGTCGGCTACCTTCCTCACGAGGTCCGGGAATATGGCGTCGTAGATGGTGGGCGTGCCCTTGGATGCCCAGACGAACCTCTCAAGGCCGTAGCCTGTGTCGACGATGTAGTTGTCCATCTTGCTGTAGCTCTCGCCCTTGATCTGGACGGGACCTCCCGGAGTGACCTTCAGGTCCATGAAGACAAGCGTGGCCAGTTCGAGGCCAGCCACCATGCATTCAACGCTCGGGCCGGCGTTGCCACCGCCTGCCCAGGGGTTCTCTTTGTAGGTGACTGCCAATGGGTCCATTCCCAGGCCCAAAAACAGGTCGTCGCAGAGCTGGACAGTTCGGTCCTTCCAGTAGATCTCCCTCGACCTGGTGTTAAATACGTGGTGGGCCATCATCTCAAAGGTGGTGAGGTGCCGGCCACTTCGGCCCACGGAATCCAGATCGTCAAGCCTGATGCATGGCTGGCTGATAGTCAGGGGATTGGCCGGAGGTGGAACCTGACCGGAGGTCACAAAGGGCTGGAAGTCAGCGATCGATGCAATCGTGAGATAGATGTCGTCTCGCCACCGGGCTATTACCGGATACCTGGATATGCGCGTGTGGCCTCTGGCCTCGAAGTAGCTCAGGTAGTGCTCACGCATCTCGTCAAGGCTGTGCTCACGCTTGAACACGGGAGCGCCTATGAACGTGTAAGGATCGCAGGGTGGGTCGCCACAGGTCTTTCTGGCCGCATCTCTGGTCCAGAAGAACTTGCCGCAGCTTGGGCATTTCCGACGTTCGAACCCTCCGTCTGCGAAGAAATCCAATCGATACTCATCTTCGGAGAACATCTTGATCAGCGGATTGGGAAGGATACAACAACGCTAAAAGGCTTTCTCAGGAACAGTCACTCAGAATGTCAACTCCGGATTATCTTGTCCAAGGGGTCTAACAGGCTGAAAATCAAAACAGATCCTAAGAAAAGAATGATCTGGTAAAGAATCAGTCTTACGGAAGGAATGCGTGAATGGCCTGACGCTGAAAGCCCGGCCATCCCAGCAATCCCTTAGTTAACGCGTATGACCTTCAGCAGCGAAACCACTGGCACCCCTGCGATCTCGTCAGTTCCCTTCTTGTCTATCAGCACAGCGATGGCGTTAATCTTGGCCCCGTGCTCGTCCAGGTACTCGACTGTCTCCTCCAGCGTGTGGCCTGAGGTTACCACGTCATCGATAATTACGCACTCCTTGTCATTGACGTCAGAGAAGTTTGCGCTCAGGTTGCCTCGCAGTTTCTTACCCTCTTGGGACAGCATCTGCTTGGACGGGGTGTAAACAGCCAGCTCGGCGGACAGATCATTGGCAACCATGCTTGCCAGGGGAAGACCGCTCAGAGCTATTCCAACTACTACATCCACACCGGAATCGCTTGATATAAGGCTCTCGTCAATGATGTCCGAAAGTGCCTGGGAGACGTGGCTCAATCTATAGGCGGACTTGCCTATCATCGACCAGTCAACTGAGATGTCCTTAGGTCCCTGGCCGGTTCCCGTCGTTTCTGCATGGGTCAGCAGCCAGGTTACAGTCTCACTTGAGACGTTCAGCTCTTCCGAGATCTGGCCCTCCACCAGCCCCTCAGATTTCAGTTCGGTAGCCTTCTTAATCAATGTCTCAATGTTATTCATTTTATCCTCCTCTTTTTCTTTCTGAAGGGAGTTCCGCAATCGGGGCAGGCCTCGCCTTCAAAGGTCGCGCCACACCCAAAGCACCTCAAAGTGTGCTTAATCCTCTTCTTGATCAAAGGCTGCCCAATTGGCTCGATTGGGATTCCCAAGAAAAGCGCAACGTTCTGCACAGCATAGTCGTCCGTCGCAAGCCTCGCCTGGTACTCCAGTGCCTTGGCCAGGACCTCCAGGTCGGCCTGGGAGAGGACACGGATGTCGCCCGTCTCCTCGGCCGCTTTCGTGGCCCTCTTGAGGCTATCAGCGGTGGGGCTCTCCACTCGGGCCCCGCTGATCTGAAGAAGCAACCTCGAGCGGATGTCCTTTAACTCGCGCTCGACTGCAGGAACGGTGATCAGCTCTCCTTCCAGCCTCTTGCCCAGGATGAAGACAGACGAATCGACGACGATGCACGCACACATCCAGGGGTTCTTGGAAGTTATACTACTTGGATTTTTGCCCGGACCAAAACGCTATTATCATATGATGCTCTCGTGGAGTGGGATGGCCAAGAACAGGAAAAAAGGCGGCAAATCCAAAGAAGACCAACAGATAGAGGAAAAGGGCAACAATGCCCCCCAGAACACTGCAATCAAGAGTCCAATGCCCAAGGCCAGGCCAAAGACGCCAGCAGAACGAAGGAAAATCCAGATTGACGGCATAAAGAAGACCGTTTACCCATCAATTCTCGGTGCGGCTGCAGGCTTTGCCTGCTTCTACAGCCCGAGCTTAATAAACCAGCTTCCGTGGCATTTCGTGTTGCTGATGGTCATAGGGGCAACCTATTTTGTTCAGAAGATGACGTATCCTTTCTTGGGGATAGACGCCGCCGATTTCAAAGGTAAGGACTGGTTTTATGTCGAGTTTATTGTGATCGACCTTTGGCTTGTTTCCTGGACAATGCTTCTGAACTAGGAGCTCAAAGGAGTCGGCCATGAGAATAGCGGTAATAAATAGAGACAGATGCCAGCCTCGGAAGTGTTCCAAGGAGTGCGAATACTTCTGCCCGCCGGTGCGCACAGGGGACGAGACCATAGTCTTCGAGGATAGCAAACCCCTGATAACAGAGAGCCTGTGCGTGGGATGCGGGATCTGTGTTCGGAAGTGTCCTTTTGGAGCTATCACCATAACCAACCTTCCCGAGGAGATGGAGGCACCAGTTCACAGATATGGCCAGAACGGATTCGCCCTTTACGGTCTGCCCATTCCTATGGAAGGAAAAGTAGCAGGAATCCTCGGACAAAACGGAATCGGAAAATCCACCGCCATCTCCATTCTATCCGGAATACTGAAGCCCAACCTGGGCGGGAAAGCCTCATGGGATGAAGTCCTTGAGAGGTTTGCCGGATCTGCACTAGGCGATTATCTCAAGAAGGTAGCAGACCAGGGAGTCAAGACCGCTTATAAACCTCAGTACGTGGACCGCATTCCCAAGAGCTACTCCGGCCCCGTCCGCGGACTTCTCGACCGCACCGACGAACGAGGTGCTCTGGAAGGTCTGGTGGAGACTCTGGGTCTCTCCAGGCTCATGGACAGAGAGATAAGCAGCCTCTCAGGGGGAGAGCTGCAGCGGGTGGCCATTGCGGCAACGGCAGCGCGCGATGCTGAATTCTACTTCTTCGACGAGATAAGTCCGTATCTGGACATCCATCAGCGCATAAATGTGGCCAGGATACTGCAAAATCTGGCCGAAGGAAAGGCGGTCATGGTTGTCGAGCACGATCTCGCCCTCCTTGATCTTCTGGCGGAGAGCGTCCACCTGATCTACGGAACGCCCGGTGCCTACGGTGTCATCACCCGGCCGAAAGGAGTCAGGATCGGGATCAATCAGTACTTGAAGGGCAACCTGCCCGAAGAGAACGTGCGGATAAGGTCCGAGGCTATTAAGTTCGAGGTGCACGCCCCGAGGATTGAGAAGGATGTTCCAACACTGGTGGAGTACGATGCCTTCAGCGTGGAGTATCCTTCGTTCACCCTCAAGGCAGAGCCGGGCATCATTCGCAGCGGCGAGGTGGTTGGAATCCTGGGGCCTAACGGCATTGGAAAGTCCACTTACATCAAGATCCTCGCCGGAGTGGAGAAGCCAACTACCGGCAACATCGACCTCAAGCTGAAGGTATCCTACAAACCACAGTACTTGAAGGCTGAATCGGACATGACAGTTCAGAGGCTGCTGAGGGAGACCACCCACGATTTCGACACCAGCTACTACCAGTCGGAGATCCTCCGGCCCATGGGGTTGGAGCCCCTTATGGACCAGAACCTGATGGAGCTTTCGGGAGGCGAGCTGCAGCGGGTGGCAATTACGGCCTGCCTGTCGAGGGAAGCCGACATATACCTGCTGGACGAGCCGTCCGCTCACCTGGACGTAGAGCAGAGGATGCTGGCGGCAAAGGTGATGCGCCGGTTTGCCGAGTCAACGGAGCGATCCGTACTGGTTGTAGACCACGACATCTACCTGATAGACCTCCTGTCGGAGAGGCTGATCGTCTTCGAAGGAGAGCCTGGGACCCTAGGAATCGCCTATCCTCCCTACGAGATGCGCGAGGGGATGAACGTCTTTTTAAAGGGCATCGGGATAACCTTCCGTCGGGACGAGGAGACCCGGAGACCCAGAGTGAACAAGCCTGGTTCCAGGCTGGACAGAGCTCAGCGAGATTCGGGCGAGTACTACTACCTCATTGAAGAAGCCTGAAAGGATCGCCAATAGATTCTGGCGCTCTTCTCTCAAGTTTTCGTCTCTACAAAGAGAGGAGCGGTTCATTGCTATTGCTTACATTACATAGCACAGACTGAAACAAAAGAAGCGACAGAATATAATCGGGAAGGTTTTGAAGATCTAAAAACCTAAGAGATTAAAGATTTAACAGGGCTCAAAAATCCACCCTGTTTTTGCCTATATTTTTGTATTACAGATTACAACCAAGACTTAGAAAAAGATCTAAGATAGATCTCTTTAAAAGCTTCTTCTGGGTGGCCTGTGCTTCTGGTAGCAATCGCTGCAATACACTGGCCTGGTCCCATCGGGCTGGAAGGGAACCTGGGTCTGCTTGCCACAATCTGCACAAACTGCATCGTGCATCTCTCTTGGGCCTCTGTTGAAGCCACCACGTCTTTCTCTATCCATGCTAATTCACGTATCCTTTTGGATATATCCTGAGGAACGCCCATGGTATATATATTAGTTTGCATTCCTGGCCTCCTCTGTGCAACAATCCCAAAAATGTTTGACCCTCATATTGCAACGTGAATAGTTCTGAGAATATCGGCAAGTTATGTCAGCCACAACGTACAATGCCGTGCCTCTCTGTAGGAATATACTTCAGCATTGATTCGTTCCAATTTCGTCAAGCGTTTACCCTAAATACTTCCTCAGAGAATGTGTGAGTTTCAAGCGAAGGGACATTCTATCCCGTTAGACCGTTCGCCATCTGGTCCTCCGTATTAGTCCCTTCGCTTACCGTCTAACTCCTGATGGCTTAGATCTTTCGGTTTGCTCGATTCTTGAACCGTTCAACTATATTCAGCGCTCGGCTGCGAGAAGGTTCTGGAGTAGACATGCCAATCGATATTTATATGGAACTGCTCATTGGGGACTGATGAAGATAAACGCAGATCTCCACATTCACTCTAAGTATTCAGCAGCGGTATCGCGTGACATGGACTTGCCGGATATCGCCAGAGAAGCCAAAAAGAAAGGCGTTGGGATCGTTGGCACCGGAGACTGTCTTCATTTCAAGTGGCTTCAGGGGATAAAGGCCCTCCCGGAAAGCGATGGCCTCTTTACTCTGGACGGCACACGCTATGTTTTGACAGTAGAGGTCGAAGACTCACACCGGGTTCACCACCTGATAATCCTGCCGGATGTTGCCAAGGCAATGGAACTCAGAGAGAGGTTTGCTGGAAGGACAACTTCCCTTGACTCCGACGGCCGACCCAAGCTTCATATGAACGGTGCAGAGATAGCCGATGTCGTAATCGAGGCTGGCGGCCTGATCGGTCCCAGCCATGCCTTTACACCCTGGACAGGAATGTACGCAGCATACCGATCGCTTAGAGAGTGCTACCAGGAGCACGCCGACAGAGTCACGTACATCGAGCTTGGTCTCTCGGCAGACACAGACTACGCGGATAGAATTGCTGAGCTTTCCACAAAGACTTTTCTTTCAAACTCGGACGCTCACTCCCCCAGGTCCAATAAGCTTGCCAGGGAGTTCAATCAGCTCGAAATACAGAACCTGAGCTATGAGGACCTCCGCGATGCCCTAACCAGGGAGAAAGGAAGGCGTGTCACATTGAACGTCGGGTTCTATCCCGAAGAGGGCAAGTACAACCGAACAGCATGCACCAGATGCTACCGGCAGTACACGGCTGATAAGATGGATGAGCTGCAGGGCAGGTGTCCAGAATGCAGTGGCCAGATAAAGCTAGGGGTAAGGGATAGGGTAGAATCCCTGGCCGATTTTGCGGAGCCTGTGCACCCGGACCATCGTCCGCCTTATCTCCACCTCATACCTCTGGCGGAGATCATCGCCATGGCTCTCGGCATCAAGAGTGCCCTGGCCGTTGGCGTGCAGCGACGCTGGAATGAGCTCGTTGAGGGCAGAACGGAGATAGAGGTGCTGATGCAGGCCGAACTCTCCGAGCTGGAGGCTGAGCCCAAGGTGATCGAGGCAATCGAGGCATTTCGGACTGGAAAGGTGATAGTCAAACCAGGAGGCGGAGGGAAGTACGGAGAGGTAACGCTTCCTGAGCAATCCCAAAGTCGAGAGCAGAAGTGCCTGTTCGACTTTTGATGGCACAGATCCTATCTGATTTGACCGATGAATCCTTTTGACTTTTTCTATGGAATCTCCCCATCAGATGATTCGCTGAATGCGGGACACGGACCTGGACATTCTGCCAGAGCCTCCTGGTTCCAGTTGTAATCGGAAGGGGGTTCATTGGGGCAAATAACCTCTGTGCAGGATGAGTCCTTCCCGCTCTTGCCTGGCTTTCCCGGCGTCGGCCCGACCACCACTTCAGCGCTGGCCTCTGCAGACACGGATCCCTGGCCGTGCACCAGAATGGCATCCACATGGACCAGACCAATGAACTTGCCATCTCGTGAAGCTTCGGCTCTGTAGGTTATGGAGCGTTGCACGCCCGGTGCCAGGTCCATGGTCATCCATTTCACAGCGTTTTGGCTTTGCTTTGAGGGCACCATTGATGAGTTGAGAAATCTCATACCGTCGGGAATGTGGTCAGTAATCACGGTCGTCATGGTGCTTTTGGCTCTATTCTTGAGGGTGATGTTGTACCACACTATGGTTTTCTTAAGCGGATCAATCCTCGCTGTCTCTGTCAGATCGATCTCCGGAGGACAACAGCCAAGCCAGCTTTTTTCAATAGTCGATATGTTGCTGGCGGTGACCAATTTATCGCCGTATTCGCCGGCCACCTTTACCCTGTTGACCAGATCGGAGTCCGGCTCGGCCTTCAGCCACAAGCCAATGGTGATTGAGCTGCCGATGCCCAAGTTCATCAGAGTCCAGTTGGCTCGCCCGGAGTCCGTCTTTATCGGCATGATTGAGGAGTTGATGAACTCCGTTCCGGGAGGTAATAGGTCCGTGATGCGAACTGGACCTAAAGCTGTGTTGCCGTCGTTATGAACATTGATTTTGTACTCTGCTACCGTGATGTTTACATCATTGATTCTTTCCGTCTTGGTTTGCCCTTCTTTGATAACCGAAATATGAGGTCGGTCAAAACTCGCCACGCCTTTGAGCAGCAGATTGCGTTTAATGGAGAAGACTCCGTTGTTCTCCTGGTCCAGCTTCAGATTGTCGCCTGATCGGGCACCGAATCTGGCCCTTCCTGAGAAGTCTGCCTCTGTCTCCATCTGGTTCAGGCCTTTGGCTGTAGTCGTTTTCTTAAGGCGTTGGATGTCTTCGAACTCCTCCACGATATATCCAGTGTCCTTTATTTTGGACCACATCCCTTCCTTCCATCCTGCCGAAGCGGTAATGTTCATTCTCGACATGTAGCCATACCGTACTGGACGGCAGTTCAGGAGGATCTTCTTATCCATGAAGCTGGTTGGAGTGTCTATCAGCTCCTCAATCCGGTAGTCTCCAGATCCCGACTCGTAAGTCCTCTGGCTCAGGCGGATGTGTTTGTCTGCGTTCACGGAACCTGTGCCATTTGCTGATTCATTCATCCGGACATCCTCGCCGTACTCGTTTACGTCCTGGAAAACTCTAAAGCGTCCCGCGTAGTGATCTCTGGATTCGAAAGTCAGACATCCGGTCTCCGCCACCGACTTTCGCAGAAATCCCAGATGGGCATCGCCTTCGAAGTCTGTTCTGACAGCGATATCCGTGCCATTTTTGTCCAGTTTGATCTTGCTTTTGTGCTCGATCTTATCGGCATAGCGGTACGATTCTTCCGTGGATGTGCCCGAGATTCGGTTCTTGGCTATCGTTCGATCGGACCATTTTGACCTGAAATGCGCAATCCTGTTTCCCGGCAGTGCAAACGTGGTTGGCTTTGTTCTCGCCGACAGGATCTTTTCGACTTCTACCGACCTGTTCTTAGAATGGAGCTGCAGGATCGCCTTACTGGAATAACTGCCGCTTCCATGTTCGTTAGCTTGCAGTTCAGTCCCCGGGGCGCTCGATATTGTGACCTTCTCGTTAGCATGACCCTCGAAATCTTCGGCGGTAACGTAGACCTGGTTGTTCAAATAATGCTGTTCCTGGGTCGTAGAGAATTTGTTGGCGACATTGACAAAGCCATCTCCGACTATCTTTTGATCTGCGTTGAAGTTGATCTCGGATACAGGCACTCTGACAGTAAGAATGATGATCACTGATGAGCCTGGTTCAATCAGGCTGAAGTGCCAGACCCCGTTGCTATCTGGCAAGGGTGAGGCAGAAACGAACTCGATCCGGGAATCGAAATTGTCCCTTACAAGGACGTTCTTAACGGGGATTTTTCCAGTGTTGGCGAGTAGTATCGTATATATTATATCTTCTCCTGGACTGAACACCTTTTTAGATGCAGTCTTACTGACGGTTAGCACTGGAGTCAGGGCATTTACCTTCGTAGAATTTGAACTAGCGAATTTGTAGCCGGTTGAGTTAACATTATAGGAGACTGTTACGCTGTTGTCCAATTCTCCAAACTTGCTTCCATCAATCGTTGCCACCAGCTTGGCCTGGGTTTTATCTCCTGGGGCGAGATCTACACGATTCGACCAAATGACTGTATTTCCCACATCGGACCCAGCTGGATCGCTTGATACGTAGTTCAGTCCAGTAGGGAGGGAATCTGCAATGCCGGTCAATATGATGCTAGAGTTGCTAACGTTTTTAGAGTTTTTTGCCATTCGGTTTTCTATGCTTATGCCGAAAGTGATGTTTGATCCTTTAGGCCCTGAATCTGGCATGGCATCAATTAAAACCAATATTGGCGAAATGGACTTTACAGTGACACTACCGGAGCCGTAGACGTAGTCGCCGATGTAGGGCTTTCCTGTTGCTATGACTATATTTTCTAGCTCGCCGAATATTGGTCCGTCAATTTTTGCTTTGAGATGAATGGATGTCGACGATCCTGGACTTAGAGCAGAATTCGAGATATTGTTCCAGATAATCGTTCGGGACCCATTGCTGTTTATTTGATTACTGTCCGGATCGATAGACGCAGATGAGTAGTTCAGCCCTGTGGGCAGGAGGTCTACAACCCTTAAGTCGTTGAGGTTCACCTCTCCAGTGTTGGTCAGCTCTATCATGAAGTCCACAGGTGTCTCTAAGCTGCCTGAGCTCGGAGTAGACGTTTCGACGACCTGGATAGCAGATCTGCAGGCGGTTACATTTTTCAGATCTTCTCCCGTGACATCGAAACCCGTTAGGGTGATGCCGGTCGCTACAACTCTGTTCTGTAGAGGCCCATGCTGTGTTCCATCCACCCAAGTGTACAAATGAATTGTTGTGGACGAATTTGGGGCAAGGGGCACAGATAGTACATTGTTCCATGTCATATCTGTGGTTCCATCCGGATCAATTTTTTTCACGGATGGGGCGATGGATGCGGAAGAGAAGCTCAATCCTTTGGGCAACAGGTCCACCAGCTTAACTTCATCGAGATTGACATCCCCTGTGTTAATTATATCCATCTTAAAATCTATTATAGTTCCAAGGCTTCCGGATTCAGGAGTTGGTGTCAGGGCAATCTCAATAGCAGGAACGAAAGCGGTTATACTCCTCCTATCCTCTCCGGTTACATTGAACCCTTCCGATGTGCAGCCTGTGGCTGTGATTTTGTCCTGTAACAAACCCGACTGCGTCCCGTCTATTGTAGCAGCAAGATGGATCGATTTGGATGCATCCGGAGCGAGAGGCTCAGTTAAGACATTATTCCATGTGACTGAAGTAGTTTTATTATGATTGGCTCTTTTCTTGGTTGGATCGATGGATGCTGATGAATATTTTAATCCCTTTGGCAGCAGATCCACAAGTTTGACAGCATCGAGATATGTATCTCCAGTGTTAGTGATATCTATCCTAAAATCTATCGAAGTATCAAGACTTCCCGATTCGGGAGTTGATACTGCTACAACCTGGATAGCCGATTTGCAAGCAGTAATATTCACCTCATCCTCTGCGGTTATATCGTCCCCTGTCGGAATTGTTCCTGTAGCTGTGATGGTATTTTGGAGCGAACCTGACTGCATTCCGTCTATCTTCGAAACTAGATGGAACGATGTTGACGCGTTCGGAGTTAGCGGTGCAGTCAGGATGTTGTTCCATGTGACCGACGTACTTTTATTATGATGTACCGTCTTCTTGTCGGGATCAATTGATGCTGATGAATATTTCAATCCTGTAGGCAGCAGATCCACGACCTTGACGGCATCCAGATTCACATCTCCCGTGTTGGTTATGTCTATCTTGAAATCCACTAGATTCCCAGGGCACCCCGACTCCGGTATAGGTGTCTCAGATACCTCGATTGCTGATCTGCGAGCTATGATATCTTTACTGATCTCTGTGGTTACGTTCGACCCCGTTAGAGGCTTTCCTGTGACAGTGACTGCATTTTGTAGCGGCCCAAATCGAGTCCCGTCTATAATGGCCGCCAAATGGATCGTTGCTGGTACGTTTGGTGGGAGCGTCGCAGTCAGTATGTTGTTCCAAGTGAGCGATGTATCGCCAGTGGCACCGAAGGTTCTTTCAGAAGGGTTGATGGATGCTGTTGAATAGCTCAATCCTTTGGGCAGTAGGTCGACCAACTTAAGAGATTCAAGGTTCACCTCTCCTGCGTTTGTTATATCTATCCTGAGGTCTACCGGGGTCCCGGGGACTCCCTGATCGGGTGAAGATGTTAAAGAAACCAAGACGGCCGATCTATAAACCGTAATATTCTGTTCGCCCTCCGCGGTCACATTATACCCCGTTGGAGGTGTTCCCACAGCTATAATTTTGTTTTGTATCGAGCCGCATTGGGTCCCATCTATCGCAGCGAACAGATGAATCGATGTGGACGCGTCAGGAGCCAGAGGGGCAGTCAGAAGGTTGTTCCATTCGATTGATGTTGTTCCATTGCCTTCGATCCTATTCCCTGTTGGGCTGATGGATGCCGACGAATATCTCAATCCTTTAGGCAGAATGTCTACCAGATTAACTTCGTTTAGATCCACCTCTCCCGTGTTGGTCAGGTCTACCTTGAAGTCGACCAAGGTCCCAGAACTTCCCGAAGCTGGAGCCGGAGTCTCGACGACCGCTATTGCCGATCTATAAGCGTTAATATCCTTCTTGTCTTCTACAGATACAATGGATCCATCCGGAGACGTTACATCGACCACAACGCTATTCTGAATAGTGCCTAACTTAGCACCATCTATCTCTGCACGAAGATGAATCGATGTGGAGTTGTCCGGAGCAAGGGGTCCAATCTGGATATTGTTCCAAGAGATTGTTGTAGTTCCATTGTCGTTGACTTTTTTCTCTACTGGATCAATGGATGCCGATCTGAACCTCAATCCTCTGGGAAATAGGTCGACCAACTTAAGGGATTCGAGGTTCACCTCTCCCGCGTTAGTCAGGTCTATCCTGAAATCCACCAAGGTCCCTGGGCTTCCAGAGTCTGGGGTGGCTGTTTCGGCCAGGTGAACGGCTGGCATGAAGGCAGTTACACTCTTCATGTCGTTTCCTGTTACACTGAACCCCGCTTGAGTTAGGCCCTTGGCATAGATTTTGTTCTGCAGCGAACCCGAATGACTTCCATCTATAACAGCAACGAGATGAATTGAAGCGGATGAGTTCGGTGCCAGAGGTGCTGCAAGGATGTTGTTCCATACGACTGAGGTTGTCCCATTCTCCTCGACCTTTTTCTCGGTTGGATCGACGGACGCGGATGAGTACCTCAATCCTTCGGGAAGCAGGTCTTCCAGGTTTATCGCGTTGAGATTGACGTCTCCTGTGTTGGTTATATCTATCTTGAAGTCAATGCTGCTTCCGGGAACGCCAGACTCCGGGATTAGTGTTTCGTTGACCTGTAATCCTGGCCTGTATGCGACCAACTCTAACGAATCATCATCTGTGACGTTGCATCCGCCTGGAGGCCAGCCCGTGACTGTAGCCCTATTAACCAGAGTTCCATATTTCTGACCGTCGATCTTTGCGGTCAGGCGTACTGGAATCGAACTACCTGGGGAAAGATTGCCGAGATTGTCCCACTTTATCTTCCTGCCTAGTTCAGATCCTGCAGGATTGCTGGAGATGAAGGTCAACCCTTCTGGAATAGTGTCAGTGAGTTCCAGGCGTAGAGACACTTCTCCTGTGTTCGAGATGTTGATAGCAAAATCAGTAATAGTACCTGGAGAACCCGATGATGGAGACACATTTTCGGATAGCTCAACCCCTGATCTAAGGGCCTGGACATTTGTACTGGTAGTGTTGACCACACGGTACGCATCTTTGGGCGGTTTGGCAATTAATCTCAGGCTGTCCGTTAGCTGGCCGAATGCCTCTCCGGTCATTCGAGCCTTCAACGTTATTATCTTTGGGTCTGTTTTGATGGGTCCCAAATTGTTCCAGGTAAGGTTGGTGGTACCGTTATCGTAAATGATGGTTGAATTAGGGGCTGGAACGGCACTTCCAGTGACGTAGCTTAATCCTTTAGGCAGGAAGTCGGAGAACCTAACCGAGCTGAAGCTATCCTCTCCGGTGTTGAGGACTTTGATGGAATAGGTCAATTCAGCGCAGGAAGCTCCTGATGAAGGCGACGCCGATTCGACGATTCTTATATTAGGTTTTAGAACGGTCACGCTGTAAGATTTGGAGGCGAGTACTGCTTTTCCAGTCTGATCCTTGCCGGTTACTGTAGCGTAGTTCACTACAGGACCGAAGACTCTTCCATTTCTTGTGCCTCTGGGGTATACCGTCTTGTTGCCCCCGGATTTCATATTTCCAATGTTCCAGGTTATTGTGGAGGACCCGTTCTCATTCAGGGTATTGCTGGAAGGTGTCAGAGTGGATCCAGTAAAGGTAATGCCGTTTGGCATGAGATCTGTAAGAACCACAGAACTCAGATTACTATCGCCAGTATTTATTATGTATATCTCGAAGTTGGAGCTTGCTCCTGGGGACCCCGTCGGATAGCCTGTTGAGGACACGGTCTTGGCAATGCTAAGGCTTGGGGCGGCACCAGCCGCTTGGATCCAGAGGCAAAATGGAGGAGATATCAGGAGCAATATCACAAGCAACCTGATCGTCGATACAGTTTTGTCTGTGGTCATGAAAATAAACCCCCAGTCATGGCGTGATCCATTTTGTTTGTAAAGAAACGACTACCTGGAGAGATGAAGTCAGGTGGAGGGCATATCTTTGCGAGCATCGTGATAGCGATAAGAACCGGGCTATCCAGAATTGAGAAAGAAGAAGAAGGAAAAGAGCCAGGCGAAGCTTTATCTCGAGCAGCCAGGCGAAATGCTGTCCGTTTGATAGATGGTCCAAAACGATAAAAGACGTCTGAATCGAGGAGGGAGGGCGCTTTTCTTGGAGATAAATTAGAAAAATTATCTTTCAAGTAGCGTCCTTGCACATTCATACGTTCGATGGGTGAGTTTTCGGCAATGTTCACGATACGATGGTTAGTATTTTCTATTGTTGATTTATCCATAGAATCGCAAGCCCTTAAGTCAATCCAGCGAAGAGTGCTATTAAATATATAAATAGATAAAATTCTAATTATCAAATTGTATCTCGGCTCTTTTCTATTCAAAGTCGCCACCTCACGCTAACAAATCTCGAACTGTTTAGTAAAATTGTTACTACTATTAGATAAATCCTTTGATCTATTAAGGTTATATTAATACATATAGTTAATTTTAATATAACATTTTTGTCATATCACAATATAGATTCTCGATTGAGAATACCGTGATATAGCTTTAATATCAAATATCGAGATGCACCGATGATTAACCGCTAAGAACAAACTAGAACCAGCTAGATATATCGTTTATCATACATATTGTATAGTATTTTTATATACTAGAATAATATCGTTCGCTTTTCAAAAATTGGAGAAATTAGTATGGACTAATTAGAATATCCGACTGATAAATTTAATCGGTATGCGTACTGAATCGAATGGCAGTTAAATTGACTTAATTGAGAAATAATTTAAAAAGTTAAACGGCGGCTACCGCGAAGCAACTGAGGGCATCCAAGGTGCCGCCGCATGAAAGTGGAATCAGTTAAGCCAGATCCATTCCAGAGTTGAAAGATGTCCGTGGTAGTAGGAGCACATCCAAAGGAGGGCAAAGGATGAGAAGTTGTGAGCAGCGCCTCTTAGGTGCAAGGAAATATGGCGTCAGGTCGGCAATGCCAATATCCAGGGCTTGGAAACTGTGCCACCCATCTCAGGTTTATGGAGGACTTGAATCGATCCCAGCCTTCTATCTTAGAAAAAATTTAAATTCATTCAAGAGGCATGATATCTTGATGAGAGGCCGATTTGAGTTCACGATCTTGTTCATTTCCACCTGCAGACTTTCTGATCTGAGTATCGATGGCAGTGAGTCAACTTCGAGTTTATAAAGATGGTGTTTATATGAAGCTACATATTCTCGTAGTAATCCTGCTGATGGTGGGAACTGCTGAGGCAACAACTCTTAAGGTCTGTCCCAGCGGATGCGACTACACCAGTATACAGACAGCAATAAAGTATGCAGATCCTGGCGATATCATCAATGTGTCGGAAGGAACTTATAAAGAAAATATTGTGACCACCAAGCCAATCACAATAAATGGCGCTGGTATGGGTCATACTTATCTCGATGGCTCATATTCCGGTCCGGTGTTCACGATCGGCCCTGGACCATCCTCGATTGGTCCGCTGATCGTATCGTTATCAGATATGACCATTGAACATGGCAAGGCAGATTTTGGCGGAGGGATTTACAACCAAGGCAGTGGTTGGAACGAAGGCGATAGTGTAATAACGTTGACTGAATGCAATGTTACGCACAATGTGGCAAACGAGGGCGGCGGTGGGATTTGGAATGGCAGAGGTCTCATAAGATTAAATAGCAGCACCATAACCGCCAATATGGCGACACATCCAGGAGAACAAGGTGGTAGCGGGGGCGGCATTTACGACGATTCTTTGGCAACGCTGAACATTAATGCTAATAGCTCCATAACAAATAATACGGCAGTCTACAGCGGCGGCGGAATTTCTAGTCAGGGAAGGGTGAACCTGAATAGTGGCATCATAACTGGAAACAGGGCAGCGATCGGAGGGGGTGTTTACACCAATCTAGTGATAAACATGACTGGAGGTTCTATTTCCAATAACTCCGCAAATGTGGGAGGGGGCGTTTACAATGACCAGTCAGGAGGATTTGTAACGCTACAACTAAACTTGACCGGCGGATCGATTGACCATAACTATGCAGAAACCTATGGCGGAGGTATTTATAATAACCAGGGGTTGGTGAATCTGACCGGGACCTCGATTGACCATAACCGTGCCAGAATGTTCGGAGGTGGAGGCATTTATAATAACCTCGGCTGGGTGAATCTGAACGGCAGCTCGATAAGCAACAACCATGCTGGAAGCTATGGCGGAGGCATTTATGATAACGTCGATACCGGCTCAGGGCTCTACAGCACTGTGAACCTTATCAGTGGCTCTATAGATCATAACATAGCAAAGGCAAAGCTTTCAGGTGGTGGCATTTACAACGTATACGGCACAGTGATAACAGGCAACAGAAGCTTGGTGCACGAAAATACTCCGGATCAAATCAGAACCGTAGGATCGTAATTGAGCCTAAGTAGTGGAGAGCTCAACAGCTCTCCACTCGGCTAAACTTTTCTTTGACCGGAGTTTATAAGATCTTTTAAAAAACGGTCGTTACATGTTGAAAGATGTAGGGTCTAAGGAAGAATTAATTCATTCTGGAAGATATTGGCCGAGTTGGAGTTTGCTGAAGACGTCTGCAGTATTTTTGTTCATGTCTTCGACCACAAAATCGAATTTCGTTCTGCTCGCTTCATGAGCTTCTGCGTTGTAGATAACACCAAGCCTTACTTGATCCAAATAGTGTGCCAATCGTTCTATCGATAATTCGGAATCATTAATAACATAGAGCAGATAATTATATAATAAGATTCCGACGACACATAAGAACACATGTGCCCTGATTTTACTATCTTTGCGGACATACGTTGGTTTCAAGGGTATCAACAATCGATCTTTTAACCATGCGATATCCGTTTCAATTTGGTTGCGCGAATCATACAATTCCGATATCTGGCGCGAAGTTAATTCCATCATATCCGTAAATATGACGGTTTTTCCCATAGAAGATACATGCTCTTGGATGCGAGTTTCGTTCAGCTGGAAATCGAGCTGCAACTTTCGATCTACTTCGACAACCTTATAATCAAATAAACCGCGATATTGCTTTGGAATTGCATCTACAACCCGATTGATCAGACCCTTTGGAGTCAATTTTCTACCTTTGCCATTTCTGTTTAATTTTAATTTTATATTCTCTATATCATTTAGAATTTCATCTTTAACTCGGTTCCATTCAGCTAGCTGTTTTTGTTGAGTTCGTTCGTTATATCTAATTATTCCTATAAAATCATGACTATACCAGCGTTTTGCTGTTCGATAGGCCCTTAAGGGATTTTCATGGGCGTTCGTCCAAGTCTCATTGAATTCCGAAATCGGAATCTGAAAGAGTTCTTTGCACATCGACTCAGGCAAGGAACCGACAACATGCATTCGCTCCACTGCTTTTTGAATATTTTCTGTCGAATTCATACCCCGATCAAATATTATCGCGATGTCTTTTGCAGGAATATCGATATCATGAAGCCTTTTGCAGATACCATCAATCAGACCAGAGAATAATTGTGTATCGTTCTTATTTGCAGGATATACAAATGAGTTGAACGGAATATTATGATCCGATGTGGTCAATCCTATTCCGATCAGATTCTTATCGTATCTCTTCTCTTTTGAGTTCCCTTTTTGTGGTAAGTTTTCACCATGATTGATATGAGTATAAAAATTCGTGGTGTCAAATATCAGTCGTGTAGGTTTAAGTCCGCGTTTGATCAAGGTACGAGATATATCAAGTTCGATGTTCTGAATGGTTTTTTCATCTAATTCATTCATATAATTGAGAAAGTTTTGACTAGAGAGTTTATATTTCGGATTCCAAAAGAATTGAAGCGAACTTTCTTTGAAGTATTCATCGAGAACGTTCCTACTTAAGGCATGCTCAGATCTACCTATGATTATCAGAAGAAGGTATTGTGCAGGAGTAAGGCCACCGAGCTTCTTTCGATCAATATTTCGGTTTATGCTATCCGTCAAACCTACTTCTTCAGCGGCCTTTATGAAGGCGGCAGGTTTCCCAAAAGAAAAAGAAGCAATATGGGCGGGCTTTTTCAAAGAAAAAAGATCATTGACTTTATCAGGAGATCCTACGCATTTTTGCATCACTTGGACTACCTTTCCATTTATGCGTTGGTTCTCGATGAGATAGAGATATTTGCGCCCTTTTATGGTCTTTATCTTGAAGTGCACAACATATATTAGACCCTACAAGTGGATAAATGTTTCGATCATCTAATTGATGATGAAACCAAAAAAATAGATTCAATAAGCGTGTTTATCATAAGATCACTAAACGACCATGCCACAAGAAAATATAAAAATTTGTTAGACCCTACAAGAAACGATACGTGCTGATGGGCTGGGTCAATATTTTATAAACTTCGGTTTGAACATGAATATAGATATTCAGTTCTATCTCCAAAATAGCGCGATGGCGGAAAGACAGATCCGAGATATTTTGGAGTTGTTTCGGAATCTAGGCATCTGTTTGATGAGGAATGAAATAGTTTGAGAGAACTCTGGCAAAGCCTAACTCCTGATCTCGAAAGCATGCGTTTTATTTTCTTGATCCAATATGTCGCCTGAAGGCAACTTCAACTGAACGCTCTCATTGTACCAGCCGTCCGGAGCTCTAAGAGTCCCGTTTTGTCCTACTAAATCGAGAGCTGTCGAGGTCGAACCATCCCATCTTGAAGTTCCAACATCAGGAAGCGTAAAATGTTCATCTTCTCTTGGTTTATACACCCTTCCATCCGACCCGGTGAATCTTACAATTAACCAAGCTTCTTGAGAGATAAAACCGTTATTGGAGATATTTACTTCGGTATTAATCGGGTTATAAATCCCGTATGTCCCATTTGGCCATTTAACTTCTTTCATGCACGCGCTAACATCACAGTGACCATCGTCGGCGGCTCCCTTCAGCGTTAGCGTGAGAAGCACCAAAACAACTGACAACAAAGCTCGGTTCATAAATATCACCTGATGATTCTAATTATTATGGGTCTTCTACTATTATAAATTTTAGTTTCTACAGTTGGCCGAATCCGGACCTGCGGACTCGGCTGGTATTCTCATCCCCGTTTGTACCTCGAAACTCCAAGTTTTAGTATGGAGAAGCTCAAGACTTTATCATCACCAATAGCATTTTGAATTTGCTCAACGCTTTAAGGGCATGAGGCTCATTGGCAGGCAAGATCACGACCTCCCCTTGATTCAGATGGTAAGATTTGCCAGAGATACTAAACTCGACTTCTCCATCCACAACATACACAAGCGCATCAAATGGAGCGGTGTGCTCGCTTAGCCCCTGACCTACATCAAAAGCGAATAGTGTTACCGTACCAGTGCTCTTGCGAATTATCTCTCGGCTCACAACCGAGCCATCCTGATAGTTCACCAAATCCTTCAGCGGCTCTACTTTCGGCTGGCTGTTAATATTCTCTTTTTCTGTCATTACTGCCCCCTCTTTGTGGCTTTAATGATGAACTCATTCCGATTGTTCATCGGGCCAAACACAACCTTCTTGAATTAGTTAGAGCCATGAAACTATTAAAATCTTGGTCTGAAAGCGGCTTTCCCCAAGCTATTTGACAGGAGAAACCTCTCCGGGGCCAGCTTCGTGAGAGGAATCTGATCGCTTGCAGCGTTCACGTCTGCGACCATACGATCACGTTAAAAACTTCGCGTTTTCTGGCCCTTCTGTACTATGATCTTTTGCAAGCCCGCCATTTAACTATGGTGGAATCGCTATGTTGAACCGTATTTGGAACTTAGCGAACCAATAAGGAACCAAAAAACGCACTTATTATATTGATTTATTTTAAATGTCTTCACAGAGAACAGCGAGTAATAGTATGTTGAGAGATAGTGCTCACCGGCCTGGGATTACTTCAGAGTTAGCCTTCGTTCGCCTTTATTCATTTGACTGCGCAGAGCTACGATGATTAACCACTTATCATGCAACAGAAATATAAACATGGGAATCTATTAGGAAGCCAGTATTACCACCTCGTTCTCCGCGTGTCTTGGCTTTATATGCTTTTTTATAAAATATTTTTTTGATCCAAACAACCAGATCCCGCATTTACCTGGCGAAAGCGACTCGCCGGTGTGATACGTTCCGAAGACCATCACTTTATTACCTGGCTTAATTCTCGGATCAGAAAAACGGTAGTGTGCCGAGATTTCTGTAATTTGGAGTTGCCCTGTATCCCAACATACTCAATCAGCATCCATAGATAAATACTTTTTAGCGGTCAGCCATTCTTCGTTGATATCGATGAGGATCGAAACCCCTAACCTCATGAACGAGCTCTCACTTGGGAAGGCACCGACTACCCTGGATCTTCTTTTCAGCTCCTTGTTGATCCTCTCCAGCCCGTTTGTAGTCCGAATCCTTCTCCAGTGACCTCTGGGGAATGCCCTGTAATTCCACAGACTGAATCTGAAGCGGTCGATAGTGTCAGCAGATTTCGCATAACCTCTTTCCCTCAATTCTTTCGCTAAGTCCTGTATCTTGATTTCGTCTTCCAGAGCGATCTTGATCTTATCGGCGATCTCCTTATGATACTTCTTGGCAACGTTTCTCAAGACCGCTCTTGAAAAGTGAACGTGACACATTTGCCATGAAGCACCAAGAAATGATTTCTCAACCGCTTTCTGGATTCCCTTATGACCATCTGATATCACGAGCTTTACTCCGGACAACCCACGATCCGCCAGATCTTGAAATAATCCCGACCAGAAGAGTTCATCTTCACTGTCAGCTATTCTTGCGCCAAGTATCTCGCGATAACCGTCATCTCTAACACCTGTGACGATCATGAAAGCTTTGGTAACATATCTTGATTCTGTTCTTACTTTGAAGTAGCTTGCATCTACATAAAGATAAGGAATAGGACGTTCGATAGGTTTCTTCAGGAATTCTTCTACCTTCTCGTCAAGCTCTTTGGATATCCTGGAAACGCTAGAGGCAGATAAATTCTCGATGCCAAATCGAGAGACAATATCTTGGATTCTCCTGGTTGAAACCCCCTGGAGATACGATTCGAGTACAGCGTTGACCAAAGCCTTCTCTACGCGCGAAAATCTGTCGAACACCTTGGTTTCGAAGGAAATTTCACGGAATTGAGGTTTCTTGAGTCGGAGCTCTCCAACTCGCGTCTTCAGAGATCTTTCCTTGTAGCCATTCCTATGTGCCTTTCGGGATTCGACTCTCTGATACGGTTCTGCATCTGCCTGTTGCGCCGCTTCTAGCTGCATTACAAGGTTCAAGAACCAGGTCAGAAGCTTCTTTAGTCCATCTTCCTGATCGATAAGGTAATCTTCCAAGAGTGCTATGGGTATCATGGTCCTGTGTCCTCCTTTTCTCAAGATTGGATAGGATACAGGGCCGATAATCATTCTTATTATCAAAGTACAGAAAAATCGTTACACTGCCAGAAAAACCCCATGGTATCGGAGAAATGGGTGCAAATGTCGTCACATTTATCACCCTGCTGCAAGGCCGAGGACCGAATATAACATGATCTACCTTTATGGTCCAATAAGATCCGCCGCCGAAGCCAGATGGTTTGTGAAAAGCAAGTGCAGTTCCAACCAGTTTGATCTCCGTAGGGGCTTCCTTTAAGTAGAAATCCTCAGATCCATGTAGTGTAATCACGCTGTTAGATTCAATTGCACCAAAGACCCAAACTCTATCACCTGCCTTCAATCCTGGATCCACTTTCCCCCATGGTGGCGGAATTGACTGGAATGTCTTCACCTTTACGCAGGGTGTGATGTTTTGCGGGCCAACCTGTATCTCATCCACTTTGACGGTCCAGTAGCTCGGCGCACCAGGCACGGTTCCCTGATGGAATTCGCATAAAGTGCCAATGAAGTAGACCGCTGAAGACCCAGCATTTTGACCTTCGGCAGACGTGTTATGATCGTCAATAGTCGATTGGGCCGATCCCACAAACAGAGCTAAGGCTAAAAAGAGACTCATCCATGCAGTTAACTCGATTCTCTTCATAACATCTCCCCAAACTTCTGAAGTATATGAGATCTATGAGATAAATACTTTTCACTGTTTTATTTATGTGATGCCAAATGATGAGGTCCGTTAGTTCCTCGCACATGAAATCAATTTATCTGATAGACACATTCCTGTAAATAGAAAACGTAACTCTTATCGAGGCGTGTTTCGGACCACGAACCCGATAAAACCCGACCACAAAGACAGAATAAACAGCTAAACCGGATTTACAGCTAGCTCTGCTATGGGCGTAGAACTCGACGCTGAATACAATAATTATTGACAAATTTTATGCATAATTCAGAGATGTATGATTGTCCCGAAACGTATGAACAGCGGTATTCCAAAGGTGCAAAATTAGAACTAGCTGCTGGATAAACTGGAATGAGGCGCTGGTGGCAACCGTTGGCAAGCCCGCCATTCAATTCGACTACACGTCAATTCTGTTTGGAGATCTTGCTTCCAAACTTCAGATCAAGAATTACGTAATTTATTGAGGGATATAACGAAGGTTCTTGCCTGCAGATTTCCAGCCCTTCTGAAAATGATTTGCTTTCTACTTGTGCACATCAACCAACGACATACTTCTTATTTTCGAAACCCTTATAGGGGCCGGTAAAGTCTTGACATAAGTCCTTGCTCAGGAAAAATCGGCCAGGCTGGCCTGAGCTGTTCCTGTCGCCAGTTTTGTGTACGGCTTCCATTTGCCCATTGGCGTGGCAATCCTTCTTCCCATCTCCCCCAGGGCCTCTTTCAGCGTGGTGAACCTCTTGGGCAGAGCCATCATGGCCTTTCGCGCCACTTCCCTGACCACCCACACGCCCAGAGGAGCCCAGTAATCCTCGGAGATCTCCCGGACGGCCAGTACGGATGCTTGCCTTCCCATCGCCGCCAGCCGCTCCAAAACAGCCAGACGAGCTGCATAGTAGCCGCCAGCCAGGGAGCTGTAATCCTTCTTGCCCCTCGGCCCTTCGCTGTCCGATCCGATGAAACCGTCCGGAGACCAGACCGATCTAGGCATCCATATCTCTACCAGCTCGAAGCTGTAGGCTCCTGGAAGGAAAAGGATCTCGAAGTGGTTGCCCAGATCCTCCCCAGAGTAAAGCTGATAGCCGCCGATGAATGGCTTGTCGAGGACAGCCTCCTTCAGGGACTTTCCTATCATGTCGTCCGAGGCTGTGATGGACCATCTTGTGGGAACTAGCCTTCTATCCTTGCCCATTAGCCCAAGGGAGAGGAGCCTTGAGATGTGATCCACATTAATGCCCGAGGAGTAAAGTTCAGCCGCCGCAGTAGCTGCACCAGTGGCAGGGTCCTCCACAATCCTGTCTACCTTTCTGGGGATGACAGGGTTTGTGGTTATCTCCATCTCCTTTAGCACGCCCGCCGGACCTGTGGGAGAAAGCACTCCGTCAAAACGTAGGCTCCCTCGCGGCGGCTTCAAAAAAATTACCTCAGTCCCTACTGGCGCTGAGGACATAGCTATCTGCTGTGCAGTCTCAAGCAGCCTTCCCGGCTCCCTGGCCTCATGCACGCCGATCCTCGCCTCCGATCTGACTAGAGATGCCCTATGAGCTATTATCTCCCCGATGTCCATACCCAAAGATGGCATGCTTTGCTCCTGCACGGGCTCTCCGGCTGGTATCATGGGTCCGGCTCTGACTATCGGGTAGCCGTGTCGGCCAACGAAGACTTCCGGGGGCGAGAATCCCTCGATGGACAGGCCGATCTTTGGCAGAGCCGCTATCTCCTCGAACCTCCTCAGAATGGGACAGACCAGCCTGCCGCAGAACCCTCGGCCCTTGCAAGAGATGCACTGGCTCACACCTCTCATTAATCCTTTATAGGATATATCCGCTACCATTCTATCATGGATGCTCTGATTCCGACCATCGCCCAGGATTATGCTACCGGCGAGGTGCTCATGCTGGCCTATATGAACGACGAAGCCCTGGCCAAGACCAGGGAGACCGGAAAGGCTCACTACTGGTCCAGGTCCAGGAAGAAGTTGTGGTTGAAAGGGGAAACCTCCGGAAACTTCCAGCTGGTCAGGGAGATCAGGATCGACTGCGATTACGATGCCATCCTCCTTCTCGTGGAGCAGAAGGGAGGGGCCTGTCACACTGGCTATCGGTCCTGCTTCTACCGAACTGTGGATGGAAAAATCGTAGGCGAGAAGATCTTCGAGCCAGAGGACGTCTATCGATGACCTCTGAAGGCCGGTCCTATAGCCTGTTCAATCACCCGCTTCTTCAGGCCACATGCTCTTTGAAGGACGGCCGGATGACGACCGAGGCCCAGGGGCCTTTGTCGATTATGCCAGGTGTGAGGTCTGCAATGGGGATGATCGATGGACAGGTTCCCGCTCTTGCGGGAGAGAAGCTGTTCATATCCACCTGGACGCCTCCTGTGCCGAGCGTTGCATTTCAGAGATTGGCCCAGAGCCAAATCAAGGCCGCTTTGGGCATAAGAACTCCTGATCAGGTAACCATCTCCATAACCGAGAAGTGCCCAAACAGGTGCATTCACTGCGCTCTGCCGGATTCTGGGAGACATCTACGGCTAGAGCCTGAAAAGATCAAAGAAATAATTTCTCAAATCCTGAAAATGGGAACTACCCTTGTGATCTTCGATGGAGGAGAACCGACCACTTACAAAGAGCTTCCTGAGCTGGTAGCCTCGGTGGGTGATCGCGCCATATCCACGCTCTTCACCTCAGGCGCGGGCTTTAGCGAAACGCTAGCCGGACGGCTGAAGGAAGCCGGGCTTTATGCTGTCAACGTCAGCCTGGACAGCCCTGTCCCCGAGGAGCACGACGCAATGCGAGGTCGGTACGGTGTCTTCCGGGATGCTATGCGGGCAGCGGAGTATGCAAAGGATGTCGGCCTGCTTGTGGATCTGTACGTAGTGATTCGGCATGATAATATACATCACCTTCAGGAGTTCCACAATCTGGCTAAGAGAATAGACGCAAACGAACTGACTTTCTTCGAGGTTGTCTCGGTCGGTCGCTGGTCAGGCAGAACAGACGTGTCCCTCACCTCTGCGGATCAAGCAGCCCTGGGCAACTTTGTGTCCCGTTCGAGAGCCCCCAGAATCTTTTCAGTCCCCGCGGCACGGAAGCGTTTCGGCTGCTTCGCCGGGCGAACATGGTTGCACATTACCCCTGGCGGCGACGTCTACCCTTGTGCATGCATGCCTCAGTCCTTCGGCAGCATCTACCAGGAGCCGATATCCAAGATCTGGCAAAAGATGGCCAACCTTCCCTTCAAGGGCAGCAAGGTCTGTCCCATGCGTAAGAGTTGAGTTCCAATGCCTTCGGATACGATACCCCATATTTCCCATTTCGAAATGTTGAGACGAATCAACAACTTCAATGATTGTCCCGATTATATTGATAGTTAATATTATATCCATTAATAGCAAACTATGTTTGCCACCATCGGTTAGAAAGACGCGAGCCGCAAAGAATTTATTTTCAATTTCCGGAAAAAATATCAATAAAATAGGGATTCAATCTGTGATCCGAGCTGATGTAGATTTCTATTCCGTATTTGGATCACCAATAAATCTTATATAGGGCATTAGTCATGAATAATTCCGATCGAAGTATGGACCTAACACCAGTTCAAAGAGATATATTGACCGCACTGATCAACATTCACCGCGGAGAAGGCCGCGCCGTCAAAGGCGAGGAGATTGCAGAGTTAATAGACCGCAACCCTGGGACCATTAGGAACCAGATGCAGTCATTGAAGGCTTTAAACCTTGTAGAGGGCGTGCCCGGTCCTAAAGGCGGCTACAGGGCCACTGGCGCAGCCTATGAGGCACTGAGCCTCGACGCCACCGGTGATGTTGTCGAGGTGCCTGTAGTCAAGAACGGAGTAACCGTCGAAGGCGCGTCGGCCACGGAAATAGTCTTCAACAAGGTCATGAAGTCCCAGGATTGCGGCGGAGTGGTCCGCATAATAGGCAACGTCAGGGATTTCAACGTGGGCGATGAGATTGAGATTGGGCCTACGCCGGTTAACAAGCTCTACATTCGCGGAAAGATATTGGGAAGGGATGACACCATGTCCCGGCTCATCTTCAGCGTTTCGACGATGATCTCCGTGCCAAGGGTCCCCATCAAGGCAGCAGCACGACGTGCAGTTCACATAAGCCCATCTGCTACCCTCCAGGAGGCTGCCAGGGTCCTGATCCACAACGGCGTTCAAGAGGCTTTAGTGGATGACAGTTCTCCAGGCCTTGTCAGCATGACAGATATAACCCGAGCCATAGCCGATGGCAAGACAGACCTCAAGGCCAGCGAGGTTATGACCCGCGGCTTCCTGACAATCGATTCCGAGGAGCCCATCTACGAGGCCATAAAGATGCTGGGGCGGAATAGCGCAAGCCAGTTGGTGGTCTCCGAATCAGGGACGCTTTGGGGCATAATCACCCCGGCTGATCTGGTAAAGTCGCTCACGCCGAACTGATCTCGGTGCCCGGGTGGGCGCCGATTATCCCTTTTTTCAGATTTTCGATATCCTTACCGTGGACTATAGCCGTGGGTATGGAGCTGCGCTCGATTATCTTGGCGGCCAGGGGATCGACGGGCGAACGTGATCCTGCCTTCATCTCGGTCTCCATAGCCATCCTGACAAGCTCTTTGGGAGTCATCCTGGCTATTTTTCGGGCGGATGGGTCAACCTCCGGGTCAGCAGTGTAAACTCCGTCCACAGATGTAGCGATGATGAGCCGATCGGCGCAAACGTACTCGGCCAGCAGTGCGGATACCGCATCGGTGGTCTGGCCGGGGCTTACGCCACCCATGACAACGATCTTTCCGGGCGAGCATAGCCTTGCTGCGTCCTCGTAAGAGGCAGGAATCTCCTTTGGGGCCGCATCGCCCAGGGCAGCGACGAGCAGCATTGCGTTGAGCTTTGTCGCACCGATGCCTATCTGGTCGCAGAAGACCTCAGATGTGCCCAAACACATCAAAACTAATCACTCTTATTGGATAAATATGATGATTTTTAGAAAATGAAAAGTTATAAGCACCGACTTCTCATCAGGACATTATGCCGGTCTAATCTCGGTGCCTTGGTGGTTACTAGTCATCCCTTTTCTCAAGTTCGCGATGTCTCGACCATTTACAATGGCTGTAGGGATCGAACTTCGTTCGATTATCTTGGCAGCTAGTGGATCTATTGCGGATTTGGAGCCAGCTTTCATTTCGGTCATCATGGCAATCTCTACAAGCTGCTTGGGCGTCATCCTATCAAGCTTCGTGGCCTTGGGGTCAACCTTTGGATCGGCGGTGTAGACCCCCTCAACATTGGTTGCTATAATCAGACGATCCGCTCTGACCAACTCCGCAAGCAAGGCCGAGACGGCATCGGTGGTCTGGCCGAGGGCGACCCCACCCATGACCACAACCTTGCCTGGGGCGCTTTGTTGAGCTGCCTCAAAATAACCGTTGGGGAGCATAGCTGCATCCTCTTTTAGGGCGGCCATCAGCAGGATGGCATTCACCTTGGCAATGTTTATGCCTATCAGGTCGCAAAAAGCCTCGCTGGCCCCAAGGGCACGGGCCTTTTCGATATAAGTGCGGGCGTACTTTCCGCCTCCAACGACGACGTATATGCTATTCTTTTCTCCATTCTCGTTATCAACCTCATTTGCAAGATTATTCAGCTCGTCGGCGTACCTTCTGAGACCATCAGTTTCTTGCTCTGCCAAAATGGAGCCACCAAGCGAATATACAATTTTCATGGAATGGTCCATTGCGGGATCTGATAAAAAGCTTACCTGCAATCGTCTGTCGCCTTGTCTAAAGGATAAGACATATATATAATAAATCTAATTCTCATCCCTGGTTACGCGATCAGAGCTATACGTCAGTATTCCTGAGCTCTATGTTAATATAGAGGTCACTAAGTTAGGTGGAGTTCAAGATGACTGTGAAAAATAGCGATTTCATCAGAATTGGATATATTGAGGGCGCTCGGGTGGCTCTGCTAAAATTGCTCATCGGGGGAGGTGCCTAGGATGGCTGAACATTTGAAGAGTTCGAAACAAAAAAAGGACCGGCCCATCACTGATGGAACCGTGATTGACCACATTACAGGAGGCGAGGCGCTCAATGTGCTTAAGATTCTTGGCATCTCCGGAACCACTGAAGCCGAGGTCACAGTAGTTATGAATGTTGGTAGCGGCCGTCTCGTCAAAAAGGACATAGTAAAGGTTGAGGACCGTGAATTGAAAGACGAAGAGGTGAATAGGATCGCACTTATCGCCCCGTTAGCTACACTCAATATCATCCGAAATAGCAAAGTGACTGAAAAGCGCCAGGTGGTTTTGCCCCGTGAGATCACAGGCGTGGTGCGCTGCCAAAACCCCAACTGCATCTCGAACTCCACCGAACCCACCGTGTCCAGGATGCAGGTTACAGTTACAGCCAAGAATCCTGTTTTGGTCAGATGCTACTACTGCGAGCAGCCTATCACAGAGAATATAGCAGATTACTTAATTTGAGGGATAATTCGCTTTGCAGATAATCTTTACCAGACAATATTGAACGAGTTAGCCAAGCGGGATTATAGTGTTTAACCTAATTGCTTTATAAGTAGAAAGTTGTTCGATTAAGCTACGCATTGCGGTCATACGTTTCATATGTTGGGTTAAATACTATAATTCCGATGACCTGCTACTTGGTCGACAAATCTTCAAGATTTCTATTATCTTGAAGATCAGGAAACTCCTGCTCAATCCTTTTTATATAATGTAAGTTGTCGCTTTTCGATAGGACTATCTTTGCATGCAATGTGGCATTACTGAAATCCCCCATAGATTTGTAGATCAGCGCCAAATTATAATCGGCATCGATGTTGGTCTTATCTTGCTCGAGTGCCAATGAAGCAAAGCCTTTGGCCTCAACATTTCTTCCTAATTTTCGTAGCGATGCGCTTGCAAAACTGTAGTTCTTGCTGGAATTGGAACCCTTGGCGATGGCCAAGGCCGATGTCTCCAAGGCAAGTGAGTGCGAATTTTTTTCGTTATACCTTGCGTACAATATCAGTAAATTCTCTGCTGGAATGGGCGAAATGAACTCGTACCAGCGTTCTTGTGCCATATCAATAGCCTCAATATCTGAAGGCGAAATATGATCAGATAGCTTGAAGGGTCCATGATCGGATGGATCGCCTAACGCTCCCTTCTCAGGTTTTGGAAAAGTCAAGGTAAATAGCTCTTGTTTTTGATATTCCGCTGGTCCATAAAGTTTATGGTGGTGTTTGCTAACGAGCCAGGTAAAGACGATAAGGACCAACACCGGAAATAGGACTAAAAACGAAATTAATGGAGTAAGATCATCGGGTCGAAGATTTTTACTAAAGCTAACGACAATAGAGGCGAATCCATACACTAAGACTATGAACAATGCGATTATCCCAAGTGGGTTTCTTGCCAATCCCACTGCTGTATCTCCAAAAATCTTCGGATTCCCGCTCAAATTTTGCACCTTCTCGCTGACATCGGGTTATATCGTCTTGGTTCGTCGGGCAAGCTTATCTTGGAGCTTGCGAGTATTTTTTTATTTTGCAGGATATTGTCGTATTTTAGGAAATTATCTTGAACAACCTGATATTGATTCAGACACACGCATTGATTCTCCATTTGCAAAAATATCAATTGTGCCATTTTGTGAAACACATACGACTGCTGTCTTAGGACATTCCTTACTGGTTCTGTATGCGGCAACTTTCCTAGCACCGCCCTTCTTTGGAAATGATTCACTAGTATCCTTATTCGAAATAATAACTGACGCGTCCAGAACTATACCCTTTTTCGATATAAACACCGCTCCATCTAATTTGGCTATCTCAGAGATCTCGCCTATCTCAAATGATAGTATCTTTTGTTTTTTAATCCGGATTTTTGGGTCTTCGTGTCCAAGGTCTTTTGATTTCTCTAATCCTATTACAAAGAGCCCTCCATATCCCCGGACGACCATTTCTCGAGATATTTCAAGAACCCTCTCCATTACCTGTCGGTCAATCCAAGGCGTAAAGCTGATAATTTCTTTCAGTCCTATCGGTGTGTCGAATTGCCAAGAACCTTTCTTCTCTGATAGCTCTGCAACTGCTTTCAACTCTCCATCCCGATACACAGCAATAGACTTGCGTTTTCGGCGAAGAATCAATCCAATCGAATCAGTGTCTAATGTAGCTTGTCGGAAAGCTTCAATTTCCTTATAATTCTTACCACTAAGTTCAAGGTGCGATATCCCAAAAAGTTTGCCCTCCCTATCAAATAGAAAAACCGCTTCGGTTTCTTGTAACGCATCATAGTAAGGTATAAGTTCTTCTAACTTTTCGGAACTTTCGCATTTTATATTATCTGGGGGATCAACCTTTGCATCCGAACCAAACATGCCGGTAAGCTCATCCTCGTCACCAATTAGGATTGAACAGCCTAATGATCGAGACTCAACTTTTATATTCGAAACAGCAAATAGATGCATTACAAGCTCTGAAAGAACTCTTTTTCTATCGATATCCGTTTCATTCCCATGCAATAAGCGAATAAATTGCATGAGTCTACTTTCTTCTACAATCCTGTCCATTGGAAGCCCAATACTAAGAGATTGTAGCCAGTGATCCAAAAAATTTTTTATCAGATCAAGCTGATCCACGTTTTTCTGCTTATAATAAACCATTTTATATCCCTTACGGATTTTATCAGCCTTCTCCGGATTGGACAAGATCACGGGAACTATATTGTCTTCTGCATCATCATGCAGACTGTCTAGTGGCTTTTGAGCTAGGCAATCGGGGCAATCACTTGGATCATACATTTCCGAATGATCCGTAAATAGTGAAAAAACCTTGTATTCATTACCATCATCCACCTCCACTTTATGTTCTCTGCTACGATCAATGGCTACTACAACTCGAACAATTTTTGCCTTATGTTCTTTGAGGGACAGAATCGATGACTTTAGAGTACGTCCGGTCATAAATATATCATCTACTAGTACTACACCCGTTAAGCCATCTGGATGATCTTCAATACCTCCTGTCGCCTTTGTTCCATCCCACGCATTCCACGTAATTTTACCTGCAGTACGTCGGCCTGCTAAGCATTGCACTTTTAATTCTTCAGCAAGATTAATTGCAAGTAAGATTCCACCAATTGTACTAGAAGCCACCATTTTGGGTTCAATATCAGCGAGCTCATTAGCCATTGCATTTGCGAATTCTTTGCAAGTTTCTGGATTCATCATGCCAATTCGCGCATTAATATATGTTCTCGAATGCTTGCCACTTGAAAGTTTGAAGTGCCCATCATCATGATAGCATCCATCATTTTTCAATGAATTTTCCCATTTTTTTTGACTTGGCTTCATTCGATCAACTCCTCGCCACTGAGCAATTTCACTTCCCTTCTGAGGAGCTGGCAGAACTCGGTCAGATATTCTTTATCATGCACGTTCGCAAAGTGCTCATAGCTCATGAATGCCACTGGTTTACGTTCATCCATAGACGGATTCCTACCTACTGGTGCAAGATTCAGGCTCTTATTCTTTAAGCTTTTTGTAAGTAAAGTCTATCGAAAATTTTGCAAATTTGTAGGTTTGTGTATTACTTCTCTTGATTGTTTGCTTTAGCTCTCAGCTAAATTCTGAAGTTCAGTCTGTAAATTTCAAAAAAAAGGAAGTTTAAGAGTTCTAGATCTTATCCAGAGCCTTGACAATATTGCCGAAGATGGCCTTGAGATCGCCCGTGCCGTTTATGTTGGCAACGATGCCCCTCTTGTTGTAGAAATCGATCAGGGGCTGGGTCTGAGCGTGGTAAGCCTGAAGCCTCTCCTTGACCATATTCCTCGGTATCGTCCTGCCTCTGGTACAGTACAGGTCAGCGCCGCATGCATCGCACTTGCCTGCCACTTTTGGCGGGTTGAACTGGACGTGGTAGGTTGTTCCGCACTTGCACATTCTGCGGCCTGTCACACGCTTGATCAGCTCAGCGTCGGAAACATCGACATTCAGGACAACATCGATCTTCTGGCACAGAGCCGGAAGGATCTTGTCCAGAGCCTCTGCCTGGGGAATGGTCCTCGGGTAGCCGTACAGCATCCAGCCTGCCTCAGTTTCGATAGGTTCCAAGATCGCAGCCGCTGAGGCTGCGCAGATCCGGGAACTGATCGAAGCCGGTGTTTATCTAAAAGAGTCTGATTTTGTGAGAGATGCGACGAAGGAGACAGTAGTGAGATAACATTCAGCTACTACCAAAACTAATATAGCCATTGATGACTACTATTAGCTATATGAAAAAATATTGCCTGTTGCTTCTAATAGCGCTAACCTTATCGTTAGCCGTAATAGCTTCTGCCGAACACACTAAGAACAGTACCGTAAATATGAACTATACTAACACTACAGCATTGAAGGAACTGGTTATAGGGTCAGAAAAGAATTTAGAAACCTATCGTTTCACCCTCACTCAAGATCAGAATATCGCGATCATCAAGCTCCCGCTTGGCAACACAACGTACCAGACCAAGCTCCTAACCCTTGGAGCAGGTGGCTTCAACCGCACCAGCAAGGCCTTAAAGACCGTCAGTACCTCCATGTCCATTCCAGTGGGCCAGGAGGAGAACGCAACCGCTGCAACCACAGAGCTGTATTTCCTCAACAATACCATTTATAGAAATGTTAACGGCAACAGAACCGTTCTGAATCTCACCTTCCCCGCGAACATCTGGATGAGCCAGAACAGGCTCGAACAGTCCTCAGATCTGATGAACTCATCCAGTGTCAAACTCCTCGGCACGCAAGCCATCAACGACGTGGGTTACTATGTAATTGAGGTCACACCCAATAGCAGCGCGCTCTCCGCACTGGTCAGCAGACAATTGGGTTCAAACTTCTCCAAATCACTCTCCACTCATGTCAGCGTAGGTCTAGGTTCGAACTTTTATGGGTCCACACTCGCACTGAACCTCAGCGCTCTATTGAATAATACCCGGCTTAGATATGTCATCTGGATCGCAGAGGACAGCCATCTGCCAAGTATGGAGTATGTTCAGATGAACATGATCCTAACCCCAGGCATGTTTGGTCTACCCAGTGCAGCGAATCTGGAGATGAATATCGATTCCGTCACAACCGTGATCTTCAGCGGTTTCAACAAGACCGTGAATATAGCGCTGCCTAAGGAGGCGAATATAGCAGGGATGGCATCTTTGAACAACACAAACGCATCGCTATCCAAGCCTGCTGATCCCAATGACCCTCCGGTTACCAGCTCTGATATCGCCAACAATCCAGATCTTCAGCAACGGTTTTGGTTGGCGGGTGCATACGCTTTCCTCAATGGAGATTACTATAGCACTCGCTATGGCTACCCGTACATGTCTTACGACATGTATTATTCGCCGTACTATACTCAAAACTACAATTCATACAATGCGTACCCGAACTACAACCAATACTCGAACTACAACTCCTACACCAGCCCAATGCAGAGATACCCCACTCTCAGACTTGGATATACACTACCCTCCCAAGGATATACTACGCCTATGCAAGGGTATACTGTGATGACTGGTTATAATCCCTCATTGGGCACATATCTGACAGATAGCAAGGGCATGACCTTATACCACTTGGTGAACGACGGTGGCAACTATAATAGCGCTTGCACCGATGCAACTTGCACGAGCATCTGGCCTCCGTTCTACGTACAAGGCATAAACGTACCTGGGAACTTGAACCTTGCTGATTTCCGCACCATAAGTGTTAATGGATACAGGCAATACCAACAGACCACCTATAAGGGATGGCCGCTATACTATTACTCAGGTGATACAATACCAGGCCAGATCAATGGGCAGGGCCTGAAAGACAGCTATGGAACCTGGTCCGTGGTAAGTCCCAATAGCATCAACACCTTCCCTGCCAACTTCCCTTACAGCTCCAGCACAGCTACACCGACTCAGTATCCTACAGCGCAGCCATACACAACAACGCCATACAGTCAATCGACGCCATATAGTTCATCGGGCTACTAGTCTGCCACAGCACGCACATACCAACAACTGCACCTGTAATCCAGCAAAAAACAGTCGACTCAAAGAGGAGAAAAAATCACGACGATGAGAATCTGGCTGGAATCGAGGCCTTGCTTCGATTCCGCCCATCTTAATCTTTTCACGAAATTATTGACCTTCTCCCTCAGCCCATTTCAAGCGAAAGGCATCGAGCAGATATACCTGCTTAGACAAAACTATTCGGAAAATCTTGACCATTTTAAAAAACAATGGATTCACAACAATCCGCAACTCTACTTCGATGAATTAAAAGTCCAAAAGAGATCGTTGTTTCTTGCTGTCCTTGGTCTTTGAAGGTTCCGGTTTAGCTTTGGCATCGGGTCTCTTGTCTTCTAGATTAACAGGCTTGGATTCAGCCTTCGCCTGCTCCACCGGTTCCTCAGACTTCCCTTTCGTTTCACGCTCCAGTGACCTCTGGCCTGTTACGTGCCATCCCAGATCTATCTTCCCGGCAAGCTCCGCCTCCCTGATCTTCTGAGCCTCTTCGAATATCGTCTGGACTTTCTTGGTAGTCGGAGTAGTCGCCATCAACAGGGCGATCTCATCCGGATTCAGGTCCAGCTCGGCCGCTACCGCCGGAGCTAGCTTCTTGCTCTTGAGAAGCAGTCCCAGGAAGTCCATCAGCTCCGAGCGGGCAAATCCAGCGGATACGTGGCAGCGCGCTCCTATCTTCTTGGCAGCCGAGTCTCGGACGTTGCGTGCCTTTTTGGATTGTCCCATCCTGCGCCATAGGGCCGGAGGCCGAAACGCAATGTATCCTGACCTGCGTGCCGTCCTGGAGGCCTGGACGCCTCCAGTCATGAGAAAGCCAGCGTATCTCCACAGACCGTAGTTCTGCCTGCGCCTTACCCTTCCCAGGAACACGTCGGCTCTGGCGAGAGTGTCAAATCCGCTGAGGAGGTCGGCTCCCTGATAGGCAACAGGGAGGTTCTCATCTATCCAGTGAACAAGGTCCTCGGGGCTCTCGTCCAGAGTATAAGACGCCTGTAGGGCATCCGATGGATTGCTTCCCCGGAATATGACCTCCAGAACCTTGAAGATGGACTCCTTTACATCTCGCTCTGCTGTGGCCACATCCTCCAGTCGGACCTCCGACTGGCCCTGTGCAGCAGCCTGAAGGTCATTTATGGCGGACCGCAGGTCTCCTCCGGCACGCTCAGCAATCAGTTCAATGGCATCCGGGTCGCAGGCGATCGCCTCGGCTTTGCATATCGTCCTCATGGTTGAGGCGATGGTGACTGATCTCACCGACCGGAACGCAATTCCTTTAGCAGCATCCCTCAAAGGCTTCTCTATCTCGTAGTACTCGTTGGCGATGAGCAGAACTGGCTGATTGGCTCCCCTGACCAGCTTGAGCATGGCCGCGGCGCCCCCGCGGTCTGCTGTGCCGTGCAGGTTGTCAGCCTCGTCCAGAATCACAAGACGTCTGCTGCCGGAGAATGTGCTGGTCCTCGATGCTGGGCCGGCGATCCGCTCTATCATTCCTGCTGTACGCACATCACTGGCGTTCATTTCGACTTCTTCCCAATCCATCTCCCTTGCCAGGGCCAACGCTGCAGAGGTCTTGCCTGTCCCTGCAGGCCCGTAGAGGATGGCTGCTCTGGTTACTGGTCTATCCTGCTCCCAGGATTCCGCCCACTCCCTGAGCTCAGAAATAGCCTTGCCGTTTCCCAGAACCTCCTGGAGTGAGTTTGGCCGATACTTCTCTGTCCACTTAGCGGAGGCGGTAACCGATGCCATTCTACCAGATTCCCTCTCGACCGGTCAATTCAACTACCTCGATCTCCCAGATGGTCATCTCCATCCGCTCTAGCTCCTCCCTCTGGAACTTCTTGTCACCATGGCCTCCGATGCCTTTCTTAGTGAAGGCGTCGAACATCCTGGCCTTGGCTTCGATGTCGGAGGAGAGTTTTGCTTTTCCAAAAGCAAGAACGCTTGCCCAGCGGTCTTCGTTGAGCAAATCAACCTCAAAGCAGACCCTCGAATTTTTGGCTGCCATCTCTATCTTCCTCCCTCTGCCACGGGAATGGAGGTAAATTTTTCCGCCAGAATAAACATAGGACATTGGAATGACATAAGGATTGTCATCTGAGGAGAGTCCGAGCCTGCCGAATTTGGAAGAGGAGAGAATTGAGGCGCATTCGTCCTGGGATAGAGTCCTGGGCTTCATGAATTCAGGTCTTCGCTCAAGGGTTATAGCTTTTGTTCAGATGAGAAAAACGATCTTTTGAATCGAGTTTGTCTTGTTCGACGTTGTCTAAGGAAACGTGTACTTGCATTGTGTCATTAGGATCCCCAATTCAAAATAAAAAAAATGATAGTCCATCAATACATCAATAGTCCCTCTGGTTTCTCGTTCTGGTTTCGTAGCAGTGGTAGGTGTCCTTCTGCTTATCCTGGAGGTAGACATAGTTGAACTTGCTGTCCTCCTTGTGCTCTTCGAACTCCTCTCTGGCATCCTCCCGGCAACTAGAGCAGGCATTGCGTGGCAGGGATACACAGAAGGTGCTGTTCAGTATACCGTAACCCTTCTGGGCCTGAGAGGCAATGGTCATGTATCCGTGGCATCTGTCACAGAGCCTGACAGTTTCTTCCTGGCCCTCGTTGATCATGTCGGTGTCGTAGAAGATGCGCTTTCGCCTGCGGTAGAACTGTCCGTGCTCTGCCAGGGCATCCTCGACAAGCCGATCACGGTTATCCCAGATCTCTTGAAGCTGCCCTATCGTCGCCTCTATCTCCCTCTTCATCTCCGCAGACTGAACGAACTTGCCTGGCACGTAATCAGGTTCCCTGACGTGAGAGTAGTCGAGTCCGGCCATGGCCTGGATTATGCCGGTGTTGACGTAAGGCAGAGCAGTCTCAATAGCGTAGCCTCCCTCCAGGACGCACAGGTCTGGAGCCAGCTTTTCGTTAAGGCGAGCGTAACCGTTCGCAGAGAACCGCATGTTGGCCAGAGGATCTGTGTAGTGGTTGTCCTGGCCGGCCGAGTTCAGCAAAAGGTCAGGCTGAAAGTCCTTCAGGACCGGCAGTATGAAGTTGTCCAGAACGTAGTGGATCCCCTCGTCAGTCGTTCCTGACGGGAGCGGTATATTGAGAGTCCTTCCTAACGCCTGGGGGCCGCCCATCTCGTTAGGGAATCCTGATCCCGGATAAAGGGTTCGGCCATCCTGGTGGAAGGATATGAAGAGCACATCGGGATCGTGCCAGAAGATGTCCTGGGTTCCGTCACCGTGGTGGACGTCGGTGTCGACTATGGCGATCTTCTTGTGGCCGTACCTTGTCCGGAAGTACTCGACCATGATTGCCATGTTGTTGATGTTGCAGAAGCCCCTGTTCCCATGGACGACCATCATGGAATGATGGCCCGGCGGTCGGACAAGAGCGAAGCCGTTACGAATCGCCCCACTCTCCTTGGCATCAGCCAGAGTAAGGACGCTTCCGGCTGCGATCAAGTGGGCCTCTGCTACCTGGGCCTCCACATTCGGGACGCAGAAGTGTACCCTGGATATGTCCTTTGGTGTGGCCAGACGGGGCTTGTACTCCTCGATCTCTGGAAGGTCCATCAACCCTTCCTCGAAGATCTGGTCTCTGGTGTACAGGAGGCGCTCCTCCCTTTCTGGGTGGGTAGGCGAGATTGCCCAGTCGAAGGCCGGGAAGAATATCAGGCCTGTCTTGCCCTTCTTATTCGCTGTCGTGCCGCAGGCTTCCATTTTAACACCTCCCCCATGCAGGGATGATTCCCGCTGGGATCTCCATCCTTACATCGAGGAGCCTGCCGACCGTTGACCAGCCTCTGACCATGTTGAAGATCTCGCTGTAGGTTACCTCTGCCTCATTTGCATACTCGCCGATTCCCATTTTGTTTGCCCACTCGGTCATTAGTTTTCTGGCCATCTGCTCCGCTTGCTCCAGGTTCATGTTCTTGCCGTTCGCCTTGCCCATAAGTCCTTCCTCAGCCACAATGTACTCCCCTCTTTCGGTATCGATCCGAAGATTCAGGGTAAGCGTGGGCCGAGCTACTGCTGCGCCGATGGCGTTGGCCACAGGGGCATATTCGGGTATGACGGCCTTTGCGCCTAGCCTCTGGGCCACCAGAGGAACCAAAGGCTGTGCTGCGCCCCCAACTCCGACAACATTCTGGGCCTGGAGCAACTCTTTCTTCATTATCTCCCAGACGCGGTAGGCAGGCTCCTGCTCCCACTCCCGGAACATCTCGTTGACGTGACTCACGATCTTGTCCACGACGGCATCGATTACCCTCTTGGCCACCTCTTTCGGGGTGCAGCCCAAGCGTTTCGCAATATCGGCCATTGCTTTCTCGGCAGCCGCAGCATCTCCGATATCGGACAATCCAAGGACCCGCAGGGCGTCCGTTGTTGTGGCGCATGGACCGCCCATACAGAGGGCTGGCCCTTCCCTGTGGGGTCCAACAGCGATGCAGTCACCATTCACGCTAACGGCGCTGTCTCCTCCAATGGCAACCGACTTGACGGCAAAAGCCCGGACGTGAGTAAGAAGAGAGTTTACCCTTGCGCCTTTTGATGACAGCAGGGGCTTGCCTGACAGTATCAAGGCCAGGTCGGTCGTTGTCCCGCCGATGTCGACAACTACGGATGTCTGTGTAGTCGGCATCAGGGCCATGACGCCCATGATGCTGGCAGCCGGTCCTGAGAAGATGGTCTCCACAGGCATATCGACAGATTTGTCCAGGGGCAGGGTCCCTCCGTCTGCCTTCAAGATGAAGACCGGAGCGGAGATCTTGCGATTCTTTAGGGCAGCGTTGATCTGGTCTGCAAATTCTCGATACTTATCCTTGGTGGCAACCGTAAGCCTTGTAGTTGCTGCACGTCTGGGGAAGTTCAGTTGGCCTGAGACCCGGTGGCCCAGCTCGACCTGAACGCCCGGGACGACGCTGGCCACGATATCGGCAGCCTTCAGCTCATGGACGTGGTTCCTCTGGCCGAACTTCCCAACCACTGCGATTTTCTTGAATCCTTTATTAGCTAGCTCCAGTGCAGTTGACTTTACCTGAGATTCGTTCAGCTTCTGGATCTCCCGGCCCCTATAGTCTATTGCTCCGTCAAGGATGAAGACGTCCTGGCCCAGGTGGTAGTCTTTCGGGTTGGTGCCGGGGCCTGGGATGAGCACCAGGGCTACGGGATCAGTCTTGCCCTCGGCTATCATGTTGGTGATCAGGGTGGTGCTGAGCACGACCCTCTCGATCTTGTCGGGCGAGACGCCCTCGGTGAGCTTGTCCAGGGCGGAGAGAAGGCATCCGAGCAGGTTATCGTGGTCTGTCGGGACATAGGCCGACCTGAAAACTCTGCCGCCCTCTACCAGCACTGCATCTGTGGTAGTTCCGCCGACATCAATTCCAATCAACATATATCAATCGCCTTGCTGATTGCGCTCAAGAGACTTGGATGTATATCGGCTTTGTGGTTCTTCCCAAGGTCATTACATTCGTATCTAGTAGAGGGGAGGCTCGGAACAAATGAATTCCTATGAATCGATTAACTGGAACAGTACAGACGTTTGTCTCCTGAGGCACAGAGATTCCCGTTGACATAAACCGATTCAATTGAACTATTGTGGAAGAGTCTTTATCTTCATCCTTCCCTAAGCAAGCCATGAACCGGCTAGCAATGTCTGCACTCTGTCTCTGCCTCCTAAGCGCAGGTTGTGTCGATCACCAGGGCAACGGAAACAAGAGCTCCGCCAAGGTAGAACCGCTTTCCGTGGCCATAGCTTCTCCCGATTCCGGCGCCATCATCACCGGAGACAAGGATATCAAGTTCGAATCCACGGTTGAAGGCGGGAACAAGCCCTACGTCTACGAGTGGTCCTCCAAACCTCGACGGGATTTTGTCAACTGAAAGCTCCTTTACCCGGAGGTCTTCCCTGATGCAGAAAGGGGAGCACTACGTCATTCTCAAAGTCACCGATGCTTCAGGCAATACCTCTGAGGCCACGTGTCTACTGAGATTGTTATCAAGTTGAGGACGCCTCTTGCCGGGCGCAGGAGCACGACCTCCCATCCGGGATTTTTTCGGCTGTTCGGGATATTATCTCTTTTACGCAACCGCTCAACCGGTCCATCTGCTCTGTAATTTCTGAGAGGCTCAGTTTGCCTCCCCCCGTCTTCATTCCGCAGGCCTCGTTGGTCACGATGCATAGCGATGCATAGCAAAGCCCCAGCTCCTTGGCCAGCACAACCTCCGGATATCCGGTCATTCCCACAACATCCCCGAACTGCCTCATCATCCTGATCTGGGCAGGAGACTCCAGATGAGGCCCCTCTGCACACACGTAAACTCCCTCGAAGGGCTGTACGTTCATTTCCGACATGGCATCCCGAAGACTTGTAAGCAACTCAGGGCAATAAGGCTGGCTCATATCGACGTGCACCGCTCTGTCATCAAAGAAGGTGTTTGCTCTGGCTTTGGTGAACTCGACATAGTCCAGGGGCAGGAAAAAGCTGCCGACCGGATGGTAGGACATTGTGCCCACGGTGTTGATTGAAATAGCTCCAGTAGCACCGCTCCTCCTAACTGCACTGATGACTGCCCTGTAGTTTACTTTGTGTGGTGGAAGATGGTTTATACCGTGACGTCCAATGAAGACAGCCTTCTTGCCTCCGAGCCTTGCAGATTGGACTTCAACGTTTCCATAGGGCGTTTCTATCGTATCTGACGGCCCATCAAGGCAAAAGCCAACTCCGCCTATTATCGCAATCCTAGCATCCATCAGGGAATCCATGAAAATTAAGCCTCTTGGAGAAATGCTTCACTCCAAGCCATTAAATCTTCTTGTCGTCTCTTTCTTTTCGCCAAAAATAAGTCTTTTAACTCAAGAAGTCTTTTATATTATGGCCGCGACCCAATTTAGGAGATCCCCAGATGGAGTTTACTGCCCAAGAGAAGTACGAATTCAAACGGATGCTCGACAACCTCAGGTCCAAGGTTGGCAGAGGCACCGAGCTGATTTCTCTTTATATACCTCACGACAAGCAGATATCTGATGTGATGGCTCAGCTTCGTGAGGAGAACGGCCAGGCCGCCAACATCAAGTCCAGAGTAACGCGCCTCAATGTTCAAAGCGCCCTAGATTCGGCTATGTCCAGGGTCCGCCTCATCAACAAGGTTCCTGAAAACGGTGTTGTAATATTCATTGGATCAATAGACATAGGCAGCAACAAGACTGATATGTACAGCCTAGCTCTGGAGCCTCCCGATCCCATTACAACCTACAAGTATCACTGCGATTCCGCGTTTCTTCTGGCTCCACTGGAGGAGATGCTGGCCGACAAGAAGACCTTCGGCTTGATAGTCCTGGACAGGCGCGAGGCAACCATTGGACTCCTCAAGGGCAAGCAAATAGTGCCCATTAAGCACATGACCTCCACAGTACCCGGCAAACAGAGGAAAGGAGGTCAGTCCAGCCACAGGTTCCAGCAACTAAGGCTTATTGCCATTCACGACTTCTACAAGAGGATAGGAGACAGCGCGACTGAGGCCTTCCTTCCCATAGACCCGAAGGATTTTGAGGGCATTATCGTCGGCGGTCCGTCGCCCACGAAGGAAGAGTTCGTTGAGGGAGAGTTCCTTCACCATGAGCTGCAAAAGAAGCTCCTCGATGCCCTTGATGTTTCCTACACAGACGAATCCGGCTTGCACGAGCTGGTTGAAGCAGCACAGGAAAGGCTGATCGACCTTGAGCTCACCCAGGATAAGCTGGTCATGAGACGATTCTTGAGGGAGCTGGTGAGCGACAACGGCCTGGCTGCCTATGGCGAAAAAGAGGTGAGGCACAACCTTGAGCTTGGCTCGGTTGAAACTATGCTCCTGTCGGAGGACCTGCGCAAGACCAGGGCCAAGATCATCTGCACTAACAAGAGCTGCGATTTTGCCGAGGATCAGACCAGGACTTCGTCCTCTCAGCCTGTAGGGAACTGCTTTAAGTGCGGCAGCTCTCTAGGCATAACAGAAGAGGAGGACATAGTCTCAGACCTCTCCAAGCTGGCGGATGCAAGCGGCTCTGCCGTCAAGATAATCTCAACCGATTCGGAGGAAGGAGCCCAGCTCTACCAAGCCTTTGGCGGGATTGCAGCGATTCTGAGATACAAGACGAGCCACCTATAGGCGGATGAATCTTCGGACAACGCTGGACACAGATAATAGACCGTGGATTTCGAGACAGTTGACGATGACGACGATTGAAGTCTCTGTTTATGTTCTAATCAGGCCCACAGAACGGGTGGAAAAAGTTGCCTCTGCTGTGGAGAAGATCTTCCCTGGCCTGATGATGGACATCAGGGGGGATCGGATAGAGGCTTACGGCGGCCCAAGCACTCTTCGGACTCTGCATAAGTTACTGAGAGAGCAGGAGATCCTGGACACTGCCAGATCGGTAATGCTCCGAGGGCGTGATGGGAATACGATACAATTCAGATTGAATAAACAGGCGGCTTTTATGGGCATGGTCAATTTTCCGCCTGAAGAGGAGCCGCTGGGTTCCATTCACGTCCAGATCACGGGGGATGACATGGTGATTGACTGGCTTAGCCCCATGACAGAGAACGGTGTTCCTGTTAAAGAGATCGAACTCCCGGAGCTTGGACCCCAAGAAATCGATTCACTGGAGACACATTTAACAGAGGCCTCTCCCAGGGAGGAAGATGTTTAGCTTCTCCTCGAGCGCCATGGTGGAGAAGCCCTTCGACTGGGCGTACCAGCTCGAGGATCTTGGCTACACCGGCTGGGAGATAGTCAATGAAGGAAAGCAGAGGCTGACGAAGGAGAATATCCAGGAGGCAAAGGATATAGCCCAGACGACCGGACTGGTCATAACTGTTCATCTTCCCTATTCGGACCTGAACCTGGCAAGCATGAACCAACCCATCTGGGAGGAGACGATCAGGCAGATGAAGAGATGCCTGAGTCTGTCGAGCGATTTTTGCCGGCTTGCAGTGGTTCATCCTGGACACCTATCCCCCCTTGGAATGCAGATGCCAGACAAGGCTTGGTCCCAGAACATCCTAGGCATCCAGGAGATCTGCGACCACGCCGCAGAGCTGGATATGAAAATCGCTGTGGAGAACATGGTCAACATGCCGGCCCTTCTTGGCCGAATGCCAGAGGAGATAGTTGGTATTCTGGAGACGGTGAACAGGGACAACGCTGGGTTCATCCTTGATGTGGGTCACGCCAACACCAATGGGAACGTGAATCAGTTCCTGAAGCTTAAGGATCTGGTCATCCACGTTCACATCCACGACAACCACGGAGAGAGAGATGAACATCTTCCTGTCGGTTTTGGCACAGTACCATGGGACCGTGTCGCTGCAGCCTTCGAAGGTTACAGCGGCAGAATGGTCACTGAGTCCAGGTCCCTAGCCGAGGGCCAGAGATCTCTCAAGCGCCTCAAAAAGCTGATGAAGAAGGAGTGAACAGGTAGCCTCATGTCTTCATTTGACGCCATCGCAGTAGAAATGCTCGCCTGGTTCGATGAAAAGAATACAGCCAGAGAGGAGTCTTTGCGGCTCTGCAGGGCAGCCATAAGGTGCTGTTCGGCGGCGATAAGATCCGTTCACCGTGGCCAACTGGAAGAGGCTGAAAAGGTCATGGCCGAGGCACAAACGAATCTGACCAGGGTCAGAGAACTTTTGAAGGACCATCCTGATGTTCGCCATGCTGGCTTCTACGACGATGCAGAGCAAGAGTACGCGGAGGCCAGGAACGTCTACTCGATCGTTGTGGATCACGAGATCCTGACGCCTGAGAAGACCGGCGTAGGGTTTGTCAATTATCTATCGGGATTGGGCGACGTCACAGGAGAGCTACGGCGTCACATCCTTGACCTCATCCGCAAGGGTGAGCCCGATGTTGGAGAGTATTACCTAGAGACGATGGAGGAGATCTTCTACCTGCTGATGCTCTTCGATTACCCCGATGCCATCACTCGGGGTCTGCGCAGAAAGAGCGATCTTGCCAGGTCCATGATCGAACGGACCCGGGGCGACCTGACCAACGCCATCGAGATGAGAAAGGTCGAGACGTCGTTGCGTGGCCTGGAGGATAAGCTTAAAGAATCCGGTTTAGGAGTCTAAAACCATGAAATTCGATCCAGCCCAGATCAGAGAGGCCGCCGAGCAGGACTTCGACAAAGCCTGGCGGCAGGGCGGTGCGTATCTCGGACATCCAAAGACCAACGATAGATACCCCAGGCGTAACTGTAACTATGGCGTGCCCCACCCCATTTTTGACACAATTCAAAAACTGCGAGAGGCCTACCTGAGGCTGGGGTTTTCTGAAGCCATGAACCCGGTGATGGTCGACGCTTTGGACGTCTATCGTCAGTTTGGGTCGGAAGCTTTGGCGGTCCTGGACAGATGCTTCTACCTGGCGGGTCTTCCCAGACCAGATATCGGCATATCGGACGATAGAATTGCCCAGATCAACAGGATTCTCAATAGAGAGCTTTCTGTAGACGAAGTCGAGGCTGTCCGTCAGATCCTCCACGGCTACAAGAAGGGCAAGGTTGAGGGCGACGACCTGGTCGGTGAGATCGCCCACGCCGTAAATGCCAACGATGCCCTTGTCTCCACAATCCTGGAAGAGGTCTTTCCTGAGTTCAAAGAACTTAAAGCCGAGGCAACCACCAGGACGCTGCGAAGCCACATGACCTCAGGCTGGTTCTTGACGCTGTCCAATCTGCACTACCGCCAGAAAGCGCCGGTGCGGCTGTTCTCCATAGACAGATGTTTTCGCAGGGAACAGGCCGAGGATGCAGCCAGGCTCATGAGCTATCACTCAGCCAGTTGTGTGATAATGGACGATGAAGTTTCTGTGGAGGATGGCAAGGCCATAGCCGATGGACTACTGAGCCAGTTCGGATTCCAGAAGTTCAGGTTCCAGCCGGACGATAAGAGGAGCAAGTACTACACCCCTGGAACTCAGATAGAGGTGTATGCCTTTCATCCCGCACTTGTCGGATCTGCAACTAAGTACGGAAGCGGCTGGGTGGAGGTGGCCACCTTCGGCGTATACTCGCCAACTGCTCTGGCGCAGTACGACATACCCTATCCGGTCATGAACCTTGGCCTGGGTGTCGAGCGAATAGCCATGATTCTGCACAACTCCAAGGACCTCCGTGCCCTGTCTTACCCCCAGTTCCAGGCAGACTGGGAGCTGACACCCAGGGAGACGGCTCAGATGATCAGAGTGGATAAGTCACCATCCACAGAAATCGGTCAGGCAATCTCTGAGGCCATCGTCCAGACTTGCATAGAGCACGGCGATACGCCGTCGCCTTGCGAGTTCCCCGCCTGGGAAGGCCAGCTTTACGGCAGAAACGTAAAAGTATCCGTGGTTGAGCCGGAGGAGAACACAAAGCTGTGCGGCCCTGCCTACCTGAACGAAGTAGTCGTCTACAAGCAGAATGTGATGGGCATTCCCAGGACCTCTCGCTGGGATGATGCCTTCGCGGAAGGAGTGACCACCGGCATAAGGTACATAGATGCCTTTGCCGAAGCGGCAGCCTCCGAAGTGGAGGTTGCCACGCTGAACGGCAAGGACTCTGAGACCAGGGTGAAGATAGTTCGGACGCCGGGAGAGATTAACCTGAGGATCGATCCGGCCCTTGATCGGTACATCACAAGCCACAAGCACAAGATGGATCTTCGTGGGCCGGTCTTCGTCACAGTCCGCAGCAAGATAGTTGAATAAATAGAGTAATCGTGGGGGCTCACAAGTGAAGGTAGCGTCTTCTAACCTTGAGGACAAGAAGGCGGCGGGCGAGTCAGCAGCCCGTCTGATCAAAGACGGCATGGTGGTGGGCCTGGGCACAGGATCGACAGTGGCCTGGACGATTCGCAAGGTCGGAGAGATGGTCGAAGCAGGGCTCGATATCCTGGGAGTGCCTACGTCTTATCAGGCCGAAGCCCTGGCCATTGAGTCGGGCATAAGGCTCACTACCCTGAGCCAGCACCCGGTTCTTGACCTGGCCATCGATGGAGCCGACCAGGTCGATGCCGATCTCTTTGCCATAAAGGGTGGTGGAGCGGCCCACACCCGCGAGAAGGTGGTCGCCTGCTCAGCCCAGCGGTTCGTGATAGTGGCCGATGAGAGCAAGTACGTGGAAAAGCTGAGCCACCCGGTGCCTGTGGAGGTGTTGCCATTTGCAGCCAAGCTTGTGGAGCGGCGGCTGAAGGAGCTGGGCGGCGTGCCGGTGTTGCGCCTGGGCAAGATGAAGGACGGGCCGGTGATCACGGATAACGGGAACTTCGTGATGGATGTGGACTTTGGGGCAATCGTTGATCCTGCGGGGCTGGCGGCGAGGCTGTGCCCGGTTCCCGGATTGGTGGAGCACGGGATATTCGACAATCTGGACGAGCTGTACATTGCGAAAAAGGGCGAGGTAGAGGTCATAAGGAGAAAGGAATGAGGCGACGGTTCTTTTGGCCGATTCATCTTTTGCCTCTTAACGGAATCTTGCGGAAAAGCAGGCACAACTCTCATCAAAGTTCTCTCTGAAAGCGCTGACTAGCTCATCCATGCACATGTGCAGGTTATGTCCATCGATCTAAGTTTCGCTCATCCTGTTTCCTGGTTCTTACCAAATCAATCACCGTATCCTCAATCAGATCGTTCTCAACTTCTTGTTCCATCAATTTATCCGCGACGACGCTCAGCAGCTTTCCTGGCAGTACTGGCTTTTGCAGATATCCGTCTGCACCCCAATTGAGAGATTTGATTGCATTTTCCAGTGTGGCATAACCTGTAACTATGATTTTCTTTGTATCCGGATTGATTTGGTGAAACTGTTTTAAGAGTTCAGTGCCTTCCAAATCCGGAAGCTTGATATCGATTAATGCCAGGTTATAGTAGTTGGCTTGATACTTCTCTATGGCTTCCTGGCCACTTTCGGCGGTGCTTACTCTGTACCCTTTGAGTCCCAGAATGGCCGAAAAGCTCTTGAGAATTCCTTTATCATCGTCTACTACTAATATAAATTTCTTGTTCATGTTTTCTTATCCTGTGGTATCTCGATTGTCACTTCAGTTCCTGCGTTCACCTTGCTGGCAACAACAATATTACCCCGGTGGGCCTCCACCAAACGTTTGCAGATCGTAAGCCCTAAACCAATTCCTTTGGGCTTGGTGGTGAATAGAGGCAAAAATAGTTTTGGGATGTTCTCATTAGGTATGCCCGCACCTTCATCGCTGATGGTCAAGAGGACAGATCCTTCTTTGCAGATGGCAGTTATCGTTATTTGCCCTCCCTTTGGCATGGACTGGATCGAGTTGTTGACCAGGTTTACGATCACACGTTTGATTTTTTCGGGGTCGATGGTGATCTCTGGTAATCCATCCTCTACCTCAGTGGAGACTTCAACACCCCCCGGAATTTCTAAAAAAGATATCGCATTGCGGATCAACTGGTGAATATCCGTTTCTACTAATTCGAGATTAAGCGGTCCTGCATAATTCTGGAGATCGGATATTATCTGGTTCATATAGCTGCAGCTCTTTTCGATATCGTCAAGGATCTCTGTAACGCTGAGCTGACCTTCTACCTGTGGAGTTTCCGCCGAAGTCAACATCTCCTTGGCCAAATATACCATAGATATTACAACTTGAAGTGGGTTTCTAAGGTCATGTCCGACCATAGTGGCAATCTCACCTAGGGTTGCCAAACGGGTAGCCTGTTGGAGTTGTTTAGTACGCTCTTCGACCAGATCCTTGAGGTTTTCAGAATATCGTTTTAGCGCCTCTTCATCACGTTTTCTACCTGTGATGTCCCTTGATATTCCCATAATACCCGTCACATTGTTCTTTTCAAGAAGTGGGACAAGATAGGATTCGTAAACTCTCGTTATGCCGTGGTCCCCCACGGCTGTGTGCTCAAACTTGCGTATTTTCCCAGTCTTTTGGCACTCGACGATTTCCTTTTTAAGTATCTCTCCGGACTGTGTTGAAAGATATTTGTATACACTGCACCCAATGACCTCTCTTTCCGTGAATCCCTCTGCACAGTGATTCAGGAACAAGACTCTACCCTCCCGGTCGAGCAATGTGATATAGTCAGGCAAGACACTTACAAGAGAACGCCATTTCTCTTCGCTCTCCCGCAGTGCCTCTTCTGCCTGTTTGCGGGAAGTGATGTCGGTGAGAAAATTCAACGTGGCTGGGTTGCCTTGCCATTCAATCAAAACCGCGTTGATTTCCACCCATTTGACAATGCCTTCACTGGTAACCACCCTGAAGGCATACCGAGGCGGTGATGCCTCGTTTGCCATCCGTCGCCGATAATTTTCAACCACCATTCTCCGATCATCCGGGTGGATGAATTCGGGAAAAGGTCTGTTAATGAGTTCCCGCTCCGAAAACCCTCCCCACATACCAAATGCTGCGGGATTGATAAACTTGAGAAGGCCATCTTGCACGACAATGATTGGTTCGTTAGCGTTGTCTATCAGCAATTGGCACTTTTTCTCGCTCTTCAGCAACGCCTTCTCGGTTCTCTTGTATTCGGTCAGGTCCCTCGAGTAAACGGCAACACCAGTGATTTCCCCATGCGAATCTCGAATCGGGTTATGCGATATCTCGAAATAACTCTTCGATAGAGCTTTATCTCCGGCATACGCCTCCAGAGTTACCGATTCGCCACAAAGCGCCCGGTCGATGTTCATCTTGGCGCTAATATGGTTATCGATGTTAGTATGGTATTCAAGAATGCTGTGCCCGATCTCGATATCAGCTCCAAATAGCGTCTTCATCACCGCTGCATGCCTTGAGTTGAAGCTCGTGTAGTGGTAGTTGCGGTCTACCGAGAAGATTGATACATTCGAGTTTTCGAGTACTGCTTTCAGCACTGCGCTCTGAAGTTCCAGTTTTTCCTCAATCTGCTTGCGCTTGGTTATGTCTATGACAGCAACCCGGCACAATCTATCTTTCTGCGAACCATCCTCTGAGACTGTGCCCTCGATGCGGACATAAACAGTAGGCTCACAATCTTTTGGGAGATTCAGTTCGCATGTTTGCTTGGTTAAGGTCTCAAACGCAGATTTACAAAAATCATCAAAAATGGGACGGTCTTTGGGCGCGACGAACAGCCGAATACGTCTATTCATCAGGTTGCGCCTCTCAATGCCGAGCAGCGCGGCTCCAGCCAGGTTGACCTCTTGGATCAATCCCTGCAGATCGATAGCGAAAAGCCCGATGGGCGCAAAGTCGTAGAGATCGAAGTACTTCGTCAAAGCATTTTCCATCTCCAGCCTGGCGCGCTTCAGCTCTTCGTTTTGCATCTCCAATTCAATCTGATGAACCTGCAGTTCGTGAACCAGAGCCATTGCGTCTACACCGTCCGCTATCTTGGAACCGACTGGACCGCTTTGGCTGGCCTTCAAACGCTCCTCCGCATGGCGACGCTGGTTACCGTTCTGGTTCGGTTCGGCTTTCTCCTTCTTCATAATCCTCTTGCGATCTTCAGGACTGCTAATTGCGATACGCGATGAACTTCTATGGCTAAGGAGATCATGTGCTTGCAGATTGTACGATTGCAGCTCCGTGATCCTGACTGAAGCTGCGGCCCAGGTTCCATCGCTACAAGGATATCCAGATCGCTTTTCGGCCCGGCCTCTCCTCTGGCGACGGAGCCGAAGACCCGAAGGTTATTGGGCACCGTGCTTGGCGGCGATTGCCAGAATCTCCTGGGCGCTTGGATTCCAGCAATTCCTCAATTTTCATGGGCATATCCTGTTGGACTTTATAGTATAATAAACGCATGAAAATTTAAAAGTATTCGTTTCCAGTCGGGCGGGAAAATACTTTGATCAGACCATCGAGGGCTTGGAGGCGCGGGCTGCGAGGTTTGTCCGATTCCGAGTGTTGCGTACCAGGGATATTCGACAACCTGGACGAAACTGCATCTGGCCAGGGTGGAGATATCACGTGGAGGGAATGATAAGAAGGTCCTTTTTCCTTCATTCATCTTTGCTACTCAAATCCCCGAATCTTGCGGAAATTAAAATATGCTGCAAGCGAATTTAGAACAATGGCCGCTCATCCGTCAACCATAGAATTCTATGAAAGGCGTCCTCTGCAGGAATTTGCCGTAGGTGTCAGGAAATTCGTTCCCCTTAGGGTCACCAATCTGCAGGTAGACTACGATGACGGCCTCTGGATTGTAAGTTTGCCTCCCCTGGACGCAACCGGAAGCTCTCCGGATTTTCAGGAAGCAAAAAGATTGTTATTTGAGTATATAGACTTCTTATGGAATGAGTATGTCCTTTGCCTGGAAGAAGAGCTGGGCGAGACCGGGAAGATGCTAAGGGATTTGCTCTTGGAATTGTTTTCGGTGAGCTGATGGTTTCGGCGCTGAAGCCAGGATGAGATTGAGGCAGGGCTTGCGAGAAAGGGCTTTTGCCGCAGTCACACTGATCACAGATATTTTATCCTTTATGTCAACGAAAAGAAAGAGGCCGCCACTTTTCTAAGCCACGGGAAGAACCAGGATATCGGCGCACCCTTGCTCAATGCCATGGCCAAGGAGCTTGGCCTCACTACCAGGGACTTTGTTGATCTTGTGAAGTGTACTTTGAGCACTAAGGAATTTTTGGCATCGAAAAAGGAGAGGCTGGCCAGTGGTCTGCGGATATTGAGACGGGGTTGAACCGATAATTCACAATGGAGTTGCCTCGGCAAGCACTCGGTCCCGGATGTACCAATGCAGTGCCCTTTCGCTGACCACATCCACCTTTCGTTGCAGAAGGTCTTCAAGATCCTGCTTAAGGGCCACATGATCCATCAAGCTGCGCCCAGGTTCCATCTCTACAAGGATGTCCAGGTCGCTTTCGGGCCGGGCCTCTCCTCTGGCCACGGAGCCGAAGACCCGAAGGTTACGGGCACCATGCTTGGCGGCTATGGCCAGAATCTCCTGGCGCTTGGATTTGAGGTGTTCTTCGATTTTCATGGGCATGTTCTGCTGGACTCTACAGTATAATAAAACGCATGGAAATTTAAAGTGTTCGTTTCCGGCTGGGCAGGAATACATTGGTCCGACCATCGAGAACTCGGAAGAGCTGGCGGCGAGGCTTTATGGGATTCCTGGTCCAGTGGAGCACGGATATTCGACAATTGGATGAGCTGCATCTGGCAAGGGCGGGCGGGGTAGAGATAATCAGGATGAGTTATGAAAGAAGGTCCTTTCTTGGCTTCATTAGTCTGTTGCAAAATGTTTATACTAGGAAATCATACGGCTTGTTAGTGCTCTATGGCAAACGAGGAACATATTGAGATTCTGCGGCAAGGAGTAGCCTCTTGGAATATTTGGAGAAAGGATAACTCTGATGAGCCCATAGATCTCAGCGGAGTGAACCTCCGTGGGGCTAATCTCTGTAACGCTAATCTTAACAGTGCGAATCTTGCAGATGTAAATTTAGAGGGTGCGAAACTTAGAGAAGCCGACCTTGTAGATGCCGACCTTAGCGTAGCAAATCTCTTTGAGGCGGACTTAATGTGGGCGAAACTCAGCCACGCGAATTTTATCCACGCAGACCTTCGTGACGCGCATTTACCATTTGCAGATCTTAGTCAAGCATATCTCTATGAGGCTGACCTCGTGAGAGTGGATTTTCTTAGGGCGAATCTCAGTCAAGCTTGCCTCCATGGGGCAATCCTTGAAGGAGCTGATCTCTTTGGTTCTAATCTTTATAGAGCAGATCTTACTGAGGCAAACCTTTTTCAAGCTAATCTCAGTGAAGCGAATCTTAGTGAAGCAGATCTTTCTGGATCGAATCTTATCAATGCGATCTTGGTTGATGCAACCCTTGATAGAGCGAATCTGACTAATTGCAATGTACATGGGGTCTCTGCTTGGGGATTAAAACTCAACGGCACGACTCAAAAAAATCTTCGCATAACCCCGGTTGTTGGCTTTCCTGCCATTACTGTAGATAACCTTGAAGTTGCACAGTTTATTTATCTCCTTCTTTATAATGAGAAGATCCGCGATGTAATTGATACTGTAGCAAAGAAAGTTGTGCTCGTTCTTGGCAGCTTCTTACCAGAGCAGAGGGTGGTATTGGATGCTATCAAGGAAAGACTTAGGAAGCTCGATTATTTGCCAGTGGTGTTCGATTTTCCGAACTCAGAAAGCAGAGATCTCATAGAAACCGTTTCCCTGTTAGCTCATATGTCTCGATTTATCATAGCTGATCTCACTAACGCTCATAATATTATCGCCGAATTAATCTGCATTAGTGAACGGCTACCCTCTGTGCCTATACAGCCTTTGCTTTTTAGTTCACAGAATGAGTATGCAACGTTCGAGCATATCCGGGTATACCATTCTGTTTTGAGGCCATACCACTATGAAACCTTGGAGGAGTTGCTCGCCGCTTTCGATGAGAAAATCATAGCCCCTGCCGAATCGAAGGTAGATGAACTTTGGAAAGAGCGACTGAGTCAATAATTGTTTTCTTGAAGTTCATATTCGAAGATATGAGCCCTTGGCCCATTTCCTGCCGGGATAAGAACCTGTGAAACCAAACTCGCCAATCGCTTGATGAGTTCCTGCCGGGAGATGGGTAGGAGCTTAGTCGACAACAGCAATTGGCTCCTTTGAGGATTCTATGGTATGGCCAGCGATGGGTGGAATCGGATATCCCCACTGTATCCGGGCAACAATCCATTCCTCAATGACTTCAATGAGATCCTTGCGGCACTCTTCAAAAGAGTCGCCAACCGCTATGACTCCCTGAAGTCCCGGAACTGTGGCCACATAAGAGCCGTCTTCTAGAGTGTCATATTTAGCTCTCTCTAAGGCAGCTTGAATGTACTCGGAGAACATATCGATATCAATCATGCATTATTGGGATTTAATCCTTGCCGGAGCGGATGGCCTTTACCTCACACTGCTGCAAGAGTAGAGGATTTTCCCAGCCCACAAACGAATTATGCCAATCGCCCCCAGCTGCGATCAACGATCCCACCGCTGGCAATCCCCAGCTCTGCGGAAATCCGATGGACCAGGCCAGTCAGCTCGCTTTCGGGCGACGAGCCCACGCGCTAGGCTCGGATGCTGGGTATCGGCTGGCAGTTTAACTGCAGGCAATCGCTACTTAGCGCCTCGGGCTAAATATATAAACTCGTGATGTAAATAGATCTTGGTGACAGGATGATCGTAAAGGCCAGATACGAAAACAATGTTCTGAAGCCTCTTGATAAGCTGAACCTGAGGGAAGGCGAAGAGGTGGACATCGAATTAAAGGAAAAGAGCCTCTTCGGTCTACTGAAAGGATGGAAGATCGACTCTCAATCCCTAAAGGATGAGTTGAGAGAGATCAATGGCTAGATTTTTTGGGGATACTTACGCGCTTATCGAGCTTCTCAAGGGAAACCCTAACTACGAGGGCTATTCACGAGTAGGTCTGGTCACTACCGAATTCAACATTCTTGAGCTGACGTATGCCTTGTTTAGGGATTTCGGACGCAATGAGGCCGCAAATGTTATCGACTTTATAAGATTCAAGATCGAGGTTGTGCCTGCGGAGGACTCGGATTACCTGAATGCTTCCGAGTTCAGGCTATCCACAAATCGGACCGGAAAGAAGCTCTCCCTCGTGGACGCCCTTGGGTACTCGTATTCGAGAAAGCTCGGAATAAAATTTCTAACCGGAGACAAAGAGTTCAGCGGGATGGAAAACGTAGAGTACGTCAAGTAGGGAACCAGAGGAGTTCTCAGTATGTCGCTTTTCGCTCAACGACTGAATGCCAACTCATCGGATCGGGGTACCATAGTATTTTTGCATGGCGGTGGAATAAGCGGCTGGTCATGGCGTCCGGTGGCCGAGCTTTTGACAGAATTTGAAAGCCTGATTGTCGATTTGCCCGGACACGGGCAAAGTATTGGAATCGGGCCATTTACTATGAAACTGGCTGCCAATGAGGTTTCAAAAATCATTAATGAGCGAACTTCTGGAGGCGCGCATGTCGTCGGGCTTTCGCTTGGCGCGCAGGTGATAATCCAATTGCTGGCCACGAATCCGGAAATCATCAAGAGCGCTTTTGTGAGCGGCTGTTCCGTTCGGCCGATTCCGATAGTCGGCAATTATCATTTCTTGAGAGCGTTATTCAGCGCCTATGCGCCATTCCGGAACATGCGCTGGCTGGTCCGAATGAACGCCCGCGCCATGGGAGTTCCAGAAGCGTATGAAAACGATTTTGCGAAAGATACTTGGTTGATGGTTCCGGCGAGCCTTGCCCGCATAGTTGCCGAAAGTCAATCCTTCATAATTCCGAAGGAGTGGGAAGGAGTTGCAACGCGCACGTTCGTCGCCTTTGGTGAAAAAGAATTGGATTCGGTCAAAAAATCAGCAACCGACCTGGCCCAGGCGCTGCCGAATTCAACCGCTTACAAGGTTATCGGTAGAAACCATGCTTGGCCAATCCAATATCCGCAACTCTGCGCCGATGCCATTCGCGCATTCTTGAGCGGTGGCGTTATCCCGGAACAATTTGTCGGTATGACGCGGATTAGCAGTACATAACCCTTTACGTGGCGAAGAAGGAGTTGCCGCATGTTTGAATGCGCATCATGAGATGATTGAAGCAAAAATAATAATAGCAGCATGCGAAATCAGTCTAGGGTGATTTGACCTTGAGCATGTGCGAGTCCAGGACCATCTGGTGGGACGACGGCTTGTGGCTGATCGATCAGACAAGGCTTCCCGTTGAGCTTCGGCCGATCAAGATTGAAAGCGTGAAAGGTCTGATCGAAGCCATAACAAGCCTTCGGGTCAGGGGTGCCCCGGCCCTGGGCGCTGCCGGAGCTTACGGGATCGCCCTGGCTGCACAGCTCTCGTCCACTGATAACCCGTTCCAGCTTCTTCAAGAGCTGGAGATGGCTGGGGAGATCATCAAGAAGTCCAGGCCAACAGCGGTCAACCTCTCCTGGGGGGTGGACAGAGCTCTGAGGTCCGTTATGGTCCAGGATACAGCCGAGGGAATCAGGGAGGCAGCACTTCGCGAAGCGGAGCTAATCGCCGACGAGGACATCGCCATCAACAAGACGCTAGGCAGGAAAGGAGCACTTCTCCTGGACGATGGAGACAGTGTCCTGACACACTGCAACGCAGGCAGGCTGGCCTGTGTGGGTTGGGGAACAGCTCTAGGAGTCATCCGGTCTGCGGTCGAGGCTGGCAAGGAGATTCACGTCTATGCTTGCGAGACCAGGCCCCTGAACCAGGGGTCGAGGCTGACCGCCTGGGAACTGGTCCATGAGGGAATAGACGTGACACTGATCTGCGAGAGCGCCTCGGGAAGCCTCATGAGAAAGGGAAGGATCGATAAAGCAATCGTAGGCGCTGACAGGATAACCAAAGATGTTGTCTTCAACAAGATTGGAACCTACAATCACGCTGTCCTGGCCAAAGCCCACAAGCTGCCTTTCTATGTCGCGGCCCCTCTATCCACTTTCGACCTTGGGCACTGTGAGGCTGACATCACCATTGAAGAAAGAGGCGCTGAGGAGCTGTGCTCTGTTGGAGGAGTCCAGCTTGCTCCGACGAGCGTAGACACATACAACCCTGCCTTTGACGCTACGCCGCTTAATCTTGTAACGGCGCTGATTACTGAAAAGGGCATCTTCAGGCCGCCGCTGATGCCGCCTGTTTGATGCCCATTACTGCTGTCCCCTCAATCGATCAAGTGTAACTCAGATAGCGCTAGTCTTATTGGTTCCAATTTATCCGGATTCCAGTTGTCTAGACTCCAGTTATACCCCTGTTATAGAAGCCTAGTTATCTAGATTCCAAATATCCAGGATGTATTGTTTTACGGTCTAGATTCTCTTTTTTCTCGTGAAGAATTTAAATGGTAATTAACCTATCGATAATTATCTTAGAATCAAACTATTCAAAAACTTTATAAAGATATAAGTTAGTTCATATTCCATGAATCAACTGGTTGTTCTTCAAGAGATATACGAGTCGTTCTCAAAGGGTGGGGAGGGACTTAACACCATCGATCCGGAGTCGATCGAAGGGAGCTGCTCCGTCCAGGTTGCCCAACTCTTGGAAGGCTCTAAGCAGGGGAAGATAGATGCCGACCTCTGCTCAACTCTTGCCGACTGTCTCCAGGATGTTTACGAAGTGAAGAGATTGGGAGATATCTGCAAAAAGGCGGGACTTTTAGAACTGGCTATAAGATGCTATGACCGAGCACTATCAACTACCGGGGATAAGGGCGTGAAGGCGGTGCTTCTTAACAACCTAGGCCAGGTTTATGCTCAGTACGGTGATCTGGGAAGGGCTGTTGCATACTACAGGAAAGCAGTCAAGCGTTTCGAATGCATAGGAGACCGAAGCGGCATGGCCCACGTTCAGGGGAACCTGGGTTCCGCCTACAGAAGGGCCCACGAATGGGATAAGGCCATTGAGTACTGCTACAAAAGCCTGAGAGCCTTCGAGGATCTGGGAGACGAGCTTGGAGCTGCCCAGATGACGGGTAGCCTTGGCAGAGTCTACGCAGAGATGGGCGAGTCAGAGCTCGCCGCCAGGTATTTCGAGAAGAGTTTGAAGGCCTTCCAGAAGCAGGGGGATAGGAGAAGTGAGGCCTGGGTCCTTAATCGACTCGGTAGGAGCAGCGCCGATCAGAGCTTAGATGCCCCAATAAAATACTATAACCAGAGCCTGTCCATCTTCGAAGACCTAGGCCAGAGTCAAGGCTCTGGAATAGTTCTATCAAATCTTGGCCGAGCTTATCTCGACAAGGGCGAGGCTTCTTTAGCCAGGGACTGCCTCGAGCGATCATTGAAGATCTTGCGAAAGAAGACAAAGCCTGCGTACTGCAATGCATCGGCATGGCTGGCAGCGGCCTACAGCTCTTTGGCAAAGGAGAACCAGGTAAAAGCAAACACCACTTCATCAGTAGTAGTAATCGAAGGAGACAAGAAGAAAGATGAGCTTCTCAGGCTGGCCTCCCAGTACTATTCGAGGGCAGCAGATCGCTACCGTGATCTTATAGGTACATCTAGAACCGAGCTTACTGACATTGGCATGGCCGGAAGCGTTGCAGCTCTGCTGTCAATGCTTTCAGAGCTTCAGGCCGAGCACACAGACGAGGAGGCTGTCAAAATTGCCGATAGAGCCATCTCGAATCTGGAAGAGATGGCAAGAAATGATGGCAAGGAGACCGAACAGATTGAGGCTATCAAGAGGACTCTGACCGGAATGAGAGAGGTGTGGTCCCAGGGACTGCCCAATAAGGAGCCCTGGAAGCTAGCCAGGTCGATTACCGATTCTATAGAATACTTTATGGGAGGATTGTCTCTCCAAGGAGAGGCAGGCATTTGCATCTGCGACGCACTGAGGAGCTTCAAGTGTGCCATCGAGGAAGAGCAACAAAGGAAAAATCCAACCGAGCTGCTCAAGGCCACAGCATCCCTGCTGAGACAGGCAGAGAAGAGATTCAGGTCAGACAGCATCGACCTAGAATGCGAGAGCGCGACTTGGTTAGGGAATACAGCGACTCTTATAGACCGTCTGATCAGCGCTGAGGCTGATCCAGTCAAGACAGTCTCTTTCAACATCAACGAGCTGCTCAACTACAGAACGCACAGAAAAGCGATCCTGCAAATCGGTTGGGTGTTGGTGGTGAATGCTCTACCAGCTATAGACAAGACCGGTTACGTCTACTCCTGGGATGAATCGATGAACCTGGTGGAGAATAGACCTGCAGGACAACTTCAACAAGGGGCTGCATCAAAGGCCCAACAAATGCAGGAGAAGCCAATCCCAGACTCAGATACCCTTCAGGGAGATGATGCCTTCGACGAAGTGGAGGGTGAGACCATAATCGAATGTACATCGGAAACGGATGGAATGAACGAGCGGAACACTATTTTGGAGATGGATGCTGAAAGGGCTCTATTTGCGGATGGGCCAGTTGTTGAAGTAATTCCAGAAGGTGGTAGTCTGGTTCCGACAACGTCAAATCTTGTGTACGCTCCACGCGACGCCCGGGTCTTGGTTCAGCGCAGCGAGAAGCCAGCAAGGGTCAGTGGAGCCTACCACTTCGATCCCGGATCTGATGCAATAAGCCTCGGAGGAAGAAACTCCAGGTCAGCCGAAGTGATCAATCGTTCGTCTAATGCCACACGAGGCCACTTAAGCGAGTTCGAAGAACCCGTCAGGGTCAGAGCAGCGTGGGAGAGCCCGAACTTTTCAGCTTCTTCAGCGATGGGAAATGCAGAAAGACGATACGCCTTCGGCAATGGACTCTTCACAAGGTCCAATGTCATCAATTTGGTAAAGGCTTTAGCTGTTGTTGTGCTTTCGCTCCTGGCTATAGATGTAATACTATATTTGATATAGTTTCCCGCCTACCTTATTGTTGCAGGATGAAGAAGAAACAGCTCGAAATACAACTGGAGCGGCTTACGGGCTTCTCCAACCCATCAGCCGAAAAAGAGCAATATGCAACTCCTGCGTCTGTGGCAGCGGATTTGCTTTATCTGGCATATCTGCATGGAGATCTGGAGTGTGTCTGTGATCTGGGGTGTGGAACCGGTGTTCTAGCCATAGGATCCGCGCTCTTGGGCGCAAAAGTAGTGGGAGTGGAGATAGATCCGCGGTCCCTACGGACAGCCAGAGAAAACGCCACCCGGCTTGGAGTCGAAGTGGAATTCATAAGGGGTGACGCTAACTCCGTGAGCCTTAAGGGAATCAAAACTGTGGTCATGAATCCCCCCTTCGGGGCGCAGAAAGCTAGCATGGGCGACAGAGCGTTTCTCAGAAAAGCTGTGGAGATCGCCGATGTGGTCTACTCCATCCACAACCTGGGAAGCGAAGGGTTCATTAGAAGGATTGTAGAACCTTCCACTATTGAAGAGATCTACAGGATAAAGTTTCCCCTTAAAAGATGCTTTGCATTCCACAGCAAAGACGTAAAGATCATAGAGGTTGAGTTGTACAGAATATTGTGCCGCCGAAACGGCGCAACAGGACATGAATAACCAGTATATATCGAACAAGCAATATTCTAGCTTATTAGAGGAATTCGAGATGGAAAACAGTTTTGTGCTCCCAGGAGACGTGGTAGGGTCTGCGGAGGAGTTCGTTCCAGGCGATTGCACCTACGTCAAGGGAGGAGTAATATACGCAACGACTGCCGGATTGTTGAATATCGACGAGAAGAACAAGCTGGCTAGCGTAATTCCGAAGACCAACGCCCCTGCCAAGCTCTGTCAGGGAGATATTGTTGTTGGCGAAGTAATAGACATGAAGGAGAGTCTGGTCATAGTGTCGCTGGCCTTCAAGAAAGGTTATGAGGACCGACCAATCTCAGATGAGGAGGCCACGATTCATATCTCCAACGTTCGGAACTCCTATGTCAAGGACCTGAGGCAGATGTTCTCTGTACGAGACATTCTCACGGCCAAGATAGTCGATGAGAGACAGCTTCGGTTGTCAACAGGTGACGAGGACCTCGGTGTTATTAAGGCCTACTGCAACAGATGTTTGACTGGCCTGGTCAAAAAGGACGGCAAGCTGGTCTGTCCGAGCTGCGCCAACACAGAGACCAGGAAGATGAGCTCATCCTACGGATTGGGAGTGGTTTAATGGATCTCAAAATAATCAATAAGACTGCAAATGAGATCTCCATAGAGTTCATCGGAGAGGGTCATACGATTCTAAACCTCCTCCGCACAGAGCTTCTGCTCGACGAGCGGGTCATGCTTGCAACCTACGATACCAAATTTCCGGTCATGGACAATCCAGTGTTCCGGCTCAAGACCTTAGGAGCTGACCCGGTGGTCGTTCTGCGGGAGGCCGCGGCAAAGATCATTGGCCAGTGCGATCTTTTTAGCAGTGAGTTTGCGGCTGCCGCCAAATGATGCGGGCGGAATGATTGCGACTAGCAGCTAAATGATGGAGATTGACGGATCTTATGGCGAGGGCGGCGGCCAGATAGTCAGGACTGCGGTGGCCCTGGCCGCAGTAACTGGAACATCCATCAGGGTTTCCAAGATCCGGCAAGGCAGGCCAAAGCCTGGCCTCGCTCCCCAGCACGCCCAGGCCATTTTGGCGCTCGCGGGGATCTGCAACGCAAAGACCGCAGGAATTGAGCCAGGATCTTCAGAGATCGCCTTTGAGCCTGGGCGGACCAAGGGCGGAAGCTATCGCGTCGACATCGGCACAGCAGGCAGTATTACTCTTCTTGTGCAGTGTTTGCTACCGGCCATGATTAGAGCAGATGGGCCAGTTACTCTTAAGGTCACAGGGGGGACAGACGTTCGATGGTCGCCCACAATAGATTATTTTGAGAGAGTTTTTCTTCCAGCCCTGAGCGAGTTCGGAGCCCAGGTCAAGGTCGATAGCATGAGACGCGGTTACTACCCCAGAGGCGGAGGCTCGGTCATCCTGACGGTCAACCCAGGCAACCTGAAACCCGCCCATCTGAAACCCAAAGAAGCAGGAATTGTAGAAGGAGTCTCTCATTGTTCTAACCTTCCGGAACACGTGGCCAGACGACAGGCTGATTCTGCTACTGCAGCTCTGAAGGATGCAGGCCACATGGGCTTGGTAGCTACGGAGGTACTCAAGGAGACTTCCACAGGAAGCGGCATAACCCTGTGGAGCGGGCACAAGGGGGGGAGTGCTTTGGGTGAAAGAGGCATCCGGGCGGAGGACGTGGGAAAGGCCGCTGCTCTGGAGATAATAGCCGAACTTTCATCGCCTGCTGCCGTGGACGTGCGCCTGGCTGACCAGCTAATACCTTACCTGGCATTGGCCGGAGGGAGCTACACAGTCAGGCAGATATCCAAGCACGCAAGCACCAACATCTGGACGGCGAGGCAATTCTTGAACACGAAGTTGGAAGTAATGGAGGAAGCAGGAGTATTAAGGATCGAAGGGCAGCTTAGTCGATCACAACTTAGCATCGAAAATTAGCGTGGAAAAAAAGGAATAATTAGCGTAATCATGCCGTCTTCATCTTCGCCACTTCCTCCAGGCCCAGATCTTTGATGGATTCCTCTCTCATCTTGTACTTCTGAATCTTGCCTGTGACCGTCATGGGGAAATCAGCAACGAACTTGATGTATTTTGGAATCTTGAAGTGGGCTATTTTGCCTTTACAGAACTCTTTTATCTCATCCGGGGTTGCACTTGCTCCCTGCTTAAGCTTGATCCAGGCCATCAGCTCTTCGCCGTACTTCAAGTCCGGCACGCCTATGACCTGAACATCGCTGATAGCAGGATGGGTGTAGAGGAACTCCTCGACCTCTCTCGGATAGACATTTTCGCCTCCCCTGATGACCATGTCCTTCAAGCGGCCTGTGATTTTGCAGTAGTCCTCATCGTCCAGGGTTCCGAGGTCTCCTGTGTGCAGCCAGCCCTCTTTGTCTATTGCCTGATCCGTAGCTACAGGATTGTTGTAGTAACAGCGCATGATCATGTAGCCACGGGCGCATATCTCGCCGGTCTCGCCCCGGGGGACCATCTTGCCGGTCTTTGGATCCACTATCTTGACCTCTGTGTGGGGCAGCGGCCTGCCGATAGTGGAAACCCTTCTATCGATCGAATCATCCGTGGAAGAGTTGGTGATTCCAGGAGAGGCCTCGGTCTGTCCATAGGTTATCACTACCTCCTTCATGTTCATGAGAGTGGCCGCTTTTTTCATGAACTCGATGGGACACGGCGATCCTGCCATGATGCCTGTTCGTAGAGTGCTGAAGTCGAATTTGCTGAAATCGGGGTGTTCAAGCTGGGCGACAAACATGGTTGGCACACCGTGCACGGCTGTGCAACGCTCTTTTTCGATTGCCCACATTGTCGATTTCGGGTCAAAATACTCTGCAGGCAGGACCATAGTCGCGCCGTGGGTCACACAGGCCATGTTGGACAGAACCATACCGAAGCAGTGGTAGAAGGGAACCGGTATGCAGAGCCGGTCCTTCTCTGTGAACTTCATGCACTCTCCTATGAAGTAGCCGTTGTTCACCAGGTTGTGATGGGTGAGGACGACTCCTTTTGGAAATCCGGTTGTCCCCGAGGTGTACTGGATGTTCACAGGATCGTCGAAGTCCAGGTTCTCCTGGATGTCGAGTAGTAAATCGTCGGGCATCTCTTCTCCCATCGCCATGACTTCGTCCCAGGAGTACATTCCCGGCTGCTTTTCGCCGCGAACGAGAATTGCCGTCCTCAAGAAGGGCAGCTTCTCAGAGTGAATTTGACCAGGCTTGCTCTCCTTTGCTTCGGGACAGACCTCGTAGAACATCTTGACATAGTCCGATGTCTTGAATCGATCCATCAGCAGAAGTCCTTGGGCCTCCGATTGCCTGAGGGCATACTCCAGCTCGTGGGTCCTTGAGGCAGGGTTGACGTTCACGAGAATTATTCCCGCTTTCGCCGTGGCGAACTGGGTGACGACCCATTCCGCTATATTGGTGGCCCATATTGCCAGTCGATCGCCTTTTTTGAGCCCCAAGCCGACGAATCCCTTGGCGGCCCTGTCGACCTCGCGTTGAAGCTGCCGATACGTGTATCGGATGCCCTGGTGAAGCGAGACAATTGCATCGTTTTCAGGGTAGGTTTCCGCAATTTCATCGAACATATCGCCGATGGTCTTTCCAATAAGTGGTTTCTCTGAACCCCGAAACGCATAGCTGCGGGAGACTTTGACTGGCATGGAGGAGTTAGTCCATCGTTATGTGAATATAACATTATCTTACATCAAGTTTCGATAAGGTAGCAAGCGAAGGTCGATTCGCAAGAGTAGTGAGAATAGTGCTATGCCTAGAAGACTATGTAACAGACTAAGAAAAAATCTTGATTTCTGCATATCTCGGTCATCTTGGTCAACTCTCTTCCTAGAATCCATCCCCTCGAAACCGATTTATGTAATGAATCCTCACTATCCCTTGCTATGCAGGACTACTCCGAAAATCAGTTTCTGGCCCTCGCCGGAACCCCTCCCCTGGACATCGAAATCTGCGATGTAACCCTTCGCGACGGAGAGCAGATGCCCGGAGTAGTCTTCAGACCGGATGAGAAACTGGACATAGCTATGCGACTGGATGAGATTGGAGTGGAGGTCATTGAGGCAGGCTTCCCGGTCGTGTCCAAGGCTGAGAAGAACGCCGTGCGGGAGATCTGCAACCTGGATCTGGATGCTAAGATCTCCGCCCTGTCCAGGTCTGTCAAGGCTGACGTGGATGCCGCCCTTGATTGCGACGTGGACATGATCAGCGTATTCATCGCCACCTCCGAGCTGCACCTCAAATACAAGCTGCATATGTCCTGTCCTGAGGCTATCAGGTGCGCCTTAGATACTGTGGAGTATGCGAAGGACCACGGCCTCATTGTGAGATTCTCTGCCGAGGACGCCACCCGAACAGACTTCGAGACCCTGAAGAAGTTGTACAAGAAAGCGGAGGAGCACCATGCGGATTACATCAGCGTTGCCGACACCGTTGGGGTCATGAATCCTCGAACAACCTACTACATGATCAGCGAAATCAAAAAGGTGGTGAAGATCCCCATCTGTATGCACTGCCACGATGACTTGGGCATGGCCCTCGCCAATACCCTAGCTGGGGCGGAAGCAGGTGCCAAACAGCTCCACACGACAGTTAACGGCATCGGCGAGCGCAGTGGCAACACTCCTTTGGAAGAGATGCTTGTGACCCTTAAGCTGCAATACGGAGTTGATGCTTACGATCTTACCAGGCTCAAGGATCTCTCAAAGCTAGTGGAGTCCTATTCTGGAGTGTCCGTTGCCAGGAACAAGGCTGTCGTTGGCGTCAACGCCTTTGCCCACGAGTCGGGGATCCACGTGGCTGCGGTTCTGGAGGAGCCCAGGACATACGAGCTTTATTCTCCGGAGATAGTTGGTGCTGCCAGACACATTATAATAGGCAAGCACACCGGAGCAAAGGCCCTGAAATACATCACCGAGCGAATGGGGTATCACCTGAAGGAACATGAAGTCTGCGAACTGGCTGAGAAGGTTAAGATGTGCAGCGAGTTCAAGCGTCCCATTAACTGCGAGGAATTGCGCAGGTTAATCCTGGGAATGGAGAACCTGGAAATTTCGTATCCGGGCCCGTGAAGAAGGCCAAGGGGGTACCCCGAAGGATTTAGATCGAGTTAAACTCTCGAAAACTCCTGGGAGAAAAGTTTCAAGCGGACTGCTGGCTTGATCGCCGACGGATCTGCGTTCCGTATAGGCATCGATCATGCCCAAAAGAGACAAACCCGACAATTTCGCCAAAACATAGAGCGCGAGGATGACCCGCGCTTCAATGTTGAGTTGGGATCCTGATGTACAGGATCGACACATTTCATTCTCCTCATGCTTCGATGCCGAGGAATGCCAGCATCATCTCGGATTGCATCAGGTCCTCGATCCCCTGCGTTGCTGGAATGAACTTGAACTGGAAGGCATAGTTGTAGATTCCAGATCCGTCAAGCTTCATCCATACCAGCCAGAGGTTAGTACCTGCCGGTTGGGCCCGGATGTTGTGGTATAGCCTATTCGCGTCCTTGAGCTGTAAGGTTAGGCCGCCAACTGCGAAGTTGCCCAGGCTCCTGTACTGGTAGAACGCCATGACCTTGATAGGCACATCCAGATCTGGATATCCCGTCCTCTGGACGATAAGGTCCGTTGTCTTGACACCAGTTATGGGCATGACCATCAGGACGCCTCCTGTTGGAAGGAATATATCACCAGCCGGGGCTATAGGTGTCAAGGTTATGGTCGTCTGGTATGTCTGCTTATCGGTTACTGTGAAGGTCAGGGGATAATCCTGGTAGCCCGTCTTCCTGACTGTCACTGAGTAGTAGCCTGCGGTCAGGGCGATGAATTTGTCTGTTTGGCCTATAACAGCGCCTTTAATCACGATGTCGGCCTTGAGCGATCCAGCGGTGTTGATCTGGATTCCCGTTTGGCCGGAAGGCGGTATAATCGACAAACTGTAGCCGTAGCCTGCATAAGCTCGGAAGATGCCGCATACGCCGTATGCAATCTTGAACCAGCCTGGATCGCTCGGATCGCCCCATTCTGTGCTCCAGGAGTTCTTACAGATCCAGCAGCCCTGTACATCGTCGTAGCCGATTATACAGACACAGTGGCCTCCCACATAATCACCGTACCCAGGAGAATAGACGCCGCCAGAATAATCGAAGAAGTCAGAATCTACTTCCATCGCAGCCTGAATGGCCCCATTGGAGCTGAGCCACTGCTTAGCGACTGCATCAGAGGTGATTCTGGTGGCGGAGAGGATCTTGAGCTTGTTGCCGTCACAGCAGCTTTGCTTACTGCCGTTGTATGGCCAGCACCTCTCAGGACATACGCCCCTGGACTGAAGAGCAGCATTTGCAGCTTCAAGTGTCCACCCATTAGCACATGTGCCACCGTTGCTGAATAGGTCGGCCTCGGAAAGCTTGTCGTCTTCGCCTGGATTTTGGTCGGCGACTTTTTTGGTGACTTCGAGGGTGGCTGTAGAGCCAAAGGCCACACAGCTTCCACAATCACCCTGGTCCTGAATGGGTGTTGTATAGTTCTTGCCGTTGACATTGCGCCAGTTCCATGTGGCCGGTGTGCCCCAGATGGTGTGGACCTTAAGAGCTATGTCCCTGGCGTCCTCTGCGGCGGTACGTTTTAGCTGCTCGGTGATGATGAGTCCTAGCTTGCGAATCATACCCTTTCCTTTTTCCATTCACAATCATCTCCTTAGCTATCTATAACTAATGTCTAAAAATATAAATATTGTGTATCCTTTGGTATGGAGGAGCAGGAAATCTCGTATCCAGGCCAGTGAAGAGGCATCAGGCAAGTGGATTGGTAGATTAAGATTAGTTTGAATTTGGAAAATAATTTCTGACTACTCAGATGCTTGCTCCTAACCCTCAATGCGGGCACTAATGGCAATTTTTAGAAAAACGCACAAAATCTGTTGTAGTCTTCTTATCCCTAGATATCATAACGCTAATATGTCTCCCAGTTATTCATGGCCAACCGCAAGCAGATCTGGCTCAAACCGGAAAACTATTTGGAAATCTGTTCATTAGCGGCATCCACTTTGGATAATTTGGCTATTGTCTCAGCAAATAAATGGAATGATTAATCTTAATCATTTAAGCAAATTATAAATAATCTCTGTGTTCTTTTCTCAAACGGCAAAGAATCATTCAAGGACGGCGTGAGATCTTTCGTTTTTTCAATTCCAGAGATCAACCTGATTCTACAGCTAGTTGTCTCTCTAGGAACTTTTGAAATTAAATATTCACCATTTTCATTAGTGAGATTTTGCCGTCCGCCCATCCCAATTATTGCGCCTATTACCGGCTCTGGACGCATGCCTTTTTGTCCGCAATAATCCTTCACCATGCCAAATACATCTATGGTATTGCCAGGATTAACAGTTATGTCATAATTTTTGTATTTTTCCTCGGTTTCATATTTTGAAAATTTAAGCTCATTTTGGTAGAGCACATTGTTATTAGCGTCAGCCACCACGATGTAGTTTAGCAATTTTGGGTTTATTGAAACTTGAGATAATTGGTATTTACCAGTAGGAGCGTAAAAAGATTTATCATATCCGACTCTTACAGCTACATTTTTCAGTGGATTCCCTAATTCGTCAATCACGGTTCCTTCTATTGTAAAATTTATTTTATTCACGTTCACTGATACATTTTGTGAAAGCAATGAATAAAAAGGTATATTTAATCCTTTGTTAATGGTATATTTAGGAAATATAAAGTCAATAGAATTTGCATTTCTAGGTACGCTCTCTAATTCGTATATGCCTTCACTATTAGAAGTTGTACTGATATTCTCAATCTCAACTCTAACGGAATTCGCGGGATTGCCATCCCAATACGTTATTTTTCCTTGAACTGTTACCGTTTTTGGATAAACTATTGCCCCGAAACCTATTAGAAGAAAAATAGCCCCAATCGCTCGACACTTATTACAATCTCTTGGATTAAGTAATTCGATCTTTCCACTAATTTTTACGAAAGATACAACGAACAGCAGCAAACCTAGAATAATAATTAATCCTGTGACATCTCTAACAATTGAAACATAAAATCGTAAAATTCCACGATCTCCTCCTACAATAGATTATTTGTATTTTTAAATTTCATCACAACATTTTCATCTCCAGCAAATTACTTGGATTTAAATATTAGTTCTTCTACTTTATTTGGACTAACTGAAAGGAGGACTCTTAGGTTTCGCCACAAACCACAATCCATCTTGGTTATTCCCTTTGATGTCTCCTGGACTATGATCTCCTGTGTAAAGATACAGCGGCCATCTCTTATATGCGATCTGCTTTACACCATCTTCTCGTAATATTGTACTAAAATCATTTATGTTCAGATCTCCTCCAACGCTGATATCGTTCGCAGGGAAGGGTTGCCACCTCTCTGAACAGCTACCGTAGCATGTGCTTATCATGTTGCCACCATCATTTACAAAATAGTATAATGTCATCCCGTTTCCATTAACCATATTCCCATTGGTATCAGTCGTTATTATCGTAGATGATGATGCCGTTGCACCTGTTGCGAACAAGGCAAGTGCCAAGAAGATCGTTTTAAATTTAGCCGACATAATTTTCTCCAGATATACTTGTGTAATTGTTATTTATTTAGTTTTTGGTTATGTTGAACTCATTTGAAAAACTCATCGAACGACAAGAAAGTAATCGAGGCTCAAGTTTAAAGCATCTCGATCAAATAAATGGACGGAGAATCCTTGGCACTTCATATTGCTCACCCAAAGGCATTGATCGAGGGCCCCCTTTTTGCCGCTGGCAAACACCTTTCCTTGAAGAACCTTATGCGGATTTTAGCCCATCTGAGAACACGGCAGGATTTGCTCGTTTTCCAGGGCTATCTATCAAATGGCTGCAATCCGCTCCTTGCGGCCGCTCTTACAGTAGAAATATTCCAACTATAGAGACGTGCATCGTAATACAGGTTCAACAGCGCACCTTCTTCTGTGCCAGGCTGCCCAACCCTGTACAGGAAGTATTCAACATCTTTTTTGTGCGCTCCACGACGCGATGCAAACTCTTCGATATCAATAGCTGACAACGTATGCACTAAAACACCCTCTGGAAATAGTCTTAGCTCACGGATAGGTAGTTCGCTTACTGAAAATAACCTAGGCCCACTAGGGCAGACTATAGTCACAGTAGGAAATCAAAAGTATAAATTTTTATGTATGATCATAGTTACGGACTTAGAACTTCTTGCCAACAACAAAACCGTTTTGCAGAAACGTCATATCTCAAGCGGCGTGGTATTGCCTGAGAACTCGGTTTAACCCTGAACTCCCTATGATCCATCTGGTCAATCCCTTATGTGCCTGGGAGGATAAGATCGGATACATAAGGCGAAATTGGTTGATCTGCATCAATACTAATAAATAATCCAAGGCCCGACCTCCTTTTAGAAATCATCTTTAGTAACAACGAGGATGTCGCTTTTAGCCGCATGTTTCTTTATATCAGCCCATGCCTCCTGCAACCGTTCCACCTCCAGCGGGTGCGGCGGAAGCTTATAGCGTCTCGGTCCCAGAGCTGCTGCTGGATCTATCACCACCTTCAGGTCGTTAGACTCCACATAGGTGGCCATAGAGCGCACGCCGAAACTGTCGAAGGCCAGAGGCTTGACCTTTAGTTTCTTCAATTCCTTTCTTGGCATAATAGACTCACATCTGTTATTATGATTTTTTGTAGTTATAATTTTGTGTTAGGATAGGTCAGGCTACAAGAGCTTTCAGAATCAAGCAGCACTTGTCGTACTATTTGATATTACTTCGGAGTAGTCCGAAACCAATACAAATCACGAAGAATTGAGTTAGCCATAAGACTTAAATCCCTGTGTTTTGTTGCTTTCACATTTGATAGAGATGGGATACCTTGAGGAGATCAAAGCGCGAGGACGGGCTGCCAACCCTTTCTTCCTCTTGATGGGAATCGTTGTGGACTCCTTTGGCGATGGTCGATCAGAACTGTCCATGCAAGTGCGACCCGACATGCTAAACGGAGTCGGTTGGCTGCAAGGAGGTCTTTACACTGCTCTGTGTGATGAAGCAATGGCTCTGGCCCTCTACACAGCTCTTGAGAATGGAGAAGGCATTGCCACTATATCCGAGAGCACATCCTATCTTGAGGGAGTCAGAAGCGGAAAGATAATCGCAAAAGGCAGAGTTGTAAAGAAAGGAAGACACGTAGCTTTTACGGAGGGGTGTGTAAAGAAAGCATGCGGGAATGAAGCCGTCCTCACGCAGACCAGGGCATCTTTTACAGTCATCAGAAAACCGTAAAGCATCTCCGGCTTGGTGGCAGTTGAGCGAAAAATGGTCCAAATGGTCAACCAGCACTGCGAAATCCTGTCATTTCCTTATCGCCCATCTGTAGCTTTCTCACCGTATCTCCTGCTTCTCTTGCGTCATCCGCCCGAGCCAGAATCCTGACTCTGTCGATTTGCGTCTTTCTTCCGCAAGGGCAGGTCCTTGTCTTTGCTCCTTCCTGTACGTATAGGTGCCTGCCACAATTGCATCTAAAGACCAGGTAAGCCATCTTACGAATTCAAAAGAGAGAAAGATCACTGGGGCGGCAGTAGGACTGCATTTATGAGTCCATCCTGGCCTGGCCTGTTGGTGACCTTGGCATCACCGAGCTCTGTCTTGATGACAGCGCCCTTAGTGATTATGTTTCGCCTCATATAGTGCTGGTTGGCCTTGTTATCCTTCACAGTTTCGATCTTCACTTTCTTGGCATTGCCGGTTTTCGGATCAGAGACTAAGGCTACGTCCCCACGAAGGATGCGCATCTTGTGATTTCCTCCCATGGTCTCTATCCTCTTGGTCCTAACCGCGGCTATGGTCGTATCGCTCTGCTCTCTACCTATCTCGAACTTGCGCTTGCCCCTGGCCAGAATCAACCTTCCACCAGTGGGCTTTCTTCCAGATTCTCCTTGCCATCGCATACTTTAATTCCTCAGATCGCTGTTCCTCATTCAGCAGTGTATTTAATCATTTTGGTAATATCAAAGCTGCTTGAGCAACTTGAAGTACGGGTCGTGGCCCCCCCCACCAGCGACTGGCACTTCCTGCATAGAATAGCCGCGTTTATTGTCTGGATGATCGAGCTTCTCTCGTCATTTACTGATCTTCCTTTATGGCTCTGTTCCAATCTTCTGTGCCATTTGTTCATCGTTCTTTATCGTCCAGAGATCTAATACTCCAACTCAACTCGTTGTACATGGCCAGACCTCAAGCCTACAGGGATTTGGCCATGTAAGGTGATCTGAGAGCATACCCGAGGCGCTCATAATAAGCACGAGCTCCTATTCCACTGGTGATCTCCAGCGATGCATAGCCCGCGCTCCTGGCAATCTCCTCTGCGGCCTCGACTAACCTTGCTCCATAGCCCTGATGCTGCCAGCCGCCTTTTCTGGTCCCGATGGGCACCATGGGACCGTAGATGTGCAGCTCTCTTATCCTTGCAGCCTGGCCAAGTCGGAGGCGCAAGAACCCCACAAGAGTGTCGTCCTCCCCGTCGAAGGACAGGAAATGCTCGTCTGCTCCGCACGCCCCATATGTCTCGTGATTCATTTCCAATTCGCCTTCATGGACTCCTCGGAGACCTGCCTCTCGACAGCGTATGCACTGACATTTCTTGCCTCGATCTCTCAGTCTATAGCCAGCAAGCTGGCGAAGGTTGGACTTCCTCACGCCAGCGACTATCAGATGTGCTGGTATGTCCCTTTGCACCCTCTGAAGCCGAACATACCTGGGTAGCAGCTCCTTAACCCTGGAGACCAAATCGGCAGCCTCTTCGCTCTCAAGAGGGCTGTATTCGCCCCTCTGGTACATCCTATGCAGCTCGGTTCCCTCTATCACCAGTGTAGGGTATATCTTGAGGTAATCCGGGCGAAAGCTGCTGCTATCGAACAGCTCTTCGAAGACATCCAGATCAACCTCAGGCGAAGACCCGGGAAGCCCTGGCATCATGTGGAACCCTACTTTGATGCCGGCCTCTCTGAGGGCTGTGTTGGCCTGTACTACATCATCCACACTGTGACCGCGATTTATAGTCTCCAGAATTCGATCTCTGGTGCTCTGCACCCCGAGCTCGACCTTGGTGGCCCCCAGAGCGAGCATACCATCTATCTGCTCTGGCCCACACCAGTCCGGCCTTGTCTCGAAGGTGGTGCCTATGTTCTTCACGGCAGCGTTTCGATTGGCCTCGGCGACATCCTCGAAGGAACTCCATTCTGGGCCGTGACAATTACCTTCTTGTTCGTTACCCTTCAATCTGAGATCTCGCCGGGAATAGTCGTTCATCGCCTGCAGGCAGCGCTTGACGAACCAGTGCTGGTAGCCCAGGGGCCTGGAGGTAATGGTTCCTCCCATGATTATCAGCTCGGCCTTGTCCAAGGGGTGGCCTATCTCATAAAGCTGGCTCAATCTCGCCATGACCTGATCGTATGGATCGAAGTCATGCTGGGCTGCGCGCATGGCCGCTGGCTCTCTGCCTGTGTAGCTCTGTGGCGATGTGGCCTCACAACCCACTCCTCCGGGGCATGGGACACAGACTCCATGAGGGCACCTGGCAGGGGAGGTCATGGCGGCTATCACAGCCACACCCGAGAGGGTCCTGGTGGGCTTACGCACCAGCATCTTGAGCCGCTCCCGCTCTTTCGCCGTTGCAAATCCCAGGATGTCGGCATTGCTTGGCAAAGAGGCAAGACCAAGCTTCTCCGAAAGCCCCTTTTTCATAGACTCCAGCCCGGCTGGAGTGCTGACGGTTCCCGAGAGGATGGCGTCTACTATTCCTCTCAGTTCTGTGCTCACTCTATCCAACTTACGACCTCATCCAGGTTCCTGGCTGGCGGAGCATGCGGGCTCTCCGCTGGCCAGCCTATGGAAAGAATGGCTACCGGCAGCACATCTTTGGCCAGATTCAGGGCATCTCTGACTATCTGATCGTCAAAGGCCCCGTTCCAACAGGCCCCCAGGCTCAGATCGTATGCAGCCAGGAGCAGGCACATAGTCGCCGCTGCAGCATCCTGTATCGAATAAAGGCTTCCGCGATCTCCGTAACGTCTGCTCGATCGAGGGACATCCGCACAGATCACGACCAGCAGAGGCGCAGTCTCCACCTGACTCTGACCGTAGGCGGCCACTGCCAAAGTCTTTCTCATTTGGGTGTTGGTCACGACAACATATTTCCTGGCTCGAAGATTTCCTGCGGACGGAGCAGTCTCAGCCGCTTTGATAAGATCGAGAATAAGATCCTTGGAGACAGGATCTTCCTTATAGCTCCTCATCGACCTTCGCCCTTCAAGGGCATCCATCAGATTCATCGTCTAAAGAATAGTGTCCCCATTGGATAAGAAATTGCTTGCTAATTATAATCGTGCGTGAACAAGGGCTCCTGTCTACCAAGCTGTCTTACTGTCACACAGTCGTCATCGATGACTATATAGGTGTCCGGCGACTTCTCATTGTTTCCATTTCGCCTCTCGGAGGTGAGGCTTCCTGCATTGACCGCTAATGGACCATCATCGCGTCTGTATATGCCTGCCTTATGAGTGTCCCCGTAGACGAAGCAGTCCACCTTCCCAACCCGCTGATTCTTCAGGAACTCCAGTATGGCATCGTACTGTCTCTCGACAGGGGCGTATTTCCTCCGAATCCCATTATTCATCTTGTTGAAGATACAGGATACCTTCCATAGCTTCTGCTCGAACTCCACCATCTCTCCGATGTAGCTGGACCTGTACATCCCTTCGTAGGCGTAGGCCATCATCATCTCCAGGTCGGCTGGCGAGATTTCCTCGCCGGAGAGCTTCCTTAGCTGCTCTACTAACTGGATGGAAAAAGCCTGGACACCTTTTAAATGGTGGCCGTGAGTGAACAGGTAGTTCCTATGGTAGCAGCTTGCCTTGTAGATGGGGTAGTACATGTCAACGTTCAGGCCGTCAAGGGTCTGGTTCCAGTTGAGGTTGGGAGTGTAGACAGAATAGATGTCTCCTCTGGCCACCCTTTCCAGAAAATCCATCTCCTGGCTCATCACCGCCAGGTGATGATCATGATTTCCCACAACATAACTTATCTTCACATCCAGCTCTGACAGCCTCTCAAATAAATACCTGGAGTCCCGCAACGCTCTCTCCGGCCTGGCCCTCCACAGGTCGAAGATGTCTCCCAGGAGGACGATCTCTCCACAGCCTTTCCCGTACTTCCATACCTCCCATATCAGGCAATCGACCAGCTTATGATCGGTAAGAGTGGATGAGCTTAGACCAAAGTGAGTATCTGACAATACCAGGATTGAAGCCATTATGATCTCCTTGTCGTATGAAATAGTATTACAGTTATTATTTATAAATATTTTGTGCAATCTACGCCGGGAATTTCGAAAAGATCTCTCGATTCGATGAACATGGGGTTGGACGCCGCGTACGCTAGGCAAACAACCAAGCAAAAGACAAAAATATCCGATATTGAACCAAGAACATGGAGTCTCATCGATGATAGATATCGCAATTCCCAAGGGCAGCCTCCTGAATCAAACCCTGCAGCTATTCGAGCAGGCTGGCCTGGAGATAAGAAGGACAGAGCGAGAGTACAACGCGAAGATCAACGATCCCCGCGTGGGCAAGGTCAAGATCCTCCGGCCTCAAGAGATCCCTTCCTATGTTGCCAAAGGCTACTTCGATCTGGGAATATCGGGCACCGATTGGATTAGGGAGTCCAAGGCGGATGTAGTGACTGTTGCCGAGCTGAACTACGGCAAGCAGGGACCCGGAAAGGTGAAGTTGGTAGTGGCCGTTCCAGACTGCGAGGGGATAGCTTCGGCAAGAGACATCAAACCCAATAGCCGGGTTGCCACAGAGTACCCAGAGTTGACGAGGTCCTTCTTCGAGCGGCTCGGAATACAAGTGGATGTCCAGTACTCCTACGGTGCCACAGAGGCAAAGGTGCCTGAGCTGACTGACGTGGTCGTAGACCTTACGGAGACAGGTTCCACTCTTCGGAAGAACGGGCTGAAGATCGTTGATGTGATGATGGAGTCCACATCGGAGCTGATCGCAAACAAGAAGAGCTGGGCCGATCCGGAGAAGCGTGAAGACATCCAGGCCATTGAGACTTTACTGTCGGCAGTAATAAGAGCCAGGGGGAAGGTGCTCATTGATTTGAACGTACCCGAGGAGAAGATCGAAGAGGTGATATCCATCCTGCCGAGCATGAAGAACCCAACAATCTCCAAACTCTACAACTCCGGCTACTACGCAGTGGAGAGCGTTGTGGACAAGTCTCAGATCAACCTGCTTATACCAAGGCTCAAGAAGGCAGGTGCAGAGGACATCCTGGAGCTGGCAATATCGAAGATTGTTCCCTGATAAAATCCAAAATAATTTAACGGAAAAGCGGGCGCGGGGGGATTCGAACCCCCGATCTACAGCTTAGGAGGCTGCCGCCTTATCCTGACTAGGCCACGCGCCCTCTGGCTCTTCCTCGTATAACCAACACGTATATCAATCTTTCCGGGTGGCATCGATCTTCTATCAACTCATTTCGTGATCTTCTTGCCGAGTTATCTTATAAGCACGCCACTTAAGGTGACCACGAATAGTCCCAGGAAGAACCATCCTAGAACCTCGATCATGGCCAGATGCCAACATACCCTATGGATAAACCCTATGGATAATTGTTCACAGGAGCTCGGGGATGGTTTTGACTAGATTATCAGACCGAATCTTGAGCTATCGGATCAATATGCCAACCAGGATAACCACGAAGAGCATCATGAAGAACCAACCCAGTATAATTTCTAACATCGCCAAATGCCTGTAAAAACCCACAGGATATCTATTCACCGGTCCCTGCGCTGAGTTGAACTGGGCGACACTGAAGTACATGGCGTCGATAAGGGATACACGCTGTTTCTGGATGCCTTTTGTTCTGCCCGGAATCCTCTGTCCGATTTGTTCGAACCCCTTCATTCCGTTGCCAGCCCAGAAGACAACTCCAAAGAGGACGATGGTGAAGATGCACCAGAAGGCGGTGTAGCTCACGCGAACGCCGTAGCCGCAGGAGAGCCAGGCAATCACATCTGCCAGCTTTGCCCAGCCCCATGGCTCGTTTGCCTGGCTGATCTGGCGATATTCATAGTAACAGTCGTCTGCATCATTGAACCACTCGAGATTCTTGTAGTTTTTAACCAGGGCCAGGTAGGCGGCACCATTGAACTCCAATCTGTCTCTTATGGTTGACCAGGGGACAACCAGCCTTGTGAAGTCCGCATCCTTTAGACTAATCGTTGAATTCTTCCCGAAAGTAGCGTTGTCGAGTTGCATGTTGTAGATCCTGGCGCTCTCGAGGACCAGGTCTTTGTTGAATTTCGCGTCCAGAAAGTGAGCATTATCATCGAACTTTGCCACGGCGAAGAACGCAGTGTTCTCAAAAGTAACGTTGGCAAAGTCAGCAAACCCACCGAAGCTGGCAAGGCCAAAGCTGGAGCCTCCGTAAAAATGGGACGACCGGAAAATGACGTCTCTGACGAACTGAGTTCCTGCAAAGTCAGCATTCCCTTTGAAATTAGAGTCCATGAAGATGGTAGTCCCGCTGAATTGAGAGTTGGTGATGCTTGCATCTCCGGAGAAGATGGCACCCATGAAGGTTACAGGACGGGAGAACTGGACCAGGTCGAATTTGGCGCCTGCATCAAAGTTTGAGCCTTCGAAGACGGCATTTCCGTCAAACTGGGAGTTGGCAAAGCTGACCACCCCTTCGAACCTCGCTAGGCTGAAAGAGACTGCACTGTCGAACCTGGCAAACTTGAAATCCGTATTACCGGAGAATCTCGTGCCACCAAAATTCGCATCTCCCTGGAACCGGGCTTTAGCAAAGCTTGCATTGCCCTGGAAGGCCGTTCCATGAAAGTCCATAAGATCCCCAAAGGTTACTCTCTCGAAGTTCGCAGGTCCTTGGATTATGGAGTTGGTTATCTCTACCGACTGGCGGACCGGCCCTGTTAGTTTGCTCAGGTCAAGGTTCCCTGAGATGGAGACATTATCATAAGACACCGCTTGGTTGGCTTCGATCTCGTTCAGGATCTGGGAAGCAACGACCTCTTGCAGGCGGATAGCGCTATTCTTCGTCGAGTTTCCTGAAGCCGGCAGGCTGGATGCATCGCATGCAGAGGCGAAGATGAGGATTAGAAGTAATGCCGTAGTCCACTTGGATATTCGGAACATGCCCAACTCTCGGGGAACTCTCAAGGATATAAAGCATTTCTGTTCTGCTATTTGATCATGTTACCTGATCGTAATCCTTCCCAAAGTCACCAGGAAGAGCGCCAGGAGAAGCCAACCCAGAATGCCCTCGACTATGACGTAGTACCTGTGCTCCTGTCGGCAAAAAGTCGATTGGCCCTTGAGAGAGGAAGATGCAGGTACTGAAGAACAGAGCGTTGCGAAAGATCGCTCTTCTGGAATGGAGTCCTTCTCGACAGGGCCCTGCAGGGGCTTGGCTGATCTGCGAATGCCGTCTCCCTTCCAGAAAATCAGTGCAAACACTAGGATTAGGATGGTCAATACCGCCCAGGCAAACAGTGTAACCGGGCCGAACACCGTAGCCGCAAGACAGCCAAGCTAGAACGTCTATGGCCTTCGACAAACCAAACCCTTTCTCTGCCTGGTCCAATCTGCGATACTCGTAGTAGCAGTCGTCTTGTTCACTATGCCAGTCAAGGACCTGTAGTTGTCGATAAGACCTAGGTAAACTCCCGGATCGTAGACCACATGATCTTTGATTTCGTTCCAGGGAGCCTTCTGTCTCTTAAAATCTGCATCCTTCAAGTTAATTTTGGAGTTCTGCTGAAGCTGGCCTTTCCAGAAGCATTGAAGAAATCTGGGCGCTCTACAAGTTCAGTTCACTGTCGAATGCCGCGCTTTCTAAGCTCGTTATGTCTTCGAACTTGACGAGGCCGAAGAGGGCCTTATCCTTGAAATGAGCCTTAGAGAAGTCGGCAGCATCGCTGAAGCGTGCCAGGTTGAAGGTGGCCTCCTCGGAGAATAGAGCGTCGCCGAAGGAGGATAGGCCTGAAAATCTGGTCAGGCCGAACCTGGCTAGGCCACTGAAGTTACAATTGCCGAAGCTGGTATCCTTCTGGGCATAAGATAAGTCGCTGTGGACATCACCAGAACTGCGAACATTATCATGAATAGCTTGACCATCTCACGGGACAAGTGAGGACAATTCAATGCTTTATCTTTTCCCCTGTATAGAGCTTTGAGACATGCAGGATGGTGCCGCAAAAAAAATGAAGTCTGCAACTTCATTCCATCACTTTCATCGATAAATATCAGGCGTCAAATTGGAACTCGCTTAAGAAGATTCATATGTAAAGCTAGCCTTTGGCAATATTGACTGCCAAGTCTAAAACCGTCATAGGTTGGACCGATGTTACTAGAATTCCGGCGTCTAGCGCCTTACGGCACAGTGAGCCTCTCAGAACCAGGTTCTTTCCGGAGATGCCTTTGACCAACCGGTCAATATCTACATCGCTCATGTTTCTAAGAGTCTCCAGGGACGCCCTGCCCAATCGGTATACCCAGCCGAACTCGGACCACCAGAGGCGTTCGTAACGGGATAGGGTCGCCCTGGACACGTCTCCGGCTGAAACCGCCTGGCCGGCCACTGTGCCGCAGATGGTCCCGGCGCGCATACCGTAAATAAGCCCGCTCTGACCTGAAGCCCCTCCAGTCACCATAAAGCCGTCTGAGACTATCTCTCCCGGGAGAACGGCTATTGGGTCGCCTCCTTGCTTTATGGAGAGTACCTTCATCTGTTCGATTTTTCTGTAAGCTTCGGCCTTGTATGCTTTGAACCTACCGAGAAAGCTTTGGAAAAAAGGATTGACGTCCATGCCGTGTCCCCTAACAAATACGCCCAAGGTAGCCAGGTCTTCCCCTGCGGGCGAGAATGTCGCCTTCCACCCTGGGGCCATGCTGCCAATCCAGTACTCGAAGAAATCCTCTTCTCCTAGGCCAGGATGCTGGACTGTGGCTTCCACGGCCCAGGCAATGTCCAGAGGATGGCGAATTGGAGAAATGCCTGCTTGACGAGCCAGAAAGGGCTGCACTCCAGAGGCATCTATCGTTACCTTGGCTTGGATATCCCCTTGCCGTGTAGATACCAGACTGTTACCCGATCTGATCAAAATTCCCGTTGCTTGGCCTTCCAGAAGCATAACCCCCTCTTTTTCAGCGATGTTCAGGTAGTGATCGTCGAAACGTCTTCTGTCTATGAAGTAGCCCTTCGCAGGTACGGTTGCGCAATGGCCGGAAGGCGAGACGATTCGCATTCCTCGCAACGATCTTTTTATATAGCAATCATCAACTTGAAAACCCGTCTGGGAGGCCATGCCTTCGAAGAAGGTGTTGGCTGAATGATCAACTCCCCAGGGGTTTCTGTCTAGGAGGATCACGTCAGATCCGCATCTTGCTGCTGAGATCGCCGCCATCATGCCGGCAGCAGAAGCTCCCACAACCAGCACGTCGCATTTCATAGTCATAGGTGAAACAAGGATCAGATGAACTTTTCCAGAAGAGGCCTGGTTCTTAAACAAATTACCCGATGAATCCAGTCGGATTAGTACAATGATGAAAATAAAGGGAATGAAATATAAATGATTGCGGTGAAATATAAATAAAAGAATAGAGATATAAGATTAAATTATGAAAAATGGCCAGATAAATCTGGCTTAAGCAGTTATCTTGGTCTTGGCGATGTACTTGATCAAGTCGGGACCCAAGCGTGCTTTCTTCTGGATCTGGCTTGCCATCTCGTCCATGTCCAAGCCGGTTGAAGTCAAGGTTCTGATCTCTTCCAGGGTGGCGTCCTCTACGGTGAAGTACTCATCCAGGTCCTTCCTGTGACCCCAGACGTCCCCTTGCAGGAGTTCAATGCCCTGCATTTCCAGGAAAACCTGGATGGCATTGGACATAGTCTTGTGGTAGGATGGAGGCACCTGAATCATTCTGAGCCTGGGACATTTCTGCATCAGGTTTAGGAAGTCAACATTGGATGCCCTGAAGGCAAGGTGAACCAGCTTCTCATTCGGGTTCAGGCTGGTTATTTCGTTCTTTGAGCTTACTACTCTTAGTCTCATTTTTTTAACTCTCCTATCTTGTACGAAGTATAAGCTATTATTAATAGACACTTGCACTGTACACATCTGTATAAACCAGTTGCAGATAGATAAACACATAGGAATTTAAAGTTTATTGTGGATCGTTCTGAGCTAAAATCCCGAGATATCTGGTGATAAGAAAAGATAGCATGAAATATCCTGAAACCCTGAACTAAACGATAGCCTCTGATGCTTTAACCAAAATGGCATCCTCATAAGATCCAAATCTTAAGCGCACAGCCATAGTGTCTGGGCCTCGGGTCCAGCATTGAAGACTTCGAGCAATTTTCGGTTTCACATCCTTCTCAAGATGATTGGAGTTGACGAGCTAGCATCTGAATTTAACCATGATTGAATTGAAGATGACTGATCAATGAATCCCAATACGTCCTTCGCGCATGATCCCAAAATGAGGCAGATGGCTGAGAAAAAAGAGCGCGGTTCTTCTTGGAATTAGGTCCTTGCTATTTCCTGTTGGAGGATCTTAGGAGGCTTGAACGTCTTAGTGCTTTGGGGTGAATTACAATCTGGACCAACCACAACGAAAAACAAAAGCGCAAGCGCTTGAAGGTCCAGATACCCAGAGACATGTTTGTTATCAACACTGAAAAACTGCGAAGAAGCCTGGAATTATCTGTCCAATCTTCTCGATAGATTGGGAAAACGATGTCTTTTGGAGAACTGCGTGCACTTGGGGCAAAGTGGTTGCAGGTGATTGATACTCCGAGGCCCAAATATTAGAAAAAGTAGAGTTAGGGCTGGCAACGGCCCCGGCTCAGTATAAAGGATCAAGCGATGATCTTAGTCCTGGCTATGTACTTGATGAGGTCTGGAGCCAGCCTTGCTTTCTTCTGGATCTGACCGGCCAACTTGTCCATATTCGCTCCGTTTGAGGCCAAACTTCTGATCTCTTCTATCGTGGCGTCATCCACAACAAAGTACTCATCTAGGTCCTTCCTGTGGCCCCAGACGTCTCCCTCCAAGAGATCGATGCCCTGCATTTCCATGAATACGTGGATAGCGTTGGACATAGTCTTTTGGTAGGATGGAGGCACCTGAATCATCCTTAGCCTGGGACATTTTTGAATCAGATTCAGGAAGTCGACGTTGGACGCCCTGAAGGCCAGATGGACGAGCTTTTCGTTCGGACTGAGCCTGGATATCTCGCTTCTCGAGCTTACTACTCTTAGTCGCATGGACACTCACCAGATAATGCTATTTTATTATTTATACGACCTCATGATGCAACATCAGGTATAAAACATTTACGACTTACATAAATAATTAGATAAATATCTAAGTATCTCTAGGAAGAAGGTTTATAAAACTGTACATATAAATACATATTTCGAAATCCAGTTATGTAAATAAAGTTTTATAATATAGTTTTATATCAGTGTGTGAGGGAGGTTAAATAAGAGGAATATTGCTTGCAGCCTTCGGTGTTCATCTACAATTTGTCTTCGGGTTCTATCGGACGTCATTTATCCAAATTATACGCACGGCTCAATTTCAGCGTGCCATAAATAGAACGGCTGCCTGCTAAGGACGACAAATTCCAGCCAGATGAAGATCCCATCAATCTCATCATCGATGGCAGTTCAACTTCAAATTGATCAAGCTTTCCAGCATGACAATCTCATTGCCAATTGATTTCTGGTTGTTATTATTGGGACGGTTCCTTCACTATTAGTTCGCCTTCTTCGGTGACGTAGATCTCGATATCCTGTGAAAGAGCACGCTTCTTGAACAGCTCGGGTGCTCCTCTTCTGAGCTGGAAGATTATATCAAGAGATGTTGCGGGCAGTTGAATGGACATTCTGTCAGCTGCCTGGAAGATCCTAGCAGGAATGTCAAAGACATCAGTCCCAGCGGTTACCTTGAGGGAGATGGGTGCCTGAATGGTCATCCACTGTCGAAGAGTATTTTGGGCCCGGGCAATGTTCTGATGAGCCCTTTTCTCCAGTATGCTGATGTTCGACCTGGTGGTCCCTATCATGTCCGCTACCTCCTGTTGGGATCGGCCTTTGTGGCGAAGTTTTATAACCTCGATTTGTCTTTCCGTTAGAAAGGAAGAGGCGTCATCCTTCAGATCATCATCCCTCAGTTCGTCATCTTCTTGCTTCATCTATCCTTTGGAAAATGGAACTCTTAAGATAAAAACCTCTGCCCCTCTCATGATTCGTAGATCTGGATGCAGTTTTAAGATGAATTGAAAACTCTTCTTACGACATCTGAATGCATCAACATCTATTAGCTTAACCGTGGATTCTCTACTATCGATTATCGCATTTCTGCTTGCGAAATCATAACTGGCGATGCCACAAGAAGATGAGTCCAGCATTCGAGGTTATTTTCGTGATTATATAATCATTTAAAACATATATAATATATCATTATCAAATAGATGATGGCATCTGCGGTATAACAAGAAGTTACGAGAAGTGCTGTCAAAAAATACAAAGAGACAATTTTGCCTTCTAAAAAATATCAGAGGCTGGCCCTGAGGCAAGCCTTATCCAACTCTTTATCTTTGATGTGCCCGTTGGGCTTAGTAATGAAGTAGGTGTAACCCTTCAGCGTCCTGTTGAGCTGTGCTTCGATCTGCTCCAGCTCCTTCTTGTCGATACACTGCTTCTTCTCCACGCATCGGTCCATGATCTCCCAGATGTAGTCCTTGGTCTCGTAGTTGAAGAAGTCAAGCAGCTTCCTGCAGGTGTCGCCTTCCACCTTCTGGCAGATATACCAGTTGTCCCGCTCCACCATAACATGCACCTCGTGGGCACTTCCCAGCAGGTTGTGAAAGTCCCCCAGTGTATCCTGATAGGCGCCCAGAAGGAAGATGCCCATGTAGTAGTCCTCGTTCTCCATAATGGTGTGCATCTCCAGGTACTCCAGGCCCTCGCTATCGCCGGCGTACCGTTTGACCTCGCCGTCTGAGTCACACGTGATGTCCACTATCCGGCCTCGTTCGCTCGGCATCTCGTTGTGCCGGTGCAGAGGAATGGTGGGAAAGATCTGCTCCACTCCCCACATGTCTGGGACGGATTGAAAGAGGGAGAAGTTTCCGATGTACTTCTGGCTCACCAGCTTCTTAAGCTCCTGGAATTCCTCAGAATCGTCCTCTGTCTGCTTGGCCAGGAAGGCTGCCTTCTTGCAGACCATCCAGAAGAGCGTTTCTCCCTTGGCCCTTTCCTCCAGGCCGATGTTGCCCAGAATGAATGAATCGTAAAGCTCGTCCCTGTACTGCAGGGCGTCGTGGTAGTGCTCTTTGTAGTTGTCTATGTCGATCTCCTTGAAAGCACAGCAGAGATCCTCGATCTGTATAGGGTCCTCGGTTCCCCGGGACTTTAGAAGGGAATCCTTGGCGTTCTTTTTCCCTATTACTTTGAAGATGAGCATGGCGTGATAGGCCGCTATGGCCCTTCCACTCTCGGAGACAATAGTCGGGCAGGGCACATCTTCCTCTTCACAGATCTTCTGTACGGCATAAACAACGTCGTTGGCGTACTCCTGGAGGGAGTAATTGGCGCTCGAAGGCGTGGCAGTGTTGGAACCGTTGTAGTCCACGGAGAGACCGCCCCCGACATTCAGGTACTCGATCTTGGCCATCTTGCGAGCTTTGGCATAGATTCTGGCCGCCTCGTTCATGGCGTTCTTGATGGTCCTTATGTCAGTAATCTGCGAACCGATGTGGAAGTGGATCATCATAAGACTGTCCAGGAGGCCCTTCTCTCTCAGTATCTTCATCAGTTCCAAGGCTTCGCTTGTGGACAGGCCGAACTTGGCCGACTCTCCACCCGATTCGACCCAGCGGCCCGAGCCCCTGGCAAAGAGCTTGACCCTCATGCCGATCCTGGGGGTTATGCCCATCTCCTCTGCGTACTTCAGGATGTCATTGGCTTCCTCAAAGAGGTCAACAACTATTACAATATTATTCACGCTGTGGACGCTCAGGGCTAGGCGCAGATAATCCTCGTCCTTATATCCGTTGCAGATCAGAAGGGCATCCTTTGGCAGACCTAAGGACAGAGCTGCCAACAGCTCAGCCTTAGTGCCCACTTCGAGGCCGATTTTATACTTGGCTCCGTGCTTAATGATGTACTCGATGACCTCTTTCCTTTGGTTGACTTTCATGGGAAAGATCGGCTGATATGTGCCCTTGTAGGAGAACTCCTCTATAGCTCCCAAGAATGATCCCGTGATCTCATCGATCCTGTCTTCCAACATTTGAGGAAAGCGTAAAAGTACGGGAAACTCCAGATCTTTGGATTTCTCAATCTCTTCGATGAGATCCATGGCGTCTATGCTGCGAGAACGGTCCTTGTTGGGAAGAATGATGATATTGCCCTTATCATTTACTGAAAAATAGCCGTTGCCCCAATTCTCAACTCCGTAGAGGTCGATGGAATCCTCAACCTTCCACATTGGTTCTGACCTCACCAAGTAGTCTTGAAAAATCTTTACTACCCACGTTTCCAACACATGAGACGAATTCTTGATTATTAGACATATGACCCATTATCTCCCCATCATAAGATCGGCTGATAGTATCGAATCTGGATTTAGGGGCCCTTTTGATATATAAACCCCGTGTAGAGAGCTTCGTCCTGGTTTCAGTGGAGGGGAAGCTTTCAAGATGGATAATCTTAAACGTCTCGAAGCTAATTTCAGCTCAAGAACTTCACCGGCAAGAATTCACAAGAACAGTTTTCAGAGGGATGAAATGGATCAAGGTCATGGCTTCATGTGCAATAGCGAGAAGATAAGGACTACGATACCGGTTAAGGACCGGAACGTGTCAGATCTGGTAAAGGACATGGGATGCATGGGGTTTCAGGGAGGGCAGCTAGGGGCATCCCTGCGAGTATGGGAACGCATGCTTGACGAGGATGTGACTATCTTCCTAGGACTAGCAGGAGCGATGGTTCCAGCCGGATTGGGCGAGTTCATAGCCTATCTAATTCGGGAGCGCCTTGTAGACTGCCTTGTCAGCACCGGAGCAAACCTCTTTCACGACCTATGCGAGGGCCTGGGGATAGTCCATTATCATGGAAGCGCTTGTGCAGATGACGCCTACTTGAATGAGTGCAAGATCGACAGGATCTATGACGTCTTCGTATCAGAGATAGAGCTGCACAAGGCCGACAATTACATATCCGACTTCGTGAAGGCTCTGAGCAGAGAGCGTCGCTACTCTTCGCGCGAGCTCATGCACATGGTGGGAAAGGATCTGCCAGACACAACGATACTTGGGGCTGCGCACAAAGCCAACGTGCCTATATTCGTTCCGGCTCTGGGAGATAGCTCCTGGGGAATAGGGATGGTCATGGCCTACCGTGAAGGCCAGAAGGTTATGGTTGATCAGATCAAGGACGTGGACGAGATCACGCAAATGGTAGAGAGATCCTCTAAAACCGGCGTGATCTACATCGGCGGAGGCGTACCTAAGAACTTCATACAGCAGACAGAAGTGATAGCCGAGCTGATCGGCAACTACTCAGGCGGCCACAGCTATGCTATTCAGTACACCACAGATGCGCCGCACTGGGGAGGACTTTCTGGCTGCACTTTTGAGGAGGCAGTCTCCTGGGGCAAGGTGGCAAAGGAGGCGAGCAAGGTGCAGGTCTTCTCCGATGCCACTATAACTGTGCCTGTAGTAGTCCAGGCCTTGAAAGCCTCGGGCCATGGGCGAAAGAGTCATCCGGTTTATGATTGGACTGAGTCAGACCTGAAGCTCAAATATGAGAGAAGATGAGCATTCAAAATATGAGAGAATGATGCGAGAATATGAGCGTATTCAAAACCGCCATATTCTCGATGCATAATTTTTGTGCGCTCTCTTACGCTACTGATTGATGACTGTTCCTTGAGCCTAGAATAACAAATCAAGACCCCTTTTTGCGCTGAAACCTCTCGAGAAGACGGCTAACAGAAAAGAATCAATGGAAGGTAGCTGATTTCTGAAAATGCGTAGTTGTGCATGGGGCCGGGACCGGGATTCGAACCCAGCTCGAGGGATCCACAGTCCCTCAGGATAACCACTACCCTATCCCGGCGCGCCAGGGTTTTGACTCACTGCTGAGAGATAAAACTTTCCCCGTCCGCGTAGGACCAATTTGCTACTTTCCATGGATTACAGGGTTACCAAATGTTTATGCAACGACACAACCAGGAAGCGCGGAGATATCCACCAGCCGGTGTCAGACGAATTCAGTTTGTCATCGATAGATGAACTCAACTATCTTTTCCTTACACAATTTAGGAATCTGATATTGATTCATGTCTGAACCTGAGTATCGGGAAATGAAATGAGAAAAGGAGGGATAGCAAAAGTCAGTGATGTAGGAGGGATATGGTGACCGACTTTTGCCTTGTGCTATTACGTCACTTGCCGATTATAAAGTTTTCGGTTAAGGCGATCAGCGTACTTAGCATCAGCATTTGGGATCGATTGTTTTCTCAAGAATATAAAAGCAAAGCTAGATGTTAGGGGTTGTTTTGACTTTTCAGATGTAGCACTAAAGGAGGCGAATATCCCACAGTGGCCCTCGAAAAATCACCTTTGAGAACTCCAAAATCCAATAATGAATAAGAGGGAGGCAAAAGTCTGTGGTGTAGGAGGGAGAAAATAGATATCGACTTTTACCTAATCTTAGTACGGCATATGACGATATAAATCTTTCGGTAAGTATGCAAGAAAGCATAAGCTCGCAAATTTCCTGAAGGATTAATCAGTTGCAGACATCATTCATGGATATGAAAAGGAGGGGGAGCAAAAGTCAGGGAACGTAGAAGGATGATTATGATTGCCTTTTGCCTGTGGATAGTTACGGCGTTAAACGAATATATAGTTTTCGCCAATCGACGTACATAGATATCAGACAGCCATAGAAGGACAGATATCCACAACAGTAATATTGACAGAGACACAAAGAACAATATGTTTATGAGAACCATAGGCGGCCTTCTTCGACGCCTCGGCTTTTCGGAGTGGCCGGGAATAGCGACATGAAAAAAGAACCATTAAATTGAGCGGACGCTAGTGAAATGATGATTTACACCATTACCCTCAACCCTGCCCTGGACAGGACCATCTGGATTGATAGAATAAGGGACGATGTGTCCAATCGCATCATCGATGAACGGAGATACGCGGGGGGCAAGAGCATAGACGTCTCCAAGGTGTTGAAGAACTTCGGCGTAGACAACATCGCCCTCGGGTTTGTTGGCGGGTTCGCGGGAAGGGAGCTGGAGGGCAGGTTGCTCAACGATGGGATACAGACAAACTTTGTTCGTGTCTCAGGTGAGACCCGTACCAACATCATAATACATGAAAAAGAGACCGGCAGACAACTCGCCTTCAACGCCCTTGGTCCTGAGATTCGTCCCAGCGAGCTGATGCAGCTCGTAGAGCAGATAGAGCTTCTTCCCTGTCCAGATGTTGTGACCATAGGAGGCAGCCTGCCACCCGGCGTCAGCCCTGAGATCTACCGCAAGATAATAATGTTGGTCGGCAGATGTCGAGCCCGTGTTGTCCTGGACGTGGATGGCCCTGGCCTCCTTTCTGGTATCAAGGCCCATCCCAACATCATCAAGCCAAACATTCACGAACTTAGTGAGCTGGTGGGGCACGATCTGAAGGAGATGAACGAGATAGTCGAAGCGGCCAGGCAGATAAACAGGGATGGTGTGGAGGTTGTCTTAGTTTCCATGGGCGCAAAGGGGATTCTGCTTGTTGCTAAGGGAGTTGAATGCGTCGCTATACCTCCTGAGGTAAAGGTGGAGAACACCATTGGTGCAGGGGACTCGGCGGTGGCAGGGTTCGTCTACGGCCTGGTCAACGGCAAAGACCTGAAGGAGTCACTTGTTCTTGCTGCCGCCGCAGGGACGGCTACGACTTTGCGTTTGGGAACCGCGTTGTCCAAGAAAGAGGATTTCCTCAATCTGGTTCCCCAGGTTAGGCTTAACGTATTGCAGGGCGGTGCTTGATATGACTAAAGAGAAAATACCTGTTCTTTTGGATGTTCCAGCAGAGATGCGCCAGAGGTTCAGAAAGAACTACGTCAAGATCACAAAGGGCTCCGGGAGGCTAATGCTCTATGCAGGAGACCAGAAGGTGGAGCACTTAAACGACGACTTTTTCGGTCCTGGGATAGCTCCTGAGGATAACGATCCTGAACATCTTTTCATGATAGCAAGCCGGGCCCGAATAGGCGTCTATGCGACTCAAATGGGCCTGATTGCCAGGTACGGCACTGATTACCCGGAAGTGCCCTATCTGGTGAAGCTTAACTCCAAGACAAACCTCGTGAAGACCTCAGAGGCTGATCCATTCAGCTCCCAGTGGCTGGACGTCCAACAAGTCGATGACTTCCGAGAAGAGAGCGGCCTGAAGATCCTGGGAGTGGGGTATACCGTCTATCTCGGAAGCGATCATGAGGCGGAGATTCTGCGCCAGGCAGCGCAGCTTGTCTACGAAGCCCACCGGCTTGGATATGTTACCGTCCTTTGGATGTACCCGCGGGGCAGGGCTGTTAAAGACGAAAAAGATCCGCACCTGGTCGCCGGGGCAGCCGGCGTTGCAGCCGCGCTAGGTAGCGACTTTGCCAAGGTCAACTACCCAGAGAAGCCGGGGTTTGAATCTAGCCAGGTGTTCAAGGAGGCTGTGCAGGCTGCAGGCAGGACCAAGGTGGTTTGCGCCGGAGGGGCGAGCCTCGATGTGAAGTCCTTCCTGCAGCGGCTCCACGACCAGATCCATATCAGTGGTGCCTCAGGAAATGCCACGGGCAGGAACATCCACCAGAAGCCTCTGGACGAAGCAATCAGGTTCAGCAACGCCATCTACGCCATTACCGTGGAGGACGCAAGCGTCGAGGCAGCCTTGAAGATATATAATTCAGAGATAAATTCAGAGAATTAACCTGAGGACAATATGCCCGAGTTGATCCTGCTCAGACACGGCCAGAGCCTGTGGAACCGAGAGGAAAGGTTCACGGGCTGGGCCGACATCGACCTTTCCGATGAGGGCAAGGAAGAGGCCAGGCACGCCGGCAGGTTGCTCAAAACCTGCGGATACTCCTTCGATTTGGCCTACACCTCTTTTCTCAAACGTGCAATCAGGACTCTGTGGATAGTCCAGGAAGAGATGGACTTGATGTGGATTCCCGTCTTTCCCTCCTGGCGGCTTAATGAGAGGAACTACGGCGCTCTTCAGGGGTGCAGAAAGAAAGAGATCGAAAGGAGGTACGGAGCCCAGGCGGTCCATAGATGGCGCAGGGGTTACGTTGAGACGCCGCCAGCCATAGATGAGAGAGATGAACGATATCCTGCCAAAGATCCTAGGTACGAGATGCTGAAAGGTAATATCCCCAGGGCTGAATCCCTCAAAGACACTCTGAAACGTTTGTTGCCCCTTTGGCAGGACAAGATAGCACCAGATCTGCTAGTCGGAAAAAAGGTCTTCATCTCGGCTCACGGAAACACAATCCGGGCTCTGGTTAAGCACATCGACGACATCTCAGATCAGGACATAGAGGACGTGGAAGTACCGACCGGGATTCCTTTGGTCTACCTACTTGACGATGAGCTTAGGCCCAAGGCGCACTTTTATCTCCATGACGAGGAATCCAGAAAAGACCCTCATGATTAGCTAGCATGATTAGCTAGCATAATTTAGCCAGCGTGACTAGTCCGCTAGCTCTCTCCCGACCAATCTTTTTTTAACGCTCCGATGATATCCAATTGTCAGGAGATAAATTGAGATGGCTTACTCTGTGGAGCTCATATCCATTGGAAGAAAGTGCGAGATGGTCGAACATTATAGCAGCAAGGCTCTCCACGAAGTGAAATCCGATGTATACGGGTGCTGTATAAAGCTGTTAACGGGCAAACGTCCTGTAAAAGACCGCTGGGAGGAGAATTTCTATTTTGCCTCTCAGAGCATACGCTCTCATGGACGTCTTTACGTTGTAGAAGATCCGTCGGAGGAAGAGAACACCGTCTACTACGATCCTCAGTCTAAGACCGCCTTCCTCATCAACATCGATTACTACGGCTGGATAAAATCGCTGGCTTTAAGCCTGGCAGGTGATGTTCTGGAGGATGAACACGACATTTACTCTGTCCACGGGGCATGCCTGGATATTCGAGGCAAAGGCGTCTGCCTGCTCGGTGGTTCGGGGGCAGGAAAGACCACCCACACGTACGGTCTGCTCAGGAGCCCGGAAGTCCGAGTTGTCTCAGATGACTGGTTCTACGCCCGGATCTACGGAGATAACATCCTGGCTTACGGCTCGGAAAAGAACTTCTACATCAGAGCGGACTTGGCGACGATATGGAAAGATTTCGATGGACTTGTCAAGGGCGCAGAGTTCGACGACCTAGGCCGGGCGGTCGTGGATTTGAGGCAAGTGATAGGAAAAGGAAGAATACTGCCCCTGACGACCTTGGACACATTGATAATCCTGAAGAGGGATCAGGAAGACAAAGAGTCCGTGAAGAAGCTAGAAACAGCCGATGCCCTGAGGATTCTGGAGGATAATGATTACTTCAATCCGCATTTCCTTGTAAAAAACGAAATCAAGCGAAATCTTCGCAGCGGTTTCTTTGAGGCTCTGCTATCCAGGACAAATGTCTACCAGATCAACACCACCGGGACACCGGAGGAGAGCCAGAGTATCATAAAGAAGATAGCTTGTTTGAAATCCTGAATCACAGGGCAGCGATAGACTCGCTTGACGGCATTGATTTGTTTCACCATTATGAAGTCGCGATTTCGAAATATTAGAGCAGCTTTTATCTACAAAAAGGTAGAACTACTATTATCGATCTTTTTGAGGTTACCTGGTGACAAGGATGAAATGTGGGAGGCCGGTCATTATAGTCTTCTTATTATTTTCCCTCATATTCCTATCCGGATGCATATTCCAGTCAAAATCCCCGGCAAACACAGTAGAGATAAAAGGCGGCTCCTTTCAGCCAAGTTCAATTACAGTTACCATGGGAACCACAGTTACATGGAAAAACCTCGGCGGTGCCAATGAGACCATAACCTGCCCAGATGCTTCCTTCAGCTCGGGAAACATACCCATCGGTTATGAGTTCAGGTTTACTTTCTTGCAGACAGGAGTTTACAAATATTATTTCAAGAACGACAGATCGATGTTCGGTGTTGTTGTAGTGACGGCCCCTGATGGCTCTCTGCCCAATGATCAGGGGAATATGCCGGGTATGAACGCATCAAAACCAACCTCCCCGATGGACAACGGAGCGGCAGTCGAGCCAGCGATGCCCGTTTCTGTGGAGATCAAGGGCTTTGCCTTTAATCCTAATTCGACAACCGTGCCCATAGGGACGACAGTCACCTGGAAGAACGACGACTCAGTGTCCCACACAGTGACCAGCATGAACGGCGAGTTTGGCTCTGACGTCCTGAGACAAGGCCAGGAGTTCAGTCACACCTTCATGAATCCAGGAACCTACGATTACAGATGTGCGATTCATCCATACATGCAGGCGCAGGTAATCGTGACGGCTTCTCGGGGCGCCCAGCCAATACACACAGGGACGGACGGAACCGCGGCCAACTCGTCGCAAGCGACAGCGACTGAAATTAATTTTGAGGGCAAAACGATAGAGCCTGTATCGACAACTTCTCCACAACCATCCACGAGAGTAACTGTGGATCTCCTGGCCAAGGAGATGAATTTTGACAGGGACAACATCACGGTCATCGCCGGAGCCCAGGTCAACATAAACTTCGTTAACCTGGACCGTGGAGTTCCTCACAATTTTGCCTTGTATGCAAATTCAGCAGCCAAGACGGTCATCTTCCAGGGACGTGTCTTGATAGGTCCTGGAAAGATCACTTACACCTTCAACGCACCGGTCGATCCCGGCGTATATTTCTTCAGGTGCGACGTACACCCAAAGGTCATGTACGGTCAGTTCATCGTCCTGCCGAGTGAGGGTGTTTGGCCCTCAGCTCCACAAGTCGCGCCCGCGGTAAGCCAGATCTCGATGAAAATGCCTGTTTCTGAGGCATCGGCGGGAAATGTTACCGGGAAAAATGCAATGATAGCTAATACTACAAAGGCAAACACAACAGAGCCTAACGCAACTGCGATTAATGAATCCGGGTCAGGGCAAGAGAGCAATACTGTTGATCTTGTAGCGGAGAACATAGCCTTCGATAAGAGCTTGATAACGGTACCATCTGGAGCGCATGTCACAGTTAACTTCGTCAACCGGGACAGTGGCGTACCTCACACCTTCTCTGTTTACAAAACAGCAGCGGCACAGAATGTCATTTTCCGGGGTCAGGCCGTGACAGGCCTAGCGAAGATCAAGTACAACTTCGATGCGCCGACCGATCCCGGGACGTATTTCTTCAGATGTGACATACACCCTACGCAGATGACGGGCCAATTCATTGTTATTGCCTCCGGCAATGCGACCAAACAGGCAAACATGACTTAAAAATCGGCCTAAAGGAACTGAACCACCGGCAAAATTCAAAAATTATTTATCCTATAATGAGCCAAACCAATCACGCAGAAAGCAAAAAGAGTTGAGGTTAAGATGAAAAGAAATGGACTTATTGTTCTCTCGATGTTGTTAATATTGTCAATAAACCTCGGTATTTGTGCTGATATAAGCCAGCCAGGTGCGATCACAGTTGATATCAAGGGCTTTTCCTTTCAGCCTAACTCAATTACGGTGCAGGTTGGGACAAGTGTCACATGGGTCAACCAAGATTCAGTAGACCATACGATAACCCTCGATGACGGCAAATTCGATTCTGGGAACATGAAAAGCGGCAGCGAGTTCAAGTTTGCATTCTCACAGCCTGGAACATATAGTTACCACTGTAGCATTCATCCATCCATGATAGGCGTCGTGACGGTGACTTCGGATCAAAAGGACAGCGAGCAGTCGGCAGCGGCGAACAAAAGTGCAGTGCAACCGACCGCATCAAACGCTACTGGGACGTCAGCGCCTGCTGCCAAGCAGCCAGGATTCGAGGGCATCTTCGCAGTATCAAGCATCCTAGCGGCTGGATACCTGTTATCTGCTAAGAAGCAGTAGGAGACTATCTTAGGGATTATTCAGATAGTAGCATTCCTAGTTGTGGTATACTTAGTGTTATATAAGCTGTATTATGAAATTTTTGATAAAGGATTTTTCATATAGCCACAACTAAGGAATTGATCCTGTGGAGATGAGGCCGAAAATCGAAGGAAAGATGGGCCTAGTCGAATCATTTATATAATTATCTTGATAATAGTAGCGAGGCGAGATTATTACATGTCAAGACGACCTGATCGAGTTCAGAGAAGCAATGAAGAATCTCAAAAAGGAGAAAGGCAGAAATGATCTGCCGTCTGAGACTGAGATGTCGAAAAACGATAACTGAATTGATCGGTCATGACAGCGGTTCCTGATCGACTCGTTGCCTTTGAACGCATTCCTTGAGGATACATTAACCCAGAGGCGAAGATCCGTGTAGGGCCCTGTAAAGTTGAACTCCTTATAAAGTAAAACCCCGGCTTTTGATTGTCGCTAACACGTTGCAACGCAAAGATAACGGGCTCTCCAATGGTTGATTGTGATCAGTCGTAAATCTCTGCTCGATAACGTGGAGTTTTGAATGGCCATCTGCATGGTGTAGTTACAGTGACATACTCATGGTAACTACCCCACTATCACAGAGCTATTGGGAAAGGACACAGGCACAAGTCAGATGCCCCATGTAGTGTAGTCTGTGCCGACGAGGAATTTTATATTATCAATATTGATAATATAGTTAGCGAAATCATAAATAGCGCTATTCTATCGATTGATTTTGCTGTCTGCCATGGCCCCAACGTTCATGAAGATCCAGATCTAAGATACTTCTTGTATGGATCGAAAGCTGGCGATAACCGGTGGGGCAGGGTTTATAGGCTCGAACCTGGCAGAGGCCTTGGCTAAAGATAACGAGGTCGTAGCGATAGACGACCTATCTTCTGGTAAGGTGGAGAACCTTTCAGGGATCGATGCCAGATTTGTTCGAGGCAGCATCCTTGATTTGGCTCTTCTGAAGTCGGCTTTCCAGGATGTGGATTGTGTATTTCACCAGGCTGCTATTGCATCGGTCCAGAGAAGCATTCAAGATCCGGTTTGGACCGGCAGGGTAGGGACAGAGGGGACGCTCAACGTTCTGGTGGCGGCCAGAGACGCGGGCGTGAGAAAGGTGGTAATTGCGTCCTCGGCTGCAGTCTACGGCGACTCGCCCGAGCTACCCAAGAGGGAGGATATGTGCCCGAACCCAAAGTCGCCGTACGCTGTCTCAAAGTTGGCCGGCGAGCATCACAGCGAGGTCTTCCGGGAGCTGTACGGCCTGGAGACGGTCTCCTTGAGGTACTTCAACGTCTTCGGACCGAGACAGGATCCGTCGTCCGAGTATTCTGGGGTGATATCCAGGTTCATCTCCGTGCTGACTAAGGGCGAGCAGCCGGTGATCTATGGCGATGGAGAGCAGACCAGAGACTTCGTTTACGTCAAAGACGTTGTGCGGGCCAACATCATGGCCAGCCGCTCTGGCAGAGGCGTCTTCAATATCGCTGGAGGTAGAAGGACAAACTTGAACCAGCTTGCTTTCCTGATAGGAAAGATCCTGGGGTGCAGTGTCCGACCAGAGCACGGAGATCCGAGGGCTGGAGACATTAGAGATTCTCTGGCGGATATCTACAGGGCTAGAGAAATTGGCTACGGGCCTGAGACCCGTCTGGAGGATGGGCTCGCCCAGACGATAGAGTGGAACTCCCGCCAGATACGCCGCAAATAGGCAGAATTTGGGCCTATGAGGCGGCGAGCTGACTAAAACGAGGCGCGATACATGAAAGTGTTAGGATACATCACGCAAAGATAGATTATTAGGTGCATGTTTTGTTTCTTTAGCGTATTTTTGTTCTTCATCTCGTAAACCGCTTCCCACTCCTCATATCATGTGACTTTATATTCGTAGGACTTACGCAGTTGAAGCATTCGACAATGAATAAATAGGATATTTTATATACTCGCGAATTGCCTCACGAATAATTCTTCGCTTAGATTCGAACCAACTCATTCCCATTCTAAGCCTTTCTACTTCTAATCTGAGAAACGCTCTCAGGGAGAACATTATGTGTGCTCTCTGGGACTGACTTTTTCTTGCTTGACAGCTTTCGACTCCACAGAATTGCTTTATTCCCCTGTGATATTCCTCAATCTTCCAGGAATATCCACCAATTTTTTCGCGTTTAGCTTCGTCCATCTCCAGCACGTCAGTTGCCCAGTATCCTATGTCGCCGTCATTAGAGACTATCTTGAATACTTTTATAAAACCATAAGCTTTTAAATGCACATCCCTGCCTTGCAGCGGTATCTCTATCTCCTGGATTTGCATGTTTTTTGTGTTATCTGGATTCACCAGCCTATTTTTCTTCAATCGGGTCAGCCAGTGCCATCCAGACTTCCGTATGGTTTTGAGATTATCTACACTGGCGTACCAGCTATCGAAGAGAACAATACGGGGCTGAAAACTTCGTTCTTTTGCTTTGGCAAGCATATCCCGAAAATGATCATTTTTTGTCTTGCCGTCAACATCTATATCGTAGATTCGGAAATCAACGGGAATTATGGCGTTTCCATCTGTCCACAGCAACGTACAAATATTGATTCCATTCACCAGTCGATGCTGTTTTCCACTCCATTGATGATAAACTAGGCTCATATTTTTGGCATACGGCTTGTCCAACGTCGTATCGTCAATTACCAAGAAACCATTTTGAGGCTGAACAATATTCTTTACTTCATTCCACAACGTATCCGTATCTGGAGGCTGTCTTTGTAGAAGACGGGTAAATGCATCATGCGATGAACTATTTTCTCCGACTGGCTGACACCTTGCGGCTTCGGTACAGGTAAAAACATCTACTGATGCTATCAGAAAGTGAATATAATCAAGATCATCGCACTTGGAAGGATTCAAGTTCAGCCCTATTCCATTTATTTGTAGGTCTTAATATAGTCCATGCAATATAAGAAGATTCTGCCAAGTGCGTAAGTCCTAATTCGATAGGGATATTTTCTGAGTTGATTTTTTCATTTGAGGGTTTCGATTTAGTGTTGGTTAATGAAGCCTTAAATTCTTGCGTTAATATTTTCAATCTTTATAGTGGTTTTTTAGCATATTTCACCCCTAAATTGGCTTATTAGATTTCAATTTACCTTGTTGTTTCTAATTTTTGCGCTTTTTTAGAGAGCTTCCGCTAGGCTGTTTGTTTATGCACTAAATATTTCAACTGTTCCAGGTTGTAAACGACCGAATTCATCATGAATTTTACTCCAGCTCTTGCGACAGTTGTTACATAAACATGTGCTCCCTTATGCCCCCGCTTCATAACAGCGAAGCATCTTTCGATGTGCGATCGCGTTTTACTGATTCTCTTATTCCTCAGAAGATCTATGATTCCAAGCTTGTGACCTCTTGTAGCTTTTTTCATGGCTGCATCATATCCTCGAGTTTTTGCACCATCATATCCCTTATCGGCGTAACGTGGTAGCCCTTCAATTCCAAGATCTACCTGACTATCGTGTACAGAAGCAGTTGTAGTCTCAAAATATCTGATAAGGTGGTAATTGGTATCGATTGAGATATGACCTTTATATCCGAAAAAGGATTTGACACCCTTTTTTGCCCAACTTCCCTCATTTATTGGCTCTTCTTCGAGTCTCTGTGGTTTGGCCTTGTCATCAATAATATTATTTGAAATACCAATTAGCTCTTTATCAAACTCCTGATTCAGGCTCGTACTGGTGGCTTCGGAATCTTGACCTTCCTTTTTGTCCCCGCCTTGCTCGTCTTTCTTGTTCCTCTTCCGACCTGGGTCCGAAGTTATGAAGGTTGCATCCTGGATAGTGCCATTCTTTACAGTAAACCCCATCTCATCGAGCTGCCTTTGAAGCTCATTCCAAAGATCATCGTATACGTCGCACTTAATCAAACGTTCACGGAATAGCCAAACTGTGCTGAAATCAGGAATTACTTCAGTGGTGCCAAGGAAAATACGAAAAGAGATCCTATCCGCAACCTGTCGCTCCAGTTCTGGATCTGTTAGACCAAACCAATGCTGAATTACGAGAGCTTTCACCATAATCACGATGTCAATGTTCGGACGACCTCCGCGGCTAGTTTTATTTTTGTATATCAATGGTTCCAAAAATCTGAAACGCTCCCAATTGATCAACGATCCGATCTCGGATAGATCATCTCCGAGGGCTTTTACTCGAGCATATTCTGCTCGAATGGCAAAATCAATGAGAGTCCTCATGCATTATATTATAATATTAATAGTATATAAGTATTTCGATTGATTAGTTTTTCGAAACTCTCATTTGTATTTCTAGGGCTAACTTCTTGTTGTGCCATGCTCTCACGAATAACGGCTCGATCTCGATAGCCTGGTTATAACAGAAGATCGCCTCTTCATACCTGCCTAACTTGTACAGAGCGTTTCCTTTTGTGTTCCAGGCAAAGGCATTATTTGGGTTCAGCTTTATTGACCTCTCACAAGACTGTAAGGCAGAACCATACATTTCGCGAAAATACAGGATATCGGCCATGGCACCAAAGGCTTCCCAGCTATCCGGGCTCTTTTCAAGCTCTCTCTCGACGACCATCATCGCGCCGTCGAGCCCTTCGGCGGATAACAAATTCAGCGCCTTTTTAAAAGCGTTGTTTCCCTTGTTTTCATCTGTTGATGGTATCATTGAACTACTAACCCTCAATAAATCCCGATCAAATTGTTTATTTTACTTTCAACCTCTTTTTTTCAGTCCAAGGTTTAAAAGTGATAGGAAAAACTGCTCAGTAAGTATCATAAGTATTACAGATTAGTAATTCTCAATGTTAAGTTTGGTCTTCTGAAATGCATGTATAAAAAATTTCGGTACTCGGATTATCAAGGAGCAAGAATTTATTTGTATCTTTATGTTTCAAGAATCATGAACAATGGCATAACGCTTTTATAGTAAATCCTCATGAATTAAAATAGAGGAAAGGAGGGTTGTTATAAAGTTATGTCAGAAATTATAGAAAAAGAATTAAATTCAAATGAAGTAAAAAATATCAGTGAATTAGAAGATGAAGAATACAAAAGATTCGTTGACAGGATAGTCAAGGCAAATAGGGAGATCTTCGTGCTTTGTGTTCTGGCGAATAAACCGATGTGTGGTTATGATGTGATCAAGGAGATCTTCTTAAGATGCAACGTCTTTCTAAGCCAGGGAAACGTATACCCAATCCTGTATTCCCTTGAAGAAGAGGGCATTCTTCACGTTGAGTTTACTAAGGGCAACATGCGTTCCAAGCTGTATTTCATCGCTCCTGAACAGAGTGAAACTATTCAAAATAAAATTGAATTATTCGTCAAGGCCATGGAGTCTATGCTGTTTTTTGTCAAAAGGTGATCCGATGTTCAGGGATACCATAAACGGCCTTGATAAGATAATAGATGGGGATATCCCCAAGGGCTCTATAATTCTGGTTACAGGTGCAGAAGGCACTTTGAAGTCTAGCCTGGTTTTTAGCATGATCGCCAGATACCTCGAGAAAAGCAACGAGTTTGGACTTTACGCAACCCTAGAGCAGACCAAAGAGAGTCACCTGAAAAATATGGAGAGCTTGGGGCTAACAACGAATAACGCTCTTCATCTGTTCGATTACAACGACATGCGGGCAGAATGGAAGGACAATGAGCCTGATATGATAAAAGTCACCGAAGAAATTATAGATTTCTATAGATGTAAACAGGAAAAATTGACCGTATTTGCCCTGGACTCGCTCAACGCCTTATGTTCATTATCGAACGAGGCTAACTTCAGAAGGAGTCTTTACTACTTTTTCTCAAATCTGAGGGACAAAGGGCTTACATCCTTTCTGATAATGGAGACCCCTCCATCAGGCGCATCTTTACTCGCCTATGACACCGGCAGATCCGAGCATTTTCTTGCGGACGGTGTAATAGAACTCGGGCTTATCGAAGCAAGCGAGGACGTCAAAAGGTACATCCAAGTCAGAAAGATGAGAGGTGTGAATCACAGGTTAGAGAAGAATCAGATCGTTGTTGGAGAAGAAGGCATATCGGTGCTCGGATCGATTTACAGATCTACTTGAACACCTCTCCTGCCTCCTTGTACCAGAGCAGAAGGTCCAGATTGCCCATCGGAATCCCTGCATCCTTCGAAAACGCGGTCATCTTTCTCTCTATATCCAGATAGGTCTTTCTGGACAAGGTTGAAGGCACCTCCTTAATGACTCCCAGAAGCATCAGGTTCTTTAGGATGTGCCTGTCAAGAATGGCCAGATCCTCGCCCTGGCCGATGTTTCTTAAGAAGTGGCTGGCCTCTTTGTAGCCCAAACCCAGCACGTTCTCGACCAACCATTCTCTGGCCTCAAAAGGGTTGTTGAATTCGTTAAGGGTCGTCCTCAGGGGACGGTTTGAGAAGGTCTTTCTGGCCAGGCAGATGTACTCGGCCTTTCTCCGGTTGAACCTGACTCCGAACAGCTCCTCCTGAATCTGGCATGGCTCGCCTTCAGATATCATGCACTTTCTGGTTAGGCGCTGAACTGCTTTCCAGCAAGTTTTGGCTTTGGACTGAGGCGTGAGCAGGCAGAAGACCAGCTCTATGAAGAGCTCTTCATCGGTAGCCTTCTCCCAGATTTGCCTGAAGTCTACTAGCCTTGCATCAATCTGCCCTTTTATAGGGGCGTAGAGTTCCTTGAGTTCCCGTATGCTGTATTGTTGCTTTGCCTCTTCGGACATCGGAGTTAAGCTGGTCCTTCAGCCTATTTAGTAGTTGCCTTCTCCGGAGGCGTTGCAATTGGATAAAACGTTTTCAGATAATGCGGAATTCTAAAATGAAAGATGTAGCCATCCGAGAGCTCCTATCATCCGGAGACCAATGTATAGCATCACAGCTATAAAAATATATGTTAGTCTTTCCGCTGGAATCCTGTGGGCAACTCTGACCCCCGCACGGGCCATGAAAATGCTGGATCCCGCTAACAGCACCCATTGAAACAGGTCGATGTACCCCAGAGAATAGGGTGGCCGCCCCGCAACGCCCAAGCCATTTAACGCATAGGACAGAATGCCGCCAACCGAGATGATGGCGATGGCGATGGACGATGTTCCGATTGCCTGGTGCATCCTGAAGCCCATGGCTATGACCATGGCCGGAATAAGGATTACTCCGCCTCCTATTCCGCTTAGTCCTGAGACTATCCCCACGGCTGAGCCAAAGACAAAATATTGGGGAGGGCTCCCTTTAAGTTCTCCATCGTTGAAGCAGGACTCCTTTGCTCCAATCCTTCCGGAGAGAAGCATCCTCAACCCTCCGAGGAGTACAACCAGACCAAAGAATCTTTGTAGCAGATCCGCAGGGGCGTGAGCGGCGATGGTTCCTCCCAAAAATGCTCCCAGAAGGCCGGAGAGCCCCAGGGCAATGCCTGGCCTCCACAGAACAACGCCTCTACATGCATGACCATGACACCCGCTGAGGGCTGTGGGCAGGATGACAGCTAGGGACGTTCCAAGCGCCACTCGGGTGGCAATTGTCGGTTCGACTCCCATGGAGTTGAGGGCCCAGATTTGAACCGGCACCATTATGAAGCCTCCACCTACACCTAGAAGGCCACAGGCAAAGCCCACTATCATGCCTGTAATCAACAATACTAGGATGTAGATGATCTCTGGATCAGCAGTCAAACTATCAGATTTATTCTATTGAATTCCTATATCAGTCTTCTATCGGGCTCTCTTCCTTCTTTCTAGAGCGATGGTCTGCACAGCTACGATCTTGCACCAAACCCTGCGTACCGTACATGGGACCATTCTGAGTTGATCGACACTTCAATTGAATAACTCAACCCAACCAACCTATACCAGTTTTAGCTCTTTGTGCTTGACAAGGATTTCATCAGCCAGCTTGTCCAGAGCCTTCAAATCAGCCTCTTTAGGATGTCCTTTGGCAACCACAGGGCTGAGTACCTGGACCTTCAGATTTGGCATGGCTCCGGCAATTTGCTCAACCATCTTGCCGCCCCAACCGTAGGAGCCGATCACGGATGCAAACTTTGTTTTGGGCCTTAGGGCATTGGCCAGAATAGCAGCATATAAAGCCAGAGGATGAGCTCCCGCAAGAATTGTAGGAGAGCCTATAACCACCGTGGCAGCGTCCACCAGAGATTCGGCCAGCTCTCCAATATCGGTCCTTGTGAGGTCAAACTGCTTAACGGTTATTCCGCGGACTATCAGAGCGTTCACGAAGTAGTCGACCATGGCTTTTGTTGCTCCGTGCATAGAAACATATGGCAAGATCACCTGGTTTTTAACGTCGTCCGAGGACCAGTCTCTGTAGGCGTTCAGCATGAACTCGGGCCTTTTGTACAGAGGCCCATGGCTAGGCGCTATTATGTCAATCCCTAGATCCTTGATCCGGGCCAAATGCCTCTGCACATTCTGCCGAAAAGGCATCATTATCTCGGCGTAGTACCTCTTGGCGGCCTTGTAAACTGTTTCCTCGTCAGTGGCGTAAAGATCGCTGGTGGCCAGATGGGAGCCCAGGAAGTCGCATGTGAATAGGATCTTGTCCTCGGGCAGATAAGTGAACATGGTGTCGGGCCAGTGGACCCAGGGGGCATTGATGAACTCTAGGGTCTTGTCTCCCAGGGAGAGTTTCTGGCCGTCTTTGACCTCCACGACCCTGTCTTCGGACACCAGGCTGAAAGCCACCAGCAGCTCCTTGCACTTGCCGGAAGCTACTATCTGGGCCTGCGGGTAAAGCTCGGCCAGCTTCGAGATGGAGCCAGAGTGATCCTGCTCAGCATGCTGAGAGACGATGTAGTCCAGCTGCTTGACGTCTAGGGCTTTTAGGTTGCCCAACAGCACGTCCATCATAGAAGCATCGACCGCGTCTATCAGTGCAGTCTTCTCACTGCCTTTTATCAGGTAAGAGTTGTAACTGGTACCATTGGGCAGAGGAATCAGGGCGTCAAAGAGCCTGCGGTCCCAGTCAATGGCTCCTACCCATTGAACTCCTGGTTTAATGTCTCTAACTAGGGTCATCACAACACCTTCTCAAAATCCGCTTTGGACGCCCCGCACTGAGGGCAGAACCAATCATCAGGGAGATCTTCAAACGCAGTTCCGGGCTTGGCCCCCGATTCTGCATCTCCCTTCTCAGGATCATAAACATATCCGCAGATAGTGCATTGATATTTCTGAGCGGTATCCACCACACCCTATACAATCGCATTCAGTACCGTCTAAATATGGTTTCAATCGTACTTAAAGGTTTTTTGATTCAGATCGGTTTTGATTCAGATCGGAATACATTAAGCTTCATCAAAACAAAACAAGTATGAACGATTCGGAGCCGCAGTCTTTATTCCCCACTGAGCCCATCAGATTAAAATACGTGGTTGGAGCTTAAAATAGCAGAGTTGGCAAGAGGAGCCGTGCCCTCTTTAAGGTGTGAGTGATCTGATGAGATTGATGTTACCCTGGCTGGTCCTGGTTGTTCTCCTGGGCACTGCCGTTGTCTCACATGCCTATGCGGACACATCGTATCCAGTAGCAGTTATTCGGAATAGCGAATCCATCAATTGCGGCGCCTACAATAACAACACCTCTGCCCTCCAAGCAAAAGAGCACAACGTTTTTGCCCAGGCTCCCAAAATAATTGCTATAGGAAAGGGCTACTACGCGGATCACCCTATCAGCTACAATTCGCAAACAGGCCAACAGACATGGATAAAGAGCAAGGCAGTGGGTGTCTCCATGAACCATGAAGTAAGCAGCGCCCATAATTTGAGCCAGACACTTGATATGTCAGCTCAAGATAGCAGTCATCGGGACGAATACGGGATGACAGCCAATGATGGGGTCCAGATGAAGGTCGCTGAGGACGTCCAAGAAGGCAAGGTCAGCATAGGAGTACTGAAGGGCGGCATGCCACCGAACGGCCAGTCTCCCACAGCAACAGCTTTGAGAAATCCGTCCCTGGACATAGAGGAAGACTACATTGGAAACTTCCATATCGAGAAGAACATGACCCTCCAGGTGCCAATTCGGCTGCTTCAGGAGAACTATAGCTGGCTGCCCTGCTGTTCTGGTGGCTACTTTGATGTACCGGATCATATTCGCGCGTACATCGGTGCGGAAAGCGTGTTCGACTATAGGAGCTAGAAAGGCGATTCGACAGAATTATAAAATTTCTTAATAAATTAGCAAGTCCTCCTATGAAATCAATCCAGATAGTAGTATCTTTGGCTAAGATCTGGGAGAATTTATTTAGATTTTACGACATAACCATTCGAATTTCCTCATTCAAGAAGCAACAATAATCAGTATTTGAGCTAAGAATTTATATTAAGAATAATAAATTCGTAAGAGTGAAGTAGATACCTGTAGTGTGGACTTGGGGTAAGAATGATGGCTACTAAGCACAAGTGCAATTGCAAAAGAATAAATAAGCAGATTTGTATTTGGAGAACTCAAGAATGTGAGCTGGATAATTCTCGCTTTAATTAGCACTGTCTTCTTTTCTGCATCAGGATTACTGGATAAGTTCATCTTGAGCAATCATTCTTTCAATCCAAAATCTTATATAATTTGCCAGATATTTGTACAGCAGCTGTTCATTATTCCCATATTCATTTTTGCGGGTGTCGAGTTTACTTATCCGGTATCCATCTTTGCCATACTCTTAGGATCTTTCCAGGTAATTCCTGCCATATACTACATGAGGGCAATGCAAAATGAGGAGGTGTCCAGGGTTGCAGCCTTAGAATATCTATATCTTGTCTTCGTATTATTAGGCGCGGCAATCCTCCTAGGGGAGACTTTGACCCTTAAACATTATATCGGAGGATTGCTTTTGACCGTCAGCGTTGTACTTGTGTCCTACAGATTCAAAGGAAATGGTAGTCTACCCGGAATATCCCCGGCCGTAAAGCAATTCTACATTTATTGGGCGTTCACCGCATTTTATTATCTAGCTCTTAAATATTTACTAGCATCGATGAATGAGTGGAACCTATTTGCCTGGTCTTCGATTGGTAATCTCATAATGGTAGCGCCTCTGATGACAGACAAAGGGGTTCGCAGAGATACTTTGAATTTCTTTGGAAATCACACGTCGGCAATTGGTGCTCTGCTTTCTGAAGAGACATTCCACTTTTTGGGTGTAATATGCTCCATATCTGCCTATGCCTTGGGATCTGTGTCCCTGGTCACGACGGTGGGCGCACTCCAGCCCTTCATGACCTTGATATCTGTGGTAGCCCTAAGCCAAATTAAACCCGGTCTAATCACCGAAGAGATTAACTCAAGTACATTGGTGCAGAAGTTCATGTCAGTGGTTCTTGTAGCTGTTGGTATTTACTTTATATATTGATATTTAGATGCCTCGAATGCGGGATTGTTGAAACGTATGCAATGCGGTCAGAGCTGGTTATTAAGAACGATATGATCTGTCTTATCATCATGAGTGATAGTAGGCTCCACCTAATATAAAGGATTATGAAAAAGGTATTCGAATTAGTGATTAGAACCAAAGCTCAGGTATCAGTAATACGAATTCTTCTTCACCGGAATTATTTCAAGTGATTCAAACCCAGTGCTTCGGCTCTGGCCTTCCGGATAGCATCACTCGGGATAGCTTCATGAAAGCTCTCCAGACGGATATTCCGCATCATGGCTCGAACCTCAAGAGACCAACTTTTCTAATCAGGACTGTAAAGGCTGTACAAGCATGCAGGTTAAGCAGTCTTTAGTCTGTTCAGAAGCTGGCACGCCTTGCACAAGTCCCCAACGCAGGGCTCGCAGCAAAGCCCACAGGATGATAATTTCATAGGCGGGTAGCGCACAGCCAGCAGACCCGAGAGGCTGTCAAACCCCTTCATGCAGGACTGTTTGGTGCCTGGAAACTTCATCTCCAGGTTGTTGAGCATATCCCTCACATCCGAACGGAGAGACAAGCTTGCATAAGGGCACTCTGCCATCTTCACATAGAATCCCTTGACCATGCAGTACAGAGCGGTCTCTCGTTCAGGAATGTTCTTCAGCGGCTTGATCCTGGGTACCAAACCCGGCTGTATTCGTCGAGGCGCAAACCTGCCCAGGCGTTCTATGTCTCCTTTCATGTAGTTCATCAATATCGACTGGGCTTCGTCGTCAAGATCGTGGCCTGTAGCCACCTTCGTTGCCCCGTACACCTTGGCCGTCCGGTTCAATAGGCTCTTTCTCAAGACCCCACAGAAAGTGCAAGGAGCCTCTCTCTTTCCTGCGACTATCTCGTCCAGGCTCAAGCTGAACTCGTCTCTGAAGGAGACTATGACGTGCTCGACTCCGAGCTCTTCGGTAATCTTTCGGGCCGATTTTATCGTGTCTTCTCTATACCCAACAATTCCCTCGTCAACGGTGACGGCAAACATCGTTATGTCCTTTCTGTCTGATAGAATCTTTTTCAGGATGTAAAGAAGGGCGGTGCTGTCCTTGCCACCGCTCAGAGCAACAGCGATTCGGTCTCCGCCTTGCAGCACCCGACCCTTTGCCACCGTATCTTTTACTCTATCCTCGAAATCCTCAACGAAATGCCTTTCGCAAAGGTGAGTGCACGAATACCTTTGAGATACAATGGCGGTATCATCGCATTTGGAGCACTTCATATAATACCTCGAAGACGGGACCTTCGCAGAGGATCTTCTTCGACAGGTACACGCTTTCCCAAGGCGATTATAATGGTTTGTCAACGTTGTTGCCTCAGATAGCCTATGCCATATCGAGTTTCAGCAGTGAGTGCCGTGCAATATTCGAGAAGCGGCTGTTAAAGTAGCATCAATAGTTTGAAATAATTTCAGGGTTAGAGGTCGTGGATCACCTTTACCCTAAGCTTGGAAAAGTCCTCTTTGATCTCCACCATGAAGCCCATTCCCTTGAAGATCTCCTCCAGTTCGGCCTTAACGAACTTTTTTGGGAGATCCGAGCCAAAGATTAGAGTGAACTCCTCCTTGGATCTCTTCGACAACTGGAACAGATTGCACATCTCAAGCCTTCGGAGGATGCTCTCGGCATTGTAGAGCTTGTGCTTGAACTGCTCGGCATGAGCCTGGCAGACCTCTTTGTGTAGCTCCCAGAACTTCTCCTTATCTGGGTGGGTTTCAATGAAGTTCAGAAACAGTATCCAATGATCTATGTCCAGAATTATGTGCTCGCCTGCCGACAGCATCTCAGCATGGGTGTAGACCTGCTTATCCTCTGTAAACTCAAACAGGGACTTGTGCTTGCTGTAGAACTTCAGCGATTCACGCATGAGCTCGCTCTGCGAAATCCCCAGGTCATCCTTCATCTTCTTGAACAGGCCAGCCGTCTCTTCATCTAGGGCGATGGTTATCCTTTCCGGTGATTTCATCAGATCCTCATCAGTAATTCTTCCATTATCCTTCCCGCTCTACATATATTACCTTTTTCCGGCATTACCTTTTGAGACATTGCCTTTTAGGAAATATTACTTTTCTTGGACATATTGCCTTTCTTGGACCTTCCTGGCAGGGATGATTTCGCTTCTGGATGCAAAACTAGAAAAAAGGTATGACTAACTGTGATGAGACCGACATGGTTATATTTTTGAATAGATTTACCTGTGAGCCATGACATGGATGGATGAAAAGAAGCAGGGCGGAAAAGACGTGTACAGTGAGAAGGAGAAGAAGAAGCTAGAGAAGGGGTCAGGGGACGTCAAGGCCGTAACGGTCTTCTGCAACTGGCTCTACAGGGTTGTGTCCTGGTGATTATTCGCCGGTCGACTTAAACAAACTTTAGCTCTGGGATTTTACTGCCGTTCGCAGCATGGCGGTCCGCGCCATCAATAGGTCCAGGACCTCTGCACGATGTCTTCCTGTGGCCAGGACGGACGCGACAGGATCGCTCTTCTTTATAACCGATCCTGGTCTGGGAACATCTGTAATCCAATCCTTTTCCGTAATCCAGCGGGTCAAGAGTTCGCCGATCTTGACGTTCTCATCGGCAAAGAAGATGGCCCTCCCGGCAACGTTCTTGGGCACCGTTATCTCAGGCAAAATGCCTTTAAAAGATTCAACATGGGCCTGGAAGACGTTTTTTCCAGTTGACATCTCCACGGCGTCCAGGCTGCCCTGAAATCGCGGGTTCACTTCAACCACCATTGGCCCTCTTTCGGTCAGAAGGAAATCTACGCCGTTGCTTCCAACCAGCCCAAGCTCCGAGACGATCTCCTCCGCCATCCTGGCCATTTCAGGTTGTGGCCTGCCCTCACAGGATGTCAAGGCAGAGATTTCCAGCGGAGTTATATTACCGCTGTACCTGAATCCATCGGCTCCTGCCCAGGGTGCGCCTACGAGCTGCTCGTTTACGGCTATTGCCGTTGAATCTCGACCGGTGCCTATTACGGATACGCTTGCCGGCATGCCGGATAACCAGTCCTGGATTATCATCCCTTCTTCCAGCATCATGTCTTCTTCCATTTTCAGGTCCTCAGCCCTTTTCACCAGCTTGAAGCCCACACCACCAGCTCCTTTTCGGGGCTTAATCACAGCCGGAAAGCTGGCCTTTTCCGGAGACTCGCTAGTGGGTATGGACGGGAATCCTCTCTTCTCCAGCCAGCCGGCCAGCCAGAGCTTATCAGAGACAAGTGCAGCCTTCTCCGGCGGGTTGTTCAGGACGCGGACCCCATTTACCCGGGTCTCCTCCAGTCCCGGACCGAGGACAACAGCATCAGGAGAAAACTTTTCCACATAGGTTTGGATCAGGCTTTCAGCTTGCGGAGCATCCAGCAGCTGCGGAAGGAGCGCGATGCAGTAGGAACAGGCCTCCAGATCCAGATCGCAGAAGCTATCAGCTGCGAAGACCTTATGGCTGGCTCTTGCCGCGGAGCAGGCTATGTGCCTGACGCTATAGCCCACGATTAGAATCTTCATAGATCGAATAATCCTATTGCAAGACCAGAAATCCTCCACAACTCAGTCTTATTTATCCGGAAAATCCTTCTTACGATGGCCGACAACCTGTTTTCCCCTCGGAGACGGAATTATTTCAAGTCCGCCATCAAAATTTTTTGTCAGCTCACGCCCTTCCATGAGATGGTCGAGGAAGACTGCAAGGGCTGCTACCTCGGAGTGGGGCTGGCTTCCGACGGCCACGTTCCAGTCGGCAAGATCGTACATCTCTGACGGCACTTTTTCAGCTCCCACTACAACTAAAATATTGTCGTGCATCCTGATTTCATCTATGACGCTCTGCATTCTGGATCCGTACATGGTCAGGTGGACAACCTTGCCACCGGCTTCTTTCCAGCGGACGACCTCACCCTTCCAGCTCACGTCCGTCTTGAGGCGAAAGTCACCGCCCCATCTCTCCACTACGTCTGCCAGGCTCTCCTCTACGCTAGGGTCGCGCCCGACCAGAAGCATCTTCTCGGCTCCGAACGCCCTGGATACCAAGCCTACGTGGGTGGTGATCCTCTTGTCCCGCTCCGGCCTGTGGCCCAGACGCAGAACTGTAACTCGCATGGCAGGCTTTGAGAATTGGCCTGCTATTTATTCCCTTCCAAAATAGATAAATTCATGTGGCACTTCTCTCCTATTGATGAACCTGTGCGAGGAATGCAAAGGGAAGGGGTACCTCCAAGTTGGGGAGAAGACCTGTCCAAACTGCAACGGCAGCGGAAAGACCGAGTCCATCAGCCTTGGTGAAGCTTCAGATAGCGATATGAAGGAGCTGATAGAGCGTGGCTCAGCCAAATGCACCGTCTGTCACGGATCTGGAAGCATCCCGGTCACCGAGTCCTGTGAGGCTTGCCGCGGCCTCGGGCGAGAATACCTCTGCCTTGTGTGCGGCGCCAAGCTCACGACCAAGAAGGAGTTGTGCGAAAAGTGCTCAAAGAAGCCCCTGGTGCACATCCTCGATCAGGCCTGCGATACGGGAGATGTTGTCGTCGGCGACGTCTACCAGGGAAAGGTCAATGGATTGGCCAACTTCGGCGCTTTCGTAGATCTAAACGACCACGTCAGAGGCCTTGCCCACAACAAATACCTGAAATCCAAGCCTGAGGTGGGAGATCCTATCCTGGTCTGCGTCAGGAACGTGGCTCCAAACGGCAACATCGAGCTTGAGCCCGTTGAGCTGAAGGAGTACAACACAGTCGAGGTTGATAAGGATCTGCCGGTCTCCAAAACGGCAGAGCTGGATAAGCAGGTCGGTAAATTGGTCAGCATAAAGGGCGAGGTGATTCAGGTCAAGCAGACAGGCGGGCCTACCATCTTCACAGTTGCCGACGACAGCGGACTGGTCTTCGGGGCGGCCTTCGAGCGCGCTGGCGTACGGGCTTACGCCGATATCGACAGCGAGATGATGGTCAGGATGGTCGGGGAGGTAACCCTGCGTAACGGCCAGGTTCAGATCGAGATCAGATCCTTGAAGCAGCTGTGGGGCGGAGAGGCATCAAAGGTAAAGGAGCAGATTGAGCAGGCCATCGATAAAAGGGCTGAACCATCGGACCCTGGATTCCTGGTAGAGAGCGAGGTCATGACAAGGCTCAAGCCCGCCATGCTGGCCGTTGCCAAGGAGATCCGCCGAGCTGTCCTAAAGTCTCAGCCAATAGTCGTACGACACCACGCCGATGCCGACGGCATTACCGCTGCTGTGGCCATCGAGACGGCCATCCTCCCTTTGATAAAGGAGGTCGGCGGACCGGATTCCGAGTACTACAACTACCGGCGCGCTCCTTCCAAGGCTCCGTTCTACGAGCTGGAGGACGTGACCAAGGACCTCAGCTACGCCCTGGAAGACCAGACAAGGCACGGCCAGAAGATGCCCCTCATCGTCTTGATGGACAACGGCTCCACCGAGGAGGACGTACCTGCCATGAAGCAGGCTCAGGTCTATGGCCTTGAGATGCTGGTTGTGGACCACCACCATCCCAACGATGTGGTTGATCAGTACCTCATAGGTCACGTGAATCCGGCTCACGCCGGCGGCGACTTTGGTGTCACCACTGGAATGCTGGCCACTGAGATTGCCAGGATGATCTACCCGGAGGTTGAGAGCAAGATTAAGCACTTCCCTGCTGTCTCAGCCGTTGGCGACAGAAGCGAGGCGGTGGAACGTGAAAGGTACATCAAGCTGGTGGAGGACAAGTTCGGGCTCGAGGATCTCAAGAAAATGGCGCTCGCCCTGGACTACGAGGCCTTCTGGCTGCGGTTCAACGAGGGGCGAGGCCTTATCAACGATATCCTGTGCCTCGGCAGACTCGACCGTCATCAGAAGATAGTCGATCTTCTATGCGACCAGGCAAACGGCATGATCGACGAGCAGCTAAGGGCAACGATGGGCAACGTCAAGAGCACCAAGCTCCCCAACGGCGTGATCATGAACGTTCTGGACGTAGAGAACTTCGCCCATAAGTTTACCTTCCCGCCACCCGGAAAGACCAGCGGTGAGGTCCACGATAGGCTGTGCCAGAAGTTCGCCGGAAAGCCTGTGTTGACCATAGGTTACGGCCCGGACTTTGCAGTGCTTCGATCTCGGGGTGTTCGCATGAACATCCCCCAGATGGTTCGCGAGCTTATGGTAGAGATCCCCAACGGCGGTGTCAGCGGCGGCGGCCACCTTGTAGTCGGCTCGATCAAGTTCGTTGGCGGAATGAGAAAAGACGTGCTGGCAAAGCTGGCGGAGAAGATTGCAGCCTGTGCAGTGGATGAGGTTATTCCGATCAAGAAAGTCTAATCAAGAAAGTCTAAGAGGTTGCAAGCAAATCTTGATTGAATTCAAGTCCTTAGAGAAGGAAAAATGGGTGCCTATTCGACAACAGCCGTCTCCTGGGGAGCATTTACCGTATGTCCGCCTATCGGAGGGATAGTATGACCTAGCCGGATGCCCAAAAACACCCATTCTTCTATAACTCCAATAAGTTCCCTTCTCGCCTCTTCGAGGGTTTTGCCTGTAGCCCATGCGCCAGGCAGTTGGGGAACAGAGACGAAAATAGGCTCTCCTTCACCAATAAGTGTCTTGTAAACCGCTATCTCCAAGGTGGCCGCTATATACTCTGCAAACATCAGACCCCATTACGCCTTGAATGAATTTAGCACTATCCTGACAAGGGTGAAGTCCAGATGCACGTATTAACATTCATAGTGAGATATACAACTGCCAAAAATGGCCCAACTCACCCATCTGGCCAACCGGTCGTTCTGGTACAACTATGAAATGATTCATCGACAATTGCCCGATTATGGTTTTTCTGAGAGCGGCTAAGTTCAAGACGTTCTGTATAATCTGGCGCGTATAGCAGGGAGTTTGACCTCAATTTCGCTTTTATGATAATTTAGTTAGGTTACGCAACAGCGAAAAATAAGGAAATAACTTGCAGGTTGTATATACTGCAAGAGGCTGGAATTAGCCCTTTGCGCAAGTTACCACCAAATTTGCCGGTATCTTTTGGATATCCTAAAACTCTGGGCCAAGATCTGAACATTCCGGTTCAGCGGCGGCGATACGCCATCCGCTGGAACCGATTGTTAGCTGATCGTTTTTTTTCGCCCCTGTCAGAAGCCCTCGAAGACGTTTATTCTACGCTCTGGCGAGGTCGAAACGGTCAAGGTTCATGACTTTGTTCCACACCGCTACAAAGCCATGCAGGAACAACTCCAGGGAGTCCTCACATCCGTAGACTTCCGCCAAGGCCCGGAGCTGGGAGTTGGAACCGAAGATCAGATCGACACGCGTGGCGGTCCACTTCAGTTCACCCGTCTTGCGATCACGCCCTTCGAACGCGTCCCCGGCAACCGAAGTCGCCTTCCACGTCGTTCCCATGTCGAGAAGGTTCATGAAGAAGTCGTTGGTCAGAGCCTCCGGCCGCTTCGTGAAGACGCCGTGCTGGGTCTGTCCGAAGTTGGTATTCAGGACGCGCATGCCGCCCACAAGAACTGCCATCTCAGGTGCAGTCAGCGTCAGCAATTGCGCCCGATCGACCAGTAGCTCCTCGGCTGATACCGAGAATTTGGTTTTAAGGTAGTTGCGGAACCCATCCGCGACCGGTTCGAGCACGGCGAAGGACTCCACGTCGGTTTGTTCCTGCGAGGCGTCCATGCGTCCCGGCGTGAAGGGAACCGTCACATTTTGGCCGGCATTCTTAGCCGCTTGATCGATGCCGGCGCAACCGGCAAGAACGATCAGGTCAGCGAGGGAGACCTTCTTCCCGCCAGACTGTGTGCTGTTGAACGCGCTCTGGATACTCCCTATGGTCTTGAGGACCTTCGCCAACTGAGCTGGCTGATTGACAACCCAGTCCTTTTGCGGTGCCAGACGAATGCGGGCACCGTTCGCACCGCCGCGCTTGTCGGAGCCACGGAACGTGGACGCCGACGCCCAGGCTGTTGAAACCAGTTCCGACACAGACAGGCCCGAAGCCAGGATCTTGCCCTTGAGGGAGGCAATGTCCTTCTCATCAATCAACTCGTGATTGACCGCTGGGATGGGATCTTGCCAGATGAGCTCCTCCGCTGGAACCTCCGGACCGAGATAGCGTGCGCGCGGACCCATGTCGCGGTGCGTCAGCTTGAACCACGCGCGGGCGAAGGCGTCTGCAAACTGGTCCGGGTTCTCCATGAAACGCCTTGAAATCTTTTCGTAGGCGGGGTCGAACCTCAAGGAAAGGTCAGTGGTCAGCATGCCTGGCGCGTGACGCTTCGACGGGTCGTGGGCATCCGGAATCGTGCCGGCGCCTGCGCCACCCTTCGGTTGCCACTGATGCGCACCGGCCGGGCTCTTCGTCAATTCCCATTCGTAGCGGAACAGGTTCCTGAAGAAGTTCTTGTTGTTCCACTTCGTTGGCGTGGGGGTCCAGGTGACCTCCAGGCCGCTGGTGATCGCGTCACCGCCAATGCCCGTGCCGAAGCTGCTCTTCCAGCCGATGCCTTGCTCCTCGATACTGGCCGCTTCTGGCTCAGGCCCTACATGGGACGCTGGGCCAGCGCCGTGGGTTTTGCCGAAGGAGTGACCGCCAGCGATGAGCGCAACGGTCTCTTCGTCGTTCATGGACATGCGCGCGAAAATCTCGCGGATATCCTTGGCCGCCGCGATCGGATCCGGGTTGCCGTTCGGGCCTTCCGGATTGACGTAGATCAATCCCATCTGGACGGCAGCGAGCGGATTTTCGAGATCCCGGTCGCCGGAGTAGCGTTTATCACCCAGCCACGTGTCCTCAGATCCCCAATAGACGTCCTGATCCGGCTCCCAGACGTCCTCGCGACCGCCTCCGAAACCGAACGTTTTGAATCCCATCGTTTCCAGGGCGACGTTCCCCGCGAGGATCATCAGATCGGCCCATGAAATCTTCTGGCCATACTTCTGCTTGATCGGCCAGAGCAGGCGACGCGCCTTGTCCAGGCTGACGTTGTCCGGCCAACTGTTGAGCGGCGCGAAGCGCTGCTGGCCCCTACCCCCGCCACCGCGGCCGTCATTGGCGCGGTACGTGCCGGTGCTGTGCCACGCCATGCGAATGAACAGAGGGCCATAGTGGCCGAAGTCCGCCGGCCACCAGTTCTGCGAGTCGGTCATCAGCGCCGCGAGATCTTTCTTTACAGCCGCCAGGTCAAGGCTCTTGAACTCTTTCGCGTAGTTGAAGTCCTCGCCCATCGGGTTGGACTTAGAGGAATGCTGGTGCAGAATATCGAGCCGCAACTGGTTCGGCCACCAGTCCCGGTTCGACGTGCCTCTGCCGGCCCTGCTATCTTCATTCATAATGTTTACTCCTTTTCATTATCTAAATTATTGAAAAGCGCTATTAGAATAACCATGTTTCGATGCCAATATAGCTAACATGGATTAGTCCGCCTACTTGCAGTAATAATTCACAGCAACCATATATTCATCATGAAAAATCGGTGAAATACGTGCGAGGGGTCTCATCCCACGCGAATATCAAGAACAGCAGATTGCTGGAGACCAGGTAAAGTACTGCGATGTTGGGTGAAGATTTGAATTCTTCGAATTTTTTATATCTTTATGTTCTTTCATGGCAATCTCTCCCCATTTCATTGATGGTTTCTGATATTCGCCTTGAATGACATTCTATTAAGATATAGTTCTAAAATGTCTCTGACCCCAGGCAAATGAGAAGTGCTACTCACTCAATAATTTATAAATATTTATATAATATCTTGTCTCAATTTTCCCTGGTTTTAACGCTTACATCTGCGTGAATCCCAAACCGGATTTCATATAAAGAGCAAGGGATTCTGCTTTAGGGTCTACAGTTATGTATCTACACCCGACCGCCTTGCAAACCACATCAGTTATCAGTCCAACTGCCCACTTTAGAATTTTGGTTCCGAGTCCTTTACGCTCATATTGCTTTATCACTGCCATGCGACCTATTAGGATACACGGGAGATTAGAAAATAGAGACCTACCATCTTGCTTTCTCACTATGTCATCAGTCTTTAAACGTTGTACCGCAACTGAATCAGCACTTAGGGAGACAAAACCAATAACACGTCTTCATAGAAGAAAAGGTAGGTCCTGCTCAACATGCACCTCTGCTCATGAAGGGCATCGTTTTTTATAAAATCATCTAAATCGTCGCTTGCACAATGAAAATCACTAAAATCGTGATGACTGCTTAATGGCTCAACGCTTATACTGTCCCAATCAATTGAGGCCATCAAAACTTGATTGGATGAGACTGATATATCCTTTGTGCTGCCTTAAGCTGGAGCTTCTGCTCAGGGGTAACGACATAGGTGTTTTCATTCTGCCAAAATACCTTGGCATCTTCGTCGTTTAGGGTTAAACCAAGCCTCAGCGCCTTTGCCATATTCTGTATACTCCAACAGCACTATTACTGACTATTACTGCATTTAGCCATTTTACGTATTTAAATGTCACTCTGGAATAGTGCGGCCAGGCTCTGTAGAAAAGAGCCCGCAACGCATGCTGCAGGTCGGAGATGTTTTATATTTATAATATAAGTCGATCGCGCATAACGCCGTATGAAGACGTAGCAGGTTAGGATTTTAGTTATCCTCAAGCGGCCTAGAAATTTATATTGATCGACTCAGCATCAAATCGATTATCTTTTACTTTGGAATCCATCCAAGTTTTCGCTCTATGATAGCTTCGGCGTTCTCCGTCAGGATCACTCGTTGGGCAATATGTCTTCCTGTCTTTGCTATAACCCGCGGGTCGCTGACCTTCCTAGCTTCGGCCCGGATTCTGTAGCCTCGAACGGAGTCTCCAACCTTGTAACACTCCATCAAAGCACCGCCAGGCGTCCTTCTCTCTTAAGTTCGTCTACGATCTGGCAGATCAATTTATAATCGAGTTCCAGATCTTCCTCGATCTCGGAGGGATATGCTTCGCCTCTTTCCTGGAAATATCCCATGACTTCCTTCTTGGCGGTCTCATAATCCACATCACGGTATTTTATGGTCTTGATGGCTGCGAGTTTGTCCCTTACGGCATCCCTGACGAAGTCAGAGGTGTTCAGGTAGACGCCCGATTCAACCAGCTGCTTGATCTGCTCCAGTTCTACGGCAGAGACCATTGACCCGATAACACGACCCTTAGATCTAACAGCATCCATCGTGAGGTTTGAGATGGTTAAATTAATGAAAAAGCATTTCGGTCTCCTTACGGGGTCGATTTTGGGTCAAGAGAGAAAGCTGGCAGAGCATCCGATCAAATCGAGCGCAAACTACTATGAGGAGCGGGGCTCAGGCTGCGCGGGTGCAGCTTCAGCTTCGCCGGTGTTGGCCGTATTTGGAGTATCCCATTTTAGTCCGTATAAGGCTGGGACAGGATAATGTTAAATTCATTTAGGGAATTAATAGTATCTCGATATGTTCTCTGAGTACATTCATGCGGCGCTATCCAGGGCCCCTTATGAGATCATCGACGACCCTGAACCATTTTATGGAGAGGTCCCGGAACTGAGAGGTGTTTGGGCTTCGGGCAAGACCCTGGAAGAGTGCCGCGAAAATCTGTTAGGCGTTATCGAAGGCTGGATAGCCTTGAGACTAAGGCTGGGGTTGGCTATACCACCCGTTAATGGGCATACGATAGATATACCTTCAAGGGTCGAGGCAGTTGTCTAAGCTCACAAGTGTCTCATGGAACGAAATGGTTAGACGCTTACGAGAGCTTGGTTTTGTTGGACCTTATCTCAGCAGCGGCCCCCATCCATATTACATGAAAAAAGAAGACTTGACCGTCGACCTACCAAACCCTCATAAGCAGAATATTTTGGCATTGATCTACTTAAGAAGGTCTTGAAGCGGGCAGAGATTAGCCGCGAAGATTGGCTTTCAGTTTAGATTTTCGATTTCCCAGCATAAAACCTTGAGTGCAAAGGCACACGGAGTTTGAGCTGGAACGTATCCTTATAATAATATCTTGCTGTTTAAAGCATATTACAAGTTATATGCACCACTTTAGAGGCCAATTATGGCGGGCTCGATGCATGTCTAGCGACTAACGTCAATAAATAGAGCCCGTTGGGACGCGTAATAAATGTAAATGGGTGTCTAATATACTGTACTTTCCAACTTTTTCGTATATTTATAATATCATCAGATTAAATTAGAATATAAATTTAATAAAAAAAATAAAAAGTAAGGGTTTTATACTAGGATCAAATTCTCTCTTTTGGGAGTAGAATGATCAAAATAATAAAGGTACCATTACAATTAGAGCCGTTCTTGAATGAATTTCAGGATCTTTTTACGAAACCGAGTTATGGATCGTTTCGAGATTTGTGTGGAGCGTTAAGCGTGTGTGATAAATCCAAGACCGTTTCCAACCTTTGTGATACTATGGCCGAATGTAGGAAAGGAAAAAAAGCACGCTCTTCGTACAATTGGTTCTTTAGCGATGCGAATTGGGACGAGGATGAAGTTGCTCAACGCAAAGTGGACCTTTTTATTGAGAAATTATGTTTAAAAGAAAATAATAGAATGTTGTTAATAATTGATGACACATACAATGAGAAGGAAGGAACTCAAACGGAAGGTGTAGGAAAATTTTATGATCATAGTAAAGAAACCTACATTTGGGGTAACAATTTTGTTACCTCTGTTATCTGCTGTGTCGATTAAGCTTAAATAGTTTAAATATAAATATTGTGTCATGAACTATGTTGATAATAGAGACTGGCCAGAATATAATGCCCAACTTGTTCGAAGAGGCGAATTCTATCTCGATTTGAGTTGTGTGAAGAACTGGAGTTGGGAATTAAGAGAAATGAATAGAAAGAAAACAGGCGCTCCATACAAATACCCTAACACTTTTATAACTTTTGCATCA
>CAVWIG010000029.1:0-67744 GCA_963754945.1 Methanotrichaceae archaeon
TAATCACGATGTCAATGTTCGGACGACCTCCGCGGCTAGTTTTATTTTTGTATATCAATGGTTCCAAAAATCTGAAACGCTCCCAATTGATCAACGATCCGATCTCGGATAGATCATCTCCGAGGGCTTTTACTCGAGCATATTCTGCTCGAATGGCAAAATCAATGAGAGTCCTCATGCATTATATTATAGTATTAATAGTATATAAGTATTTCGATTGATTAGTTTTTCGAAACTCTCATGAGATGTAGAGCCTGCTTGGCGCTTTAGGCCTTTGCGAACACCTGCGCCGCGCTGCTGTTCCGTAGATCTCGCTAAACGACGGCTTGCTACGCCAATGACGGCGTGCACCTCTCTTGCCGCCTCCACCCATCACTATTGAAGGCGGGCGACCGAAGACTACGCAAGATTGCATGGCGCTCTTCCAGCCCCCTTTGAGATCCGCCACCGTACAATGAAGATGGCGGTCGACGCCCTTAGTCGCGTTTAGATCTCAGGCCAACAGAGCTTAATCGGCGCTCCAGCGAGACTTGTGGCACAAAGCACGGCAAACTACTACTATAATCGTTATGATTATATCTAGTTTTCGACTCGACGTGCAAGTTCGAACAATTGCATTTCCCGGTATCTTAATCTATGAATCTGTAAATCCGTGACTCCACAGCAACCTTCAATAGTCATTAACTCTATATCAATCGTGAATGGAGATCTTCTTCATCTACCATTTTTCCAGTTTTCCATCAAGGAGGTTCTAGATGGCAGAAGGAATTATCCAGTTCGAGGTAGAGATCACTGACATGGCCCGAATAAGATCTCGGGTGAGCTGGCCGGACTCGTCGGGACCGTGGATAGAAGGAGGGTTAGAAGATCTGATGGTGCATTTCACATATGCATGCTGGAACGCCCACATGCTTGGACACGCCGTCTCCCTGGCCTTGGCGAGTGGCGATGACCAATTGGGCCAGGCCGTGTCAAGCATGCTCTCCAAGACGATTGAGGCCATGGGAGCGGTTCAGATGGCTGAGATAAGGTTGAACCGGCAGGCAATGGACGACATGCGAAAGGACGGAACGCCTCCTTGAATAGTGGTTCTTTCTATTTTATCTTCCTTGCTTAACACCTGGCACAGAAAATAGATAATTAGTAGCCCGGCCAGGATTCGAACCTAGGTGAGGAGGTCCAGAGCCTCCAGTGATTGACCGCTACACTACCGGGCTTCGAACATAATCCATATCAAAGGAGGTTATTAATCTATCGATCCCTGACTACATCTGAACTCCATTTCACTAATCCCTTCAGAATGGGTTTCAGCCAAGGATCTCAACATTCGACCCTCGGAATGCGCTTCATCGTTATCTTTATCGTTATCTTTATCCAAGCGGACAATGATGCGGGGAAGCATCAAACGACCTCGATCTCGGAATCCGTGCCCATCAAGCCCACCCTAGAGAGATTTTGGTTGGCGACTTCGCGTCTTTATGCGATGGAACCGTGACAGCAATCAACGCTATTTGTCTATAGATATATAAAGTACCTAATAATCATTTCCGATGCGAGCATCGACCACTGCGTGGACGACTCCAGGGGAATATTTTTTCACCCTGGAAAAGCTCATGACCTCCACCCTCTTGCCCAGCTTCTCTGCTGCTTCTACCACGTCCTTTATGGCATCGTCCGGATACTTCCTGGAAGGGATTGTCTGGTGATAGTGTAGCACTCCTCCGGGGCGCAGTGCTTGAACTCCAGTTCTAAGATATCGATCTGTTGAGCCCACGTAACCCATCACAACCCTGTCGGCAACGTCTTGTGGAGTCGCCTCCTGGCAGTCGCCAAGGATAGGCTCGACGATGGATTCGGCGTGATTGAGGCGCACATTCTCTATCAGGTATCTGTAAGCCACAGGATTTATCTCGATGGCCAGAACTTTTTTGGGCTTGGCATGGACTGCCATGGGAAGGGCAAAATAGCCGATTCCTGCAAACATGTCCACTACAATCTCGTCGCGGCCTAGAAAGCTCATGCGCATGCGTTCGCGAAGGTTGCCCTGGGAGAACATCACCTTGAGGGCATCAAGTTTGAACAGAACACCGTTCTCTCGATGGACAGTTTCTGATGACTCTCCAACTATGATCTCTCGGACGGGCTCCCTGAGCGGCCCTTCGATCCCGAAGTCTCGTAGCACTGATCTACAACGGGGGTAGATGGATAGAAGAGCATTTCCTATCAGGTCTTTAAACCTCTCCAGTTGAGGCTGAATCTTGACAATTATGATGTCACCCAGGATGAACCATCCACGCGGCAATAGATCGAGCTGATCTTGGTTCATCTGGCTTTTCATGAGGTCCGCCAGTTCGAGTGATCTCTTAAAAAACTCTGGATGCTCCTGGACAATCGTCTGATAGGCTAACGGGGGCTCTTTAACCGGTATCTCAACCAAGCTCTGCCTTGTCAGGACTTTTCTACGTGAATCGAGCAAACCGCTTGAAGAGATCTCCTCAATGGCAACCTTTGCCTCGCCTCGACTGACTAGAGCAGCCAGGAAGCTCTGCTGATGTTCGTCATCTCTTTGGACTGTAGCTCTGCTCAAAGCTGACCCCTTCTCGGGTGCAGTTGAACCTGAGGATTATACTGTTGTCTCTGCGTTTGACATCATAATCCTTGCCGTGAACAACCAGTCCGGAGTCGTACCCTTTTGGAACTGCCAGGCTGAGGATGACAGGAACCGCCGTCCAGTTCCTGGACAGGTACAACCGTACACTCGCATCGCTGCTGGTGTTCAACCTGATGGAAGTATTGCCTGCATGAGATATGGTAATAACTCCGCCTCGAGAGCTTATGCTTTTGTCGATGTCTGGAGGCAGCACCATCTCTATTTCGTCGCTAAACCCATCATGGTTCGTTATATCCAAGCCAAGGAAATTGCCTTGGCTGGTGTTGGAGAGAAACGAGGAGTAGTACACAGTCTTAGAAGGACCAGATGGGACTAGACCGAAGAAGTACGATCCTGCCGCTAAAACGACGATCAGGGCGATCAGTCCCAGAGAAGCGATCTTGATCTTGCTTCTATTGCCCTCATCTTTTCCCGAAGTTGCTGGCATCTTTGTCTCGGGCGATGATGTTGCCGCTTCGTGGAGGGGTTGGTCGGGCCTAGTAAAATTCTCCTCGGCTCCAGCCATGCCCTGGGCGGGCTCTTCCGCGACATCTACAAACAGCTCTGGCGCATGATCTGGATAAGCAGAGATGCTCTGTTGTGTATCGGCAGGTATCTTCTTCTCGCTCAGAGATTCCTTCTCTCCAGAGGAAGCTTCAGAGGCAACTTCAATAGCTGATGGCCCTACAGTCTTGGTTGTCTTCTCATCGATGGAAGCTTTGGATTCCTGCCGTTGGTCAGCTTTCTCGGGTTCCGGCGTAGCGACCTCTAACTGGACGGGTACCTTTCTTCTAGTGGGAAGTACTACCGTGCCCTCATCGAAGTTGAACGCGAGCTCGGTGTAGGTGCCTGATGAATCTACGAACATCTTCGCTCTGGGCACTAGGTAGGACACACCCGAGATCTTGACCTCCTCAAAGAACTCGGTGTTCTTGGTGAGACGATCCTTGAATGCGTAGACTGCGCCGCTCTCCATCTTGGCGTCTATCTCACTTAAGCTGGGGAACCGGTCCTCCTGAGCTGCTAGCACTTTGGTGGCCCTGACATAAGCCTCGAAGAAAACCCTGCTCATCCGGTTGAGCCTGTTCGTGTATCGCCGGTCGAAGAGAAAGGAGAAGCTTTCGCCTTTAAGCGTCAACCTCTCTTCGGTCAACTGTCGCCAGGCAGAGTAGGAAACATCCATCGCTCGGACAATCTCTCTGGGGCCACATAAGTATTTTATGTATGGACCTTGGGCGTTACGTCCCGCCTGTAGGCCTCATATCGATCTCGTATGAGAGGTACCTTTAAATCTGGACCGATGAAGAATAAGAAGCTGATGAAGCAATTGGGAATATCGGTGCCCATTCTTCTGCTCTTTGGGATCTGGATCATTGGTGGCCTTTGTGCGGCGTCCGAGTTAACGGCCGACCAACAGGTACAACCTTCAACCGCAGCGGTTGGGGAGACTGCAATGGTGACCCTCATGCTTTCCTACGGCGGAAACAACGGCACCCAGGTCACAGTTACGCCTGACTTTACTCCAGGGGTCCTGGCAGATTCGGGCCCTCAGACTGACCTCCTGTCCCCAGGAAGCCAACAGATGATCAGCTACCCCATCAGAGCTGAGAGGAGTGGGTCGTATTGGATAAACACTCTTATCTCCTACACAGATGGCGGAGCCTTGAGACAGCTAAGCAAAGAATCGCCATTTACAGCAACGGGTGGGCCCATCCAGCCTGAGCAGCAGCCCGGAAGTGGGCCAATCCCATCTCAACCAGCACCAGAGCCTGCGCCTGTACACGTTGACCCGGCCCCTATTGACAGTGGTCCTAATGGCAACGGCCCTATCGACAACGGATCGGTGCCTCCAGAACACTCTCCTGCGCCATCAGAACAATCTCCTGTGTCACCAGGGCCTACAGAGCCGCCCGCAGATAAACCGGCACCCTCCGGCAATGCGTCTGTCTAGACCATATTTCAGCGAAAATATTTTTTTGAGATTTATTCCTGGAAATATGGAATATTCAATTTAGGGTTGTTATTACTGTTGTTATCGGCCAATATTACAGTTTTATTTTCAGGTCATCTCTGGTGAAGATTGTTTCTAATCGATATCCTGCTCCCTCGATGGCCTCTCTTCCGCCCTCCTGCCGATCCAGTACGGCCAGGGCTTGAACAGGCTCGAAGCCAGCAGCGACAATACGCTCGATGGATTTCAGCAGCGATGCTCCTGAGGTCACAACGTCGTCCACAACAGCAACCTTTGAGCCCGGATCCTGGACAGGCCCTTCGATGAAGCTCATGGTCCCGTGCTTCTTTGGCTCCTTTCTGATTATCATTGCAGGAAGATTCCTACCCTCGATGTGGCTCAGCACGGCAATGGAGGCCACTATGGGGTCAGCTCCAAGGGTCAGCCCTCCCACGGCCGACACGTCTTCATCGATCATCCCAAGCATCAGCTTCGCAGTTAGGTATGCGCCCTCTGGGCTCAAAGTCACCCGTTTGCAGTCGATGTAATAGTCGCTGATTCGGCCCGAAGAGAGGGTGACCCTTCTTACCTCCAGGGCTTCGGTCTGTAGCAAGTTCAGCAATTGCTCTCTATCGCTCAATCTGTTCAGCTCTCCTTGGATTTAGTCCGTCTCCTGGAGATTTACGTTTTCCGCCCTCGAGGTTGATTTTCCGGAGCTTTTATTGCGCCTAGGACCCCCAGGTCGGTTCCGTCCAGAAGATATATCCTAGCTCTGTCCAGGTCGGCCATGGTCAGAATGGGTCCGCGCTCATCCTCTATAGATTCGTTGAGCGAAAGGCCGCCGAAGAGGTCGTTATAAGCTGGTACGATCAAGATCTCGGGAAGAGGCAGCAACTGCCTGTACTGGGCCTCCACGACTTCGGCTCGGAGAGGTGCCCTGACCCAAACAGGCCTATTGACGGAGTGGCCCAGTGAATCGCGAAGCTTTATGGCCGGATGGATGTGCCCTGCCACTAGAATTTCGGAACTGAACAGTTTCGGGTCGGGCCAGGTGTGGCCATGGAAGTATCCGACTCCGTCCAGGACGTAACCCGAGGAAGGCATAACCCTGGTCCCAGGAGGAGCGAGGTCCGTGAGTCCTCCGTCGTGGTTGCCGGGAACAAGGTCAACTTCGACCTCTTGGGATAACGATTCTAAAAAAGAGGGTACCTCTTTCTGTTCTTGCCAGCTTGTCCGGGGGACATTGTGCTTTGTGTCGCCCAGAAGCACCAGGCGGTCAGGATCGACCTCTTTCAAATAGCCCTTCAGTCGCTCCAGAAGTCTATGCGTCTGGCTCGGGATGCTAACTCCACAGAGCCACAGCTCATGCTCCAGCCCCAGATGAATATCTGCCGCCACCAGGACCTTAAGTTCTCTCTCCACTACCAGCAGCGGTGCGCCAAAAACAGGATTGACCTGGACATTGACCTGATCGATCAAGAATCTAGGATCTCCAACAGCCTTGATACAAGGAGATCAAGGCTGCTTACAATGTCCATGCACGAACCCTCAACCATGGCGTTGACCTTGGATGAAGCGGCTTCGCCGGCTTTTCGAAAGTCCGTCCTGATGCCAATGACCTTTCCTCCCCTTGCATAATGGTAACCGACTTCCCAGGCAGTACCATCGTCCACCTGAGGCCCGTCAAGAATAGCCACCATGATATTGCATTCATCCAGGGCTTTGATATTTGACTGGAAGATCTTCTTAGGCGAACCTGTTGTGATCTCGTGAGGCCAGATGACCACTATCCTGTCACCAAGCTCTTCGAGAATGCAAGTCTTTATCCGACTGCCGTACTCGATCTCAGCCCAGCTGAAGAGCGGTCCGGAGAGGTAAACCTTCTTTTTCATTTGGGGATCGAAGCCTGCATCAGTCTGCTCTTTACGAAATCTCGATCCATGCTGGCCAGGAACCATCCCACCTTGGGCCCCTGCCGGTCGCCCAAGAAGGCGATGTAGATGGCCTGGAAGAACTTCTTTGAGTCGAGGCCAAGCTCCTTAGCAACCACGTAAACCAGGTCGTGAATCTCGGCTGCGGTCTTGCTTTCGATTCTATCGGCCAGGATTCCCATGCCTTTTCTTTCTTCCGGGCTCAGGTTGTTGACTGCTGCAGGAAGCGTCTCTTGAACCTGGAACTTCACGAAGCTGGGAGCGTACTTATCCAACCACTTCTCAACGTTTGCCGCCCTTCCCATAATTTCGTCCATGCGGGATGTGTCGTACCCGGACCTCTGAAGGGCCTTGATCAAAAGATCATGATCTCCCCGGGCGATCTGAACAGCTGTGACCATGTGCCTGAAGGGAACCTCGAAGGGCCCGCTCCCGCTTACTGCTGAAAGCTCCAACGCCCTCGAATCGCCCTTTCTTTGATCGTACTCGTCAACAAGGTTTAGCAGGGGCAGCGCCGGGTCGAACTCAATGTGCTTCTCGGGCTTGTTTCTGATGATCAGATATCGTAGCACCTCAGGTGGCACAACATCCAGCATCTCCTTTATGGTCACCACGATGCCTGTAGAACTGTGCATAGCACCCACGCCCTTCAGGTGGATCCACTCGTACACTATTGGGAAAGGTGCAGGATAGCCGTAGATCTCCTCACTGATCCTCTTGCCCGTGTCGTAGGAGCCACCTGCCGTGGCGTGATCTTTGCCGAAGGGCTCGACGGTGACTTTGAATATCGGCCAGCGAGCAGGCCAATCCACCCGCCAGACAAGCTTGCCGCCGCCGCGCATTGAAACAGTTCCTCTGGAGCCGCACTCGCACTCGTAATCCACAGTCTCAGTCTCCGGGTTGAAGCCGACGACTTTGGTGGTGTTGGTCCTGCCGCAGCACTCGCAGATGGCCTGGAAGGGGCTCCAGTTCAGAGGAACGTCCCGGCCCGAAACCTCCTTCAGGATTCGGGCGATGTCGTCCCTCCGGGTCAGGGCGGTCTTGATCGCTTCCACGAACTTCCCTTCCTTGTACATTACATCGGCCCTGTAGACTTCCGGCTCGATTCCAAGCTTTTCCAGGGACTCAAGGAAGGGCATTAAAAAGTGATCGGCGTAGCTCCCGCAGCAACCCGTGGGACACGGTATCTCCGAGAGGGGCTTGCCTATGTGCTCCGTGAAGCTCTCCGGCAAGAAGGGGTAGAGCCTACGCAGACGATCGAAATTATCGGCTATGTAGATGAGGCGGGCCTTGACCCCTCTGTCCAGCAGGGCGCGGTAGACAGCGTCGGCGGTCATGACTTCGCGCATGTTTCCGATGTGAACAGGGCCAGAGGGCGTGATGCCAGTGGCGATGGTGTGAGGGCCGCTATCCTCCAGCTTTTGGGCGATAACGTCAGCCCAGTGAACAGTGATGCCCGGATCCGTCATGCTTAGATCCGGTGCTGAAACGGAATATTAAGCTTCCGACGACGGAGAGGCTTTTTAAGTAAAGGGCAATGTCAGGATCTGAAATGTCCACCATCGATCGGCCCGACCTGGATGAATACTTCATGGAGATCGCCTCAGTGGTCGCCAAGCGGTCCACCTGCCTTCGAAACCAGGTGGGAGCACTCTTCGTCAAGAACAAGAGGCTGCTGACAACAGGATACAACGGCGCGCCCGCAGGCCTCCAGCACTGCGACGAGGCCGGATGTGCCCGCGAAGGAGTGGCCAGCGGCACTCGCCACGAGCTCTGTCGGGCCGTTCACGCCGAGCAAAACGCCATAATCCAGGCTGCCCTTCACGGTGTGAGCATAGAAGGAGCCACCCTCTACTGCACACACCAGCCCTGCGTCCTGTGCGCCAAGATGCTGATCAACACCAAGGTCACCCGTGTGGTGTACAACCAAAGCTATCCAGACGATACTGCTCTTCGATTTCTTGCCCAGGCTGGGGTTGAAGTAACCAGGCTGACAGAAAGGGTTTAGTAAAGTCCGGTCCTTCTCAGAGAACATGTTTGGGACCAAGGCACACCTCACAGCCCATGACGATCACCTGTTCATAGAAGATGTTGACTCGTTTGATCTTGCCAAAGAATTCGGCACTCCACTGTACGTCACCAGCGAGGCCAGGCTGCGGCAGAACATTCACGCCTACCACAGCGCTTTTCCTGATGCTGATAAGTACTTTGCAGTCAAGGCCAATGGTAACCTGACAGTCCTATGCATCCTTGCCCAGGAGGGAGCCGGAGCTGACGTCTTCTCAATCGGCGAGCTGAACCTGGCAGGGCTCGCTGGTATACCAAAAGACAAGATCCTCTTCAACGGCAACTCCAAGAGCGAGCGGGACCACAGGACAGCCCTGGAGGCGGGGGTCAGGATCTCAGTAGACTCTCGGGAGGAGCTGGAATCACTCTCCAGTGTCGCTTCAGAGCTGGGCGCTTGGGCAGAGGTCATGTTCAGGATAAATCCGGACGTTTCTGTAAAGACCCATCCGAAGATAGCAACGGGCTTGAAGACCTCCAAGTTTGGCATTCCTGCAGAACAGGTAGCTGAGACCTACCAGGCTGCTATGGACATGCCGAGCATCGAGCCTGTTGGCCTTCACTGCCACATTGGATCCCAGATCCTGGACATCTCTTCCTTCGCCGAGGCCGTTGCAAGGATGATGGACGTGACGCAAGAAGTGTCATCCGCTGGCGGAGAGGTCAAGCGTATAGACATCGGCGGAGGTCTAGGAATACAGTACGCACCAGATACTCCAGCGCCCAAACCAGCAGACTTGGCCCAGGGCATCATCCCGATTTTCAGGGATCGCTGCCAGGAGATGGGCATCAAACCCAAGCTGATTCTAGAGCCAGGACGTTCCATCGTGGCGGATACTACCATCATGCTGACCAGAGTTAACGTTGTCAAGAGGGCCCACGTCAACTTCGCGGCCGTGGATGCTGGATTCAACGTCCTTGCAAGGCCAATGCTGTACGACTCCTACCACCATGTCGTGGTGGCCAACAAGGCAGGGCGGCCAGCGGTGGAGAAGTACACCGTGGTGGGGCCCATCTGCGAGACTGGCGACATCCTGGCCAAGGACAGACTTCTGCCCAATGTGGAACGCGGCGACGTCCTGGCCTTCTTCGACGCCGGAGCCTATGGATTTTCCATGGCATCCCAGTACAACGGCCAGCCTAGGCCAGCGGAGGTGCTGGTAAGCGGCGACAAGGCCGAATTGACACGCAGGGCAGAGGATAACAGCGCGCTCTTGGCTGGGCAGCGGATACCATCCAGGCTGATGTGGTGAGGCATATACCCTGATTTACGTTTCTGTCAGGAAAATCAGTTCCAATTTGCCGCAGTTTCTCCAGGTGGCTAAAATAATGAGCGATCCAGGCAATTTGCAAGAATCACTAGAGAACGTATTGAACATCCTATTTCCCCTGAAGGCGAGCGAGTTCTCCGAGAAGCTCAACAAAGTCTCCGTTTACATCGGCACCATCGGAAAGAGCTTTGATTCGTATAATTCGGCCCTGGAATCGATCAAACAGCAGTCAGGCGGCGATCAAGACAAATACGGTAAGGAAGTCGCTTCCAGGACCGCCGCGCTTAAGGTATCTCTCGTAAGCTCCCTAAAATTCGCCAGGATGAACCTGGATACGGCCATGATCCAGGCGCTGGATAAGCTAATTCGACGGCCTAAGAGCGCGAATAAAATAGACGAGCTGAAGAAGATAAGATCGCTTCAGGACTGGTTTGATCAGCTCCCTGATCCGGCTACTGCCATGCTGGAGCACTTCAAAGCATCATCAAGTCCTCTGGACAAGTGGCTGGTTGCAGGGCAATGGGGACACGAGTATCTCCGGAAGCGGCAGATCAACCCGGAGGCATTCGATAGCCAGCTTTGTGAGCTGATATCCTGCTCGGATTCGGCGGCGTTAGGCGTGGTTTTGAACTATGGCGAGTTAACCAAGGCAATCGAAGCGGTAGAAGAAAGGGCCCTGAAAATGATTGGGACGATGGAAGACGATGCGCTTACAAAATAAGTTGGTGAAAAAGAAATAGTATCGAATGGCGTTCGGCTAGATCTGCGGTATGTTATTCACGAATAGATATTTTCCGCGACTTCTTCAAGCATATATTATCGATGTTCAAGATATCGATAGGCTATGTCCCAGTGGCATAGCCTAGAGATTGGCTATTAAGTTGGCAACTACCCAAGCCTTTCAAGAAGCTCGGATTACTTTTATAAACCCAGCTTCATGGGTTTGGATACGAATGAAACAATCCCAAGATTATTATAATTTTATAATCCGCATGTTTTCGACGGAGTGCATTGGGGAGCTGCACCGACAAACACGCACATGATCGCAATCAGTGCCAATTGCATCAAATACGATTGAGTATCGTTTCCCAATTTCAGAACATATAATTTTTATTCCCCTCAAAGACCGCAAAGTCTATCCGTTCATCGTCGATAACTAACATCTCCCATGACCGATAGCTTGCTGATGATAAAGGCAGAGGAGATCCTGGAGAAGATCGAAGATGGCAAGCCGGTGGAGTACGAGAACGTCATCATCTTCGGAGATCTGGACCTGTCCAGGCTGGATCTGGCATTTAACAAAAATAATAGAAAGATTATTAAATCAACAATAAAAATTGAATATTCTGTGATCAAAGGAGACGTCTTCTTCGATCGCTCGGTCTTTACCAAACTTGTCGATTTTGATGGCAGCACCTTCAACAAGGCGGCCGACTTCTCGGACTCACTGTTTATGGAAGATGCTGGATTCTCATCGGCTCAGTTCCAGGAAGAGGCCAAATTCTCGCGGGCCAATTTCATGACCGAGGCCAACTTCTCCCGAGCCAGATTCGACGGAGATGCGGAGTTCGGAAACGCAAGATTCCACAAACATCTCAACCTTGACAGTGCAAAGATCTACACCATGCGATTGACGGATGCCGCGTTTGAAGATGGATCGAGCCTCAACCTGACCAATCTGGACTTCAACCGGATTGTTGTTCGCTGGGAAACCATCAAGGACCACTTTCCCTACAACGGCTCAGTGTACCTGGCGTTGACCAAGAACTTCAGGAACCTGGAGCAGTTTGAAGACGGGGACGACTGCTACTACCAGTATCGAAGGGGGAAGCAGTCTCGTTCGGCCTCAGTGGTCTCTAAACTGCTTGATCGTCTGGCCTTCATCTCCTGCGGGTACGGAGTTCGCCCCTCTCATACAATACTCTTGAGCTTCACGATAATACTTCTGTTCACTGGCATCTTCTGGTCCGGCAATGTCATAAGAATCGACAGCCCTGCCCTCCAGGCGAATCAAACACACGCTATATCGGCAAAGGACGCATTCTATTTCAGCAGTATGGAGTTCCTGGGCAGAGCCCCACCGCAGAATTTGCACATCCTTGGAAGTTACGAATATCTAACTGTGATAGAGGCGCTGACAGGATGGATACTGATGGCTCTATTCCTAGTAACATTGAGCAAGGTGATGTTAAGGTAAAATAGTACCGTACAAAGCGATACGAGAATCGATAAACGCGAGATAATTTTAATCCTTTCGCGGTGCCAATTCCCTATGCTTGCCTTGCTAACTAGCTCTTAATCTGTCTTCCTTCTAACCTACCCCATTAAGCTACCTTAAATTTAGCAGTTGCACTCTTTTAGAAACTCTTATATTTATTTAATACTTATTTTAATACTATATGGGCTAAGAAGCAAGGTAAGACCATATTATTTTTGAAATTCTTAAGATATGTGAGAGTTTCGAAAAACTAATCAATCGAAATACTTATATACTATTAATACTATAATATAATGCATGAGGACTCTCATTGATTTTGCCATTCGAGCAGAATATGCTCGAGTAAAAGCCCTCGGAGATGATCTATCCGAGATCGGATCGTTGATCAATTGGGAGCGTTTCAGATTTTTGGAACCATTGATATACAAAAATAAAACTAGCCGCGGAGGTCGTCCGAACATTGACATCGTGATTATGGTGAAAGCTCTCGTAATTCAGCATTGGTTTGGTCTAACAGATCCAGAACTGGAGCGACAGGTTGCGGATAGGATCTCTTTTCGTATTTTCCTTGGCACCACTGAAGTAATTCCTGATTTCAGCACAGTTTGGCTATTCCGTGAACGTTTGATTAAGTGCGACGTATACGATGATCTTTGGAATGAGCTTCAAAGGCAGCTCGATGAGATGGGGTTTACTGTAAAGAATGGCACTATCCAGGATGCAACCTTCATAACTTCGGACCCAGGTCGGAAGAGGAACAAGAAAGACGAGCAAGGCGGGGACAAAAAGGAAGGTCAAGATTCCGAAGCCACCAGTACGAGCCTGAATCAGGAGTTTGATAAAGAGCTAATTGGTATTTCAAATAATATTATTGATGACAAGGCCAAACCACAGAGACTCGAAGAAGAGCCAATAAATGAGGGAAGTTGGGCAAAAAAGGGTGTCAAATCCTTTTTCGGATATAAAGGTCATATCTCAATCGATACCAATTACCACCTTATCAGATATTTTGAGACTACAACTGCTTCTGTACACGATAGTCAGGTAGATCTTGGAATTGAAGGGCTACCACGTTACGCCGATAAGGGATATGATGGTGCAAAAACTCGAGGATATGATGCAGCCATGAAAAAAGCTACAAGAGGTCACAAGCTTGGAATCATAGATCTTCTGAGGAATAAGAGAATCAGTAAAACGCGATCGCACATCGAAAGATGCTTCGCTGTTATGAAGCGGGGGCATAAGGGAGCACATGTTTATGTAACAACTGTCGCAAGAGCTGGAGTAAAATTCATGATGAATTCGGTCGTTTACAACCTGGAACAGTTGAAATATTTAGTGCATAAACAAACAGCCTAGCGGAAGCTCTCTAAAAAAGCGCAAAAATTAGAAACAACAAGGTAAATTGAAATCTAATAAGCCAATTTAGGGGTGAAATATGCTAAAAAACCACTATAAAGATTGAAAATATTAACGCAAGAATTTAAGGCTTCATTAACCAACACTAAATCGAAACCCTCAATGGTTGTCATGTAACTCCTTTAAGGTATCTTGTTCATCTATAATTGGCAATTAAACTTAAACATTCTCTCACATCTCGTTCTCTACCGGCAAGGATTATTTCCAACTAGTGTCGCGTCAATATTGAAGTGACATAAAGTTTAAGATATATTATCTTCATATCCAACTTGGGGTAATAGCAATGAAGAAATATATCGTAACGCTTACTGAGGACGAGCGCAAAGCTCTTAGCGACCTTACAGTCAAGGGAAAGCAAAAATCACAGAAGATTCTTAATGCATTAATTTTGCTCGGGTGTGATGAAGGCGAGTACCAAACAGAGGGCTCAACGAATGAAGAAATCGCCCGTGTGCTCAATATAAGCATGAGAAAGATAGACCGTGTAAAAAAGCGATTTGTAGAGGGAGGTCTTGATTCAGCTCTTGAAAAAAGATTGGGAACCCGCATCTATGTCAAGAAGACCGATGGAGATTTTGAAGCCCATTTAATTGCATTGAGTTGCAGCGAACCACCAGATGGTTTTGCGCGGTGGTCTTTGAGGCTTTTGGCCGATAAGGTCGTCGAACTAAAGTACATCGACAGCATTTCTCATGAAGCCGTGCGCCAAATTTTAAAAAAACGAGATCAAGCCGTGGCAACGCAAAGGATGGGTAATTCCACCAAATCAAAACGGTAGGTTCGTTGCAAATATGGAAATGGTATTGGATGTCTATAAGCTCCCATTTGATTCACATCATCCGGTTGTATGCATGGACGAATCTCCAAAACAGCTGATATCCGAGACAAGAGTACCTATCGCAGTATCTCCATGGCGTGCTGCCAAATACGACTATGAATACAAACGCTGCGGCTTATCCAATATTTTCATTGCATGCGAACCGTTGGCCGGGAAGCGTATGGTAAAGGTCACTGAAAGAAAAACTGCGCTGGATTGGGCTTGCTTTATGGAAGATGTCGCCGCCCAATACGAACATGCAGAAAAGATAACATTGGTGATGGACAATTTCAGCACACATAACGCAGGATCGTTTTATGAGAAATTTACGCCAGATAAGGCAAAGGCGTTAATGGATAGGTTTGAATTTGTGTACACGCCTAAACATGGCAGTTGGCTGAATATGGCTGAGATAGAGCTGAATGTCCTTACAGGACAATGTCTGGATAGACGGATCGATAAAATCGAGATTGTTAAGGATGAAGTAGCGGCATGGCAGGAGTTCAGAAATAATAAAAATGCAAAGGTAAATTGGCAATTCACTACAACGGATGCAAGAGTTAAACTATCTCGGCTTTATCCGACACTAGATCGCTGACGCGACACTAGCACCAATTGCCATTTTGGACATACTAGCTCACAGGCTTCGTATTTATTAAAGCCTTATTTTGAGGTGAATCTCATATAGGGATTGGCTAAGTGGCTTTCAGGCCATTAGAATTTCGTAATTAGATTGTTTTTCAAGATTTCTCTTGACAATCGTTGACTTATCATGTCGTCTATATGCACTTAATGCAAATCAATAGTTTGATCGCAGGATCGCCCATATCGTATCCAGGAATTGATGAGATTGATATGAGCAAGCTATTGATCAGCAGAAGGGCACAGCTTAAAAGTTCAAGAAGAGCGCAAAAGCTTAAGCTGGCATGCCACAAGCTATATTTGATTTGCAATCTTTACAAGATAACCATGCTTGCAACTAAGCGTGTTGCTGTGACTGAGCCCGTATGGGCCGAGCTATCCGATCTCAGGAGGCCGGGAGAGACCTTCATCCAGCTACTCGGAGAAATGATCGAACGAGAGAAGAAGGCTCGTTTGATAGAGCATCTGAAGCAGATAGCCGACGAGGGCGATTTCGTGGAGCTGACTCCTTGAGCTTCAAGGTGGTGATCGATAGAAAGGACCTGGCTTACCTGTCAGAGCTACCGGAGAAGAGCCAGCGGCTTGTTAAAGAGAAGTGCCATGCCCTTGCGGAGAACCCTTTCCCTGGCCAGGGAGGTGATAAGGAGCTGTTGCATCTGGAATTCAAGCTATATCGATTGCATTTTGGGCGATCGTTCACCATGTTCTATCAAGTCTGCGAGAAGGATGGGCTGGTAAAAATCCTTGAAATTGCGACTGTCGACAAGGAGCACAAGCTCTACAAGTATTCGAAGGTGATGCATTAACATAAAGCTGCAGAACCAGTCCTGGCACCAACTCCAGCCGTGGGTCCAATAACCTCAGAGGTCCACGTTACCCAACCTAACGCGGCGCAGGATAATCAGGCCACGAAGGGTGGAGTCAAGGACGTAACGCAAATGGCAGGGAGAATTAATCCCAATGTATTGCCTTGGTCGTTTCGGCTCTGAATCTATGAAATTGCAGCCCGAAGCGGGATGGGATTCAGACTGGGTCCTCTGGTCCTGAGGGCGGATGGTTGGAACGCTTGTACCGACTTCACTAATCTCTGTCGTACACATCCATGCTGTCGAGATGACTACATCTAAAGGGGGCTCCTGAGTGAATTGGGTTGTCCATGGAAGGCGCAATAGGCCGATGTGTGAGGTAAAAATCTATCCAATTGGAATGCTGGTCCTGAATCCCACCAGAAGATAATGAACTGTTTCCTGGCGGACTATCGCCTCCAGATTTCCCTACCTACGCGCCAAATTGCGAGCCAAAAGGTCTACATGGCTACATCTAACTTCTACCCAGGAAGGGTTGAAGACTGTATTAGTGGTATTTACCTGATTATCCATTATCAAACCAAAAGCCTTAAATGCAATAATAGCATCATATTGACAGCAGAAATGATAGCATAATGGAGGAGAATGTAATGGAAATCGATGATCCAAAAAAGAAACAATATACGATAAGGCTTCCACCTGAAGCAAGTGGAGCACTTAAGGAAATGGCTAAAGATGAAGGAGTATCAGTAGCTGAACTAATTAGAAGGGCCATAAACTTCTATGATGTCAAATTGGAGGCCAAGAAAAATGAAAAGAAAATAGTGCTTGAGGATAAGGAGGGAAAGAGAGAATGGGTGATGGTATAGATCCGCAATTGATTAATGGTGTATTATCAGCGTTACTCGCTCTTTTAATTCTTTGGTTGAAAAATTCTATGGACGATAAAACCAGCGAAATAAAAGAGCGTATCTCAGTCATAGATGCAAACGTGAGTCATATAGATAATACTATCAATATATACAATCTGCAAACCCAATTGATGGCTCAACAAACACAAACCAAGATCAATATGCAACAAGTACAAGAGCCTGGCATCGCCCGTATCCCAGAACGCATTAAAGAAGAAGACATGGAAGTAACGGAAGATGATCCCGAGATGAAGTAATTATGAACATTACAGAATCTATCAACCCCGGACTAAATCCATCTCCAACACACATTGGGGAAAACATAGGACCTGATGAAGCAGATTTAGATCAGAATCAGGCCTCAAGGGTTGCAGAAATGGGAAAGTTATTGGAGAATTATCCTGAAACCTTACTCAAGTATGTTGTTGGTTTTGGTGTCAATAGAGGATGGACTCCATTTCACATAAATAAAGTAGCTCTGTCTCTTTTTTACGAGCTAAGGATACTTATTCCTAATTCAGTCGGCAAAGACCCTATTATTTCACCAACACAGACTATGCTTCATAGGCTTTATGATGTAGGAAAATTGGCCAAACCACCAGAATGGATCTATGAATCTACAAAAGGCTCAGAGCCCATAGATCTTAAGGATTATGAAGAAGATCTTGATTTTCTTTACAGTGAACTAAAAGATTTAGCAAAGGATAATTTTCCTTACCTAAGAGATACTAAAAGGATAAGAAACAGACTTGGAGAAATCGGAGACCCAAAATTAGGGAAGACAAGATCAATTATTAGAGCGAAAGGAGATATCTTAGCAATCAGTATTGACGAAAAATATTTTGCCAGATATGATTCTAATAGATATGATTATTACCACCCCGCTATCATCAGAGATTTAGGTAACCTGCAACAATTAGAAGATTTAGATTCCCTATTTGATTTATTTGTAGAATCAAAAAAGAATACCAATTATTCTGATAACCCCATAATGAGTATGAAATATCTAGAGAGCAAAATCCAGACAATTTTTAGACAAAGGGAGAAATTATTTGACTTGCCCCTAAAATACGAAAAAGACCTAAATGACGAATCACCAGGAATGGAGCTAAAGGAGGCTTTCAGAAAGAATAGACACCCACTCTCAGATCACTCAATAATAAATAGAGGAGTGGAAATTATCGATAAAAATAGGGTTTATCCTATAATATATGAGCAAAATAAAATCTGTATATATGAAAAAATTAAAAATTCTAGGATGACTTTTTTCCCAAAATCTGTAATGAAAAATGGTAAAGTACCTTTTGTTGTGAACTATTATTATCTTGAATTTTTAAGAGACGCAGAAAATAATGAACCGTTTATATTTGAAAAGAATGGCGAGAAATTTATCTTGGCTCTTGGAAAAATGGGAAGGAAAAGTGTACATCCGTCTTGGGTGGAGATCTGTATCTTCAACGTAAATAAAAAAGATGATCGCGAGATACGAGAATTATCCAGCCGTCTTGAGCAGTTCATGGTTGGCATAATTGCAGGAAGATTTGAATTACCACTTGAGTGGATGGAGAATATATTACGTGGAAAGAGAAACCTTAAATATCGGCTTTATCCGCTCAACGATGAGGCCACCATCGAATGCTTTGGAAAATATGGTTGCGAGGTGTATTCTGCAGTTTCATGTGAAATAAAAGATTATTTAAATTTTCCCATGAAAGAAGAAGACATCTGCCTAAATTTGAAGAGGTTTGTCGTTCAATCAATTAGTTCTTTGCTTGATCCAGAAGTATCCTTCAAAATTACGAATCACGAAGAATTCAGAAAATTGATACAAGACATTATTGTAAGTAAAGATATAAAAAAAATGGAATTAGATCTATTAGAGACAAAATTATATGAAATCTGTAAAGAGAAATTTACTCCTCAAAAAGATAATAAAAGACCATTATTGCTTTCGAAAGCATTTGAAGACGGATTTAATTGCGAACAGATTACATCATTATCTCTTTACATTATGACACATTTTAGAGAATCGTTTCCTGAAATAAAGGAAATTAAAGTTTGTTATCTACCTATAGACTTTATGCAAGATTACTTTAGAGATATTCTCATAAAAGATTCACATTTAGTTTTGATAATTGAATTTGTAGAGGAAGAAAAGAAACTCCTTCTTTTTGACCCAACTGGATTGATTCAGAAATCCGATAAAGCGCAAATTATAAATTATATTTTAAATGGATATATCAATAAGGAGCTATCACAGCCTTTTTATGTGCCATACAAACTTGCAGAATTAGAGGGGGTAAAGAGAACATGGTAGAATCAACCAAACCGATAACTATCAACGAGCCAGTTATCACCCGTAAAAATGAAGATATGTTATTGTTGAACGAACTCTTCTCAGAATGCAATCTTTCGTCCCCATATTGCCTTATAACCCCCATTGAACATAAGGCAAAAATCGAAGATCTAAGAGGTCTAATAGGTGGATTTGTCATAATAATAGAAAAGCGGGTTAATGCTGGACTTCCAAGTGATTCGCTACTAGATAGCATAAGAAGGTTGCTAATTATATTATCCAGAAACCAAAATATATCTAAAATAGTTCTTATTAGAAGTGGCAACGAAAAAGAGCTTGGACAGATATATAAAACCATAGGAAACCTAAAAAATTTTGATGATCGAGATTGGGAGAAAATATATCTGCGAAGTAGAATGCAATCCTATGGAATTAAAAAGGACGTTGCAAAAAAAATTTTCTCTAGAATAGAATCAATTGAGAGTTTTGAGATAGATCGATTGCATATTTCCGATTTGGAAGAAAAAATTGTTGAAGAAATTTATAGTAGAAATCTTAGAAAAGTAAAACTATTAGATTTGGATAGATCTAATTCTTTCAAACCATATCCCATTCGCAAGATTGACTGCAAATTGCTTGGAAATGGAGAATTCAGCGGATTTGCAGATCTATTTAATTATGCTGAGGGAGTATTAATGTGCTCGGGAGAAATAGGAAAAGACCTCAACGAATTGCCACGAATTCAACTCAAGGAACAATTTTATGGAAAAATAAAGCGATCTGAAAATCCCAAAAAAACTTCAAAGGAATTGGAGAAATTTTTAAAAAATCAAGGAATAATGAATTCTTCTGAGATTTATGAAAATTGTATACATCTAAAAGGTTTTTTTAGCTCAAGAATTTATGGCCCAAGAAAAACCGAAAAAAATAATATATACATTAATTATGAGCATTTCATCACGAGACTTAAAGACGCGATTAAGAATTGCCAATCTTGCTATTCTCAAACGCTTCATTTAGTAACCGAAGAAGATGGATTACTAATTGAAACACAAATTGGATGGGAAAGCATAACTCCGCATTTGAGCATTATAGACGGAGATTTTATTATCTCTTTTACTCACACGCTCCGGTCAGTTGATCTCTACGACGGCATGCCTTTTAATCTATATTTTAGTTACGATTTTTCCAAAGAAATAGTAAAAAATTTGGAGAGCCAATTAGTTGAAGAGGGATTAAGAATTAATATAAAACTAGGCTATATTGAATTTGCAATAAAACATCTACATGCGTATCTTGATAGTGTTCCTATCGAAGTTATCAAAAGCAGAGGAGGATGGACGAGAAAATGACTTATAAAGATATAAATTTCCGAAAAAATCCTCAAACCACTAAAGTCCCATGTAGGAAGATGCCCGCACCAGATTTCCCCGTTGAAAAAGGAGCCTATATTCTTGGAAATGCATATAGCCCTGTTGCCGTCCTGATTCCAATGCCGAATCATTTTCTCGCTGAAATCGCTATTGAAGCTGGTGCGGCGATTGCTGGGCATCTAGTTACGGCAAATATAGGAATCGAAAAAATCATCGCCAACATAATATCCAATCCAAATATACGATATTTGATTATATGTGGCCGCGAATCAAAAGGACACCTTTCAGCACAATCGCTTATTTCTTTGTTTATGAAAGGAATTAATGAAAGCGGAAGGATCTGTGGCTCGTTGGGCTTGACGCCTTATCTAAAGAATATACCAAGAGAAGCCGTAGACAGATTCAGAGAACAGATAATATATCTTATAGATCTTCTCGGCACAGACGACCCAGAAATAGTAAAAAAAGTAATAAGAGGTTGCATACAAGAGCCCGAAAATGCTGTCGAATTGAATATAGATAATAGAAATTATCTTTTATATGATCCAGGAGCACTCGATAAAGAGCCAATGATCGTTAGAATCTATCAAAAATTAATGGAGTGCGGTTTATATGAGACTCTATCTCCATATTCGACAGTGATACATGTTGAGACTATACCCAATGGATACACCCTACTAATAGACGCTATTCTCTCTGCTGGAAATGAAGTACGAGATGAGAGAGGAGCTGTTACAAGAGAATTACTTAATGTACAGATCACGATAAGTCACCCAGAAACGAACCCTATACCCAGAGACTATCGCCCTGAATCATGGATAGAGGATGATGAAATGGCTAAGGAATATCTGGAAAGGTATGCTGAAACCTATTTTAGCCCCGATATTGTCGTGGATTTTGATGGAAATAGATGCAACTTAGTCTCTCGAATCAATTCTGGAGTTTCAGATGATGAAAATCTCGCATACACCTATGGAACTAGGCTTAGAAAGTACCAATTTAAAGGAGTCGTCGTTGATCAATTGGCAATAATTACTCGCGCCATTCAAAAAGCTATTGAAAAAGGGCAAGCTTCGAGACGATTTGTTCTTTCACTTGTCAATCCTTTTATTGATCTGAATGAGGAAACAGAACGATTAGAAATACCTTGTTTTACTCAGTTTTGGCTATATAACCGGTTTGAGGAGAAAAAATGGAAATTATATGGCACAATGTTTTTCAGATCTCATGATGCTCAATTTGCTTTCCCAGCAAATTGTTATGCTGGTATGAAAATTCTGAGCTGTTTATGCAAAAGAACGGGATGCGAAATGGGTAATTTAACAATGTTCTTTGGGAGTGCTCATATATATGTATATTAGCATGATAATTCTTTGCATTTTGTCCTACTGCATAACCGAATAATAGATACTTGAGAAACGACAAAAAAATTTCCCATGTAAATCTCATATAGCATATTGATTCGCATCCACCAGCATGAGCCCCATCCGAGGCACGTGAAATTTTTCATATAGATTTTTCTCATCAAATCCATTTCTGCTGAGAAATTGCGATCACTTATATCCGAAACCCGAAAATCTCTGCAGCAATTTGTTTCAAAGGAAAGGTCGTACCAGTATTTTCATTGCGGATATGTTGATATACCCTGACGATATTTCTCCTGCCACAGTGTGGCATGACGGTTTTATGCCCCACCTCAAACTCATCAGGGTATCAACATGAACTATTGGCAACCCAAGCTAGAGCTGATGGACAGGGCCGAGCTGGAAGAACTGCAGCTTAGAAGGCTCAAAAGCACCGTAGAGTCTGTTTACAAGAGCGTCCCCTTCTACCACGAGAGTATGTTGCAGGCGGGAGTCTCACCTGGGGACATCCGGAGCCTGAGGGATCTGAAGAAGCTTCCCACCACTCGCAAGGCAAACCTGCGTGAGAACTATCCCTTCGGCCTTTTTGCCGTTCCAAGGGACCTTGTTGTCAGGGTGCACGCCTCATCGGGAACCACCGGCAAGCCTACGGTTGTCGGCTATACCGCCAGGGACATCGAAACCTGGTCGGACATGATGGCCAGGGACTTCGTGATGGTCGGCGTGACCAAGCAGGACGTCTTCCAAAACGCAGTGAACTACGGATTCTTCACGGGTGGTTTAGGCGTTCACTACGGCATCGAGCGCCTGGGGGCTATGGCTGTTCCATCCGGAGTTGGCAGCACCGAGCGCCAGCTTGAGATAATGCAGGACTTCGGCGTCACTGTTCTTCACTGCACGCCGTCATATGCCCTGTATCTGGCGGAGACGGCCAAGACCAACGGCGTCATAGAAAAGCTGAAGCTCAAGATAGGCTGTTTCGGGGCTGAGCCCTGGTCCGACGAGGCCCGGAGAGACCTCGAAGGGACTCTTGGCATCAAGGCCTACGATTCCTACGGGCTCTCAGAGATGTATGGCCCCGGAGTTGCATTCGAGTGCCAGGAGCAGAACGGACTGCACATCTGGGAAGATCATTTCCTTGTGGAGATCCTAGACAAGGACGAGGTGCCCTGCGCTCCGGGCGAGGCCGGCGAGCTGGTTCTCACATCTCTGACCAAGGAGGCCATGCCGCTCTTAAGGTACCACACAGGGGACGTGACCTACTTCATCGAAGAAGACGGCTGCAACTGCGGCCGGGTGAGCAGAAGGCTTCACAGGTTCCTGGGCAGAGCTGATGACATGCTAGTCGTTCGCGGCATCAACGTCTTCCCGAGCCAGATCGAGGACGTGCTCGTGTCCATTCCGGAGATCGGAAACTACTTCCAGGTCATCGTTGATCGGCCGAAACACGGCCTAGACGAGCTGTCCATCAAGGTTGAGCTGAAGGACGAGGCCTTTACAGGTGAACTCGGAGACCTGACCAAGGTCCAGAAGAAGGTCGAGGAGAAGCTAAAGGCTGTGCTCAACCTGCGCAGCAGGATTGAGCTGGTCGAGAAGGGCAGCATCCCCAGGACGGCAGGGAAATCCCAGAAGATAGTCGACCTGCGGAAGATCTAAAATCAAAATCTAATCAAGAAACTCAAAAACTAATGGCCTGGAGGTGCTCCAGGCCTTGGGATCCGCCCGGCAGACCCGAGTAGGGTAAAGCCGATTCGACATGGGAATGAGAAAACTCAACAGTCCTTTATCAATTTCAGGTAGCAGTCATAGGCCGTCTGGTTGAAGCAGACGAAGACAACTTTTTCAATCGATTCATTTCTTTCCAAGATGTCCTTCACCTCTCGGACGGCTATCCTCGATGCCGGCTCGACAGGAAATCCGTACGCTCCTGTGCTTATCGACGGAAAGGCAATGATCTTTATACCGTGCCGAAGGGCAACCTCAAGGCAGTTCCTGTAGCACATAGCTAAAGACTCAGCCTCACCGTCATCTCCGCCATGCCAAACAGGGCCGACGGTGTGTATAACCCAACGAGCCGGGAGTTTGTGCCCTCCTGTTATCCTGGCCTCGCCAGTCGGGCATCCGTTCATCCTCCTGCACTCCTCCAATAGGCCTGGCCCAGCAGCTTTGTGGATAGCGCCGTCCACTCCACCGCCGCCGAGAAGTGAGTTGTTAGCGGCATTGACAATGGCATCGACCTTCAGCAAGGTGATGTCTCCCTTAATTACAGATATTTTACCAGAGGACATGAGATCATGCTGTAATGATGTCTCGAATTAAAAAATGCATGGTCTGGTTGCTGAAAGGATTGATATCCTAATGCATTTCAATCGGGGACTGATATGTTCTGCGAATATATCCAGGCGGCAATGTCCAAAGCGGTCTATGAAGTCATCGATGATGATGGTGAACCCTATTACGGCGAAGTTCCAGAACTGAAGGGCGTTTGGGCAACGGGAAAGGCTTCGGAAGAGTGTCGCGAGAACCTGCAAATGGCTATAGAGGATTGGATAGCCTTTAGTTTACGATCCAACCTGGCCATACCAACAATCGAAGGCCTTAGGATAGAGGCTGCAGTGGAATAGGTCAAGATCGAAGATCACCGAGCGAGCGTTAGGCCTTAAGATCCAATCTCGCAGGAGTTCGCGGGTTCAAATCCCGTACCCAGCATAAAACCTTTTCTGATATCGATTTTTCTTAGACTACCTTTTTGCGATACCATATTTCCGAGACCTATTTCGGAATCCTGTCACCTTCCGAATCCATTAATTTTTGAACAGCGTATTCGAATCCATGAGATCGATTAGCAAATCGTTTCTTTTTTATCTGTTCATCTATCCATTCCAAATACTTCTGATCAACTGTTATGGTTACACGCGGCTTTACTATCATCAATGCCTTATTCAATCATGGTATTATATATACTAGCATAAGATTAAATATGATTAGTGTGTATTAGTGCGTATGATAGTAGATTTCAAATCGGCTATTACCCAGGACATCGCCGAGATTGAGTTGGCTTTAAGCGTACTGAATGGTCTTAGAAACGTCAATGTGGCTAGACTTGAAGTGCTTAAAGAAGCCGAGAAAAGAGATGGAGAACTCATTAAATAACCGATTTGCAACGAATTTAACGTCTAGTATGAATCTCAAGAAAGGCTTTATAGTTAGATTATAAGTTTTTAAATCTAAATATTGAGAAGTAGTAAAAAGATTTTTCGTTGTGCAATCCTAATTACATCAGACTCCGGCGATCGAAATCGATAAATTCGACCGTGGGCCTGCCTGAGCGACTTGAGTTACAGTAAAATAGCCTTAAAATAAAGTGCTCTCGAAGAATGATCGACCTCGAAACCATCCCTCACCTTCCCGGCTGCTACCTTTACCTTGACGCCGAGGGAAAAGTCCTCTATGTCGGAAAGGCCAAGGACCTGAAGAAGCGGGTGAGCAACTACTTCCAGAAACGTGACCATGACTCGAAGACCGAGAGCCTGATCCATATGGCGTCGAGCCTGGACTTCATAGTTACAAACAACGAAGTCGAGGCCCTTCTCCTCGAAAATACTCTGATCAAAAAACACTGGCCCAGGTACAACATCAAGCTCAAGGACTCTTCCAGATACGCCTGCATCCACCTGACGGATGAGAACCTGCCCCGCATCCGCATCAGCCGGAGCAGACTCGGCCGTGGCACGTTCTTTGGCCCCTTCACCTCCGCCAGAGAGCGAGACTATGTCTTTGCCGTCGTCCGGAAGACATTTCAACTCCGCACCTGCCGCAGGCTTCCCAAACGTGCCTGCCTGCGCTACCACCTGGGAGCGTGCAGCGGTCCGTGCATCGGAAAGATCACCGAGGGCGAGTACCTGGAAAAGGTGAGGCGGGCCGAAGCCGCCCTGAAAGGAGACATCGTCGATCTGATCGCATCCTTGAGAAAGGAGATGATCGACTCTTCGGCCAGGCAGGAGTACGAGCGGGCAAAGGACCTCCGGGATGAGATCGTCGCCCTGGAAGGCCTGCAAGAAAGACAGAACATGGATCGGAAGAGGAAGTTCGACCAGGACATCCTCGGCTACCTGGTGGATGAGGGCAACGTCTATCTCATGCTCTTCAAGGTTTACAAAGGCACTCTGGAGGGCAAGGAAGACTTCGTCTTTGCATACAACGAAAACTTCCTGGAGGAATTCCTGGTTCAGTACTACTCGGAAAACGTCCCACCTGAAGAGCTGATCGTGCCGGAGGCCTTAGAAGATTCCATTGAGGAGTTTCTGTCGCACGTTAAGGGAAAATCAGTAAAGGTCACAGTCCCAAAGCAGGGAGAGAAAAAAGTGCTTCTAGAGCTGGCTAAGAAGAACGTCGAGATCGGCTTTTTCGGTGACCGGAAAAAGGTCCAGGCCCTACAGGAAGCCCTCAAGCTTCCCAAGCCTCCGAACGTCATCGAGTGCTTCGATGTTTCCCACCTCTCCGGAACATCGATGGTCGGCTCCATGGTACAGTTCAGGGGCGGCAGGCCTGACAAAAGCAACTATCGTCGTTTCAAGATCAAGAGCGTTGAAGGGATAGACGATCCGGCGTCCATTGCCGAGGTAGTCCGGAGGCGCTACACCAGGCTGAGAGACGGAAAGTTGGAACTGCCTGATCTGGTCATCATCGACGGCGGGGTGGGGCAGCTCTCTAGCGCCTTTCAAGAGCTTCGCAATTTGAGGGTTCGGGTTCCGGTAATCTCCATCGCCAAGAGGGAGGAAGAGATCTACATGCCCGGGCTGGATAAGCCCCTGCCCATAAAAAAAGATGACAAGGCTTCGCTCTATGTCCAGGAGATCAGGGATGAAGCCCACAGGTTTGCTATCAGCTACAATCGGCTCCTGAGGCAGAAGGCAGTGATCTCGGCATGAACTCTTTCCTCCATAAATTCTTGCCAGACATTCCCTTCTCTCATCATAAATCCACTCATCATAACTGCTCTCAACATCCCTAAACCAGAACCTCCTTCAGAGGTCTTCTTGGCGTAAGTTCCGTCTCAGGTGGTGCATACCCCAGGCGGAAGGTCTGCTGCAGGTAGCTGCCCTTGTCAGGAACCAGTTTCGCCATCTCTGCTCTGGTTTCATTTACCTCGAGGGCTTGGCTCATTGGCTGAATCTGGATGTTTGAAGCGGTAGCCGTTAGCCAGACCCTCTCAAGGAGCTGACCAGCTTTGACTTGGCTAGTCCTGTCATTTTCGCTTGAGGTGATGAAGCCCAGCGCTGGAGTGTTGTTCAAGAGGTCGCTGTCTTTCCTGGTCTGCTCCTTTCCAACGTCGAGGAATAGCACTTCGAACTGAGCGATCTTGGCCTGAATGCCTGTAGGTCCCATCACACCTTGACCCAGCCAATAACCAAGCTCACTCTTGTACTCTATGTTATCGTATTGAATCGTGTCAGCCCGTACTTCAAGACCCCGAAATTCACTCTTGATCTTTGGATCCGACGCCACATTGAGCCAGAATCCGTTCTCAGTGGTATTGTTGAGAAGCCGCAGATCGCTATCTGGAATGGTTCGATTTTCGTAAGGCTGGCGGTTGGTATGCCTTTCCAAAATAGACTGGAAGAGCCCGGGACCTTCGTTTTCTAACTTTCCTTCAGGGATCAGCCTGACCATGGCCACGAGGTCGGTCCTATTATGCTCTGGAAAATACTGCACTTCGCTTACGTAGCCGAAATGTCCAGCAGCTATCAAGAGGTTCTCCAGGGCGCAGCCTATGCTGATATAAAACTCCCTTTGATCGGCGTCCGCAACCGTAAGCCATCTGGTCTTGTCAGAGAATACCTCGATCTCATTGGCTGAGACATTGAACTTCCATGGCTGGGTATTATGGCTAGACGGCGCAAGTACGGCATAGTTCAGCAGGAACTTCAGTTTTTCCTCGTTGCTGCTATTTACTGGAAAATCGCTTTCCTTGACCTGCCAAGCATCGACTGAAGCTTTTGGTTGAAATAAGAGTCCCGCTAGAAGAAATCCCACAAGTAAGAAGACAGCTATAACAACTGCTGTGCCCGTCGATAGTCCCATGTTTTTCCGACTCCATGAATCTTGAGGTTTGGGTTTCCTTTCCGGGGAAATCAGATAAACTTATGCAAGGTCCTCGGCTGTCACGATCCGTTTAGTTACGCCTGAAAGTTAATCGTAGAATCTATTTAGATGCAGGTTACAACACTCAATAAATGCCCAGAACAAGCCAGATCTGCGAAGCGGAGAACCATACTCCTAAAAGAAGGGAAGCAGCTTGCAACCCGGATTCGACCATCCAGAACTCGATCGTCTCCTCAGGACAGCGGTTCAATCTAGTCTCAGATTTCGAGCCCAAGGGCTCCCAACCGCAGGCTATCGAAAAGCTTGTTTCGGGCCTGAAGGAAAGCCAGCAGTTTCAGACCCTGCTTGGCGTCACCGGATCGGGCAAGACCTTTACCGTTGCCAATGTCATACAGCAGGCCCAGAAGCCAACCCTTGTCATCGCTCACAACAAGACCCTTGCCGCCCAGCTCTATGACGAGTTCAGAGAGTTCTTTCCCGAGAACAGGGTGGAATATTTCGTCTCCTACTACGACTTCTACCAGCCCGAGTCGTACATACCTTCAAAGGACCAGTACATAGAGAAGGATTCCCACATCAACCCCAAGATCGAACAGATGAGGCTTGCAGCCACAGCGTCTCTCATGTCCCGAAAGGATGTGATTGTCGTGGCATCCGTTTCCTGTATATACGGTCTGGGCAACCCTGAGAATTTCCAGAAGATGGGTTTTGAGCTGAAGGCCAAAGAGAGGATGTCGAGACGAGAGATCCTGGGAAAGCTGATCGACATCCAGTACGAGAGAAACGATCTAGATCTCTCTCCCGGTCACTTTAGGGTGAAGGGCGACACTATTGACCTGATCCCTGGATATTTCAACAACATCATCAGAATTGAGCTCTTTGGAGACGAGATAGAACGAATTTACGAGATCGACAAGCAAACCGGCCAACGGAAGGAATGCCTCGACTATTTCTACGTTTACCCAGCCAGGCATTTTGTCATCCCTGAAGAAGACCAGAAAAGCGCAATCAAGACAATTTTAGCAGAGCTGGACGAAAGGCTTCCTGATCTAGGCATGATCGAGTCTCACCGTCTTAAGCAGCGAACTCTGCACGATGTGGAGATGATAGAAGAGACAGGCGGCTGCAAAGGGATCGAGAACTACTCTCGTCATTTCGACCACCGCAGGCCAGGAGAGAAGCCCTACTGTCTTCTGGACTACTTCCCCGACGACTTCCTTCTCGTCATAGACGAGAGCCACCAGACCCTCCCCCAGATCCACGGCATGTACAAGGGAGATCTCTCAAGGAAGAAGAGCCTGGTGGACTACGGATTCCGTCTACCCAGCGCCTACGATAACCGGCCTCTCCGTTTCGAAGAGTTCGAGATGTACATGAAGAATGTGATCTTCGTGTCGGCCACCCCGGGGGACTACGAGTTTAAGCGCTCAGCTCAGGTCGTCGAACAGATCATTCGCCCCACAGGCCTGGTGGACCCTGTTGTAGAGGTTCGTCCTATCGATGGCCAGGTCAGAGATGCCATGCTGGAGATCGGAAAGACGGTGGAGCGAAAAGAGCGCGCTCTGGTGACCACCATGACCAAGAGGCTGGCTGAGGAGCTGACAGACTATCTGGCCGAGAACGGCGTCAAAGCGCGTTACCTGCATTCTGAGATCCAGACCATCGAGAGGACTGAGATCATCAGGGAGCTGCGCCTGGGGAAGTTCGATGTCCTTGTTGGGATCAACCTTCTCCGTGAGGGTCTCGATATCCCGGAGGTAAGCTTCATCGGGATCCTGGATGCGGACAAAGAAGGCTTCTTGCGGGATGCCAAAAGCCTGATCCAGACTATCGGCCGTGCCTCAAGAAACGCCAACTCGAAGGTGGTCCTCTATGCTGACAACATGACCGAATCTTTGAAGGAGGCGGTCCGAACAACCGAAGAGAGGCGCGCGCTCCAGATAGCCTACAACCAGGAGCACGGCATCGTTCCGAAGACCATCCAGAAGCCCATCAGGGAAAAGGTCGTCGACATCACCGAGACGAGGCACATTCCAAAGTCCGATATCCCGAACGTGATTATAGAGCTTGAGGCGGAGATGAACGTAGCGGCGGAGAGGCTTGAGTTTGAGAGGGCAATTCAGCTCAGGGATACTATTAGGACCCTGCAGAAAAAAATCGAAGCTTAAATCTAAAATTAAGTCAACCTACTTTCTTGTAGGGATAACCTGCCAGTTTAATGTAATGGTGGAAGTATGAGCCTTTTGATTCCGCTTTCATTAAACCCACATAGACGTGTCTAGGCACTCCGTAATACCGATACACACCTCCGTGATGGAATTCAATTTCTAAAGTGGAGGTAGCCGGATCATATCCGACCGATGAAATGTTGCTTGATTGAACTGATACTCGCTTCATTTCCAAGACACTCGGTTTCATGCTTTTTTTGTTTTTGTAGTTCAAAGGTTATAGCGTTATAGCTTATTCAAACTTCTCGCTATTTATTTTCAATCCCATCTATACCAAATGTGATAGCACACAAGTCCCTGCAGAAGAAAATGAAGGTAGGGATGAAGATTTGATTGATATGCCAAATGAAGTTTTATCGAAATTCATATAAAGTCGTAATTCAATCTGGTCTTCTGATGACGGCCTTGCTTGTTACAAATTAACTGTGGGAGGGAGAATACATGATTAAAAAGATCATATCTATAAAATCCGTTGGCTTATTTAATAATAATTCTCAAGACGTAGATCTTAAAAAATTTAATATTATCTATGGGGAGAATGGAAGAGGTAAGAGTACCCTATCGATTATTTTACGTTCTCTCTGTTCTGGTGAACCCAGTCATATTTTGGAGCGCCGAACTATAGATTCCGCCAATCAACCAGAAGTTCGGTTATTATTAGAACCTTCAATCTTCACGACCTTTAAAGATGGCAAGTGGAATAGAATTTTATCCAATCTAGAAATATTCGATAGTTATTTTATAAGTAACAACATATATTCAGGAAACACTATAGACATTGACCAAAGAAGAAACCTTCATCAATTTGTAATAGGTCAAGACGGAGTTAAAAATGCTAATGCAGTAAGTCATTGCGATAAAGTATTAAAATCTATAAATAATTTGATTTCAAAGTATGAAGGAAAGATCCAACAGAATATATCTGGGACAAGCGTAAATGTTTCCAAGTTCGTTGGGCTTAAGCATGATTCTACTTCATCTGTTAATATTGATGACGAAATTATCGCTAAAAGGAATGAAGTGGATGCTCTAAAAAAAGGGAAAGAAATCATTGCAAGGCCACCTTTGGAATATTTGTCAATGCCAACAATACCGAGAGACCGCTTAGAAGAATTATTGTCTAAAACCCTCGATGATATATCTAAGGATGCCGAAAGAATCACACACGAACATATTCATGGGTACTTGGATCAGGAGGGAGTGAATTGGATACAGACGGGATTCAATTACATCAGAAACGATACATGTCCGTTCTGTGGTCAACGCATTTTAGAAAATCCACTAATTAGCGCATATCAAAATTATTTCGACGCGACATACGTTTCATTTAAAAAAGAGATTTGTGATTTTTCCGATGAGATAAGAAACAATTTTTCGGATGATAAGCTATTAACCATTCAGAAGACTCTTACGTCAAACGATCTCATGATCGAGTTTTGGAAAGATTATATTCCTTTGGAGTATAATTCTTTAGCCTTCACAGATATACAAGATATCTGGAATAATGTTCTTTCCCTAATAGAACTTACGCAGTTGAATCTTTCGACAATGAATAATAAGGATATTTTATATATTCGCGAATTGACTCGCGAATAATTCTTCGCTTAGATTCGAACCAACTTATTCCTATTCTAAGCCTTTCTACTTCTAATCTGAGAAACGCTCTCAGGGAGAACATTATGTGTGCTCTCTGGGACTGACTTTTTCTTGCTTGACAGCTTTCGACTCCACAGAATTGCTTTATGCCTCTGTGATATTCCTCAATCTTCCAGGAATATCCACCAAATTTTTCGCGTTTAGCTTCGTCTATCTCCAGCACGTCAGTTGCCCAGTATCCTATGTCACCGTCATTAGAGACTATTCGGAATACTTTTATAAAACCATAAGCTTTTAAATGCACTTCCCTGCCTTGCAACGGTATCTCTATCTCCTGAATTTGCATATTTTTGGTGTTATTCGGATTCACTAGTGCACCATAACATTAATTTTGCAAATTAATATAATGCCTGTTTAGCTTTAATCTTGCATCATTCTTCGTGAATTTCCATCTTACAGTAGTTTTTTTTGCGTTACGTTCTTGTGCCCACACCGAAGCCTCTTTGGTTAAAGTATCGATGTCTCCAATCCGACGATCGAGGCATTGCTTCGATAGGGCTGAGAGTTCTATCTCAGCCATGTTGAGCCAGCTACCTTTCTTTGGCGTATAATAATATTCGAACTCCTTAGCCAGCTCAAACGCCTCTTCAGGCGCAAAAGCATTATAAAATGAGCCTGAAGTATGCGTATTGAGATTATCCTGGACCAATCGAATGGATTCTACACCTGGATATTGCTGGGTAAGTTCTTTCATGAAATGGGCGTAGTCCACCCTTGTCCTGTGCTCCATGACACGAATCATTCTTTTTCCTGCATGAAGATCAAAAGCAATAAGGATGCAACATGTCCCGTTACGGACGTATTCATAATGCACCTTCTTCGGACTGCCTGGTTTCATGGGTATAGGCACTAAGACATCGCCTATCAGTTGGCATGGCCTCTCGTCGAAACAAACCACAGGATGCCTCGGATCATATGGTTGCTCGTACAGAGTTAATACATTTTCCATGTTCCAGATATATTCGCTCGTCATGCTCCCTATGCACCATCGCTGTTTGAGCCATGGCTTTATTTCATTTTTTTTAACGCTCTGCAAACGCTCATTCCTGAGATCGAGTCCACTTCCCCCAGCTCAACAAGCTTGTCGGCCAATAGATTCAGCGTCCATCTCGATCTGCCTTCAGGCGGATCTGAGCAAGCAATGCCGGTCAGTTTAGCCTCAACTCGTGCATCTATCTTCGGAGGCGCTCCACTGCGAGATCTTTCATTCAATGCAGATTCCAGGCCACCCTCGAAATATCTCTTTCTTATCCTCACTATTGTCGTTCTGCTCGCCTTCAATGCATCAATGATCTCCGCATCGGATTGCCCTCCATCGGCCAGGAGCAGTATTCTTGCGCGAGTTAAACTCCTTGCAGACGACTTCCCACGACGGATGTACTGGTTCAACTCTTCTCGTTCTTTCTCTTCCAGTTTCACACAGAATTTTGTTTTTCTTGCCACGATCTATATTCTAGACCTTTTATAAGATTTAAAACTTGCGTTATGGTGCACTAGCCTATTTTTCTTCAATCGGGTCAGCCAGTGCCATCCAGACTTTCGTATGGTTTTGAGATTATCTACACTGGCATACCAGCTATCGAAGAGAACAATACAGGGCTGAAAACGCCGTTCTTTTGCTTTGGCAAGCATATCTCGAAAATGATCATTTTTTGTCTTGCCGTCGACATCTATATCGTAGATTCGGAAATCAACGGGAATTATAGCGTTTCCATCTGTCCACAGCAACGTACAAATATTGATTCCATTCACCAATCGATGCTGTTTTCCACTCCATTGATGATAGACTAGGCTCATATTTTTAGCATATGGCTTGTCCAACGTCGTATCGTCAATAACCAAGAAACCATTTTGAGGCTGAACAATATCCTTTACCTCATTCCACAACGTATCCGTATCTGGAGGCTGTCTTTGTAGAAGACGGGTAAATGCATCATGCGATGGACTATTTTCTCCTACTGGCTGGCACCTTGCAGCCTCAGTACAGGTAAAAACATCTACTGATGCTATCAGAAAGTGAATATAATCAAGATCATCGCACTTGGAAGGATTCAAGTTCAGCCCTATCCCATTTATTTGTTGGTATTAATATAGCATATGCAATATAAGAAGATTCTGCCAAGTGCGTAAGTCCTACCTAATTAAGGGCCATCTGAGGAAAAAGGAACTCAATCCACTTGAACGCGCAGAATTAGAATCAAATTTGGCGGTCAAATTTCGATCCTATAAGTTTACTTTGGAATCCATCAAAAATTATAATAAAACTATAGTGGATGTAAATATAAAAATCGATGATAAAAAGAAGTCAATTAAAGATGGAGATCTCAATAGAGCAGAAATGGATCTCGAAATTATGCGGAATAAAAAAATAAGATTGAAACCTGAAGTGGATGCACTTTGTACTCGTTATAACCAATTGCTAAAAAGCAGATCTAAATTAACAGATAAAAAGATGAAGGCAAAAGCATTTCTTGACTCATATACCTCCACAGTTTTTAGCGAATATGAATCCAGTATTAATGAATACCTTGAAACGTGTGGCGCGGGTTTTGGAATTGAAGAGGTCAAGACTACTTATGTAGGCGGTCCAGCTAGTGTAATTTATAGACTTTCAATTAGAGGGACAACAGTTGATCTATCAACGCCAAAGAGTTCTAAGTGTAGTCCTAGTTTCAAAAATACCCTTAGTGAAGGTGATAAAAGTACTTTGGCTTTTATCTTCTTCCTTTCCAAACTTGATCGTGACTCAAATATATCAAATAAAATAGTCATATTCGATGATCCGGTATCAAGCTTGGACGGTCATAGGAGAAGTTTTACTCAGCAACAAATCATAAGATTAAGTCAATGCTGTGAACAAGTAATAATCTTAACTCACGATCTTTATTTTTAAGTGAATACCCCGCAGCTTGCTGCGGGGATGAGCATGAAAACCGACTTAAGGGTAGTTGCATATTCGGCTTATGGTTAAATTAGGAAGGGCGAATCATTGCGTGTACAAAATTAGGTATCACATGGTTCTATGTATAAAGTATAGAAAGAAATTACTTTCTGGAAATAATAAGATTGAATATTTCAAGTATATTTGCTCAGAATTGGGAGAACGATATCAATTTGTATTTGATGCCATTGGGACTGATGGAGATCACATACATATTTTCGTTGGAGCAGCTCCAAAGCATTCGCCATCAAGGATTATGCAAATAATAAAAAGCATAACCGCAAGAGAAATTTTCAAAAGATTTCCTGAAATCAAAAAAGCACTTTGGGGCAGCGAATTTTGGAGCGATGGGGGATATATTGGGACGGTAGGTGATGGGATATTATGGTAGTGTGCCGAGATTTCTGTAATTTGGAGTTGCCCTGTATCCCAACATACTCAATCAGCATCCATAGATAAATACTTTTTAGCGGTCAGCCATTCTTCGTTGATATCGATGAGGATCGAAACCCCTAACCTCATGAACGAGCTCTCACTTGGGAAGGCACCGACTACCCTGGATCTTCTTTTCAGCTCCTTGTTGATCCTCTCCAGCCCGTTTGTAGTCCGAATCCTTCTCCAGTGACCTCTGGGGAATGCCCTGTAATTCCACAGACTGAATCTGAAGCGGTCGATAGTGTCAGCAGATTTCGCATAACCTCTTTCCCTCAATTCTTTCGCTAAGTCCTGTATCTTGATTTCGTCTTCCAGAGCGATCTTGATCTTATCGGCGATCTCCTTATGATACTTCTTGGCAACGTTTCTCAAGACCGCTCTTGAAAAGTGAACGTGACACATTTGCCATGAAGCACCAAGAAATGATTTCTCAACCGCTTTCTGGATTCCCTTATGACCATCTGATATCACGAGCTTTACTCCGGACAACCCACGATCCGCCAGATCTTGAAATAATCCCGACCAGAAGAGTTCATCTTCACTGTCAGCTATTCTTGCGCCAAGTATCTCGCGATAACCGTCATCTCTAACACCTGTGACGATCATGAAAGCTTTGGTAACATATCTTGATTCTGTTCTTACTTTGAAGTAGCTTGCATCTACATAAAGATAAGGAATAGGACGTTCGATAGGTTTCTTCAGGAATTCTTCTACCTTCTCGTCAAGCTCTTTGGATATCCTGGAAACGCTAGAGGCAGATAAATTCTCGATGCCAAATCGAGAGACAATATCTTGGATTCTCCTGGTTGAAACCCCCTGGAGATACGATTCGAGTACAGCGTTGACCAAAGCCTTCTCTACGCGCGAAAATCTGTCGAACACCTTGGTTTCGAAGGAAATTTCACGGAATTGAGGTTTCTTGAGTCGGAGCTCTCCAACTCGCGTCTTCAGAGATCTTTCCTTGTAGCCATTCCTATGTGCCTTTCGGGATTCGACTCTCTGATACGGTTCTGCATCTGCCTGTTGCGCCGCTTCTAGCTGCATTACAAGGTTCAAGAACCAGGTCAGAAGCTTCTTTAGTCCATCTTCCTGATCGATAAGGTAATCTTCCAAGAGTGCTATGGGTATCATGGTCCTGTGTCCTCCTTTTCTCAAGATTGGATAGGATACAGGGCCGATAATCATTCTTATTATCAAAGTACAGAAAAATCGTTACACTGCCGATATTATCGGACATAATTCGCAATTATGTCGAAATGCAAGGAACAACGGAAGAAAAAGAAGGATTTATGCAAATGAGTTTGCTTGAATTCGATTAACTTGGCGGCGGCGGGAACATGCCCCGCCTGCTTGCAGCGGGGTCCGCCGCCGCAACGTTTGACTTAGCCCGCCAGATTTTTAACAATGCACGAGAAGAAATATGTACCCTGCAAATTAAAAGAAAAGGAGATACTAGCGTTATTGAAAAATGGGATATCGAAAAGGATATACGTAGTGATTATTTTAAAAATTACGATATCATTTCGGAATATCTTGAGAAAGGTTCCAGGGATAGTAGTCATCTAATTCAAGTTGCGAGATGTATTCGTCCACTTTTAGAGGGCTACTTACGAATTAAATTCCCAAAGGAATTTAACCCATCGGAATGGTTAGGTAATTTCCTGCATAAAATCGGACAAGCAAAAAGCGACGACCCTCTATTCAGCATGCAATCCAAGCTTGCCGAACTTGGATGCATAAACGACTACTCGAAGAAATATCATCACGATCAAAATCCCGGAGCTGATACAGAACATGTTAGCGATACTGAGCTTCAATCCTATTCTAAAAGGGCCTTAAAGGTACTGTACTTTCCAACTTTTTCGTATATTTATAATATCATCAGATTAAATTAGAATATAAATTTAATAAAAAAAATAAAAAGTAAGGGTTTTATACTAGGATCAAATTCTCTCTTTTGGGAGTAGAATGATCAAAATAATAAAGGTACCATTACAATTAGAGCCGTTCTTGAATGAATTTCAGGATCTTTTTACGAAACCGAGTTATGGATCGTTTCGAGATTTGTGTGGAGCGTTAAGCGTGTGTGATAAATCCAAGACCGTTTCCAACCTTTGTGATACTATGGCCGAATGTAGGAAAGGAAAAAAAGCACGCTCTTCGTACAATTGGTTCTTTAGCGATGCGAATTGGGACGAGGATGAAGTTGCTCAACGCAAAGTGGACCTTTTTATTGAGAAATTATGTTTAAAAGAAAATGATAGAATGTTGTTAATAATTGATGACACATACAATGAGAAGGAAGGAACTCAAACGGAAGGTGTAGGAAAATTTTATGATCATAGTAAAGAAACCTACATTTGGGGTAACAATTTTGTTACCTCTGTTATCCAATCCAAAGGATTATTCATACCACATAAAGCTAAGATGTATATCAAGAATGATGACGAAAATGAGAATTTTAGAACAAAAATGGAGATTGCCTTGGACGAGATCATTGAACCATTAGAAGTACCAAAAAGCATGGACCTTTATATCGTTTTCGATAGCTGGTGGTTTTCTTCTGATCTCTTTAACAAGTGTCTCAAATTAGGGCATAATATAGTCTGCCAAATCAAATCTGATAAGAAAATCAGGATAAATAAGGACATGTGTTTTCAGGTTAGAGACTTAGCAAACCAAATTGAGGATAAGTATTTTATTAAGACAACTATTAGTGTTCGGGGCAAAAAGAAGACCTACTATGCATTTGAAAAGAAGGTAGTCATAGACAAGGTAGGCGAAGTTAAACTTGTAGTCTCAAAGAGAAAAAAGGAGAGCACTACAAAATATTTTATAAGCACTAATGAATCGCTTTCGTCGAAAGAAATACTCTCAATTTACGAGGATAGATGGGATATCGAGACGGCCCACAGAGAGACAAATCAAAAATTAGGATTCAAAGATTACCAATTAAGAGAAAAACAATCAAATGAAAGATTTATTCAGCTAGTCTTCTCAGTATGGACTGCGATTCTCTTATGGGAAATAGACAATCCGCCATCTGGGGACGGTTCAAATCCAAGAACTATGGGCGACATGATCGACCTAGTAAAAATGCAAGCATTAGGTGAAACATTTGAATATGTGCTGATGTATTTTAATATACCCGTACCGGAAGGCGGATTGCTTTATATACTCAGAAGCATGGGATTGAAAATATAATTTGATATAATTTAGAAAATATAAATAAAGGAGAAACTTGGAAAGTACAGTAAAGGTAATACAAAGTTATTAGATGATGTTTATCATAATATTAACATTGTATTATGGCTAGTTGTTTAATCTTGGGCATACTTTTTTTAGGACAACGGAGTACCAACAAAGATTGTACCAATTCTTATCAACTCTCTTCGGATGACCGGAGAAATTAATAGGCAAGAAATCGAGATAGTAATCATGGATAGCAAGATAGTCTATTTCGAGGATATCGGGCCTGAGAACACCGAGGCCACCTTCAGGCTGGTTTTAGAGAGGCAGAAGGCTCTAGGGATCAAGAAGCTGGTGCTGGCATCTACAACAGGAGCCACGGCCAAGAGGGCATCGGAGTTCTTCAAAGACGCGGGCGTCAAATTGATCGTGGTGCCTCACCAACACGATTTTCACAGGGATAAGAATGCCTTTCCGGATGGGCTGGTCAAAGCCTTAAGGGAATCCGGGCACGATGTGCACTTCGGTACCATGCTCTTCCATACCAACGAACTGTACGAATCCACAACTCCCACGGTGATGGCCAACTTGCTCCGCTGCTTTTGCCAGGGAGTAAAGGTGTGCTTTGAAATCGTTCTCATGGTCACGGATGCGGGCCTAGCGACAAGCGGCGAGAAGGTTATAGCCATAGCCGGAACCGGCCGGGGATCTGATACCGCGCTGGTGATGCAAGCTGCTTCGTCCCAGCATCCGAAGAGACTTAGAGTTAACGAAATAATCTGCAAGCCGCTCAATCCGCTGAATATAGATGAGCTGCGAGAGATGCGGGAAGCAATTGCTCAGGAGAAAACTAAATAAGAATATTATTTTTTTTAGTATCATTAGAATATGTTGGTCGATACCGCCATCCACTGGATGTGCAGAGAAGCTAAGAGGGCGATGATAAGATGAAGGGTTATCCAGACTACTCTAGCTCATCGGTTAGTTCCACGTTCTTCTTTGTTCATTGCGCCTCATTGTACTGACGCGACTGTAGGTATCCTGGTAACGATCGAATCGCCCTACCAGCTCTGCAATCACCATTGGGGCCGCCAGTTTCATCCCACCACGCGCACCCATCACCTTGGTACATGAAAATGTTTATGCAGGAAGCTCCTGAGTTTCTGTTCTAGTCGCCTCAGCATCCAAGGAAACCATTGATATTTATCCTTTCAAATTCCTTCTATCTGTATGCCTAAGTTGAAGCCTCCTGAAGAAGTACAAAGAGGCAGTGAAGAAGAAAGCCTGGAACCCATACCGGGCCATCCAACCTGGTCCGGCAGCATCAGCATGGGACTGGTCAACATTCCGGTCCGGGCAATCCCAATCACATTAGAGAGGAAGATCAGCTTTCGGATGCTGCACCAGAAGTGCAAAACGCCCATCTCATACAAGCTTTTCTGCGAAGAGGGAGACGAGGTTTCCAAGAGCGAGATAGCTTACGGCTACAAGCTGAAAGGACACGACTATCTGGTCTTCGACAAAAGAGAGATAGCTTCAGCAAAACCCGTGTCCAGCAAGTTGATCGAGCTTGATATGTTCATTGAATTCTTCCAGGTGGACCCGCACTACTTCGAGAGGACTTTCCTCCTCATACCTGACAACTCGGAGAAGCCCTATGCCTTACTCAGGAAAGTCCTGGAGAAGACCGGCCTGGCAGCTATAGGTAAGGTGACCATGAGCACCAAGGAGAGAGTCGTCCTCATCCATTACTACCATAATGCCATCGTCGCAACCACCCTGCGATACCCGGACGAGGTGACGGACCCCGCGCACTATGCGGAGATAAGGGATCTGCCGGAGGCTAACGAGGAGGAGCTAGCCCTGATGACGAAGATAGTGGATAAGCTCACGGTGGACCTGGACCTCAGCATATTCCATGACGGCTACAAGGAACGGATCGAGGCCCTGATCAAATCCAAGATGAAAGGCGAGGTTGCACAGGTGCATGAGAAGAGGCCGAAGAAGCCTGTGGCCAAGAGCATGATGGAGGCGCTGAGGGAGACGGCGGAATCCTTGAAGTGACTTCGGAGTGTCGCTAAAGCTTATATCTGGTGCCTCTTATTATGAGTCTGACTTTGCATAGGCCGAGTCACTTAGGCCGATTCACTTTTTTCGTATTTCTCTCGTAATTCTCGTCTCGCCATTTTTGACAATCCTCCAGGTTCTTCTTGGAGAATTCGGTAAGGGGAAGTAGATCCATACTCATAACATAGTCACTCCTTATTATGTCCCAGTAATGGAAGATCTGATTTAAAACCTTTTTGGTATCTGTCTTAATATTTTTATTGATTCCCTCGACGAAGCTAGCGTCCTATCCAATAGGAAACTCGCCTCCGATACCGTTAATCCTCCAGTGTCCTTCGAAATTCCGTTCCAAGAAGCCCTATTTTCTAGAATTTTGTATGATACTATATTTAAATTTTATTTATTAAAACGTATCCTGGTTGCGTAGATAAGCGTAAGATGGGTTGCCCGGACCATTAAGAAAAGGAGGTAGGATGATGACGAGACTAATAGTCCAGGCGGGAGGTGTGTCATGCTAACTGATGGTTGACAGGTCGGCTAGTCCGGGTTTGACGCCGTTGGGCACGACCTTATAGATTGTACCATAGATCTTTACTTGGACGTAGCCGTCCTTGACCGATGCATCGTAGTCGTGAGTGGCCAGGAAGAAGGCCAGATCATTTGGCGTCATGTGGGTATCTTCGTTCTGCGAGATTAACTTCGAGTGTTCAGTGCTCTCGGTTACCCCAGATGCATAGCGCGCAAGTCCGAATGCAATGCAGATCAAGACGGCAAGTAAGGACGGTACAATCTGTCTCGCATCATGGTAGTTAGATAGAGCTTCAGCTAATATATACACACAAGAAAAAAGTCTTCTAAGTGTTAAGTAGAATCATTGCTAAGGTATCAGTAATACGAATTCACCTCGTATAATTTATTCCAAGTGAAGCAACCCTGGGGCTTCAGCCCCCGAGCTTGCTATTCATTTGAGGGTTAGCCGTCTTTCATTTGTCCTAAAATCGGTTTCCTATCGACAACTACAAATACCTATAACGAGTATATAAGTAGTTTGCCGCTTCATGCATAGGGTGGCGGGTGTACCGTGGGCTTAACGTACCGATAATGCTCTGAACGCAAGGGAAAAGGTGTTTGCTCCTGAGCGGGGCAGCATACGGTGGCTCCTAGGGCTGACCGATCAAGAAATTCCTTGATGAAGAGGTGCATGCCTTCGTGGCAGTGCATTCGGCTACGAGCCTGTTGGGCTGAAATTCGGCAGAGGAAAGTTGCACGCCGTAATTTGCGTAGCAATCTGCCGACAGGCTTAACGCTAATACACGGTCGGGGCATGACGCGGCACATGCCAAAGGCAGAAGTCGAGCACGAGGCCCTGCATCTTGCGATGATTGGGTCCCTATGAAAGGGGCGCTGTGTGAAATTCCAGTGCTGTGCCGCCTTCTAGCCCAGGCGTATAATCGAACTCTGAGCTGGGTCTGGCCTGCACACTGACAGGTTCCTTCTACAAGGGCGCTGTGGATCGGCGTTGGCCCCGCCTGAGTCTTCGATTTAGCTATTTTCTGGTTATCCATCTATAACCTCATTGCTCCAAAGCTCCAAAGCGAAAACCTTAAATATCGGCCATAGACGTATGATATATTGGCAAAAGTCGATACTCTGTTTTCTTGCATAGGCTTTTGCCTCCCTCCTTATTACGACACATAGCCCTTTCACGGCGCTATAAAGTCTCTTCACGGGCTTTCCGCCCCAGGTATGCGCTGTGTTTCTTGCATTCAATCATCCAGGAAGCGTGTCATATTGGTGCTTCTTGCCTTTCTGAGGTCTCCCAAATAGCAAAAGTTGTTATCCTTTGAATTCCTCTATCAGTATCCCAAACTAAGCTTACCGACGAAGTGAAAAAGGCGACTAAGAAGAAACCATAGGATACATACCAGGCAAGCCAAATAGGTCAGACCAATATCAGCACGGGCCTGGTCAACATTTCTGCGAGGGCGATCCCAATATTTAGAGCGGAAGATCCGCTTTCGAATCCTGCAAATGAAGTGCAGTACACCATTTCTATCTTACAGGCCATTTTGTGAAGAAGGGGACAAGGTTCTCAAGAGCGAGATGGCCTACTCTTGCAAACTGAAAAGGCACGGTTACCTGGTCTTCGATAAAACCCAAGAGAGATAACAAGGCCTGTTAGACTATAGGAGTTAGACTTATCTTGTTCTGGTTTTCAAAAAGCAGATTGTAGGGCTCAGTCCTGGGTATAATCCCGTAAAGGCATAAGCCGCCGTTTAGTTCGTTGACAAGGAAGTATGTATCGGCTGTGTGGATGGCCATGTTGATGCTCTCCTGGCCAGTTTTCACTACCAGAACATTTATGTCGTTGGTCTCCTTCCACTTGCGGATCATCCGGTTGGCCATCATGTTCAGGAGCTTCTTGTAGCCGAATGCAAACTCCATTGCATCCATGCCGATTATGTTGAGGATGGGCCTTCCAGTCCTCTCCCTTAGGCCATCCCATTTTTCCAACAGCTCTTTACCCCAAGCCACTAGGTCTTCGTCTTCTTCTGGTTGGGAGATCACTACATTGGTCGGAACGAATATGTCCCGAGAGCTGAGCTGATACCCGATGCTTGGAAGTATAAAGACGCCTCTGCCGTTCTTTAGGGCGTTGGAGGCCAAAGCAGTCAGGATCTGGTAATACCTCTTGCCAACTCCGTGATCGATTTCGATTACGTTGCAGGAGCCGTATTTTAATCCGCCAGTCAGTATGTCGAGGTCGGGAATACCGGTGGAGATCCTGGACTCTCCCGGATCCGGAACCCTGACGACATCGCTGGCAATCCTTGCATCCTGATGTTCGCGGTAGGGCTCGAAGTATCTGAATCGACCGCCGTGTAAGGTTGTAGTGTAGTTCTTCTGCCTGATCTCAACGCCTCTGAGCTTGTCCAGTCTGATCTGCCTGGCATACCTGGTTCTCATGCCATTAGGGCTTTCTGTGCCCGAGCTTCCCATCAGCTTGAACTGATCCATGGTCACCACACCGTCGACGATGTAGTCCAAGGGCATGATGTCGGCGAACTCACTGACAAGAATCAGGTGAATCCCGGTGTCTCGACCAAACTCGCACATGTTCTGCTCAAAGCTGTGCTGGGTATCCTCTATGAAGTGAGCTGTATAATTCAGAACGGCGTCCCAGCTGTCGATGACAATCATTGGATTGTCCATCTCCTCAGCCTCATCGAAGAAGACCCTGAAGAAATCCAGTACCGCATCGTATTCAGAGAGCTCTCGGCTGGCGCCTTTCAGGCTCTTGAGGAGCCTGTTTTGTGTTGCGTTGATCACATTCTTCGGCGGGATTATATCGCTTATCCACGGGGTAGTGGCATAGAGACGTTGTGGATCGACTCGAGTTGAGATGTATACGCCATTCTTCTTCTCACACAATGTGTTTAAGATCTCCAGGGCTAGAGTTGTCTTCCCAGTTCCCGGCAACCCCTTTATCAAGAGTGCCTGGCCATCTTCAATCCCGAAGAAGTCTTTGATTTCCTTGGGAATGTGCATCTTGACACCGTTACCTAGCTATTTTTTGCGTCCGGTGAGCAACAACATTTATTTGCCATCTTCATAAGGGCACAGATCTGGTCCGGCCTTACCTTAAAGGAAAAGTAGATTGTCTTGTCGTCACCGTCGCAGAGGTCGATATCAACGACGGGCATTGCCTCAAACTCGCCTCCTGCTTCCTCGGGCACGTGATGAGCCTCCGAAACTGCAGCCGTGCCACTCGTTCTCCACAGCTTGGCAGGTCCCACCTCGACGAACTTCACTCTTCCTTCTGACCTGAGCACCGAAAGGTACTTTATCACGGTGGTTTTGCTGATTCCGGCTTTTTTTGCTACATCCACCGTGGTTAGCCCCACATCAGATTCCTCTATAGATTTCAATATCCTTTCCTTGTAGGATTCCATTTATTGCCGCCATAACGTACAGTGAGCTATCTTTGTTCTCTATCTGAATGATGGTGCATGGTTCATAAGCCTTGCCATATCTTTTATCTTCCATTCTCATATTTCTATTTTTTTAAACCACATTTTTGTGAGATATTTTTGCGGTCTCGGTCACAATCTCAGGATGGGCAATATAGTCAGCACCAGTGCCATTCGAAGAAGAAAAATTTAAACTCTAAAGAATCTTTGCTCTCAGCACAAGACATCAATTGGCTTATGCACAATGCCATGGAGATGGTTAATGAGATTTTTCGATGACCTCTGATTCCTCCTCAGATGAAAGCATTACATAGAAGGATCTTGGCCACCGCTCAGAGGGGACTATGTCGTCGGCGATCCCGAGTGTAGAGTGGCTGTAGTGACACTGGCAAGCGTTATGCGAGATTAAAATTCCGCAATCAGCGGTACTTGCAAGACAGAGAACCTGGGCGTTGAGAAGATCGTGGCCAACTTAATCTCCAACTCCAACATCCGCTTCTTGCTGATCTGCGGAGCCGAATCCAAAGGGCATATGCCTGGCAACACCATCATCGCGCTTCACAAGAATGGATTAGACGAGAAGGGCAGGATAATTGGCTCAAAGGGAGCAATTCCATTCATACAGAACCTATCCACCGAAGCAGTAAAGCGGTTTCAGGCCCAGATCCAGTTGATAGACAGGATCGGCCTGGAGGACGAGGAGCAGATAGGAGTACTGGTTGAAGAGTACAGATGCAAGGAAATGCCATACCCAGAGGAGCCATTCCAGGCGGTAAAACTGAGATCCAGTTGAAGGGATTGTCTGCGACCACTTGGGGCCGGGGTCGGTGACGTTTTATTTGGGTCTGACGTTACCTTGGATAGCATTGTTTGGAAGGTAACGGAGGCTGAAGTTGTTCAGATTTGAGAGGGAGCAAGCGGTGGTCAATATCGCGGGAGTGAAATTAGGCGGCCAACCCGGCGAGTTTCCCACAGTCTTGGCTGGTACCATATTCTACCAGGGCCACAAGATCGTCCTGGATGAAGATCAGGGCCTCTTTGACAGGTTAAAGGCTGAAAAGCTGGTTATGAGGCAGGCAGAGCTATCGGAAGAGACTGGAAACCCTGCCGTGCTTCATGTCTACTCTAGGACGACGAAAGCCTTCGAGAGATACCTCGCATTCGTTGAAGAGGTCTGGTCTGGTCCCTTCATCATCGACTCCGCCGATCCAGGCGTTCGGGCAGCAGCGGCCGGTCTGGTCTCTGAGCTGGGGTATGCAGATAAGGCAATTTACAACAGCATCAGCCTCGCCACTAACTCGTCGGAAGAGATGGCCATTAGAGATTCAGAGATCGATTCAGCCATCCTCCTAGCCTACAATCCGGCAGAGCCTGGCGTGGATGGCTCCATAAAGGTGCTGGAGACCGGTGGGTCGGTTCGAGAGAAGGGGCTGATTCCCTTGGCCGGGGACCTTGGCATAGTCAACCTTCTAATCGATCCCGGCGTGGTGCCCATGGGAAGTGGCGCAGGAGCCGCGCTTAGGTTCTCGGTTGTTGCCAAGGCCAAGTTCGGCCTGCCTGTTGGATCGGGCATACACAACGCAGTGAGCTCTTGGCCTTGGCTGAAGGGCAGGGGCCTCCAGGACAAGCGGTGCTGTGATGCAGCAGCAACGGCAATGCAGCAGCTCTCGGGAGGAGACTTCTTGCTTTACGGACCCATCGAGAACGCCGATTTCATTTTCCCGGTAGCGGCAATGGCCGATATCATGATAGCCGAGGCAGTTAGAGACCTGGACATCTGGTCCGCCGCTGAGCATCCGGTGCACCGGCTGGTCTGACCTTATCTGCCGCACATAAAATTTATACCATCGCCCACCCAGAGCTACCGGCATGTATCTTTCCAGGGAAGAGGAGAGCATTTACCAGGGCCATCGAGGCGAATCCCTTCGTCGAGCCATGAAGATCCTTGTGGCCCTGGGGGATATCTTCGATGCTGAGCGTCTAATACCAATCAAGAGTGTACAGATCGCAGGAGTCTCCTTCAAGAACATAGGGGATGCTGGTCTGGAGTGGATATCCGACCTGAAAGGCAATGTCGTTGTGCCAGCCATCCTTAACCCTGCTGGGATGGATTTGTCTCGATGGCAGGAGATGGGGATAGATGAAAATTTTGCCCGCAAACAAAAAGCCACCATCGATGCCTACCGTCGGCTGGGGATCACCATCGATTGCACCTGTACCCCTTATCAGATTAATCCACAGATCGCATGCCCAGGGGATCACCTGGCCTGGAGCGAGTCGTCCGCGGTGTCTTTTGCCAATTCAGTCATAGGTGCCCGAACCAACCGCGAAGGCGGACCCTCAGCCCTGGCTGCAGCCCTGATCGGGAAAACGCCATTTTATGGATACCATCTTGATCAGAACAGGATTCCAACGCACAGGATAGACGTGAAGGCGGACCTGAAAGGTTCTGACTTCGGGGCCCTAGGTTTTCTTGTGGGCAGAACTGTCAAGGACGGCATTCCCCTTTTTGAACTTACCAGCAGGCCAACTCTTGATGAGCTCAAGTCTCTTGGAGCGGCAATGGCAGCCAGCGGATCGGTGGCCCTTTACTATGTCGAAGGGGTTACTCCAACGCCTCCCGAGGAGTCCGGCAAGCCGGAGAAGATATCGGTGGACAGAAAGCAGATCGATGAAGTCTACGAGAGCCATCCTGGAATGGATGCGGATATCGTTGCACTAGGCTGCCCGCACTGTTCAAAGGCTGAGCTGAATCGCATTGCAGATCTGCTTGAGGGCAAAAAAGTAAAAAAAGAGCTGTGGGTGTGCACAGCACGGAAAATAGTTGAGACGTGTCCAGACTTTGTAACCAGGATCGAGAAGAGCGGGGCAAAAGTCATCTGCGACACATGCATGGTGGTCTCTCCAGCAAGCGAGCACTACAGGAAGATGATGGTCAACTCAGGAAAGGCCCTGACATACATTCCGGGTCTTTGCGGAATTGAGGCTGGCTTTGGCTCAACTGAAGAGTGTATCGAAGTGGCTACTAGGAGAGATTGAGAATGCAGAAAAAGTGCCACCGAGTGGCCAGCGGTTGCGCCTCCGGAGCCGCTCTCGTTACCAAGGAACCTATCTCCTTTCTGGGCAACGTCAATCCCGAGACAGGCATTGTTGTTGACCCAGACCACGAGCTTTATGGTAAGTGCATCTCAGGAAAGGTCCTTATCTTTCCTGGGGGCAAGGGCTCGACCGTTGGATCCTACGTGATCTACCAGCTAAAGAAAAGGGGCTTGGCTCCGGTCGCCATGATAAACATCAGGTCAGAGCCCATAGTCGCTGTTGGTGCTATAATAAGCGGGATTCCGCTGGTGGACATGGTGTCAGACGACATTCTCGTTTTGAAGGACGGCGTTTTAGTAACCGTCGATGCCGACAGGGAGCTGGTTCAGATACCCGGCGATCTCACTGATTAGAGGAATAAGCCTCCAAAAACCTCTCGTTCTGCTCAGGAGTCCCGACGGTAACCCTTATGTGATTTTCTCCTGCACCGGGCATTGGTGAGCAATCCCTGACTACAAGACCTCTTTTCAGCAGGCTCTTTGTGATATCTGTCGAACTCTTCGGCGTCTCGATGTACAGGAAATTTCCTTGAGATGGATGTGCGACCTCAATCCTGCTTTGAATCCTATCCCTCTCTGAGCGTATTTTTGAGACCGAACGTTTCATGTACTCCACATCCTCAAGGGCTGCTACTCCTGCAGCCAGCGAGAGGCTGCTTATGCTGAACAGAGGTGAGATACGCCTGTACTGCTTGGCAACCCACTCAGGAACAACAGCGTATCCAAGCCTCAATCCGGCCAGTCCGAAGGCCTTGGACATCGTTCTGCCGATTATCAGGTTCTCGTGATCATCAACCATCTTAATGATGCTTTTATCAGCGAACTCGGCATAAGCTTCATCCAGAAATATCATGGCGTCTGTACTCTCAGCTATCGACCTGACGGTCTCTTCTGAAAGGGTGTTACCGGTAGGATTGTTGGGCGAGCATAGGAAGATAATCTTGAAGCCTTCTGGAATCTCTAGATCTACTTCGAATCCTTTCAGCCTCTGCTGGTAAACTGGATTGGCTCCACACAGCCTCACTGCCAGGCTGTAAAGGGAGTAAGTGGGAATGGGAATTAGGGCTTTGTCTCCCTTTCCCAGAAATAGCCTGGCAACTGTAGTAATGACCTCGTCCATTCCGGCTCCTGTCACTATGTTCTCCTCGGGATAGCCCGTGTAATCTGACAGAGCGTCTAAAAACGGCCTTGAGTCAGGATACCTGTGAAGCTGAACTCCCCTTAGAGCTTCCCAAACCTTTGGGCTGGGGCCATAGGGGTTCTCGTTGCGGCTCATCATGAGGATCTTGTCTACAGCTAAGCCGTATAGCTTGGACACCTCTGCAGGATCAATACCTGCATCATCCGGTTCGAACTCTGAAAGGAACGGCATTAAGTTGCTGGCATAATCTTTCAAAGAAAATCACTGCTTTATTGTGGGGTTGAATCGTATAAAAGTTATCCTTCCCCTAGTGTCGCGTCAATATTGAAGTGACATAAGGTTTAAGATATATTATCTTCATATCCAATGTGGGGTAATAGCAATGAAGAAATATATCGTAACGCTTACTGAGGACGAGCGCAAAGCTCTTAGCGACCTTACAGTCAAGGGAAAGCAAAAATCACAGAAGATCCTCAATGCATTAATATTGCTCGGTTGTGATGAAGGTGAGTACCAAACAGAGGGCTCGACGAATGAAGAAATAGCCCGTGTGCTCCATATAAAGCATGAGAAAGATAGACCGTTTAAAAAAGCGATTTGTAGAGGGAGGTCTTGATTCAGCTCTTGAAAGAAGAACGGGAAACCGCATCTATGCCAAGAAGACCGATGGAGATTTTGAAGCCCATTTAGTTGCATTGAGTTGCAGCGAACCACCAGATGGTTTTGCGCGGTGGTCTTTGAGGCTGTTAGCCGATAAGGTCGTCGAGCTCAACTACATTGACAGCATTTCTCATGAAGCTGTGCGTCAAATTTTAAAAAAACGAGATCAAGCCATGGCAACGCAAAGGATGGGTAATTCCGCCAAATCAAAACGGTAGCTTCGTCGCAAATATGGAAAGGGTATTGGATGTTTATAAGCGTCCGTTTGATTCATATCATCCGGTTGTATGCATGGACGAATCTCCAAAGCAGCTGATATCCGAGACAAGAGTACCTATTGCAATATCTCCAGGGCGGGCTGCCAAACACGACTATGAATACAAACGCTGCGGCTTATCAAATATTTTCCTTGCATGCGAACCGTTGGCCGGGAAGCGTATGGTAAAGGTCACTGAAAGAAAAACTGCGCTGGACTGGGCTTGCTTTATGGAAGATGTCGCCGCCCAATACGAACATGCAGAAAAGATAACATTGGTGATGGACAATCTCAACACACATAATGCAGGATCGTTTTATGAGAAGTTTACGCCAGATAAGGCAAAGGCGTTAATGGATAGGTTTGAATTTGTGTACACGCCGAAGCATGGCAGTTGGCTAAATATGGCTGAGATAGAGCTGAATGTCCTTACAGGGCAATGTCTGAATAGGCGAATCGATAAAATTGAAACTGTTAAGGATGAAGTAGCGGCATGGCAGGAGTTCAGAAATAATAAAAATGCAAAGGTAAATTGGCAATTTACTACAGCGGATGCAAGAGTTAAACTATCTAGGCTTTATCCGACACTAGATAGCTGACGCGACACTAGTGTAAAGGGCTGAAGAGGGTATCTTTTTTCGATCAAGAAATCGGAACCCTTTTATCTTCTCTCTGCCTCAAGCCCTGCATGTTTAAGATCGGTTTTGTCAAGCTGGGCAACATTGCCACCTCACTGGCCATTGATCTTGCCCTGGACGAGATTGCAGAACGGAACGACATCGAGTTCAAGATCCTGAGCTTCGGTCCGAAGATGACCAAGACCGAGGGCGATGCCGCTGCACAGCTTAGGGCCTGGAGTCCTCAACTGGTGGTAATTACCAGCCCCAATGCGGCAACCGCTGGCCCGACGGCTGCAAGGGAGACCCTAAAAGGACTGCCGACCATTGTCATCTCCGATGGTCCGACCAAGAAGGAGTCCAGGGATGCCCTGGCCGCCGAGGGTTTTGGTTACATCATCCTTCCAGTCGATCCCCTGATAGGTGCCAAGCGCGAGTTCCTCGACCCTGCTGAGATGGCTCTCTTCAACTCAGACGCACTAAAGGTCTTGGCAGCCTGTGGTGCTGTCCGGCTGGTTCAGGAGGAGCTGGACAGGGCCATGGTCGCAATAGCCAGTGGCGAGTCCAAGCTGCCCCAAATCCTGGCCACACCGGAGAAGTGCGCCGAGAGGATGGACTTCAAGAATCCCTACGCCAGGGCCAAAGCCATCGGCGCTCTGTACGTGGCCCAGACGGTTGCCACCATCGATGCTCAGGCATGCTTCAAGCTCAAGGAGCTGGGGCCGATAGCCTTGGCGGCGGCAGCGGGCCACGAGGTCATGCGCGCTGCTGCGCGGTTGGCGGACGAGTCCAGGGAGCTGGAGAAGGCCGGGGATTCGGTATCAAGGAAACCGCACGCCAGGTCCGGCGAGCTGATGAAGAAGACGGGGCTGTTGGATAAGCCGGAGCGGGCCTGAAGGATTACATTCGCCCCGCTCGTGGATCGTATATTAATAAGGCGGCGTGCTTCCTAAGCTTAGCAGAAAATCCGAAGATTGCACGAGGCCCTACACGATTCGGGACAAGGAGTGCGATCTTCCTCACCCCCATTTATTTTTGCAACATGATAATTTGGTATGAATCAACCAAGCATCGCCATCTCTTCGGCGAACCTTCTCGCGCCGTCCAGGTCCTCCTTGTTCGGGTGGCCTACGCTGAACAACAGGAATGCTTTGCCTTTGCAGTGATAGCTTCCTAGAACTGCGGCTCCTTTATGCTTTAAGGCTGCGTCCATCAACTCAACCTCCATCCCGGAGTTCCCTCCGGATGTGCCAAACACTGCAACCTTCCTGCCGCTGAAATCGTTTTCCTCAATGAACTTCATCATGTTTTCGCCCGGTTTGCTCCCGTAGCACCCAGACCCAAGAAAGATAATGTCTGCTGCCAGATCGAGGATGGAGGCGGTTTTAATGTCAGTGGCCTTAACACCAAGCTCACTTGCGATTGCCTCGGCTAGCTTTCTGGTGTTGCCTCCCTTTGAGTAGAACAATACCTGGTGCATTTAACATAACCATTCTAGATCTTACAAATTCACAGTCGATTAATAAAAGACTGGAAACTTAGAGCCTATTGCCCTAAGTTATCCTCGCCGCGGCAGCCACTTCATCTCCGGCCTTGACGTTCATGATCCTGACTCCCTGAGTGGACCTGCCCTGGATCCTTATTTCACTGGTGGGTATGCGGATCACAACCCCGTCTTTTGTCGTCACCAGAAGCTCGTCGTCCTCAGAAACGGTGGTCGTGCAGCAGACGCCTCCCTTCCTTGCCTCGATGTTCTTGACGCCCTTGCCGCCACGCCTCTGCAACGGGTACTCGCCTAGCTCTGTCCTCTTGCCATACCCTTGGGTGGTGATGGTCAAGAGGGTTGAGCCTGTCTTGACAACATCCATGCTGATCAGCTCGTCGTTGAACTCCAGGGTGATGGCCTTCACCCCCATGGTGCCGCGGTTGCTGGCCCGGACGTTGTTCTCGTGGAACCGAATGGCTTTTCCGTACTTTGTGGCCACGAGTAGCTCCTGATTGCCGTCAGTGAGCCGCGCGGCGACAAGGCTGTCTCCCTTGAGGTTGACGGCCTTGATTCCACCCTTTCTCGGATTGCTGAAAGCCCGGATGGGCATCCTTACGATGCTCCCGCTCTTTGTCACAAGGACTATGAAACCATCTGCTTCAAAGCTCTTAACAGGTATCGCACCCGTCATCTTCTCGTCCTGCTCAAGTTGAAGCATGTTAACGATGGATTTTCCGCGAGACGCCTTGCCCATAGCAGGTACCTCGTAGACCTTCAGCCAGTGGGCTTTGCCCTTATCGGTGAAGAAGAGCAGGTAGTCCTTTGTGGATGCAGTGAAGACGTCTGTGACGAACTCCTCGCTCTTTGTCTCAGCGCCGATGACGCCGCGGCCGCCACGCCTCTGCATCCTGTAAACGTCAACGGGCTGGCGTTTGATGTAGCCGGAGCTTGTAATGGTCACGGCCACCTCTTCATCCTGGATCAGATCCTCACGGCTGACCTCGCCCTCTGCCTCGATGATCTGAGTCCTGCGCTCATCCCCGTAGGTCTCGCACAGCTCCTTCAGCTCATCTTTGATGATGTTTAGGATCTCCAGGTTGCTGGAGAGGATCTTCTTGAGCATGGCGATGGTCTTTTCCAGCTCCGCCGCCTCGGATACTATCTTCTCTTGCTCCAGGCCAGTCAGGCGCTGCAGCCTCATGTCCAGGATTGCCTTGGCCTGCTCCTCACTCAGGGCATAGGTCAGCATCAGGGAGTCCTTTGCCTCAACTGGTGAAGGTGCTGCTTTTATCAGCCTGATCACTTCATCGATGTTCTTGAGCGCAATGAGCAGCCCGGCAAGGATGTGGGCGCGCTTCTCTGCCTGTTGCAGATCGAACCTGGTACGGCGCTCTACCACCTGTGAACGATAGAAGATGTAATGCTCCAGTGTCTGCTTCAGGGAAAGGGTCTTGGGTTCGCCGTTCACCAGGACCAGGTTGTTTATGCCAAAGCTTGTCTGGAGTGGAGTGTGCTTGTATAGCTGGTTCAAGACCACATGGACGTTAAACCCGCTCTTGACCTCTACTACAAAGCGTATGCCATCCTTATCCGACTCGTCCCGCAGATCTGATATTCCCTCCAGCCTGCCGGCCTTGATCATCTCGGCCATGTCCTCGATCATCTTGGCCTTGTTCACCTGGTAGGGAAGCTCGGTGAAGATTATCTTCGTGTTCTTGGGCCCTTCCTCGATCTCCGACTTGGACTGCATCAGGATGCTGCCCCGGCCGGTCATGTAGGCGGCCTCTATCCCTGACCGACCAACTATGTAGCCGCCAGTGGGAAAATCAGGTCCGGGCAGGTGGGCCATCAGGTCGCCCAATGTTGCATCGGGTGCGTCTATGAGGTAGATGATGGCGCTAGCAAGCTCCTTTAGGTTGTGCGGAGGAATGTTCGTGGCCATGCCTACGGCTATGCCCGTGGAACCATTGAGCAGCAGGTTGGGCAGTTTGGCTGGAAGAACCGTGGGCTCCTTGAGAGAGCCATCGTAGTTGGGTACAAAGTCCACGGTGTCCTTCTCTATGTCGACCAGCATCTCACCTGCTATCTTAGAGAGCCGAACTTCGGTGTAACGCATGGCCGCAGCCGGGTCTCCATCGATGGACCCGAAGTTGCCCTGGCCATCGATGAGGGGATAGCGCATGGAGAAAGTCTGGGCCATCCGTACCATCGTCTCATAGATGGCAGCGTCCCCGTGAGGGTGGTACTTGCCCATTACGTCTCCGACCACGCGAGCAGACTTCTTGTAAGGCTGATCATGGGTCATGCCCTGTTCGTACATGGCGTAGAGAATGCGCCTGTGAACGGGCTTCAGACCGTCTCTGACATCGGGCAGGGCCCTGCTCACGATAACGCTCATGGCGTAATCGATGAAGGAGGACTTCATCTCCTCAGTGATGTTAACTTGTACTTCCGTCAAAAGCCACCTCAGACATCAAGGTTCTTTACATCCCTGGCGTGAGCTTCGATGAACTCCCTTCTCGGCTCCACCTGATCACCCATGAGAATGGTGAATATTCGATCTGCTTCCACCACGTCCTCAAGGGTGACCTTCAGCATGGTCCTCTTCTCGGGGTTCATGGTCGTCTCCCAAAGCTGTTCAGGGTTCATCTCTCCCAGGCCCTTGTACCTCTGGATTGTCGGCTTTGCCAGGGTTTTTACCATCCGGTTGAGTTCATCGTCCGAATAGGCGTAGTTAACCTGCTTTCCCTTCTTGACCTGATAGAGTGGAGGTTGAGCGATGTAGATGTAGCCCGCGTCGATGAGGGGCTTCATGTACCTGTAAAAGAAGGTCAAAATTAGGGTCCGAATGTGCGAGCCGTCCACATCGGCATCTGTCATTATCACGACCTTGTGGTACCTTGCCTTCACGATATCGAACTCGTCTCCAATCCCTGTTCCCAGGGCCACGATCATGTTCCTGATCTCTGTGTTCTTGAGGATCTTGTCCAGCCTGGCTCGCTCGACGTTCAGGATCTTTCCGCGCAGCGGCAATATGGCCTGGAAGTGTCGGTTCCTCCCCTGCTTAGCCGAGCCGCCTGCAGATTCGCCCTCCACTATGTAGATCTCGCACTTTGAGGGGTCGTTGTCAGAGCAGTCGGCGAGCTTTCCTGGCAAGCCGCCGGATCCCAGGGCGTTCTTTCTTCGGGTCAGCTCCTTTGCTTTTCTTGCGGCCTCGCGTGCGCGCAGTGCTTCCGCTGCCTTCTCCACAATGGTCATGGCCGCCTGGCGGTTCTCCTCGAAGTACTCAGCCAACCCTTCAGAGACCAGGGACTCGATTATACCCCGGATAGCGCTGTTCCCTAACCTAGTCTTGGTCTGGCCCTCGAACTGTGGATCGGGAAGCTTGACACTTATGACAGCCACAAGCCCCTCTCTGAGATCCTCGCCGCCTAGTTTGGCCTCGTTCTTGAGGAGTTTGTTAACCCGAGCATATTCGTTCACGGTCTTTGTCAGTGCCGCCCGGAAGCCCATGAGGTGGGTACCGCCCTCGCGGGTGTTGATGTTGTTGGCATAGGAGAAGATGTTCTCGTTGTAGGAGTTGTTGTACTGCAGCGCCACTTCGACCTGCGTTCCGTTCTTGCTACGGGAGAAGTAGACAGGGGGTTTGTGAAGCGCTTCTTTGTTGGTATTGAGGTATTCCACAAAAGATACTATGCCGCCCTCGTAGCGGAAGTCGTTCTCTTTGTCGGTCCGTTCGTCCTTTATGGTTATCTTCAGTCCTCGGTTGAGAAAAGCCAGCTCCCTCAGCCGAGAAGAGAGCGTATCGAAGTTGTACTCGGTATCCTCGAAGATCTTTGCATCGGGCTTGAAGGTCGTTGTGGTGCCCGTGTGATCCGATTCTCCCCTGACTTCAACTTCTGAGGCAACGTTGCCGTGTTCGTACCTCTGCCAGTAGATTCGGTGGTTCCTACTGACCTCCACCTCAAGCCATTCCGAGAGGGCGTTGACGACGGAGACGCCCACGCCGTGCAGCCCGCCGGAGAAGCTGTAGGACTCGTGATCGAACTTGCCACCTGCGTGTAGCATGGTCATGACGATCTCCAGGGCTGGGCGGTTGTACTGGGGATGGATGTCCACAGGGATTCCCCGACCGTTATCTTTGACAGAGACGCTGCCGTCCTGGCGAATGCTGACGTTTATTTCAGTACAGTAGCCGGCCATGGCCTCGTCTATGCTGTTGTCCACCACCTCGTACACAAGGTGGTGAAGGCCCAGGGTGTCAGTGGACCCGATGTACATGGATGGCCTTCGCCTAACGGCCTCTAGGCCTTCCAGGACCTGAATCTGGCTTGCGTCATAGCCTGTTGCATCGCTCAAAACTGATTAAACCTCCTGAATAATTAGGACCGTAATGAAATAACTTGAGCGCATATAAGCTTTTCCCCTTTAGATATCTTAGATAATATTTACATTTAACCATATTTAACTTGTTCGGTCGAAGTTGAGCATTGTTCATTAAACGCAGAAACTGCTGATTTGGAAACCTAGGAAATCATTTTTAATAAGTTGAATAAAGTTGTCCAAATCAGAGTTATTGTCTCAAAAAATTTATATAGATTGCGTTTGATAATTGACTTCTCAAGTTGGCATCAAGTGCTCTCAAGCACACGTGTTACACAGGAATAAAAATGAAATTCATCGTGGGGGAATTGAATGGTATTTGGAATGACAATGATAAAGGTCAAACCTAGTCAAGACAGCATTGCTTATCAGACAATCCGATCAATGAAAGGAGTAAAAGAGATCTACAGGATCTTCGGTGAGTACAGCTTCTTCCTGATCATGGACGCTTACAGGAAGTGGGATCTGGACAAAATTGTCGATGAGATTCGTATGTCTGGGGATGTAGTTGAAATCCGGCCCGTCCTAGTCACGGCTAACAGTGATCTAGCTGGGTTAAGGCTTTCTGAGTCGGGAGAGCCTGCCTTCAGCTAGAATCTAATTCCTAACATAATGGCCGCCCTGAGGCAATCAAAAAGACCGCGTGCGCAAGACAGTAATTTCAATGGGTTTGTGATGAGTGCATCATTTATCCGAAGCATTATCTACGTGAATCGCCGCCTCGGATTATAATTCGCATTACAGCCCAGCCATAGAACCAAAATGACCGCTGAGACCGAGTCCACGATCATCTCATCCATAATTATACACTCCGCACGTTTGTCTTATCACCCATGTTTATCAAATAGTTATTTATGAACTTATCATATGATAATAAATTTGATTGTTAACGATTTGACTCCTAGGGCTGAAAGATGGTTACGATTAAGCCTGAAGCACGAAAATTGGCGCATCCTTATGAGCTAAGGACAGGACATGTTTATTTCTTCAATGAGATCAACAGCTTTCTGGATCCCTGTGATTCTTGTATCCCCGTTCTGGCGCAAGATCGAACAATGCGGCCTTCATGTTCCAAATCTGAAAGAACAGGATCTAATGCTGATTGCCTCATCCCCAATCGACGGCATAGCATTCTGGGTTCTAAAGAACCATCATAAGATGCCAACTCCTGCAAAACTCTACTGTACAGGTCCTGTTCCTGTTGAATGTGTTTCACTTTTCTTTCACCACACGTTTCTGCTTAGCCTTGTCTCTCTAATTCAATTTCGATCTCTTAGTTTCGCATATTCATCCATAGGGGGAATGCAACAGGCGTTCGCCCTAAATACATCCTTGTATTATGCGCGTATTTCAGGTGAAGGGACGTTTCTCTCAAGACAGTCAGCCAGCCATCTGGTCCTCCTTAGTCCTTCCCCTCCAATGCTTTAGATTTGCGGCAGAGTTTAAATTGAGAGTCTGAAACTTCATGAAGGCGACGTTCTAGGCGAGGGTTAAGTTTGTTCTTTCCTGCAATGTGGACCCCCTACTCCTCCTCTATTCGTTTTCGTGTTCTTCAACGACCTAAGCTCTCAACCGTGATGATGAAATACTTCCTGGTACAATGTCCAAGTTTCAAGCGAAGGGACGTTATACGTCAGACCGTCGGCCCCATTGGTCCTCCATATTAGTTCCTTCGCTTACCAACACCGTCTGCCATGAGGATTAGAGGCCAGCAATAGCAATACTGGCACTCTCATCCGTTTATACGATAGGGCTGATAAGTATGACGATAATAGAATGCCCAAGATGCAAAAGGAAAGAAGAAGTCTCAGGTTCATCGCTCTTTGGGGTAGTGATATGGAAACTAAGAGGTCAAAAATGCAGTTCATGCGGCGGAATCGGATACATCAGATTTGATTTTGTATTAAGACTAAGACCTCGGGTAGATAGTGTACATATCAACTCGAATGAAGATACTGTTACGAATAGGTCTTTTAATTTGCAACAAAATAGAAAAGACAACTCTGATATTTCTCGAAAGGAGTTAGATGAATCAATTGAGGATACTAAGATAAGACGCGAATATCCAGTAACGGAATATAGCTTATCAATCGACATGGGTGACATATTACTTGACAAGGGCTTATACGACCAAGCCATCGCATGTTATGAAGAGACGATCGGCCTACCAATATCCGAGGTGTATTTGGCTGTGGCCTGGAATCGTATAGGCAATGCCCTTAATCATCTAGGCAAGTACGACGAAGCTATCAAGGCATACGACAAAGCCATTGAACTGGAGCCATCAGAAGCGGCAGTCGACTGGCAAAACAGAGGCTACGCCCTTAAAGCGCTAGGCTGTGACTCAGAAGCAGAAATTGCCTTTGCTAAGGCTAAGAGAACTAGGAGATCGAGGATAGACTCTCACAATCTTTCATGAGGTAAGGCTGATAAAAACCGATGCCAATGGCCACGAGATTTGGGACGAATCCTTCGATGGATCGGGGGGGTGGAATGAAGGCAAATCGGTTCAGCAGACAAATGATGGAGGCTATATAATATCGGGCTCCGCTTACTCCTATGGTTCAGGCGGCAAGAATAGCGTCGTCTGGCTGATCAAGACCGATCCAAATGGCAATAGAGTCTGGGATAAGACCTTCGATGGGGCTTAGGTAAGACGGAAAACCCCGGCAGCATAGATGCTTTCATCCTAAGACATTGCAGTGTTATAGCCTGATTGTAAATATTTAAACAGAAAATTTGAGCTTAAGGGTGGTCAAGTTGACAAGCAGCAAAGAATTAGAAAACTTAGGGAAGGTTATAGCTGAAATCGGAAAAGGAAGAACCTGCTTTACTGCGCAGACAATAAAAGAGACCAAAGAGGCTTTGTTTAAGAAGGGCTACGAAGGTGCCGAGCTGTATGGAGCACAGCTTGCGGAAGCGGACGAGAATACCGAGTTGCTTCGAGTGCTAATGATATGCAAGAAATACGGTCTCAGTCCCGAGACAGCCGTAAGGGTACTCGATAATCTGAACAGGATTGAGTCTGGAAAGTGGTGAGTGTTTAGATTTGGAATTATTCATCATACTCTTAGTTTCCCAATAGGACCTCGAGATATCACTTTCTGGCATCAGCCTCATCCCTGGGCTCATGTGGTTTCATGTCGGGGTGAAATTTTCAAAGGTCAGCGGGTGTGAGTATACCCTGCAGCATGCCGGAATCTGAAACTACGAGCTGATTTTTCGAACCCTTCCCTATAATTTTCATGACATCGGTAAAATTGGATCTATCCCCAACTAGCTATTCCTTAAGTTGGCCAGATCCGTCAGTATTTCACTCCTCTGCGGGTATGAATTTAGTGCCGTAGTATATTATGCCCCGGTCTCCTTCCTTTCCAAGAATCCTGAAGACCGGCCGAACACGCATTCCTATCTTGACTTCGTTCGCTGAGGCGACGATCTGCCCGGTGAGCCTGGGACCTTCATCCAAACGGATGATGGCCAGGTTGTAAGGCGTCTGTCTATCGAAGTCCTCAGTGGCGGTGTAAATCGTAGTAAAGGTAACGACGGTGCCAGTTCCCTTGAACTTGTGCTCCTCCATATGGGTCCCCCTTCGGCAGTTGGGACAAACGTTTCTCGGTGGGAAGTAGTACTCACCACAGGTGGTGCACTGGGTTCCTATCAGGCTGTACCTCTGGGGTATGCACCTCCAGAACCGGGGAGCTTGTGTTGTGGACATCTCACCTCGACATTATGTGGACGATGGCTGTTCCGCCTGAGCCTCCAACGTTATGGGCCAGCCCATACTCGGCATCCTCCACCTGGCGTTTCCCTGCCTCTCCGCGAAGCTGGAGGGCTATCTCATAAGCCTGCTTTATGCCCGTGGCTCCCACCGGGTGGCCGCATGCTTTCAGTCCTCCTGAAGTGTTTACGGGCAGTCGGCCGCCCAGGGCAGTCATGCCCTCCTCTGCGGCCTTGCCGCCGCAGCCCTTCTCCACAAAACCAAGGTCCTCGATGGCCAGAATCTCTCCAATGGTGAAGCAGTCGTGGACCTCGGCAACATCGATATCCTTTGGCTCTATTCCCGCCTGGCCAAAGGCTGAGTGGGCGGCATGAACGGTGGCATCCAAGGTGGTTATATCTCTCCGGTCGTGCAGGGCCAGGGTATCGCTAGCCTGTCCGCTGCCCACGATCCGAATGGGCGTGTCTGCGAACTTCCTGGCAATCTCGGTAGGAGCCAGGACTACAGCCGCAGCGCCATCCGATATCGGCGAGCAGTCCAGGACGTGCAGAGGGTCTGACACCATGGGCGACCTGTCCACGTCGTCGAGGGTGATTTCCATCTGGTACTGAGCTATGGGGTTGAGGCAGCCATGGTGATGGTTCTTTACAGCCACCTGGGCCATCTGGTCGTGAGTTGTCCCGTACCTTCTCATGTGCAGCCTGGCTATCATGGCGTACAGGGCAGGGAATGTCGCACCAAAGAAACACTCCCACTCGCGGTCAGCCGCTGAGGCCAGGGCGTCGGCGGCCGTGCCGCTGGAGACATCGGTCATCTTCTCAACGCCTGCTGCTATCACTATGTCGTGGTAGCCGCTGGCAACTGCCAGGACTCCCTGGCGCAGTGCCAGGCCGCCTGATGCACAGGCAGCTTCTACTCTGGTGCTGGGTATGTGCAGCCTTGAGAGTCCGGCACAATCGGCTATCAGGGCTCCGATGTGCTCCTGCTCGACGAAGCGTCCGCCGCTCATGTTTCCCACATACAGGGCGTCTATTTGCTCCCCAATCAGGTTAGAGTCGTCTATAGCCAGGACTCCTGCCTCTGCTACCATATCCCGGAGAGAAACGTCCCAGCGCTCTCCGAACTTGGTACATCCCACACCGATGATAGATACTGATCTCATAGTTTCAGCTTGCCCTTGTGCTTGGCGTACATGGCATAGTCAAGGTACTGAGCCTTGGCTATGTAGTCCCTGACCGATGGGGCACCAGTCCTGATATCTTCTATCTTGTCTTTGACACTGATGCTGAAGGCGTCTGAGCCTGCACCTGAGCCAAAGCTGGTGACGAAGATCCGCTCTCCCGGTTTGGCAACGTCCAGGGTGGCGGCTAGCCCAATCAGGCATGAGCCCGAGTAGGTGTTTCCAATAAATGGGACGACCAACCCTGGTTCTATCTGCTCTTTAGAAAATCCGAGATTGCGGGCCACTCGGACGGGGAACTTCCCATTGGGCTGGTGAAAGACAGCGTAGTCGTAGTCCTTGGGCGTTGTTCCAAGTTTCTCCATCAGGCCGTTAGCAGCGCTGGTCACATGCTTGAAGTAGGCGGGCTCGCCTGTAAACCGGCCGCCGTGCTCAGGATAGGGCATCCCCTCCCGCCTCCAGAAGTCCGGGGTGTCTGTTGTGAAGGAGTATATTGCCTCTATCTCTGCAGCCAGGTCTTTGCTGCCGATTATGTAGGCGGCGCCACCTGCTGCTGCCGTGTACTCCAGCATATCGCCTGGAGCGCCCTGGCTCACGTCCGTGCCTATCGCTATTCCCAGGTCGATCAGGTTGGAGCCGACTAATCCGAGGCAAGCATGGATAGCCGCAGTCCCGGCCTTGCAGGCAAACTCGAAGTCAGCAGCGGTAAAAGAAGAAGAAGTGCATATAGCCTCGCCAACGATCGTCCCCGTGGGCTTCACGGCATAGGGATGGCTCTCGGAGCCGGTGTAAATTGCGCCGATCCGTCTGGGATCTATGCCAGCCCTCATAACGGCGTTCCTGGCGGCCTCTACGGCGAAAGTTACCGCATCCTCGTCCATGTCGGGCACTGACTTCTCATAGACGCGCAGGCCCTCAGCGATGTTGTCTCCATCGCCCCACACCCGGGCGATCTCGTCCACTCGTATCCGGTACTTAGGGATGTAGACTCCATAGCTGACTATACCAGAGGGCAAGAGCTCACCTTTTGTTCAATGCTGTGGTAATCTCTTCTGAAGATATAGGTGTCGTTAAAAGAGGTATGTTCTCAATCTCGGCGATCCTTAACGCAACCGGGTCGACGTCCGAGGCATTGAGGCCCTGTAGGACGACTACCCCGGGTTTGAGATTGGTCACTCTGACCGCCACCATGGAGGATTTGCCCGAGGTGACCCCAGTGAATATCAGGGCCCGAGCTGTGCTGCGGCCGTAGATCTTCTGAAATTGATCCGGAAGAAGCTCGATTATTGCCTTTGCACTGTCTATTATGGTGTAGCCGTAGATCGAGATGTCAGTGTTGCCGAAGACGACAGTGGCTTTGATCTTGTCCATGAAGTCAGAGAGGGTTACAGGTTCCGGATACTCGCATATGCAGCAGATGGCGTCCATGCCGAAGATGTCCCCGAACATGGTTTCATAGGCCCGCATGACGGTGCAGCCACGAAGCTCGTCTATCTTCAGCAGTGCATCTATTATCTTGCTGACAATCATTATTCCTGGGGATCTTCGCCTACCGCTCTCGTAGTCGGAGATGACCGATGGAGAGATCCCCAGATGGTTGGATAGATCGGTCTGAGTTATGCCAAAGTTTCTCCGCCATTTTCTCAAAGTTTCGCCGGGACTCGGCGATAGAGTAATCTCTCCGGCAATCTTCTCTGCTAAAAACCCTCGGGGATTGGAGATCTCTCTCCCAGAATTCATGATCAATGACTGGTCAAACTAGGATATAAAGCTAACGAAAATCGATTCGGCATTTAACGTAAGCCATTTTTGCAAAAGAAGAATGCGTCGACCGGGATTCGAACCCGGGTTGTAGGCTTGCTTCGCAAACGCATGGAAGGCCCAAGTCATGGCCACTAGACCATCGACGCCCGCCCCATAACTGAAACTCGTTGAACTTAACTGTTTCGATCCAGAGCAGTTATTTCCCTCTGGAGATGATACTACCTGCGGGGGGGGGCAAAACGACTACTGTTAACAAAACTACACCGAACTCATCAGATAGCTTCATATACCGGACAGGCAGCGAGAGGGCGAAGAGAAGCGATGATGAACGTCTTGATAACTGCGATCTGGCTTATGCTGCCCGCTTATCTGCCCAATAACTTCGCAGCGCTCTTCGGCGGTGGCACGCCTCTGGACTTCGGACAGAGGTTCAACGACGGCCGTCGCATCATGGGGGATGGCAAGACATACAGGGGAACAGCCGCTGGTACAGTATGTGGGTTTCTGGTCGGACTGGCCCTGAACGCAGTCGCTTCGAGCCTCGGGTTGCCCTCGTTTGGATCAGGGCTCGAGCAGTTTCTAGTCCTTGGGAGTTTGTCCCTAGGAGCGATGCTGGGAGACATCGTGGCCAGCTTCTTCAAGCGCAGGCTGGGAATGAAGCGGGGAGCCCAGTTCTTCGTAATCGACCAGCTGGACTTCGTATTCGGGGCTTGGATACTGACGGCGATCCTTGCTCCGTCATGGTTCTGGAACAACTTCACTCCAGCTATCATCGTCGTAGTCCTGATAATAACTCCAGTGCTCCACCGGGTTACGAACATCATAGGCTACCGGATCGGAGCCAAGAGGGAGCCCTGGTAGCGCATTCATCGGACAATGCGTCGTGGCTCTTTTCAGCAGACGGGATTTATTAGACTCTTTTTCTTACTAAGATTGCCTTTTAACCGATTATCGGTGAGCCGGAGCCTTTCACGAAAGCTTTATAAGTTTAGGTAATGGATAAGAAAACGTCATAGCCAATTTTATCGGGGAAAAAAATAAGAAATTGGCGAAAAAGAAAGGAGGAGAAATATGGACGCATTTAGCATGGGACTCGTAGGAGCCGTTGGTGCCCTTGCGACGATCTGTGGTGCCTCCGAGGATATCGATTCTGATATTGGTTCTCAGAGCAACCCCAACTCGCAGGTCCAGCTAGCTGCCCAGGTTGGAAATCCGCACAGGATTTACAACAAGGCCATCGCAGGCGAGCCCCCATCGAACGCTCTATGGTGCACATGCGCAGCGGTCGTGGCTTACGTTCTCATTACCACATACCACATGCCCGCACTTATGTCGATTGCAGCCGGTTCGACATTTGCTGCCCTAATCGATGGAGTAATGTCTACAAGCGCTTACTTCGGCCGTAGCGCCAGCCAGTCCAGGTTCAACCAGTGGATCTACCTGGATCTTGTAAGGTATACGACTACATCAATCATGGCTCACGTCTGGATCACGGCGTTCACGGTCACAACGATCGCGTACATCCAGATCTACATGCTGACGCCTCATCATCCGTTCCCATTGCCTGTCATTGCTCTTATCTGGGGAATAACAGTCGGTGCAATCGGATCGTCTGTTGGTGATATTCACTACGGCGGTGAGCGTGAGTTCCAGTGGAGGCTTTTCGGTCAGGGTCTCAACACCATGCTGTCCGGACAGATCGTCAGGAAGGCAGAGGCTGGTCTAAGAAACACCATAGACAACGCCTGGTTCTGCGCCAAGTTCGGCGGTCCGTGCACAGGCTTAGGAATGTTCCTTACGGTGTTCCTTGACAACTGGAGAACTACGGTCTTTGACCCCATCACTCAGGCACCTTACGCTATCGCGATGGGATGTATCTTCATAATCTTCATGAACCTCTATAACTTCTATCTTGAAGTCTCCGCGAGGAGAAAGTATGGGCCGTATCCAGGCTACAAGGGGGACATACCCGCATGATATTTGATGCTCAGACAATTGTGTACATGCTGGAGATAATAGTAGGAAGTCTCCTGGTGAGCGTGGGCGTACACTTCGTTCCTGTGGGCGGCGCTCCAGCAGCAATGGCGCAGGCTACAGGTATCGGTACAGGTACGGTTACCCTGGCAGCAGGCTCGGGTCTGACCGGACTGCTGGCTTGTGGACTGATGATGTCCGTGACGGACAACATCTGGCCGATCCTTGCTTCGGGAGCTATCGGCTCCATGATCATGATGGACGCCACAATGCTAACGGGCGACTTCATCTACTCATACGCCGTTGGCTGTCCATACGCTTCCGCTAAGGTCAACTACGACCCCATAACCGGGTTCTCTCAGCCGCCATACGTGGCTCCGGGAACAGTCGGCCAGGGCATCCCAACGGTCTGCTTCGTGACAGGGACTATCGGTGCGCTCCTTGGCGGAGTCGGTGGTGCCATGATCTACTTCCCGTGCAACATGATCAGCCACAACCCGGCACAGGCCGCAGTTTTCACCATAGGGATATTCTTCGTGCAGTCTGTGATTCCCTCCTGGAACATTCAGGGAACTATCGAGGGATTCCACGACCCCAAGTTCAAGAAGTGGCCATTGGCCTACAAGGCAAGCCTAGTTGCAGGCATCCTTCTGGCAGTCATGACTGTTATGATCCAGCCGTTGGGAGGCGCTTAGAATGTCTGAAAAACCCAAGAGATTTAAGCTCGAACCTAAGCAGCTTAGGATCTACGGCATAGCCGGGGCCGTAATAGGAATATACCTGGCACATTTCCTGAATGCTGCGACTGGGACGAACATCTTCTCCTTCATCGGGTCCCTGGCGGCTATAGGTGGAGTTCTGTGGGGTGCCAACGCCATCCGCAGGATCTGTTCCTACGGTCTGGGCACTGGTGTACCCGCCATGGGAATGCTGGCCCTGGGAATGGCAACTGTCGCTTCCCTGTTCGGCCTCAACATAGCCGAGCAGTTCGGAGTTGGAATCCTCGGCCCAATCATAGCCCTAGTGTACGCGGTTATATTCGGTTATATCATCGGCATACTCTGCAACAAGGTGATGCATTTCAACATCCCCATAATGGAAGAAGGGATGATGGACATCTCAGGTGCAGGAACCCTGGCCATCCTGGGCTGGTCTATTACCATGGCAGGAACCATCTCCTATAGCGTCGTAGTCAAGGACGTCTACAGCACAGGTTTCCTGGCCATCATCTTCATCCTGGGTGGCATGGCGATATTCCATCCGTTCAACGCCAATCTGGGGCCGGATGAGAAGCAGGACAGGACCCTGGTCGACGGCCTGATGGTCGCTGGACTAGCGATGATTGCCTTGGGCATATGCTCCCTAGCGACACTGGGACTTTCCGCAGCTCTGGTGACGATTGTAGTGGGCTTTGCAGTCTGGTACTACAACTATATCTGGTACTTCAGGCTGGCCAAGGAAGATGCCGCAGCAGTGGTCGGAACAGGGCTTCTGCCGCCGAGCGTGCAATAAGGAGGTCTGTAGATGGGAATAGTTAGAGTATCGGATGAACTGGGTCTCCTCTTTGATCCGCTCAAGGGAACGATAGCTGAGACGAGAGAGGACGTAATACTATACGCCCTGGACCCATTGTATCCAAGAATAGATAGAATGGACCACATCGCCGACGACATGGTGAACCAGCTTACGCCGGACGCTGAGCTAATGGAGTCCTATGCCCACCGTGGGAAATGTTCCTACATTGGCGGCCTATACACCAACATCTGGATGGGCACGATCTTTGGAATGCTATTTGCCTTCGTCGTGCTGGTCAGCTCGGTGTTCATGCACCCGGGCGGCATAGAGGCAATCAAAGCCGCACTTAAGGTTGCAGGAGGGCCCTAGATATGGCTCTGAAGAAAAAACCAAGCGAGCCGTGGCCATTGATCACAGGCGAGTACCACGTAGGAAATCCGGAGAGCCCGGTGGCAGTTTGTACCTGCGGATCGCACTTGAAGTTCGAAGAGCTGATCAATGCAGGCGCAGCCCTGGCTGGTCCATGTAAAACTGAAAACATCGGCATAGAGAAGATGACTGCCAATCTGGTCTCCAATCCCAACATCAGGTATATGATAATCACCGGGATGGAGGTCAAGGGGCACATCACTGGCCAGGCTGTGGATGCGTTCCTCAAGAGCGGAATAGATAAGGAAGGAAAGATCGTTGGCGCTACGGGCGCTATCCCCTTCATCCAGAATCTGAACGAGGAGTCTATAGAGCGAGTCCGCGCCCAGGTCGAGCCCGTCCTGATGATGGACACTGAGGACCTCGGAGTCATCGGAGCCAAGATCAAGGAGCTTATCGCCAAGGACCCTGGAGCCTTAGACGTCGAGCCGATGAGGATCGAGCTAAAGAAGGACGAAGGATTTGAAGAGGCTCATGGACCAAGGCCCTTAGCAGCCGAGGTCTCCGAGATCAGGCAGAGGATGCGCCTTGAGGACGAGATGGTGACCATTAACGGTCTACTAAACAAGCTCCAGGCAGGCATCTACGCCGGAAAGATAGAGGGAATTGCCCTCGGAATGACCATCGTCCTGGTCCTCTTCGGCATTATCATGAAGATGACCGCAATGGGAGGGAAGTAGAATGGCAGAAGAGCAGGAGGCTATTTACGGCCTGGGATTACCCACAGTTGCCGATCCTTCGGCCCATGACATGGCAATGATCCAAGATGTCGTGGACGACTACAAATGGAAGGCCCAGCTCCTAGCGAGGGAGACCAAGCTGAGCTCGGGAGTTCTAGCTACAGTGTCCATGGGGTTTGCCATCGGGTTCCTGATCGCCGTAATAATGATGATCGGGCCATTCTTCATACTTAAGGGAGGGATTTGAGCTATGGCTAACGAAGGAAAATTGAGGAGTACCTGTTGCCGTTGTCGATCCCGTTCAGTTCTCTGAACTGATGGCCAGGATGGACAAGATAGAAGAAAAGCTTGAATTCTACTCGGCCGAGAAGTTCATGAGGGCAGGGAAGTCCATCGGCAGGGACATGGGCGCAGCCTATGGTACCTGTGCTGGATTGATCCTGATACTGGCATACATCATATTCAATTATGCCCACAACTGGACGCCCGTGTTGAAATAACTAGATGGCCACGACGAAGGTGATTTGTAATGTTC
>CAVWIG010000030.1:0-46225 GCA_963754945.1 Methanotrichaceae archaeon
TTGGAGGAAGGACTTCAAGGGCTATCCCGATCTGACCACCGGCCAGAGGGCTGTCGAGCGGCCTACATCCAAGGGATGCCCTGAGTATTTCATACCGCCGACGCCTGCCGAGATTGAGGCGGGCACCATCCCGAAGGAGAAGCCAAAATATCCATCCTTCAGAGAGCGGGAGGAGAAGGAGATCAAGTCCGACTCAGAGATGATCATGCACATGGGCCCCCAGCATGCCATGCTTCCGGGACCTTTTCTCCTGGACATCCTGGTAGAGGGAGAAAGGGTTCACAAGGCCTTCCTCGATATGGGCTACATCCACAAAGGCATCGAGAAGATCATGGAGAACAGGACCTGGCTCCAGGGGTTGACATATACCGACAGAATGTGCTATGTGGCCTCCCTTTCCAACAACGAGTGCTATTGCGGGGCTATTGAGAGGATCCTGGGCCTGGAGGTTCCACTGAGGGCACAGTACATCCGGGTCATCCTTGAGGAGCTCTCTAGGATTCAGAGCCACCTGATAGGAACAGGCGAGTTCATGACCCTGATTGCAGGTGTCGGTTATGCTCCGTGGAACTTCATGATCATCGACAGGGAGAGCATCATCTCTCTGATAGAGAGTGTCACAGGAGCAAGGCTGACCCACACTTTCGTGCGCTTCGGCGGGGTCCGAAACGACCTCCCAGAAGGTTTCAGCGATAAGTGCAGGAGCGCCCTCAAGTACATCGAGTCCAGGACCAAGGAGTACATCGAGCTCTTCGATCAGGACCCAATCTACCACATGAGGATGGAGAATATAGGCGTCCTTTCCCCCGATACTGCAAAGCGCGTTGGCATATCGGGGCCACCGCTTCGGGCCGCTGGCGTTGCCTACGACATGAGGAAGGAGGACCCCATACTGGTCTACCCCGATCTGGACTTCAAGGTAGTAACCGGTACGAGGGGTGACTCTGCAGACAGGATCGATGTAAGGCTTCGAGAGATTCTGGAGAGCATCCACATCATAGAGCAGTGTCTGGACAGGATACCTGCCGGACCGATCAAGACGGAGACGAAGGTGCCAAAGAAGATCCCGGCAGGAGAGGCCTACTACAGGGTTGAGGACCCCCGGGGAGAGATGGGCATGTACGTGATCAGCGACGGTGGCGACAAGCCCTACCGGGTGAAGGTCCGTGGACCTGTCTACGCCACACTGCAGACGCTGCCTCCGCTTCTCGAAGGTGTCTACATAGCGGATGCTGTTGCCATTGCGGGCAGCATGGACGGCTGTCCATCCGAGGCGGACAGATAGGAGGGAGAGGATTTGGACGGAATAATTGAAGCTATCAGTTCGTTTGCGTCTGCGGAGCCCGCGATCTATTATCTGATCATAGGCATCATAGGCGCGGTTGTGCTCTCTGCCGTCGTCAACATAGGGGCCATGTACGTGATCTGGCTAGAGGTTAAGCTGTTAGGAGATTTCTCTGCCAGGTACGGCCCCAACCGTGTGGGCGGCAGATGGGGTCTGCTTCAGATAGTCGCAGATGCGATCAAGCTCTTCACAAAAGAGGACAGCATCCCTGCCAACGCTGATAAGCCGGTCTATGTTTGGGCGCCTATCGTTGCCTCCATGGCCACAATGCTTGTCGCTGCTGCAATACCCTTCGGCGCTCTGTATTTCAACGGAAAGTACTACCCGCTGGTTGTAGCCAACATGGACATAAGCGCCTTCTACGTCGAGGCGGCTCTAAGCCTACTGGTCATTGCTGCCTTCATGGCAGGCTACAGCTCCAACAACAAGTACTCGCTTTTAGGGGCTTTCCGAGGCATCGCCAGGATGATCAGCTACGAAGTGCCGATGGGCGTTTGCGTCATCTCTGTGGCAATTATGGCCCACAGCCTGAACCTGGCAGAGATAGCCCAGAACCAGACACTGTGGTACGCCTTTGCCCAGCCTCTGGGATTCGGTATCTTCATTGTAGCCCTCATAACTGACTTGGGAAGAATCCCCTTCGACCAGAGCGAGGCTGAAGAGGAGATCATCTGCGGTTATACGACAGAGTACGGCGGTATCAGGTGGGGCCTGATCCTCTTCCAGGAGTACAACAACATGCTTCTGGGCTCCATTCTGCTGACATTTGCTCTTCCTGGGCGGATGGGCCGGACCCATAATACCGGTACCTGGTCTGAGCATCATCTCGCCTCTGATCTGGATGTTCATGAAGGTTGTAATAGTGCTGTGGTTCCTGATCTGGACCAGGAGTGCTCTGCTGAGGCTGAGGATAGACCAGGTAACAGACCTGGGATGGAAGGTACTGCTGCCCTTGTCAATTGTCAACCTGGCGTGGGCTGTAGTTGTAGGATCATACTTCGCATGAGGTGGCATTGAGATGTTGAAGAGAAAGATGTTGAAGAACTGGGGCTGGCCCTTGAAGGTCGCAACCCGAGGGACCGAGGTCACCAGGCTCTATCCAGAGGTGATGATGGAGCTGCCTGCGGCTGAGCGCGGCATTCACGAGCTGGATGCCACCACATGCATTGGGTGTGCGTCCTGTGCAAGGATATGTCCAAACACCTGCATAGAGATGGTCACCTACAAGTTCGGAAGCCCCCTGAAGAACAAGAAGATGCAGTATCCCCAGATAGACTACGGCAGGTGCATGTTCTGCGGTCTGTGTGTCGATGAGTGTCCTGCGGAGTGCCTGAAGATGGGAAAGAAAGTGACCATGGCAGGCTGGGAGAGAGAGGACATCGTTCGGGGACCGGATAAGCTGGCGATCAAGAAGTTCACAGCGAAAGAGGCTGCTGAGCTTGCGGCCGAGGCCAAGAGGATCGCTGCGGAGAAAGCAGCTGCAGCGGCGGCCAAGAAGAAGGCCGCCGCAAAGGAAGGCGCTCCTGCCGAGGGTGGCGCGAAGAAGGTAGCCAAGAATGAAGGGGCCGAGGGCAAGCCGCTCAAGAAGGCGGTAGCCAAAGAGGGAGAGAACAAAGAGGCAAAGCTCACTGAGGGAGGTGCTTCTTGATGGCGGAATCCGAAAAGAACGTCATAAAGACCATCTTCGAGCTGATAGTCCTTTTATTCGCACTCGGAGTGATCTTTGGCGGCCTGGCGGCAATCGTGTTCTTATCGCCCTGGTCAAGGACGATCCTGAGCAAGTTGCTCGCTTACGATATCAGGTTCTTCATAGAGCTGTTCGTCTACTTCGCCATTGCTGCGGTAATTGTGCTGCTATCGGTTCTTACAGTCTACTCCAAGAACATCGTTCACAGCGCTCTGTATCTTCTGGGAACCTTTGCAGGCGTGGCTGCGCTGTACATATCCTTGAACGCTCCATTCCTCGGAGTTGCCCAGATTCTTGTTTACATCGGAGCTGTAGGAGTACTGATCCTGTTCGCAGTGATGCTCACGAGGAGATCTATCATGGAGGAATCCCGTGGTGAAATATAAAGTTGTAATCTTAACCCTGGCCTTCCTGGCTGCACTCTTCGCATCGCTCTCTGTTACCAACTGGGAGCAAGGGCAGGGCGAAAAACAGCCTTATTCCTATCAGCCCAGGGAGGGGACTAGGATGGCGGAGAGCGGCATAGGCAACATAGGGTTGCAGATCTTCACCACCTACTTTTTCCCCTTTGAAGTCCTGGCCCTGGTGCTAACCGCAGCGCTGGTTGGAGCGGTGTACGTCGCCAGAAAAGAAGCTGTTTCGGGAGGGAGTTAAAAATGAGGAGGGAGTTGCACTTATGATACCGGTGGAGCTTTACATACTGCTTGCCTCCATCATGTTCACTATAGGCCTTTACGGCCTGGTGACCCAACGAAACGGTATCAAGCTGATGATGTGCATTGAGCTTCTGCTCAACAGCGCCAACATCAACCTGGTAGCCTTCTCCGCAAACCAGCCTAACGTTGACGGGCAGGTCTTTGCCCTGTTTTCCATTGCGCTGGCCGCTGCGGAGGCTGGAGTTGGGTTCGCCATACTGATCTCGCTGTACAGGCTGTATGGGACCATTGACCTTGACAACATAAACGCCCTGAGGTGGTGAAGATGTACGCCGATTATGCTTACCTGATTGTAGCAATGCCAGTTCTGGCATTCGTGCTGTGCATCTTCTTCGGATGGCACCTGCCCAAGGGCGGAGGATTCTTCACTGTCCTCGCCACCTTCGGCGGCCTGATACTGTCTCTCGGAATCTTCAAGGAGATCTACCCGGGCGAGATAGTACACCAGTCAATGCCGTGGTTTGCCAATTTCAACGTGGGAATTCTGATAGATCCACTGGCAATAGTGATGCTTCTGATGGTCACTTTCGTGGTCACTCTGATCCACACCTATGCCCTGGGGTACATGGACGGCGATCCAGGCGCAGCACGTTACTTCGCTGAGGCTGCCCTTTTCACGGCGGCCATGCTTGGGTTGATCTACTCAGACAACCTGCTTCAGCTCTTCATATTCTGGGAGCTTGTAGGTCTATGCTCGTTCCTTCTCATCGGGTTCTGGTACAGGAAGCCCTCGGCTGCAGCAGCGGCCAAGAAGGCTTTCCTGACGACGCGTGTAGGAGACGTTCTGTTCCTGGCGGCATTAGTTCTGCTGTACAACAACCTGGCCAGCCTGAACCTGACATTGAAACCGGGCGAGTACCTGCTCCAGTTTCCAGTGATCTACGCACACATTGCCCAGATCCCGCCCACTCAGCTAACTTTCATAGCGTTGTGTCTGCTGGGTGGTGCCGTTGGTAAGTCAGGTCAGTTCCCCCTGCACGTCTGGCTTCCAGACGCCATGGAAGGGCCAACAACCGTCTCGGCCATGATCCATGCGGCGACGATGGTTACAGCAGGTGTCTACCTGGTTGCCAGAATGTTCCCGCTCTTCTATGCAGCCCCTAACGCACTGACGGTAGTGGCCCTCATAGGAGCTTTCACGGGACTGTTCGCAGCCACAATGGGACTGACAGCCTTCGATATCAAGAGGGTCCTGGCATTCTCGACAGTTTCTCAGCTCGGTTTCATGATGGCCGGACTGGGAGCCGGGGCGGCAGTAGGGGTCGCAGCCGTGGGAGTTTCAATCTTCCACCTGATAGGCCACTCATTCTTCAAGGCCCTGCTCTTCCTCTGCTGTGGATCGGTGATCCACGCAGTTGGGACGAACGATATGCGAGAGATGGGCGGCGTTGGCAAGTACATGAAGTGGACTGCCTACACGATGCTGATAGGCTCGCTCTCTCTGGCTGGGTTCCCCTTGTTCACTGGATTCTTCAGCAAGGACGAGATCATCAAGATAGCCTATGAGTACGGAGTCCAGATCAACTACCTGCCTTACCTCATGCTGATCTGTGCGGCCACACTGACCGCCATCTACACCTTCAGGCTATGGTTCGTCGCTTTCACTGGCGAGCCAAGATCCGACTACCATAAGCATGAGTCTCCGTGGATAATGATCGGTCCGCTTGTGCTCCTAGCGGTGTTCGCCCTGGGGTTCGGATTCTTTGCCCAGAGCGGGTTCTACAGTTACCTGGACACTAACTTCGAGCACTACGGTGTCGACTTCCACCAACTGGGTATCATAGGAGGCCACATATCAGAGGCCGGAGCAACCGAGGGAGAAGGCGCGGGCGAGCCGTTCATCGTCAAGATACTGCCCTACATAATCGCTATAGGCGGAATACTTGTGGCGATGTTGTTCTACTATTGGCGTAAGCTCGACCCAGGCCTGGTGACATCGGAGAGGGATCCGATACGAAGGCTCCTGCTGAAGGGTTACTATCAGCATGAGATCTTCACCGCCTGGTTCGCTGAAACGGTGGTCTACGGCGTTGCCATTCTCTTCAACTTGATCGACATAAAGATCGTGGACGGCGTCTTGAACAAGATCAGCGAGGTAACCGTTGGATTCGGAGGAAACCTGAGAAAGGTCCAGACGGGAGTGGTACAGAACTACATCACTGCCATAGTACTCGGAATAGTGGTACTCGTGATAGTGATTGAGATTGGGATGAAGGTGGGATTATGAACTACATATCTTTGATGATCGCCATCCCACTGATCGGAGCGATTGTCTCGTTCTTTACAAGGTCTAGAGCCCAGGCGAGGATGGTTGCGCTGATCGCATCGCTGGTACCGCTGGCGATCTCTCTGCAGATGTACATGGGATTCGACAAGACATCCAAGTTTATGCAGTTCGTGGAGAGCTATACTTGGATTCCCTCCATCGGTGTGAAGTACACCGTCGGAGTGGACGGCATTGGGCTTCCCCTGGTGCTGCTCTCAACAATAGTCTCCGTCCTGGTGATAATATACTCCTGGGGCGAGGACAAGAGACCCAACCAGTTCTTTGCACTGCTCCTCTTGAACGAGGTCGGAGTGTTGGGGGTCTTTACAGCCCTGGACTTCTTCCTGTTCTACATCTTCTGGGAGATAGTGCTCATACCCATGTTCTTCCTGATCGGAGTGTGGGGGGGGCCTAGAAAGGACTATGCGGCCATAAAGTTCTTCATATACACCCACGTGGCGAGCCTTGTGATGCTCCTGGCGATCTTCGCCCTGTACTTCACATACAGGATGCCCGACGGGTCGAGGACCTTCGACATGCTGACTCTGTTGCAGGCAACAGCGGATCCGAAGATCTTCCCGCCTGGACTCCTGAACATAATCTTTGCCGGGCTTCTGTTGGGGTTCCTTGTCAAGATGCCTGCGTTCCCCTTCCATACCTGGTTGCCTGACGCTCACGTCGAGGCGCCAACGGCAGGCTCGGTTGTTCTGGCAGCTCTGCTGCTGAAGATGGGCGGGTACGGTATATTCAGGGTGATTCTGCCCATCCTACCCCATGTGAACAAAATCTTCGTGACAGTGATTGCCATAATAGCAGTCCTGAGCATAGTATACGGAGCGTTCTTGGCTCTCGCCCAAAAGGACCTCAAGAAGATGGTGGCTTACTCTTCAGTCAGCCACATGGGATTTGTGACTCTTGGGGCCGTGGCCTTCACCTGGATGTCCATCCAGGGCGCCATGTTCCAGCAGTTCTCTCACGGCCTGATAACCTGTGTCCTGTTCATGTCAGCAGGAACCATCCAGCACACCGTGGGGACGCGGGTCATCGGCGACCTGGGTGGCTTGGCCGACAGGATGCCGAAGTTCGCCTTCCTGATGCTGGCCGGATTCCTGGCATCCCTGGGGTTGCCGGGAATGAGCGGTTTCGTGGCTGAGTTCATGGTGCTGACAGGATCCTACGCAACGCTGCCGGTATTCACCATGATAGTGGTGTTCACAAGCATTGCAGTCACTGCCGGTTACCACCTGTGGGCAACTCAGAAGGTCCTGTTTGGGCCCATCCTGAAGAAGTATATGCAGGTGCACGATGCCCATTCCTACGAGCTGTTCTCCATGAGCATGATAATACTGCTCGCAATACTCTTCGGAGTTCGGCCCAACCTCATAACGGACATCATGGGAGTTGCCGCCTACCAGGTGATGGGTCCAGTTGTTACCCTGACCCAAATGGGGGTGATCTGAGTGGATCTAGGATTCTATACACCATTAGGAGCCGAGGCTCTGCTTACGGCTCTGGCGGTGCTGGTTATTCTGCTCGGATCGCTCATGAAGAAGAGCGGCAACCTGATGGGTTACTTGAGCCTCGCGGGACTAGTGGTGTCTCTGGGATTGGTGGTAAGCACTGCGATGAGCACTAAGCTCGCACAGGTCTTCTTCTTCAACACCATATCTGTCGACGCCCTGTCCCAGTTCTTCAAGGCGGTCTTCCTCGTTGTCTCTGTACTGGTGGTGATCGCCTCTCTGTCCAGGTACAAGGATACCAAAGGAGCGGAAGAGTTCTATGCGCTGCTGCTTCTTGCAACCGTAGGAATGATGGTGGTTTCAAGCTCCATCGATCTGGTTACCCTGTTCGTCGGGTTCGAGCTGGCAAGCCTTTCCACTTATGCCCTGGCAGCGTTCGACAAGACGAAGAGGAACCTTGAGGCAGCCATGAAGTACTTCATCTTCGGGTCTGTCTCATCGGCTCTGATGCTCTTCGGCTTCTCGCTGCTCTACGGCATGACGGGAACAACGAAGATCGCAGGAATTGCATCCGCAGCCCTTGCCAACTTTGCGCCAGCAACTGTTGTGGCCCTGATCTTCGTGATCGCAGGGTTTGCCTTCAAGATGGCATTGGTTCCCTTCCACATGTGGGCTCCCGACACCTACGAGGGCGCGCCCTCCCTGGTTTCAGGGATGCTTGCAGCAGGCTCCAAGAAGATGGGGTTTGCAGCAGCCTTCAGGGTGATATTCGTGGCCCTGATAGCCCTAAGACTGGAATGGTACCTGGCCTTTGCCATCCTGGCAGCTCTGACCATGACCCTGGGCAACGTTCTGGCCATCTGGCAGAACAACGTGCGGAGGATCTTCGCTTATTCAAGCGTTGCTCAGGCAGGATACATGGCCATGACCTTTGTCGTCGTGGGTGCAGCGCTCGGTCAGCCTAACGGTGCGGTAATTGCTCAGAACAGCATAGCTGGAGGCTTGCTTCTGATCCTTGGTCATGCCCTGATGAAGATGGGAGCCTTCATTGCAGCCGCAGTCGTCGGCTACATGGTCTTAAAGGACGGAATGAAGGAGGGAACCGACCCGGACGACATATCGAACTATGCCGGTTTAGGAAGACGAGCCCCTATAACGGCCTTCTGCCTGTTGATCTTCATGTTCGCCCTAGCCGGAATTCCGCCAACTGCAGGGTACATAGGCAAGTTCGTGCTCTTCGGCTCGGCCATCAACGCCGGGCTGGTCTGGCTTGCGGTACTGGCAATCCTCAACAGCGCTCTGTCGCTGTACTATTACCTGAGGATAATCAGCTACATGTATCTGAAGGAGCCAGCGGGACCGAAGATCTCAGAGCCCAAGGGATACGCCGTTGCCCTGATCCTGACGTTGATCGGGGTCATCGGTATTGGCGTCTACCCGCAGCCGTTCTATAACTGGGCTATGCAGGCAGCAGCAGTTCTGCTGCCTCACTAAACCTTTTTTTAGTTATGATCTTTTGATTGCTTTAAAAATTGAAGCCAAGCATTTCTTTTCTAGATTTCTCGTTCTATTGATTGATCTTGCTTTTCATGAAAGGTAACCCAGCTGCGCTAGGTTACAGATATCCAAAAAATTCTATGTCCGGCTGTCGTCCGCTTAACGTTTTTGTGGGGCTGCATAGTTTATTTATGGAGGATGTCTAATGAAGAATAGCCACACAGAGGGAAAATGGTATCCAAACATGCTTCGTTATAATGCCCATTGGAGATCAGGGCCCAACCGATCAAATCAGATATCTGCGATATTCTGGACTGACCTTGCTTCTCATGAAGTTCTTCGGAGTGTCTAAGCGGTAAAAGAATCTATAACAATAAATAATATTAATATTATGTAGTAATTTTGATATCAAAATAGCTAGTTAGTTTATTGGAATCCTCATCGTTAGACCCCTATGATTAACTTCCCAAAAGTTTTATATAAAATAAGAATTCTATTGGTTGTGGAGGTCTGGGCATTAAAAGTAGAATTGTATTTATTCTTGTTCTTTCGATTATTGTCTCAACTGTGGCTGCCCTTGAGCCGCAAGAGATAGGATGGGGGAGAAGTAGTGCGGTTGTAAACCTGGATGCAGGACCAAATAACTCTGGTACAAAGCTGCACTTCGGAACAGAAGGATTTGCCGCTCCAGCCATTCCTCAGTTTGCTGAAGTATCTCCAGGAGCTATGGTTCATCAGTCGAAGATGTACAGGGACGAATCGAAGAAACTCTATAGCAATGCTCGTTCAATCCTGAACCAGACATCGGACCTGGAGAATTCTACAAGGCTGAGCTATGATAGAGTGGCCGCTCTATCGGCGATGGCTGAAGTGAGTGCCAACTCATCCATGAGCAATGTCTTGCAATGCAAAACTTACCTCAACAAGACTGTGTCGGCATTGAATAAGACAATCGTGATGAACAACAGGACCGAAATGTTGGCAAGGGGATTAACCGAGATGGAGGCCGTTACCAGAGAATACGCCCAAGATGCGGCCAGGAGCGCTCGGGTCGCAAGAGTTCACCTCAATGATTCATGGTCCGAAAGAAACAATGTCTCAGTGCTTATGCATAGAGTAGACATCCTTGAAAAGAAAGTGGCCGAGCTAGAAGCACTGACACACTGAATAGACAGATGGCCCGGTAGGACGAGCCCCTTTGAGAGAGCTACGGGAGGAGCTATTGGTCCGCAGCTATTAACGTCTACAGCCTCATTTGATCCCGTAGAACACGTTAGGCGTAGAGGTGACGTTGTAGAAGGTTCTGGAAAGCCCTCCCGGGTATACGACCGTGAACTTGGCCACTCTTCCTCCCAATGGCCGAGAATCGAACAGATAATAACCGCTACTATTTTTGCCTGCGCCTTTGACCAGCAAAGCAGCACTATCGGGATCTGCCCTTATAGTTTTCGCATCTCCGTAGCTTTTTAAAAAGGATTCTAGGTCAGGTTCTATGTATCCAGCACCCAAGGCCAAGACGTACAGCTTGGCGAATGAGTCAAGGGTGTAGTTGAGCTCGAAGAGGGCATCTCCACCGGTCAGGGTCATGGTGATGTCGTTCACCTCGAAATACACCTCCCCGGGCACACAGGAGACAAGCATAGCGATAGCCAGGATAGCCAAGATAGCAAGGGCAAGGCGCATAGTTTCACCACTTCATGTTCAGTAATGTGGGTAGAATTAGTATCCCCAAAAAAATGGCCACAAAGATTAAAAAAATAAGCTGCTGGCGCCTTTGGGCTGATTTGAACTTGGACTCGCACAGCTCATCGCAAAAGCTTTCCTCCCTGCTTACCGCATTGCTGCAGACAAGGCAGTGCTTATGAGGCGTCACATTGGCTGTTTTATCACCTATCATTTTCCTAAGGATTAATGGGGCTTGCTATAATAAAGGTTTGCAGGCAGCAGGTTGCAGCTAAGACAGCTTTTGCATAGCCTTTGGTCACTTTGTCGTCGAGGCTAAGTAAGTGCATTGCTTACTGATTTGCGGCATCGTAAACCTTTGTGCAATTGTATCGAACTTCGAAGAAATTGTATTGACTTTTGAAGATCGAATACGGAATCATATTTGTTAGGGCTCTCAATCGACATATACATGCAAAATTAGATTACTTCATAAATAATATTTTCTAGTTGATCTAACATATTGGGATATGTATAACCTAGACAGTTTCACAACGGTCAAATTTTGAGGTTTATTTTTCCACTGGAAATAAAGGGGTTCGATTAGATGAATCAAGGTCTAGGTTAACGGCAGCTTTCAGGCCTGGGCCAGACTTCGCGGGGATTGGATTAACTATAAAAAGGTGCCGTACTAGGGTAGGAGCATGCCAAAATTGCCGATAGCCATCTGCATTATACTGGTTCTTTGCCTCTGGCCTGTTGGAGCAAGAACCTGGATAGTTGGAAACGATGCTTTAGCTACTCATAAAAGCATTGGAGAAGCCGTTTCCGCTGCTTCTGCAGGCGACACCGTCTACATGAAGTCCGGCGTTTACAACGAAGATGTAACAATAAACAAGAAGATTGCCATCAAGCCATTGACCGGGGAGAGGGGGACAATTCTACTCGATGGTAGCAACAAAGAGACAGGAATTACATTAGCCGCTTCAGGCTGCTCCATTGAGGGGCTTACTTTTAAGAACTTCTCAAAAGCTGGGATCATGATTCAGTCAAACGACAATACAATCAAAAATAACCAATTCATCAGCGATAAACCAGGCTTAATGATTCAGGGCTCGTCCAATAACATTATAGAGGGAAACTCTATGAGGGACTGTGTAACTGGAGTTGTTCTATGGCGAGGTGCGAGCCACAATAAGATATCGAATAACAACATTGAAGGCGGCATAGCGTCGATTACCCTCAAGGGCGCTGGAGAGAACGTCGTGAACAACAACGCACTATCCAACAGTGGAGCTGGGGTGGCGCTGGAGAATTCATCTGCTGTTGCAGTATCTAGAAACATCATTAAAAGCGGCACAAATGGCATTATTATTTACAACAGCAGCGATTGTAACCTATCAGATAACATCGAGTGGGGTAATAAGCGTGCTGTGTACGTCTTGAACACGACCAGAACAGAGCTTTACAATGAAAGCATAAAAGACGGTATACTAGGCATAATGATTGAGAATTCAAACTATAATATCATCAGAGGATGTACTCTCGATAACACAACAGAGGCATTGAGCCTAGGAGCGAGCCTAAGGAATGCTGTCACCAACAACTCTATCCTAAACACAAAGGATTTGGCGATCGAGATCGTTTACTCAAGTGGAAACGCTCTGGCGGGAAATCGCATCAATCATGCGGATACGGGTATAAACATCACAGAATCGTCCGGCAACAGGCTGGAGAACAATAAACTTAACGATGTAAAGCTTGGTATGATAGTCTTGGGTGGCGATAGGCAGAGCTTTGACAATGCTATAGACGAGTCTAACACCGAGGACGGCAAGCCCATAGCGTACTTCTTTGGCCAGTCGAACAAGGTGGTCCGGGATAGAAAGCTATCTCATTTGACTCTGGCTTACTGCAACAACTTCACAGTGGAGAACAGCACAATCTCCAATGACGCCCTGCTCCTCTTTAGCTCGAAGTCGAGCAAGATCCTGGGGAACAACGTTTCGAAGTGTCACGGGATGGTTCTACAGGATTCGATCTCAAATGAGATTTCCAAAAATGTAGTGATCGGCAACAGTTTCAGCGGTATATTCCTCTTCGATTCTGGTTCCAATACCATCCGCGAGAACGTGATTTCTAAGAACCATCAGAATGGCATATCCCTGCGCAACTCCAGCAACAACACCGTTCGAGGCAACACCGTTGATCGGAATTCCCAGACGGGAATTTGGCTGAATGGATCAAACGAGAACGAGATCTTCGAGGATACAGTCTCGAACAATCCCACCGGTGTCCTCCTGGTCAACTCCAGGAACAATCAGGTCTATCACAACAACTTCCTGAACAACACCCAGCAGGCTGAGGATAGGAACGGAATGAACAAATGGGACATGGGCAACAGAACTGGAGGGAACTACTGGTCAGACCTAAAGGTTGTGGGCAACCCGAGCAACGGAGCGGCTAAGGTGATCAAAGGCTCCAAGACCAACGACAACAGCCCTTACCAGAACGAAAACGGCTGGATCTCGTCAGGTTCAGCCGTTAAAGCTGCCACCGGGCAATCAAACAAGTCGTAGCCCGTGGTACGTTAACTTTTTTGGATCAATTAAACGGTCGTTTCGATACGCCAAGAAATCTTCTGACCGGGGCTGCTCATAGCCTGATCGACCAAGAGATCAAGTCAATGATCAGAAGCGGACACCCACACGTACGTCGAAGACATCTTTGACCTAACCTCCCGAAAAGTTCAAGCGCACAAGTTTAGCGCCTGAAGTATTTGTCTCTGTTTTTTTGTCATTTCGGTGACTAATATCTGTCCATCTGCCAAAGTAATTTTTCTTAATTTCTCCAATTGCAGAAGCATAAGTTCAACAGAATATTTATCTAGTATGCCTGCTTCCCTCATCATGTTCATCAACCTCGTCCTTATGACTAGACTCAGGAAAGCAATGAAAATGAATCCTCTTGTCGTATTTTCGCCGTGGGTATTCAATGGAAGGATGTCAATTTCATTTTTCAAAGCCTTGAAGCTCTGTTCAATTTCTTCGCGTTCCCGATAAAGGGAAAGGCATTTCATCCATTCGAAGTCCCCGGAGTAGAACAGTATGTACTTGCCCATTTTATTCATTCTTTGAGTGACTGCGTTTTGTTTAATCGCAACATCAAAGCGATTATCTGTTACATACCATTCAAAGAAGTTTCCAAATCCTTGCGCTTTCTCTTTGAAAACTACTTGTGGATTGCTATTCGCCTTAAGGCGCACCTTGAGCAACTCTTCGCGAACATCGTACAACCTGCTTAGAAGGGTCTGCTTCTCGGTTTGTTCGAGTTTGGGATCATAATACACATACCCGTGGACTTCAATGGAGTCAATATTATATGTGATTGGTTTGGCAAAAATTGGGTCATTGTTAAACTTATGGAGATATTTTACGTCATCGATATCCTTTTGTGCTTCAGTCATCAGCTGCTTAAGATCATTTAACTGCAACTTAGCAGCCATGATAAACGAAATATTATCGCCCATCAACTCCCGGAGATTGCTCAGGCTGAAGAATCCTCGATCCATTACTGCAATATAGTCCTGGATACCATGAGCTTTGATCTTTTTCAGAGTGCCGGATAGGGTACTGACATCAGAAATACTGCCCGGGAAGATGTCATACATCACGGGGATCCCTCGGTCCTTATCCAGAATTAAGGATAGATTGATTTGAGGAAGCGATTCCCCATCACGATTATACCCATACTCGAGAAGATTGATGAGTTGTGAGTAGCTTGACAGGCTAGTAATATCGTAAATGAGGGCGTTTTTCGTGCCAGTTCCTTCGATAAGCCGGGACATGAACCGTTCCGGGATATTGCTTTCACCCAGTCGGCAGAGAAGCTCACTCACTCGCTGGCTGGCGAGATTGATTTGCGGAGATTCGAGAGCAAGAGATGTCCCTTCGTACCACGAATCGACATTCTTCATTGCCGTAGGTCGTATGATCCGGTTGAAGGCCAATGCTCGAACCATGGACGCCTCCGAAGGGGGCAACAAATCCTCAAGATAGCGATCTAGATGGAGATCATCCGTAATCGACTGGAGAACGAATATAGAACCATAATCAAACGACGACTTGACTGTCGCCGTTTTCTTTTTCGTCTTCTCTTTGACCTCACTAGGGGCTGAACGCATCCGGACTGGCTGGCCTTCTACATTTCTGCCTAAATATTTTGATTTGTGTCGGATCTGTTTCTTCTCCTTGTCATAATAAGGTGTCTCTTCGTACCAATATTCGATCCCATTTTTCACTTTGATTCTTCTAGTGGGTTTCATATGTGCCTCGATATAAGTAGGCGCATAAACTATAAAAACCTTTCGGCATGCAAGGCTAATCAGGGGTGTTTTCAAAAATAAAGGGCTTAAATTTGAGATCGACCAAGTAGTGCTCCTACTTGATCCGGGAGGTTAGGCTTTGAGAGACTATTACGAAGTACCAGTCAAACGTTGCGTCGGCGGACCCCGCTGCAAGCTGCGGGGTATTCATCTTTAAAAAAATGGAAAGCAAAGGCTTTGGCAGTCTAGCTCTGCAAAATCCTATTTTGCTCCCTGAGTAACGGCCATCCATCGAATACTGAGAAAGCAGTACAGATTAGCCGCCTATTCGCTTGAGGATCTCCTCAGGTTCGTAGCGGATCTTGATTACCCGGCTTCGTCCTCGAGTTCCGGAGCCGCTGAAGTCGGTGTTGATCAGCCTAACGGCGTCCAGCTTGTTTAGGATCTCGTGGAACCGAGTGTAGCCGATCCCTGTTTCTTGCTGAAATTGCTCGTAAAGCTCTCCGGCCCGAGATGTCCCGCGCTCTGCAGCCAGCCGGAGGACCTTCTGCTCGTCCTCCTTCAGGGACTTCAAGGCATAGGTGAGATGGACCAGCCTGGATTTCTCATAAGAGCTCTCCACGTCCTCTTTGGAGATGGACTTGGAGGCTCGCTTCTCTGCAGAAAGAGCGGCCCTCCGCAGCAGGTCTATGCCCACCCGCAGATCTCCGGACTTATCAGTGTAGTCCGCGATCATCTCCATTACCGGGTCGGAGATCACTCCGGGATAAAAGCCGAGCTGTGCTCTGCGGTTCAGGATGTCCCCGATCTCCGCTCTGGTGTACAGCGGAAAGGCGATCTCCTCTGCCTGAAAGACTGAGGCAACTCGTGGATCGAATACGTAGTTTAGGGCAGGCTCGCTCAGGACTGCAATGACGCCCATCCTGGCACCCGGACAGGTCTCATGAGCCCGGAGGATGGAGTAAAGGACGTGGTCCACCTCTTTCTCGTGGAACAAGTAGTTGAAATCGTCGAGGGCCACCACCAGGACGATGCCCTCGTCCGCTGAATGCCTTGCAACCTTCTCGAAGATCCGCTTGAAGGATATACCGCTCGAAGGAGGAGCATGCTCGAAGAGCTTCTTGTAGAGCTGATAGAACACAGCGTACTTTGTGTAGTCCATCTGGCAGTTGATGTGAACGGGAACGACCTTGGAAGAATGCGCTTCGATCTCCTCGAAGAGCTTGAGGATGGTCGTGGTCTTGCCGGTTCCTGGAGGCCCAAGGCATAGAGCATTCACTGGCCGAGCTCCCTGGAAAGCAGGTTTCACGCAGAACTTGAGGCTGTTCATCTGGGATTCCCGGTGATCGAAATGCTCCGGAACGTAGTCAAGCTCAAAGAGGTCCCTGTTCTTGAACAGCGTCTCCTCCCATAGGAGCATATCTGGCTTCATGCCAACTCCGAAATCTTTCACTGGTTCAGTATATTTTGTATTTCCTTCTTCAATATGGCGCTCACCAGCGCTCCATCTGCCTTTCCCCTCAGCTCTTTCATAACAAGGCCCATCAGAGGGGCTATTGCTCGCTCGCCCTTCGATCTGACAAGGTCAGCCTTTCCGGAAACTACATTGTGGACAACATCTTCCACGCTCGATGTGCCCACGCCTGTGAGACCTGCACCTAAAGCGGCATCCGCTGCACGTAGCTCAGGGTGCTGGGCCAATGCCCGTAGAAGATCTATCAGGCCTTCCTTGGCCACTTTGCCCTCAGAGACCAGTGCAAAGCTGTCCAAGTAGTGCTGATCGGTCAGGTTGGCCACCGGCACACCCTCTCTGGAAAGCTCGATTGGAACAGTCTCAAGAGCCCTGACCACGATGGACGGAGCCAGATTATACTGCCTCTGAATCTCTTCGAAGAGCTGATAATTGGGGGACGAAGCCATCACCTTGGACAGCTCCTGGTTCAGCCCGTAATCGCGCTCGAACCGTGCGGCCCTTTCTGCGAATAACTCAGGCAGGACAAGCTTGTTCAGAATTTGATCATCAATAACGACAGAGGGTACGTCCGTTTCCGGGTACATTCTTGCAGATCCGGGCAGCGGCCTCATGTACTCCGAAGCTCCGTCCGGCAGCGCTCTGCGCGTCTCCTCCGGAACGCCAGCCAATGCATCCCTGGCACGGGCCGCCACGCCTTGCAGGGCCTTCTGTGCCCGATCCATCGGGGCGGTCACCAAGACAACGCAGTCATCGTCCTCCGCGTTCAGCAGGCTGCGCACAGCCGCTACTTCCTCCGTGGTTATGCCGTAGGCAGGAAGCTCATCGGTGTGGAAGATGCCTCCAACACCAGCCCGCTTGGCCCTGTCCGAAAGCTCTGTGCCCAGACGCCTTCCCGGCTGGACCTCTTTTCCTACAAGACCGTCGAACCCCTTGAGCATGCAGGCCAGAACCACGCCGTCATTCTTCATCGAGCTCTTCACAACCTTTGATTCTGTGGAGCTAAAGAGCTGGGTGACGTCGGTTATCTGGCAGTTCGCGCTTGCCTTTCGGCGCTGCAGCTCATCCCTGATATCCAGCAGCCTGACTTGCCTAAACACCTCTAGCTCGACGATCTTGTCTATGAGGTTCAGGTCCTGGACTCCTTTGACCTCAACCCTTGATCCGCCCTTTATTGAGACGTTTACGTCCTGGCGAATGGTGCCTAGACCCCTCTTTACCCGTCCTGTGGAGCGCAGGATCATTCCCAGGATCTGAGCCGACTCTCGGGCATGGGCAGGAGAGACAATATCGGGGGCCGTGCCTATCTCCACCAGTGGTATGCCCAACCGGTCCAAGGAATAGACCAGTTCGTCTCCCCGATCCTCAATAATACGCGCTGCCTCCTCCTCCAGGCACAAGACACCAATGCCTACCCTTCCGCTTGATGTCTCGATGTACCCGTCCGAGGCGACATAAGCCGTCCGCTGGAACCCTGATGTGTTGGAGCCATCGATGACCGTCTTCCTCATGGTCTGGACTTCGTCCACAATCCTCATCTTCAGAAGCCTGGCTATGACCAGGGTGATCTCCAGGGCCTCGGGGTTTATCTCTCTAGGAGGTTCCTCATCCGCTTCAACCAGACATGTGGTATCGTAGGATTTGTAGAAGAACTTCCTCGTGACCAGAACCTCCTCCAGGGCTGCCCGGTCTATCTCGCCTAGCTCACTCCTTGACGGCCGGAGGTACCTGAAGAACTCGAAATCAGAGTCGTCCACCTCTCTGAGCTTGGTGGGGCATCCGCAAAAAAGCTTTGTTGCAGAGTCGAGCTGCTGATGAATCTCTATGCCGCACACAAGCCCGAGAGTTCGAAAATCAAACTCTTCACACTGATTGGTTGGCATCCCTTACCTATCAGAGGCCGGGTGGTTTAACTCTTTTGACTGCCTCCTTGATGTCCTCTGCTTTGACGGTCTTTCTCTTTGCATGGTTGGCCCAGCCAACTGCCTCTTTGGCAACCTCTAGGCCGTAGCTCTCAAGGATCTCTGCAAGCGCATCCCTAGCGCCCTCACTAACCCGCTTGGCTCCAGCCTCACGAATGAGCCTGCTCACAGGGGCAACCGGAAGTATCGGCATCTTATCTCACCTTATAAGCCGGATTTACAGCAGAAGAAGGATAGATAAAGACCTTCTCGATGTGCAAACCCAAATAACCAGTCTATCCTCCTATAATTCCATATATATATCTTTCGCAACGCATAAGCCTGAATTGTGACGACGATTACCTTGAAACTACACAAATCAGCCATACCAATCCATAAGACGGTCCTATTCGGATATTTTCTGAATTTATCTCAGAAAATGGTCCAAACCCAGGTAGTCGCTCTTGCACTCGGGTCATCAATAGCAATAACCGATAGAGGAAACGTTATTAGGCTGCAGGAATACATAACGTGGAGAGGATCGACGATGACGGAGTATAAATGCAAAGCGATTATATACAAAGGACCGGAGGACGTCTATGGTCCGTGCGGGTGCGGCATGGACATGGCCATCCTCCCTGTGCTCCTGCCCAGCTCTTGGCTCATTGAGGAGAACCCGTGTGAAGTCGAAGAGCACGAGTTCGGAAAAGGTTTTGATTTCCGGCGAGTTTCGGGCATGAGCTGCAATCAGGTCTTTGAACACGAACAGAACGGCACGAACTTCCTTGCTAACTTCTCGTGCTGTCGCGAGTGTGCCGAGCGTGCAGTAAAGCATGGATATGCAGTCTGGACCGAAAAAGAGTATCCCATGACTCTGAGATGAGTTGGATAGCGGGAAACGAATTAAGAATAACCGAAGGACTGCGCTGGTTAACGAGCTTTAAGAATCGGGAGGATCTGAACTTGAAATGTGTAGTTTACTCTACCAAGACCTGCCCCAAGTGCGAACAACTAAAGAGAACACTGAAGGGATTAGGCATCGATTTTGAGACCCTGGACATGGCCACACCGGAGGCGTTGACGGAACTCCGGGTCAATGGAGTCTTCACTCTGGCCGCCCCGGTGTTGCAGGCCGACGATAAGTTCTACACCGTCGATGACCTATTCGATGGAGATAACATAAAGAACCTTCAAGCTCTGGGGCTGCAAGTCGCTTAGAACTCCTTCCCTCGAACCCGGTTTATATCGAAGACCGCCGTGCTGGCCACGTGCATGACCGCAAAGGTCCCTGCCTGGATGGGGTCGGTCACCACCAGATCCGCTTGCTCGGGAACCGATCCCGCCATCTTCAGGGCGATGACCGGTATCCCCTCCTCCTGGAGCTTTTTGACTTCCTCAGTTATACGGCCACCCATTATGGCACCGGCGAGGACGAGGATGGATGCCCGATGAAGCCTGGCGACAGCGCTTACGGCATCGGCTAGGGCAGATTCGCCTACCAGCGGAATGGTGTCGACGCTTATCCGCTCTCCTCGCAGGTTGTGGCGGTCGGCTTCGTTGACAGCGCCAACGGCCACCTGGGCAACCTGGGCACCTCCGCCGATTATTATCACTCTCGACCCGTAGATCTTCTCGAAGGATGGGTGAACAGCGACCTCCAGGATTGATTCCATTGCCTCGAGTTCCTCGACCATTCCAACCGGAGTTCCCTCCGCTGGTCCGTCTATCTCCATGTACACCGATGCCTTGCCATCGTTAACTCCTCGGTCCAGTACGAACTGCTGGGTGTAGACGATGTTGCCGCCCCTTGAGGCAACCACCCCGGCTATATCGCGCAGCATTCCAGGCCGATCTATGCAGATTATGTTCAATGCAATGCTCATTTTTCCTCTTTTCTTATAGTTACGATGTTTCCAGGATAATCCTATGGCACTGGCAAACTTTAATATGACGAGTGATTACTTCCAGAAGGATGGAATTTTGTCCTGATTGCAAGAGTATGATGATGCCCAATCCCAAATCGGGATTGATGATCTGCAGGAAGTGCGGCCGCAAGATAGAGATGACGGCCAGCGATAAGTTCGTGAGCAAAACAGAACAGCAGGACCGTATCGTTCCTGTCTTGGAGGGAGACATCCAGCTCCTTCCCACAACCAATGCCAGATGCCCTGAGTGCGGCAACAACGTCGCTTATGTGGAAATGAAACAAACCAGGGCAGCCGATGAAAGCCCCACGCGCTTCTTTACTTGCACAAAATGCAGAAATAGATGGAGAAGGTACGAGTAGGGTAGCGTTACATCAGGGCAATCAATATCAGATAAAATCGCTCTCTGCAGGAGGCACTAGGATGTTCAAGGCTGTAATCAACGCAGAAACTTTGCGCGACGCAATCGAAGCTGTTTCGTCTCTGGTAGACGAGGTGAAGTTCTCTATCTCAGAGAAAGGTATAGAGCTGAAGGCAGTAGACCCTGCCAATGTAGCCATGGTGTCCCTTAAAGTCGGAGCTGAGGCCTTTGAGTTCTTCAAGACCACCCCCGGAGAGATCGGAGTAGACCTGGTGCGTCTTACCGATGTCCTGAGCATGGCTGACAAGGGAGAGAACGTTCAGCTTGAATTGGATGAAGAGAACCGAAAGCTGAAGATCGGTGTTGGATCTCTCTCCTACACGCTGAGCCTGATCGATCCTTCTGCCATAAGAAAAGAGCCCAAGATCCCAGAGCTTGATCTGCCAGCCCATGTAACCCTCCACGGATCTGAGCTGCGAAGAGCAGTCAAAGCCGCCGAGAAGGTAAGCGATCACGTAGTCTTAGGCGTCTCTGATGACGTCTTTTTCATGGAGGCGAAAGGAGACATTGATTCCCTGCGCCTGAACATACCGAGCACCGAGCTTCTTGGCCTTAAACCAGGCGAGGCTAGGTCACTGTTCTCGCTGGACTACCTGGAGGACATGAGCAAGTCAATAGGCAAGGCCCAAGAGGTAACCCTTGAGATGGGGATGGATTATCCCCTTCGCGTCGGCTTCAAGATAGGCCAGGCCATAGAGGTCAACTATCTCCTTGCTCCCAGAATTGAGCAGGAGTGATTTCCCGAGCGCGTCTCCCGCGCTCCCTTTGATTCTGTTTCTACCCATCCTATGAAGATATCGGAATACCCTTTCTCCAAGGAGGCAGTAGAATACGTTAGGGGAGCTGGCCTCTCTTTGGAGAGCCTGCTGGAAAGCCCTTATCACCAGTCAGTAAGAATAAGGGCAGTTGAAAGGGTTCTAGGGGCTATTTGTGGTGATATCCCAGCCGGTCGCGTTAGTGGAGTTTCTGAGCGTTTAGCTGAGACGGCCGAGCTGTTTTCCTATCCACTGGCCAGGATTATATTATCCTGCCTAGGTGACGACCTTCTAATTCGCAGGTATGCGATTGCTGAGGCAAGGCTTGCTCACAACAGGATGCAGCGTGATAAAGACGACATCCTGGCCCTGGCCGCGGACCTGGGATTCGATCCGCGAGGCTCAGAGCCGTGGAAGCTCCACTTCTCGGAGTACATCCGGGCTGCCCACAGGATGCGCTCGCCAAAGTGGAAGCTGGTAAACAGAGATCTCCTAGACGGCTATCTCACCGTTACCAAAGAGGAGCTGACGCGCCTCATGGAGGAGATGGTGAGGGATAGAGTGCTGAAAGGGCTCCCCCTGGATGTGGGCCTGGACACCTGCCAGAAGCTGGAGGGGTACATAATGCCCATAAGGTCGGAGCTGGAGGCGTTCAAGGCCAAAACCAGGGTGGATCTTGGCAAGGTCACCGAGTCGGCATTTCCACCCTGCATCAAGAAGATGCTTGAGCAAGTTGCCGCCAACGCCAACCTGGCCCACTCCGCCCGGTTCGCCCTCACAAGCTTCCTGCTGCAGATCAACATGCCTCCGGACCAGGTAACAGGACTGTTCAACACCAGCCCGGACTTCGACCAGGAGAGAACTAGATATCAAGTGGAGCATATCGCCGGCTCAGGCGGAACCAAGTATAAGCCGCCCTCATGTTCGACTATGGCGACTTACGGTAACTGTCCTGGAGAGGATGAGCTGTGCAGACAGATTCGCCACCCCCTGAGCTATTATGAGCGAAGGATAAAGCAGACCGGAAAAGTTTGATTTTAGGGTCTCCTTCGAAGATGTGAGGGAATGTGTGAGGTCTTGAATTATTATCCTGGCTTTTCTGTCAACCTATCGAGGCTGTCTGAAGACCAAAACCGGCATTTGAGTCCATAGATATTCCTGCCGGTAGCCCGTGGTTCAGATTCCAGGTCTTTAAAGCTGAGATTAATGCGTGCATTCCTTCTTTTTCCAGGTTCGAGGCCGCCGTCAAAAAATCTATTCTGTCTGACGTGAGCTTTTTGAAGTCGAGGCCTGTCAGCTCCGCGGCCACTCTGGATCCAAACCCGAATTGTGCCCTCCCAGAGGCGACTGCTGCGGCTACGGCAGAATGAGATCTCGCACGGCCTACATAGCGTATTTCTTCCAGATCGAGTCCCAGATCCTTCAGCTCCTTATCTGCTAGCGGTCTCATTCCTGAGTCTCCCGACCATCCCACTATGCTTAAGTCTCGTTGCCCTGACAGATCGCTGAAGTTCTTGCCCATCAACCCAAGCTCCCTCGTGTATCCTCGGATTAAGACATGCCCGTCCGGTATGCTGATCTTCTCCGCATCTGAGACGCAGGCCACATCCGCAAGCTTGTCCTCAACCGAGAAGATACCACGTTTGCCTTCGTGGGACGTGAACCTGATCTGCAGAGGCAACGACTCCGCGAGCATTTCCAGAAACGGGCAGTTCTCCCCGGCGACGATAAGATCGGGTTCGACATGCTCACCGAAGAGCTGAACATCCACAGCCCGCCCTTGTTCCATGTACTCGACCGAAGATGGAATTTCGATGACTCCGTCCGCCTGGGACAGTGTAGTTATGGAGCCGCTTCCCTTGTCCACAGGATATACCAGATCACCGTAGATGCCCACTGCCAGCAGCTGATGCCTACCTTCAGTCCTGATAGGTCTTGCCAGCCTTCCGGCGATTCTGTGACCAGTGATTTTCAGACCCAGGGCCTTCCTGATAGCTGGAGCGGCCAGTTGTCCAAAAACTGTCAGAGCGCTGGTAGGGTATCCCGGCAGTCCGAGAATAGGCTTGCCGGCGATGGTGCCGAAGATCGTAGGCTTTCCCGGCTTTAGATTTATGCCGTGAAAGAAGGTCTCTCCAATATCGTCCAAAACCAGGTAGACCATATCGCCAGCCCCGGCCGAGGTGGAGCCGCTTACTAGGGTCATGCCACACTCCTTCGAGATCCTCAGCAGTGCATCGGCCATTGTCTTATGATCGTCGGGCAGAATGCCGTACACGATCGGAGTTGCACCGCATTCCATTGCTGCTGCTGCGATGGAGTAGGAGTTTATGTCGTAAATCTGGCCGGGCCCAAGGGTTTTATCGGGCTCCACCAGTTCGTTGCCTGTGGAGGCTATCCCCACCCGCAGACTCCTCACTCTGACCCGGCCTTTGCCTACGGCAGCCAGGACTCCCACCTCCCGAGCGCCTAGCCTAGTTCCCGGAAGGAGGACAACATCTCCGAACATAATGTCGCTGCCGGAGCCTATGACGTTCTCTCCTGTATGAACGGGCTTCATGATCCGAACTTGGTCTCCTTCGACCAATGCATGCTCGATCATGACAACGGCGTCGGCCCCCGAAGGCATCATCGACCCCGTGGAGACCTCCGCTGCCTGGCCTGAGGCGACCTCAACCTCGGACGCAGCCCCCATGGGAACGCTGCCCGCCAGACGAAGGGACACCGGTCGGTCTTCCCTGGCATCAAGGGAGGCCGACGCCCTGACGGCATAGCCGTCCATAGAGGCACGATCAAAACCAGGAACGTCGATATCAGAGACGATCCTTTCAGCCAACACTCTTCCGAGAGCAGAGTTCAATGGAACTGTCTCCTCCCCAACGACCGGAAGGTGACCGAGTACTATGGACCTGGCTATGTCCAGCGGCAGAAGGCTCCGGAACTCTTTGCGCATGTACAAGAATTTGCATGAAGAAGATATAAAGGTGCTACAGCCTGGCCGATCGCGACCTCAAGACGTGGTCGGCAAGCACTATGGCGACCATTGCCTCAGCCACGGGAACAATGCGAGGCGGAATGGTCGGGTCGTGCCTGCCCTTGATCTCGATCTCAGCGTCCTTGTTGGCTACTAGATCCACAGTGCGCTGCTTCCTGGAGATGGATGGAGTCGGCTTCACAGCGATCCGACATAGGATGGGAGTACCCGTAGATACTCCTCCCAGGATTCCTCCGGCGTTGTTGGTCTCGAAATCGACTTTGCCTTCAAGGAAGATCAGAGGGTCGTTCATCTGACTCCCTCGAAGGCGAGCGCTCTCCATACCAGCACCGATCTCTACCGCCTTCACAGCGCCCAGGCTCATGAGCGCCTTGGCCAGATCTGCATCCAGCTTGTCGAAGACCGGCTCGCCAATGCCCGCTGGCACGCCCTTTGCCACGATATTCACCATCCCGCCCAGGCTGTCGCCCTCCTTTCTGACCTGGCCCAGTAGCTGGAGCATCCTTCCTGCAGCGTCCTGGTCAGGGCAGCGAATGGGATTGGATTCCACCTTAGCTCTCAGATCCGTGAGATCCGAAGAGCTGATGTCGGCCTTGATACCGCCCAGCTCGGCCACGTAACCCACGATCTCGATTCCTTCCTGGGCGAGGAACTTTTTGGCAACGGCTCCAGCGGCAACGCGACCAACAGTCTCCCGGGCCGAGGCCCGGCCGCCACCGCGATGATCTCTGATGCCGTATTTGACCCCATAGGTGTAGTCGGCGTGTCCGGGACGGGGCTTGTTCCTGATGACGTCATAGGCGCTGGAGTCGGCATCCTTGTTCCGGACGATAATGGAGATTGGTGTGCCTGTCGTCTTGCCTTCGAAAAGGCCACTATGGATCTCGGCACGGTCCTCTTCCTTTCGCTCTGTAGAAGCAATGCTCTGACCAGGTCGCCTGCGATCCAATTCTTTCTGGACATCCTTTGCAGAAAGGTCGAGGCCTGCAGGGCAGCCGTCCACAACCACGCCCACAGCGCTGCCATGAGACTCGCCCCAGGTGGTAATGCGAAATAGAGTGCCAAAGGTGTTGCCGGACATATGTGATCCTCCCTGGCTTAATAGCAGGAGACATAAAAAAGCCTTGCCAGTAGATTTTCTATAGGTTGCAGCCGGGGCTGCGAATATTTTCCTGAATATCCAAATCAATCTGGAGTGAGGAACTTTTATAGTGGGCTTGCCCTTGTTATCCAGGATGAGCGAGCGACTATCCCACAGAGGAGACTATCTTAAGAGCCTCTGCGATTCTATAGCGGATGCCGTATCCGAATCCATAAAAGGGATGGTGGGCAATCCAGCCAGCGGTGTAATGGTCGAGATGGGAGCCGACGGCACCCCCACAAAGAGCATAGACAAAGTGGCCGAGAATGCCGTTTTATCCGAGCTCAGGCGTTCGGGCAGTGGTTTTCGGGTTCTGAGTGAGGAGATCGGCGAGGTTATCATCGGCGAGAAGCCTGAGTACTTCATCCATCTGGACCCTCTGGACGGAACCTTCAATGCTGTGAAGGGAATTCCGTTCTACGCTGTCTCAATCTATCTCAGCAAAGAGGATTGTCACTTCGGCTACGTGTACGATCTGGCCAGGGGCGCGAAGTACTACGCAGAAGTGGGCAGAGGAGCTTATGCCGAACCGGGTGAATGTGGCCTTGGAGTCTCCCGGACTTCAAACCTCAAGGACTTCAGCGTATCCGCTTATACCATACGGCCCAACACATCGAGAATCGTGAGCATGGGGGATACTGTCCGGCGGATCAGGACTTTGGGTTGCACCTCCATGGAGATGGTCATGGTGGCATCGGGGAAGCTGGACGCCTTTGTGGACCTGAGGGGCATGTTGCGCGTCGTTGATGTCGCAGCCGGCAGACTCATTTTGGAGGAAGCCGGAGGGCTCATAACAAATGTCGCAGGAGAAAAGCTTCATCTGGACGGCAGCATGAACAGCAAAATGTGGCAGAGGACAGACCTGATAGGATCCAACGGCTTGCTCCATGATGATCTTCTCAATCTCATTCGGGGTGGTGCCAATTAAGATCGGTTTTGTCTCCAGGCACAATGAGGAGTCTGTCCGCCTAGTAGAGATGCTGGCGGACCGATTCCGGTCCAAAGCCGACATCTTCGTCGAGCCAGAAGTTGCCCAACAGCTAGGGATTAAAGGGATGCCTGTGGAGGAGATGGAGAGGCAAAGAGTTGATTTCATTGTCTCAGTAGGGGGAGATGGGACAATCCTCCGAACTATCCACAGGATGAACGACCCGGTTCCAATCCTTGGAATCAACATGGGTACCCTGGGGTTCCTTGTTGATGTTGAGCCCAAGGAGTCGGAAAAGACCCTTGACAAATTGATTCCTGAGTTCGATGTCGACGAGCGGTCCAGGCTTAAGGTCTTGCTGAACGGAAAGAGCCTACCTCCGGCCATCAACGAGGTGGCCCTGATCACGGCCAGCCCGGCCAAGATGATCGAGTTCGAGATAATCGTCGACGGTTCGCTGATGGAGGACTTCCGCGCAGACGGTGTGATAATAGCTACATCGACAGGGTCCACTGCCTACGCTATGTCTGCTGGAGGGCCAATAGTGGATCCAAGGGTGGATGCCATAGTTATGGTTCCAATGGCTCCCTTCAAACTCTCCTCCAGACCCTGGGTCATACCGGGGGACAGCATCATCGAGGTAAAGCTGAAGCTTCCTCTGAAGGATGCACTTGTTGTGATAGACGGCCAGAGCACGACCACTATCTCCATGAGCGACTCCCTGGTCATTAGCAAGGCTGACACTCCAGCAAGGTTTGTTAAGGTGGGCAAGGACGGGTTCTTCGAGAAGGTCAAGAGCAAGCTGGCCTAATGCTTCTACGACTGCAAGCTGCAAACTGAAATGTCTTCAGCACGATATTGATGACATCGACGAATAATGCCTGCTTTCAAATATCTTGCCTTCCATTCGATCGAAGCCTTCGTTAAATGAAACTGTAGATTCGACGGCCGTCATTGTCCGGACAATTGTTCGCTGCGCTAGGTCGTGAACTACTTTCTAAGATGCCCACGAGCAAGCTAAATATAATGACTAAAGAATGGCCCAGAAAATTGGAATGAAGATGGCCAGGGCCCGAGGTACAAAGCCCACGAGCACCTTACAACCTTCAACTGACTATGGATTTACACAGTGTTGACGGCCGAATCTAAGTCATGGCCATAAGCTCAAGCTTCAACCGGTCCCCATCATCTGCTGCCGGATCGGATTCGGCCATCTTTCTCTGGCCATCTTCCTCAGGTATATAAGTAAGGTAAAGCTTCCGTCTCTTGCCCTGGGTAAGCTTCACCCTCGGGTCAAGGTCCACGGCACGCTTCATAACGTTTATGACCGTGGTCTTATTGAGTCCGAGCATGTCCACCAGTTCACTGGTAGTGTACCTTCCAGGTCTCTCGCTTATGATATCGACAAGGCTCTTGGCATGTCCATCAAGAGCTTTGCCCTCTGACGAACCCAGTTCTTGTACAGGGCTTTGTCGTCCCTGTTTTGCCTTTAGCTGGCTCTTCAGGTCGGCCACATCTTTTGAGAGACGATCAACTTGATCGATCAGCCTGCCCAGGAGATCAACGTCAGCCTGCCTTGCTTTCAGCTCGCTTGACATCTTTTCGATGGCTGAAACAAGAGTTATCATTGCCTGAGCTTCTTTTCTTTCCTTTTCTATCTCAACTGCTTTTGTTTTGTATAGCTCTAAAAGCTCTTCGAACATCTTTAGGCTACTCCTATTATTTTCTATCTTGACCTCGTCTTAAATGATTCTAAAAGACTTATCGAATATCACAGAACGACCCTAGTATAAATACTTTTCTTAAAATTCTTCGGATATGGCGGCTCAAAGATAGATGCATCAGACATGATTCCCATTTTCGCCGAAGGAATCGTGGAAGGGCTGATTTTGTGGACATATTGGACATACATTACGAGGTTTACCTGAGGTTGCTTCTAAGAAGCTGTGGGAGCTCCTGGATATCCTCGATTACTACGTCGGCCGCTTGGAAGAGGCAGGGTAAGGGATGGCTGTCTTGCTGAACCGTCAGCACGCCCAGGTCTGCTGCCTTGAGAGCATGCAGATCATTAAGGCCATCCCCTACCATCACTACCATTTCGTAACTCTGCTTCAGCTCCATTATGATGTTACGTTTGCGTCCTGGGCTTGACACCGAGCAAATGCGATCTAGTTGAAAGCCGTAGTTCGCCAGGCAGAGCAGGCTTCTCATGCTGTCCCCCGATGCGATATACACATCCGCCTCGATCTTTTGAAGCTCGGAGAGTACCTCGGTTAGGCCCGAGAAAGGAATGCCTGATGTGCAGATGGTGTGAGAGACCTCCGAAAGATCGGCATCCACGATTACCCCAGTTGTCCGGTAATTACTTTGGCACTTGGCAACCACAGCCCTGTAGACCTCTTGGATATCGCCGATCGTTGCTCTGGATGCACGCACGATTTCAATGGCTTTCTCCCTAGAAACGGGAGTGCTGCAACAGCTTATCTCTATTAATGCTTCCAGGAAAATTGAGCTGAGGAGCTGATCAGGTGGATACGAGGTTACTTCCGTCGGGTCTAACTGGGGCACAACCAGCGCCCTTCCCGGTTTTTCCATAATCAGGTCCGAGGTTATAACCTTCTCTATCAGGCAGCCAGTTGAGATTTCTTTGGCCACCCGGTACATTCTGAGAATCGTGCCTGCCACATCGAAGACTACTGCAAGATCTCTGGGCATCCGCCAGAAGTTCAATTCATGGAGAGATCAAGCTATCGGTATCTGTTGGTCTAGAAGCTTATCGATGAAAGCTAAATACGATGATATGCAGTGGTCATATCAGTCATTGATCATAACATCTAATCGATGTGGACTGACCCACTGGTCGGGAATTTTAGGCACATGCTGTTTTCTAAAACGTTCCTCATTAATAAGCCAGCGATTTACGACCAAGATCGCGCCATGTACAACTAACATAAAGTTTATGGCATCATAAACATTATGAGATATAATGAATCCTTTCAGTATCGCAGCTGCTTATGTATTGATAGCAATTCTCGGATCTGCCTACGCCACAACCGTTTCTGTCTATCCAGACGGCAGTATCCAGGCAGCCATCTATACAGCCAAATCGGGGGATATCATAGAGGTTCACAGTGGGGTCTACTACGAACATGTCAATGTTAACAAGCGGATCACATTGAGAGGCATAAACATGCCGATTCTGGATGCCACAGCAAGTGGCAGTGCCGTCACCCTTAAGACAGACGGAATCATCCTCCAGGGTTTCAGGACTATCAACTCTGGCCTATGGCCTGGAGACGGATCAAAAGAAGCAGGAATAAAGGTGCTCTCGAACAACAATATCATCGAAAATAACAACGCAAGTAACAACTCCAATGGCATATTCATCATTGGGGGCAACAACAATACCATAACAGAAAACAATGCCAGCAACAATTTGGGATACGGGATTATGCTCTCCACCTCCGTCGGGAATATCATTTTTAAGAATAACTTCATTCGCAACTACAAACAAAACGCTTACGACAATGACGCGAACCGATGGGATGTTGGCAGCGTTGGGAACCACTACGGCAACTTTAGCTCCCTCGCAGAAGGTTGCCTGGACTTAGGCGGCAACGATGTGTGCGATTTCGGCTATCCTATACCTGGCGGATCGAGCATCGACCATTACCCATCATTGCAACCCTTTCAGGCATGCTTGAGTTACGCCAGTGCCCCGATAACTATCCCGTTTTGATTTTGAGGTCTATCCTGGTGGCTGTTACTTCATTCCCTAAGTCATTGCATCCATTTAGATTCAGAAAATCAGGAGATAACTTTATTACATCTGTAAATTTCAGTAGTTTCCAATCCAAAATAAATACGCATTCATCGAAATCAGATTGCTTCCAGGTACCATTGTTAAATTCGACTTTGTTCCTGATTGAATTGCACATTCCGGACCTATTTACGATAATTTTCTGACCATCGTCCCATAACCAACCACCTTCAATGGCGTCGATTGGTTTGGGTATAGAATCTAAATTTGTCCTTAATGAATTCCAATAAAGCCTAAATTTCTTATCGATTTCACGTTGTTGCTATCTCCATTGGTCTGCACATTTGTTGATTGTATTTACAAGCTTTTTTGTACCTTCTTCATCCGTTTTTGCCATTTGAAACTGAATTAAAGGACCTTCAATTTCATTTGGCTCAAGATCCAATAGATATGGACATACATACGTACGTCTGTTCTGATAGGCTCTTAGACAAAGCCCCTGCCTATCGCAGTGGTTTCCCTAGAAAATAATCCCTTCCTTGATAGATGTCAATGTCCACTCAACTAAGAGGGCGATTCGGTTCCAGAACGAGGGAGAGATTAGGACATAACCTCGTGCAATCAGGGGCTTGATAGGATAGTCACCCTGACAGGATAGAGCGATATCTGTACATCAGTAACTCAAGTTCTTATCTTAGATCAGTATCTATATATACGACCTGTTACGATCTCCAGATCTTAAGGAGGAAGATAATGAATCCTGCAAAAGAAATACCGACTGGTACCTTTGAAGCGCATAAGAACACAGAAGCACCGAAGATGGGTGCGGGAAAGTTCAAGATCAAGCTGTTCATAAACGGGATAGAGTTCGGATGGATGGGAAGAAATAACGACGGATGGTGTGTGCTAACAAATGAAAGCCCGCTCGTTTTAGAATACTATCCATACGGCGGGAAGATGTATTATAAGGTAAGTGAAGAGGATAAATATCTGTCTGTAAGCAATAGCGCTTATGTTGGGTGTTATGGCTGGTGGGGCGCAACAACCTTCCGGAAAGAGGGCAAATACTTGATATCAGACTATAACAACCAGTATCTATCACTGTATTCCGTTGATAACAAGTATCTGTATGCATGGGATGCATATACAAAGTTAGAAGTAGAATTTGTGAACGTGTAGCTCGTCCCAAAATCGCCGTAGCCGCTATAATCCGGAAGGTGGCAAAGCCTGGATATGAATAATCCAATCGTACATATCCCGACAAAAAATTTTTTTGATATCAATTCAAAATAAAACGATGAAAACTCCGAACATGGATCGTTTGAGTTGCCATCTAGACCGCTTCCTGCATTATGCCGGCTTAGGCCAATCATCCAGTGGCATGCCGTCCATCATGAGGTACCTTTCGACGAAATCGTGGTGCTCGATCGCAGCTCTATTGAATTTATAATAATCCATCTTCCGGATTGGCTCAGTCTTATATCCTTTTTTCACGATATCGAGCCATGCATCCGGATCATAATGCCCAGGTGGCGCGCTCAGGGTACCCAGCGATCCGTCACTCATCTCTTTTATCCATAACTCGCATCTGAATTGTACAGCTTTCTCATAATTGCAGCCGTACTTGTGCTTTGTGTTTAATATGCGTCGAATAACTTTCAGGAATTCCTCGCCTATGGGATCAGGCTTTAGAACATCGAATGTACTTCCATCTCTAATACACCTCAGGGCTGTAACCATCTCTTTAAATGTCCTGAGATACTCATCAGGGTTGTTCTTAAGAATGGGCGTGGATGACCACTTAGGTGAGTATTCGTAAGCATCCCACGGATAATCCGGAACATGCCCCATGCGGCCGTGTCCAAGATAATTCCAGACCTCGTACCTTATCGGGTCTGGTGGTGTGCACCATTCTCCAGTCAGATTGTAAGGGATCTTTTGCGGAGGCGTCACAGTTTGATCCCAGACATCGCCGGTTGCATCGTTCACATGCCATGCCGGAGTTCCGGCGAAGTCCATGTGAGCTCCGGAGTCCGCGAGCACATGCATCCTGATACCGGCAAGGTGAAGTTTAAAAGGACCTGAAACATCGTTGATCATCTTTGTGATCAACGGGCTTTGAGGCCTGCAGAGGAGTTTGAACTGCCAGATGGCACGGTCGTCGTACTTCCATCTAAGACCATTGCTCCTTGGACCAGTATACACTCGTTCCCTTGATTTCCAGTTGGGATCGGGCAGGACCGCAGATTCATAGTTTCCAGGCAAGAAGTGGAACGGCACCCATATATGGCGCATATACTTATGATCGTCAATTAGCATATTCGTCATAGGTTCACAAGTTGGTATCGGCTGAAAGTCAATGCCGTACTCTCCGTTTTTGATTATTCGGTTTGGGGAGAGTCCGAGACGATCTGCGGGGGCGGAATCGTCCACGTACTGAGCTGCGTGAGCTATCGTGATCGCATCACTGCGATCATAACCTGCCAGCATGGCGGCTGTGAATGTGCCGTAATAATGGAAATCCATATCCATTTTTGCCCTCCTATTTCTTTCAAATTGGTTCGAGTTACATCTCACATATATTTAGCAGTTTTGGAATTCATAATATTAATTAATTTTATTACTTGGCAGAGATGCGAGGATATGTTGTCAGGTCACCTTTCGAAAAGATAAAATCCAATCATAGGCTACATGACCTTCTCAGGCGTAAAAGGCCTACTTCAAGTCCAGCACCAGTACCTTCCGATAGAGAAATAAACGCTTTTGAAATCAAGAGATGCCGATGCCAAAATCAGACTCCTGGATGAGGACACCATAAACAAGATAGCAGCAGGCGAGGTAATCGAGAGGCCCGCCTCCATCGTCAGGAACTTGAGGAGAACTCCATCGACGCCGAGTGCACCAGGATACAAGATCGAGGTTATAGATGGCGGCAAGAGCATGGTAAAAGTGACCGCCGACGGTTGCGGCGTTGTTCAGGAAGACCAGGCCCTGGCCGCACCAGCGGTCTTTTCTATCGACTATTGCATAGGCATTTTCAGTTAGGACTATCCTCTGCGCTTTGTACCTGGCGCTCTTGACATTGATCACAGGATCGCTTACCTTTCCAGCCTCAGCTATGATCCTGTGACCACGTATCGAGCCGCCGATCTCGTAGCCCTCCATTCAATCGGCTCCATCTTGCCTTCCAACTCCAGGTCATCCATGATCTTGCATACCAGTTCGTAATCCAGTTGCAGATCGGTGCTGGGATCAGAGGCGAACGCCTCCCCTTTCATCTGGAAATACCCGACCACTTCTTTCTTGGCTGTCTCGTAATCTACATCCCTGCATTCGATGACTTGATTGCCATCCCTTTGCCCCTAGGTTTTATAATGAAAAATCGAGTATCTAAACTGAAAACCACTCCTCGCGGCTGATCTCTCCTTCTTTTAAGATCTGCGCTAGAAGCCCAACACTAAAATCCTGGCCATGATGAGGATTGGGAATGGTCACATATATACGCCCCTTGGCTAGCTCCTTAACCATATAGGCATGCCCTGATCCCGGATAAGGTCCCTCGAATCCCAACTTTCCTAGCCGTCGGATAAGCTCTTGCCTAGAGACAGGAAGGAGCCTAGACAACTGCTATCGGCTCCGCAGAGACATCAATGGTAACGCCATCTATGGAAGGAATTGTATCGCCCATCCTTAATCGTAGTGCTATCCATCCTTCGATAACTTCGATAAGATCTTGACGGCACTCTTCAATGGTATCACCGATGGCAATCACGCCCTGCAAGCCCTCTACGGTGGACATGTATGTACCATCTTCAAGGATCTCGTATTTCGCATGTCTCAAACTGGCCTGAATGTACTCAGTAAACATACCAATCTCCTATTCACGCCTGTTTAGATTTAACACTATCTTGTCCTAGCCTTATGTGGACTGAAATGAGGCATCTGTCTTATGCACTTCAGAGATCCCAATTCTAGATCGATTTAAAGGCTCGATGCTGGAAAGATCTTTTACATGCATTGTTATGAACTGGCAGGAGCATATTATTGCTGACCTGACCTAAAGTTTCTGGCCGGAAAACCTGTTATCAAGGGCACCCGCCTGGCGGTTGAGTTCGTCCTCGACCTACTGGCTGGAGGATGGTCGGAAGCTGAAGTATTGCAGAACTACCCGAGATTGACTCATGAGGATATTCAGGCATGTTTTGAGTTACGCCAGTGCCTTGATAAAATCTGAAAAGGACTTAACACCATTATGATTATCATTACTATTCCGGCAATAAGGAACCAAAGAGGCACCCCATAACGCTCGGCCGCTGGCTCTGCAATCAGTAGGCCAATGTGCATTGTGATTGACATCAGGCCTTCCATGAGTGAGATGTGTGGCCTTTATTCTTCCGATTATGATTTAGAAACAAACTAAAAATCTTGATGATATGGTGCATTATGCTAGAAGCACCATACACCTATTGGAAACTGATATCTATGCTTTTGCCCGGCTAAGCTTATCAATGCCCACCGACATTGCTTTTCCACTTGATAAGTATATCAGTTCGATCTCATCATTGGAAACGATCGACCCCAGAGCATAGCCCTCGGTAACTTCAGCGATATAGAGACTTTTACTATCCGAACCGATGGCGCCAGCAAACCCTTCACTAGCGGCAGTTCCATTCTCGTGCTTATATGTTAGATTTCCAGAGAAGACGCGGCCCTCCTGCTCTGTAATAGCCATGACAAAGGGTTCATTTTGAGTCGCGTTAGAGTAACCGACCCCTGCATTATACCCACCCCACGAAACGGTCCAATTCCCTTTCAGATTCGGAACTTCTGCCATACAGACCCCTGTGGCAAAGAGGCTCAGTACCAACAGGGCCAAACACAAAAATTTTTTCATGTGTATTAAGTTACTGAAGATACCTATTTAGAGCTTACGATTTAGTAATAATTTTAGATAGTATCCCCATTACGACCAAGCTTATTTCCGGTTACCTTCCCTGCTGATCGAATAACCTGATCCTCCATGGGACGGGTCATCCGGTGAATTGCGATAAGGTTGAGTTTTGACAGACGCTCTGCCGGACCAAGGTTGCCGCTGACGAAATGGGCGTTGAGATTTTCGAGATTCGAGAGGCAGACGAGCTGCGAGATGTCGGTATAATCCTGGTTATTGCCTTTCCGTTATGGGTTTTTCTTCCTCATTCTTTTGCGCTCATGCCGAACAACGCCATTCGCCCAATCTTCCAGACTTATGGCCCTGATTCTGTAGCTATGAGGTGTCTACGATATCATAACATTCTATCAAGGGACCGCCAAGCGTCCTCTCGGTTCAGCTCGTTCACGTTCTGGCATATCAATTTATAATCAAGTTCAAGATTTTCCTCGATCTCGGAGGCATACGCTTCGCCTTTCATCTGGAAATACCCGGCTACTTCTTTCTTGGCCGTCTCGTAGTCAACATCACGACATTCGATGACCTTGATTGCCTTCATCGCAGGTATCTTAAAGACATGAAGCATTATATAGCATTGTTATGAACTGGCAGGAGCGAATTATTGCCGACCCAAAGGTTCTGGCCGGAAAACCTGTTATCAAGGGCACCCGCCTGGCGGTTGAGTTCATCCTTGACCTACTGGCTGGAGGATGGTCGGAAGCTGAGGTATTGCAGAACTATCCGAGATTGACTCATGAAGATATTCAGGCATGCTTGAGTTACGCCAGTGCCCTGATAAAATCTGAAAAGGTCTTTCCGATCAAGGTTTTACAGGAAGAACTCTGATGCGGCTGCTGGCGGATGAGAATATACCTCTCAATGCGGTCCAAATATTTCGGAAAAACGGGCACGATATCCTATCTATATCCGAGTCTCGGCCTCAAACTCCCGATGAAGATATATTAGAGCTGGCGGAAAAAGATGAGCGCATAGTGCTGACATTCGATAAGGATTTCGGAGAGCTGGCCTTTTGTTTCGATCTTCCAGCTTCGTGTGGCATTGTTCTCTTTCGAATTCCTTTGTTATCGGTTGATTATGTTACTGACATTATTATCGAAGTTATAGAATCCAGATCTGATTGGGCGGGTCATTTTTCAGTTGTAGAACCCGGGCGGATTCGCATGAGGAAACTTTAGGGGCGGATTGCTTCCAACATTATCGATGTAATCTAGAATAATATGTGAATTTTTTTTGGTATTTGGCGATTGAACCTGCTGTGTCGATTAAGCTTAAATAGTTTAAATATAAATATTGTGTCATGAACTATATTGATAATAGAGACTGGCCAGAATATAATGCCCAACTTGTTCGAAGAGGCGAATTCTATCTCGATTTGAGTTGTGTGAAGAACTGGAGTTGGGAATTAAGAGAAATGAATAGAAAGAAAACAGGCGCTCCATACAAAAACCCTAACACTTTTATAACTTTTGCATCAATAATATACTCTTTTTTCCGAATGCCATATCGTCAACTTGAAGGATTCTTTGGACGACTTTCGACCTATGAACCAGGATTGGTGGCGGCAGATTATACCACCCTCCATAAGCGAATCTCTAAGCAAGATCTTGGAATAGAGATACCATAGAACGACGCTGTTGTTGCAGTTGATTCAACTGGGATAAAGGTAACAAATAGAGGGGATTGGATGCGCGAGAAACACGGAAAGCAGCGGCGAGGATGGCTTAAAGTTCATGTGGCAGTCGACGTTGAATCAAAGAGATTATTGTCTATGGAAGTTACAGAAGAAGACACCTCGGATAGCGAGGTTTTGCGCCCTTTGTTGAAAGACGTCAATATTGAGGAGGGGTTGACGGATGGCGCATATGACACAAACGACGCATTTGAATTTATGAAATCGAAAGGTGTAGATTGTCCAGGGATTAAGATCAGAGAGAACGCGATAGTAGGCAAAGATGCATCAGCCAGGTCAACAGCTGTTCTGGAATTCAAAAAAATGGGCTACAAGGGTTGGAAGCAAATGCATCAGTACGGTAGAAGGTGGGCAGTTGAAGGCTTCTTCTCATCGATCAAGCGTATCTTTGGTGAGACGGTTCGGGCATCTTCACCAGAAGGAATGGTCGCCGAGATTAAAAGAGCATTCATTTTGTATGATATACTTAGGAGCATATAAGTAATTAGTTAAAATAAATTATGAATTCTTGAATAACGAAATAATACTATAATAATCATGCGACACAGCAATTGAACCTTATTTCTATAATATCAATATAAGCAAAATGACGTGGACAGATCAGATTACATAAAATCGATTGAAGAATTCAATTTGATTAATTCCTTTTCCATCAAAAAACAACAGTGGTAAAATTCATCCAATAAGTAAAAATAGAATTTAACGTTTGCTCCATTTAACCCAGCTCTCGATAATATCCATTGCATTTGGAGATCTTTCCAAGCGTTCAACCGCTTGCATTCTATGATATAAGTCTCTAGAGAATCAATAAAATCGATAGGGAATAAATGTCCAACTTGAATAATTTGTAAAGCATAATCATAAGAAAATTGATCTGGATTTAATGAACCTTTATGTTCTAATTCATTTTTGCTCGCCACCAAATCCAATGCAATTGAGCAATTATTACTATTTTCGTTTATAAATCTTTTCAACTTTTGTTGTCTTTCTGTGGCTATAGGCCTCAAAATAGTTTGTTTCTCCATTAAGAAAGATATTATACTATAAGTACAATCTTTGATATTGTAAGAATTATCATTCAGTTCTAGATCAATGAATTCCATATTTTGGGAAATAAAGCCATTTGATGTTATCCTATTGTACTCATCATAATCAATCCCTAAACTATGATTTGCATTTTTAGTACATTTTTCGGTGATATGCTGTATTATTTGTATCTGACCTATCTCTTTCAATGCCTTTGCGTATCCCCATTCCTGGTTTACAAATTGATTCTTAATTGAATTTCTAGTCAACAATACTAGAAATACATTACATAACTTGAAATATTTTATTATTTTATCTGTAAATGTTGTGTCACCTTCTCGTCTGGATTCAACTAAGTGGCTAAAGAAATTAGCTCCTAATTTACTATTGATCTCATCTACCATATATTTGAGCTCCTCTCCAGCATAACTCAAAAATATCCCATTCATCATAATAAGATCCACCCTACTTAATCATACTTTTACTATTTCGTGATCTATTTGCATCATATTTAAAGCAGTTCGCGGTTTTACGCCATCGATGTCTTCCTTGAAGAAGATATTTATATTTTCCAAGCCCCGCCTTCATCCTGATAACGTATTCAAGCATAGAAATAACCGCTTTGAAATCAAGAGATGCCGATGCAAAAGATCAGACTCCTGGATGAGGACACCATAAACAAGATCGCAGCAGGCGAGGTAATCGAGAGGCCCGCCTCCGTCGTCAAGGAACTTGTGGAGAACTCCATCGATGCAGGTGCAACCAGGATACTCATCGAGGTGACTGATGGCGGCAAGAGTCTGGTAAAAGTGACCGACGACGGCTGCGGCATCGGTCAGGAAGACCTGTCCCTGGCTTTCCAGAAACACGCCACATCCAAGATCTCCAGTGCAGTTGATCTGAGCAGCATCTCTACCCTGGGTTTTCGCGGCGAGGCCCTTTCGAGCATTGCCAGCGTTGCCGGATCGGTGGAGGTCCATACAAAGCCCCGGTCGGCCCTTTCCGGGTCCTACATGAAAATAGTCGATGGCAGTGTATCCGCGATCAAGGACATCGGCTGTCCTGCCGGGACCAGCATTGTTGTGCGGGATCTGTTCCACAACGTTCCTGCAAGGCTGAAGTATCTGAAGAGCGCCAGCGCCGAGCTGGTGCGAGTGACTGAGCTGGTGACAGAGATGGCCATCATCAACTACAACATCTCTTTTGAGCTTTTCACCGGCAATCGCACTATCTTCAAGTCCAGCCGATCGGAGGACTGGAACGACGTCCTCCTGAAGGTCTTTGGCCTTGAAACCGTCAAGAGGCTCATTCCCTTTCGGGCCGAATCGCGGAGTTTCAGCCTGACGGGCGTCGTTGGTGGCCCACTATGCACCCGGTCCAGCCCCGACTGGATCTATGTCTTCGTCAACGGCAGGCCGGTGTCGTCCCGTGCCTTAACCTCAGGGCTGCGTGAAGCCTACAGAACCATCATACCTCTGGGGAAGAGCCCAATCGCAGTGGTAACGCTAGAGATCAATCCATCATTGATAGATGTCAATGTCCACCCAACCAAAAGGGAGATCCGGTTCCAGAATGAGGAAGAGGTTGCAAAAGCCCTGATCGAGGCTGTCACGGAGGCCCTGAAGGTGAAGGCAGGATCTGAGACGGGGGTAGGCCAGGGCCAGGCAACAGCAGAACAGCCCAGAGGGAGAATTCTCGGTCCTGGGGAGATCGCCGACCTGACAGTCGCCGGTGTTGCGGAGCAGAGCACCTTTCCTCTTGAAATTGCGGGATGTCAGGTTAAAGTGGACCTTGAGAATCCCGAAGGAGTCGAGGTCGGGCCCTCCAGGCTTAGGGTTCTCGGCCAAGTGCTCACGCTGTATATCGTAGCTGAGAGCGAGCAGGGCCTCATGCTAATCGACCAGCACGCAGCAGCAGAGCGGATAAGGTTCGAGCGCCTCCGGGAGAGGTACGGCCAGAAAAAGATCTCCCAGGAGCTGGTCGAGGCCGTTACCATCGAGCTCTCGCCAAAAGAGCAGCAGATTCTCGAATCCTGGAAGGAGGTGCTAGCGGACATCGGCTTCGATATCGATCACTTTGGAGGCAGTACCTACAACATCCGGGCAGTTCCGTCAACTGGCTACAGGCTGGAGAGCCCGGAGGCCATTCACGACATCCTGAGCGACTTCTTTTCCCAGGGGCGCATCAGCCCGGACTCCACGAACATAGAGGAGGTCCTGAAGATCCTGGCCTGCAGGGGCTCGATAAAGTCCGGCCATGAGATGACCAACAGCGAGATGAGGACGCTATTGAAGGACCTTTACACCTGCCAGAACCCTCAAACTTGCCCTCATGGAAGGCCCGTCGCAGTCTTATTTGACGAGGCCCAACTCGAGCGGATCTTCGGGAGAAGGTGACCGCGAAGGCAGGGGACCGGGAGATTGCAGAGGATTAGAGAAGGAATGGTAAGGGAAGTGCAAAAGAAATTGTTAAACTGATATTGTCGAACTGCAACCGACGTGATATTCATCCTTAAGACCTTCAATAGAATAGTCAGCCTTTTTTATCTCTAGATCAATTGCCAGCCATGGATCTTGAAGGTTTTGCGAAGAGGGGGCTACGTAGACACGACCCTGAAGTTGCTTCTAAGCTTGCAGCCATGATCATGGAGGTTAAGGATATCCCCAAAGATCAGGCGGACAAATTGGCTCAAGCAGTGATGGAAGAAGCCCGGGCCACTCTGAACCCAAGAGGAGAGGTCTTTTCCCTGCAGAACTCCGGCGTGACAATGGGGGACTTCGGAGTGGGCTCACGAGGCTCCGGAGACTTTTACACTCACACCAAGATAGCCGAGGTCATAGGCAGGACTGGTGCCGTTGTGGACTCGACCGAGCTGGACGACTCCGGAGTTGTCAAAGCGGGTGGGAGTTACGTTGTCGTAACAGTGGACGGGATGCACTCCAGGTTGAGCGACTATCCATTTCTTGCGGGCTTTCACGTTACAAGGGCTGCTCTGCGCGACATCTACGTGATGGGAGCTAAACCCGTAGCCCTTCTCTCCGACATTCATTTGGCGGACGATGGCGATGTTGCCAAGCTCTTCGACCACATCGCCGGCATTTCTACTGTCTCTGAGTTGATTGGGGTTCCCCTGATCACAGGAAGCACTCTACGCATAGGCGGCGATATGGTGATCGGAGATCGGCTGACGGGTTGCGTTGGTGCAGTTGGCATCGCCGACAAGCTGACACCGCGTAAAGACGCTAAACCTGGAGATGTCATCATGATGACGGAAGGAGCCGGTGGTGGCACCATCTGCGCTGCTGCCCTCTACTACGACTGGCACGAAGTAGTCGACGAGACCCTGAACATCAAGTTCCTTCAGGCAAGTGAGGCCCTGCTCAAGAAAGACACTACCATTCACGCCATGACCGATGTCACCAACGGAGGCATTCGCGGAGACGCCAAGGAGATCTCCTACACGGCTGGGGTCAAGCTGGTCTTCGAGGAGGAGAAGATGCGTGACTTGGTCAACCCAAGAGTGAGGACTATGCTTGACGCCCTGGAGATAGACTATTTGGGTGTATCCATCGACGCGCTGTTGATAATCGCCCCGGAGGACCAGTCGCGAGAGATAGCAAGGACAGTAATGGCTGCTGGAGTTGCCATAGACGTCATCGGCACTGTGGAAAAAGGCAGTGGCGCAGAGCTGCATATCGATGGAGTGGCAACGGACTTCTCTCCACGGTTCAGGGAGTCCGCCTATACACCGATTAAGAAAGCCATTGGCCAGGAGGCCCGTCGGGATGTCTCGGAGATGCAGAGCCGAATAGACGAGGCTGCTTGCTTGGGAATAGCAAAGAAAAGACGGTTTGTGGAGAAAATAAGAAGAAGTTAATTCAAATTTTTACAAAGTGATTAATTATATCATAGCTTTCCGACGCTCATAATAATAGTATTCAATTGTTTAACATAAATAAACTATTTATATCATAAGGTACATCTCTCTCTATTAACGGGAGCAAATAGAGGGAGTAGATATCCATGAAAGAATCTTTCGTACTGAGGTTTGACGAGAAGGACATCGAGGTAGTTGAGACATTGAGGAGTCTGGGAGTTCCCAGAAAGGTCTCCAATATGCTCGCCTACCTGGCCAACGTAGATGAGGCAACATCGAGGGAGATCGAAAGGGGATCAGACCTTAGGCAGCCAGAGGTTAGTATAGCTTTACGCACGCTGCGTAAGAACAATTGGATAGAGGAAAGGATAAGCAAAAGCGACGGAACGGGCAGGCCCATGAAAGTGTACAGGCTGAGCACATCCATTGGGGAGATCTTGCTGCACTATGAGCAGGAGAAGATGAGCGAAGCAAACAAAGCCATGCAGTCCATTCAAAGGCTTAAGAGCCTTCTATCTGAGGCTGGTTCCACCTGATGGTTTGCCTCTCCATTCTTTTATTTTTTGGCCTTAATATATTTTATATCTAGCAATCAAGATTGAAATAACTACTAATTTTACAATGCATGAGATCATAATCTCATGATTAAATACCAGAATTAGACCCACATCTTCTGAAATTTTTTTACCACGATGATGCTATATAGAAGAAACGAGAAATAATAAGTAAGAGCATATGAAGAACTATGGAGTTCGTCCTATGTCGGGCATATCGATAACCCCTTGTGATCAGGATACACGCATGCCAACTCATGAATATGGACCTATCAGAGGATAACATCTGGGGAACTTGGCTAAACCGGGAATCTTGACAGAACTGTTGGTGGTGACCTTTTGACTATTGTTGAGGAAACGATTCATAAAGCGTATATTATGAAGCTTGTCGGAGATGAAGGAGTTCGTATAGTAGAAAATATACCAGAAGATGAGATCACTGATGAACACCTTGCAGAGTTGACAGGGATAAGCTTGAACACAGTTAGACGCACACTATATCTGCTCTACGAGCACAGGTTAGCCATATACAGACGCAAAAGGGACCCGGACTCCGGATGGCTTACTTATCTATGGCAGTTATGTCCTGAGAATTTCGACAAGGCACTAGAATCTGAGGCCAAGAGGCTTCTACGGAATCTTGAAGAACGACTGGCTTACGAGAAGAACAATATCTTTTATGCGTGCACAGAAGGATGTGCTAGGTTCATATTCGATGAAGCGAGCGAGGCAAACTTCATATGTCCGTTCTGCCAGAGCAGCCTTGAGTATATGGAGAATGCGAAGGTTCTTGAAGCCATAGAAAAGCAAAAAAAAGAACTGACTGGTAGCTTATAGGGGCATTTTCAAGAGAAAAGTAACAAAAAAACAGCCTATAGGTTATCCAGATTGTTGTTAAGAACCGCTGTCCACCACCATCTGGCCATGTCCATTAAGTCGCGGCTGAACATTCCGGACAACCGGTATTCGCCGCCTTTATTTGTTATCAGGCCGGCTCCAAGGAGCTTATTTCTCATGGCATAGAATGCCGATCTGCTGACGTTTAGTTCTTCCAATAGCTGTTTCCAATCTCTGGTCCTGATGGGGTTTCCTATTTTTTGCCTTTCCTCGACCAACGTGAGGAACTTATGGCCCCGAATGGCTGTTGATTCGTCCTGGAAAAGCCTGAGCATCAGCTCCATGTAGGGATCTTTAGAATGGCTGATGGCGTACTCGGACTTGGATCTGACCTTTATCGTCGTAGCTGTTCGCGGCGCCTTTTTGACATAAGTCATATGGTATCTAAGAGCACTGATTTGGCAATGTCCGCATACTCATCTCTTAAAATGTAGGTTTTGGGAGATCTATAAGATGCTTTATTGACTCTAAGAATGCCAAGCCTCGAACAGATATAGCCTATCATGGAGGCAACTACTTTTCTAGACACCTCGAATTTCTGGCTCACTGCTTTATGAAGAGAACTCACTGTAAACTGGCGAGTTTCAACTATGGTCATAAGAATGAACTTTCTCAGCCCATGGTTATCCATATCTACAAACCTGGACAGACGGCTTAATACCTCAGACCGCTGTGTTCTCATGCCATCCCCCTTGGACTACACCCTCGACAATTGCATATAGTTAGTAATAAGTATATTATATACTTTACTATATTAACTTTACCTCACCATATTAACTTTTGCTAATTTACCCCACCCTATAAATCCCATTTCTGCCAAATCACCGCCACAAGTATAAATCAACGATCAAATGACCTTGAACATAAAGCCCTTTCGCCGAAAGTCAAGCTGGCAGGAGTCAAATGTGTCAGGAGAATGGATCAACAAAGGTGCATATCTGCTGGATCTGGGAGACTTCGAGAAAGCAGTAGAGTGTTTTGAGAAGGCCACCCTTGAAGAGCCCTTGAATGCGCATGCATGGTATCAAAGAGGCATCGCCTCAAGAAAGCTAGGGAATTATGAAGATGCTATCCAATCCTTCGATAAATCCGTTGAGCTGGAGCAAGCTAACGCCGACGCCTGGAGGAACCGAGGAGCAGTCCAAAACGACCTGGGCAGGTACTCTGAAGCTTTGGAGTCCTCAGAGAAGTCCATAGCGATAGATCCAACAGCCGCCAGGGCCTGGATAGTTAGGGGCTTTGCCCTACACAACTTGAGCAGGTACGAGGATGCCGTTGCCAGCTATGCAAGAGCAATCGAATTGAATCCCTTTGGTGCGGAAGGAAGGAGAGCCTGGAACAACCGTGGTGCATCTCTGGACAACCTAGAAGGCATGAAGATGCCATCGATAGCTACGAAGAGGCGATAATGATAGATCCCTTTGACGCTTATGCCTGGAACAACAAAGGCGTGGCCCTCAGCGCCCTCGGCAGGCATGAAGAGGCGATCAGGTGCTTCGACAAGGCTATTGAGATCCAGCCAGAGTACACAACGGCTTGGAAGAACAAGGGCGTAGCCCTACAAGCCCTGGGTCGTGAAACTGAAGCAAAGGAGGTTATGAGCTTGGCCAGAAAGCTAGGGCCTTCAGTAGGACTATTCTAGATAGATTGATAGAGTGGCAATGGAAGTAGAAGTAAAGGAGGGATTTGGACTGCACCCCTGATTGTAGACAATTAGTTAAGCAACAGTATTTAAGGCAACCTCCATTTCGAACTGCTCAGGAGACTTATAACCAAGTGATGAATGCAGCCTCTTCCAGTTGTACACTTTCTCAATAAAACGCCATATGTTTCTATAGGCATCTTCAAATGTCCCGTATTCATTCAGATATACCTCCTCGACCTTTAGAGTTTTGATAAAGCTCTCTGCAAATGCATTGTCGTATGGATTTCCTTTTCTTGACATGCTAATCAGGATGCTATGCTTTTCAAGACAATCCACATAATCTTTTGATGCATATTGAACTCCCTGATCAGAATGATGAACGAGTCCTTGAGTAGATTCTGACCAGCGGTTTTCTAATGCCTTGTCCAGGGCATTCATGGCTAGCTGGCCGTCGATGTTTCTGCTCAGCTCCCAGCCGATGCATTTTCTGCTGTATAGATCCAGTATCACGGCGAGATAGATGTGCTCATGTGACAACTGAACATATGTGATATCTGAAGCCCAAACTTGGTTCAGTCCAGTGATCTCGGCGTTTTTCAGAAGGTTTGGATATACAGGCAATCCATGACTGGAATCGGTTGTTATTGGCTTGAATCTCTTCTTCAGGCACAGAAGGTTATCTTGTCGCATCAGTCTCAGAACGCGCTTGCGGTTAACCTCAAAGCCGCGGTTTTGGAGTTCTGCAGTCATCCTCCTATAACCGTAGCCAGTAAATTCCAGAGCGATCTCTTGAATCTGATTTCTTAGATCCATATTCGCCGATGAGACAATTTCCGGCTGTGTCCGAAACCATCTGTAGTAGCCGCTGCGACTTACTTCAAGTGCCTTGCAGGATTGGGATATTGACAACGCAAGGCCGTCTGAAAGGACGTCATGGATAGTCATATACCGTCCCTCAGCGTCGGTTTTATTCTCTCCCTCTCGAACCTTCTTCTGGGTCATGGCAAAGGCTTTTTTTAAAAGCTCGATCTCGGCATGAGCCTGGCCGAGCAGCCTCTCAAGTTCTGCAATCCTTGCCTGGTCCTTGTACTTGTTTCCATTACCGCTAAACGCTTTTTGGGGATTCTCGGCTAACTCTTCTCTCCACCGAGAGGGCAGGCCAGGATGGATACTATGCTCGCGGGCGATCTGAGCGAGTGGTTTGCCACTCTCAAGTTCTGCTACTACTGATATCTTGAATGCTCGGTCGTAGCGTCGCCTCGTCTTTTTCATGTACTTCCCTCCATGAGTTGATGTTGCTTAACTCATTGTCCACTCGGAGGGGTTCACTCCAC
>CAVWIG010000031.1:0-67788 GCA_963754945.1 Methanotrichaceae archaeon
CGACCACAGGTGCTTGAGCATCTCCTTACAAAATATCAATATAGATTGAAAGCATGTACGTGTTTAGCTGGATAGGCTTGCTCTCAGCATCTGGAGACTGTCGAGTCCCTGCTGTCCCCATGTTGCCAGCATTGCCATAATATAATGCCTATTGTGATATATATCTTAGTATTTCTCCCTAAGCAATTGGATGCTTGTGTATACGACATATCATCCAGCCCTCTGTGATTCCATGCGTGCCTTCGCCTCCTTCAGTGCTTATGGTTGCCTGTTCAGCGAGACGTTCTGTTATATTAGTACGTGTATTGAATCCTGAAATCCAAAAGTCGCCATTTTCGACAAAAAAATCCCACTGGTGAAAACCACTACCAGCATATTTATATCCCATTTCCATTTCGTCAGTGGCTTCATTTGGGACATGTTGCATGAATACCCATCCACCAGGCCGGGTCACAGCAAGCATCTCGTCTATCGCTAAAACTGGGTCATAGCAATGGTCTATGCTGTTTCTTGCATGAACAAGATCAAAAGAGTTTTTCTCGAAGACTTTGGTTAAGCTTTCTGCTTCAGCTTTGCGAGTTCTAACTATCGGGTTTATGTCTAGCTCGTCCAGAATCTCGTTATAATAATCAGCTAATGCGTCCACAGCCACCAATTCAACCTGATGTCCAGGAAAGATCTTTCCCAACACTGTCAGCGGTCCAGCCCCCACATCAAGGATTCGCACTTTAGACCCCAATGGAGCTTCAAGCAAATCCGTTATTATTTTGTCAAGAGGAGTATCAGGTCTCAATTGGGTTTCATAAAAATCATTCCATGAACTGCCCTTCGTTTGCAGGTAGTCTCTCCAAAAAAGAATTTCCGACGAAATTCCCAATTTCCATAACATTTTTTGTCTATTAATCCAACCTACTCTCTTAAGTAAATTCAGAGCGAGAAGCTCACATCTCATGCGTGTGTGCAATGATAAGCTCCCGAAATTTTTTATATAATCAAGCGTCATTATTGCTTTATCACTCAATTGGAGGATGCATGTCTAGGAATTAAAACATTTCCTTCGGGTCAACCCTATCTGCCAATAAGTTGTCGTCATGAGCCAACTCAGTCAACTACCCCCTCCCTGAAGGGAGGGGGCTTGTAACTCCGCGAAAAATCGGGCTACAATGGGCATATTGACTGATACCCTTGCTCTGATATTCAGAGCGGCTACTGTGTCAGCGGGATCAGAGAAACCACAGCAAACACAACAAAAATCATCCCTTGTAGGACGGTTGGATCGACTGATATGATGGCAGATAGGGCATTCCTGGGATGTATAGGCAGGGTCAATGTAGACCACACCAACACCAGCAATGGCGGCTTTGTAGTCTATGAACTGCTTGAGTTGATCGAAACTCCAAGAGCTTTGTCTATGTCTCCGAGCCTTGGTTCTAACCGTTGTCCTTTCTCTGATGCCACTGAGATCTTCAAGAGCGATCAAAGAAAAGGTGTCTTTGGCTTTCATAACAAGTTTCTTAGAGATGCAATGGTTAGTATCCCGCTTAAATCGGGCTTCATGACCGGAAAGTCTCTTAAGATGTCTCTTTGCGCTATCGGTGCCGCTACTCTGAAGGCTGGATTTAAGAGTATCAAGCTTGGTTCGGGTTTTATCGATCTTCTCACCAGAGAATACCTCACCGGTAGAGTCCACGGCTATGTTCTTGATACCAAGATCCACGCCAATAACATCTTTAGGTATGGTTTGTTTGGGTTCAGGAACTTCGACTACGACACACAGATAGAACTCCCTGTTATGGAAGATCAAATCTGCTTGGCCTCTGATCCTGTCCATTCTAGGAGCATGGTAGTCACAGATCTTGATAGGAACCTTAATCCTGCCTTGGAGAGTCAACAAAGAGACTTGATCAAGTCCCTTCCAAGACATGATCCTCTGGTCGTATATAACGGCTCCATTGGGATCAAAGGTAGGTTTGATAGACTTGTCTCTCTTATAGGCTTCACATGCTTTAGAAATAGCTCTGACGGCCATCTGAGAGGATATACCAAACTTCTCTCTAAGATCCTTATAAACAAATGGCTGCAACTTGATTTTGTTGGCTGTATGCATTTCAAAAGCAACATTAGCCACATAGTTACAAGCAGCGTTAAACTGATGCATAGTCTTATGGAGAGCGTTCGCTTGCTCTGGTTTAACTTCAACCTTAACCTTAAGAGTCTGCATCATGATAGTATAGACAAATATAGTCTATGGTATAAATACTTAACGGAACGGGGAGGCTCAATTCCTCTCAATCCCCTGAAGGGGATGAGCCTCCTTGAGCAGGAAGCTGTGAAACAACAGCCTCCACCTTTAGAGGATGGAGGCAATCACACATCAGTGATGCTCGCACGTGCGCTGCGCTTGACAAAGAAGGCTCCAAAATTCGAGTAAAGCGATTTTATGCGATAAGGATGATCATGTTTCGAGAGCCAGTCATGCAATGCCCTGGCACATCCATCCCAGGAGTAGTAGTCGTCCACGATAACTGTTGCACCCTCTTTCACTATCGGCATCAGATGTTCCAAACAGAGTATTGTACTATCGTACCAGTCGCAGTCAAGGCGGAGGAGTGAGATCCCGTCTCGACCAAGCTCCGGCGCAAGCTTCGGTACAGTATCGTCAAACCATCCTCGACGTATGCGCGCCTCTTCTTCTGAGAACTCGAAACGTTGTGCTGCATCTATAACGCTGGATTCATCGGTTGAACAGTTATCGAAGAACCACTCCGGGTAAGCACATGATTGCCATTTGAGGGCTAGCGGGCCGTCTCTTTCCCCGGCAGGCGGCAGGCCCTCAAAGCTGTCAAGCAGATAGACCGGCAGCACTACGCGCCCGACTGCGGCACGTTGAGCAAGCAACATCGCGAAAGATGTTCCGCCACGCCATGAACCGCACTCAACAATCGCCCCGCTATGCTCTTCGATCGCCAGCCTGGCGGCCTCTTGGATGGCAAAGGCAATACTGGTAGGATGGACCATGGTATAGGGTGCAACGCGGCCAAGGATCCCTGCTACTTTAAAGTCAGAAAGTGGCCCTGGTACCTCTGCTGATTGTCGCATGCGCTCGAAGCGGGCACCGTGGACCGGGCCAAGTAGGCGGGCAAAGGCACTAGAAGCGACAAGCAAAGAATTGCGACGAAATCCCATATCTGAATCGCCAGTCAATCGCATGAATTGTGACTTCCTCTCCGCCGTGACTACTCCCGCCAATTAATTGGCGGGCATCTAGGCTAGTGCCAGAGACTGTAGTCCCAGTCTTGCGATATTCAGAGCAGCATTGAGATCCCTGTCTATAGACAAATTGCAATGTGGGCAATCATGTACACGGACAGAAAGATCTTTTTTGACTATTTGACCACAGCCCGAACACATCTGAGACGTGTTTGCAGGATTAACCAGAACGACCCTTCGACCAGCATCTACCGCTTTGTACGAAGTGTACTGTACCAGCTTATTCCATGCCGCGTCCAAGATGCTCTTCGCTAGGTTGTGGTTTTCAACCATTTTCGTGATATTCAGATCTTCAAAGCAGATTGTTCCATACCGGTTGACCCAATCTCTGCTTACCTGTTGAGCAAAGTTATCTCGTCTATTGGCTACTCGTTCATAGAGATGGTTGACGGCTTTGGTTGCCTTCCTTCTCTTTTGTGAACCTTTGGGTAGCTTATCACGTTTGCTTTGAACTGTCTTGAGTCTTTCTTCATCAGTCAACAGGAATCTAGGATTATCAACAACTTCGCCATCAGATAAGACAGCAAAGTTCAGGATTCCCATATCGATCCCGACAACCTTCTGAGATGGTGCCAAAGGATGATTGATAGACTCTTCAACCAGGAGAGATACATACCATTTCTTTGTTGCAGATCTCCGAATAGTCAACCTCTTGACAAACCCTTCGATGGGTCGATGCAACCAGAATTTGATCTCTCCTATCTTTGATAGCCACACCTTATTACCATCGATTGAGAAACCGCTTTGTGGATAACTGATGCTGTCGTATCTGTTCTTTCCCTTGAACCTTGGATAACCAGGATATTCTTCACCACATTGAACTCTTCGGAAGAAAGCCTTGAACGCGAGGTTAACCCTCAGAACCACATCCTGTAGAACCTGAGAATGAACCGTACTTAGTTCAGGCTTAGACTCTTTCCAGATTGGCAGCATCCTCTTAGATTCAAAATAGCTTACCGATTTGCCTTCTTGTTCAAAAGCGTTCTTTCGCATAGCCAAGGTTTCATTATAGACCCATCGGCATAGATCTAGCTGCCTGTTCAATATCGCAACCTGCGCTTTGGTTGGCTTGAGTCTATATCGAAACACTTTTGGCAAATCATTTCACCTTTTGTGTTTCGATGTACCTCTGCACTACATCTTTTGTAGTGTCTCCGCAGGTTCCAACATAGTATGAAGGGTTCCACAGATGACCATTCCAGAGTTTCCTTTTGATTTCTGGATGCTGTTCAAAGAGCTTCTTTGCAGTGATTCCTTTGAATATCTTGACTATATTTGCGGGAGAGAACTTTGGATGAGCAGTCACGAAAAGGTGAACGTGATCCGGCATGATTTCCTGAGTTACGAGATCAATGCCCTTCTTTTGAGCTATCGATTCATGGAGCATATTAAGATCATTGGCTACGCTGCCTGTCAGTACCTTTCTTCGGTACTTTGTAGACCATACAAAGTGATAATTCACATTGTACACGCATCCACGCGCACTCAACCAATGCTCCTTTTTCGCCATCTTGAAACATACGTATGGTATCCATCTGTATATAGTTATCGCATCATAAGTACGGCTACGGCTGTATCCCGCCTTTGAAAAGGCGGGGATTAGCCCTGTCACGGTCCTAAAATGGGATAGAATCAATGATGTCAAGTGCATTAAATTCGTTTATTGTGATAAAATCATTGTCTGCCATTTTAATCATAGCGCAATATATTAATGGATCTGGCCATCCTCCACCACAGGGGCGTTTCTCGTTAATCTGTAGCTCGTATGTGCATGCCCTTGCTAGCTTTTCAAAGGCATCTACCCTATATCTGTAGGGACAGTGCCCCAACCAGGTACCGGTAAATGGAACAGTTCGGATTATGAGGCCACCTGACCTTGCCAGTCGATGTATGTTACGATTGACTTCATATGGGTTTTCAACGTGTTCTGAGCATCCGAAGTCGGTTACAACGTCAAATTTTCCCCATAAACTTCGATCTATAGGAACGCGCAGGTCAACAAGAACTGCACCGTCTAGTCCATTCCAGTCAAGTGAAACGTGGTCAACCCCAAGCGTGATGAAGATCTTCTTTGCGGATCCACCATCAAACCATATCTGATTGCCGAGTTCACACATTTTCAGCCCTGGAAGAGGCATGTTGTTAGTTGTTAGGGATTTCAGCAGAAAATCTCTGATATTTTCCGTAATCATATTATCATCCCACCAATCTATGACTACTCGCCGGAGTCAACTACCATGCCCTGAAGGACATGGCTTGCGACTACGCAAAAAGTCGTGTCGCATCTGGCGGGCTGACATTACCGCCCTGAGACTCAAAGATATACCTCAAGTCTCGTGTTCGGTGCTCTATATTCATGGCACCAACTCTGTCGGCATGGGTTCCATAACCACATTTTTCGCATCGGAAGGTCAATCCACTGCGATTGTTTCTGCTGATGTGGTTACATCGTGGACAGGTCTGAGAGGTGTGAGCAGGATCGACATAGAGTACGACTATTCCTGCTTCTTTGGCTTTGTACTCAACGAATCCTTGTAGCTGCCTAAATGCCCAACTGGAATGTTCATACCGGAACTCTTGGGACACTTTGGTTTCAGTTCTCTTCCTAATGCCTGTTAGATCTTCCATGCCTATCACTGAAACGTCGTTCTCTGCGGCATACTCAACTAGCCTTCTGGATACAGTGTGATTAACGGCGGTCATAAACCGTGTCTCTCGACCGGCCAGGTTCCCAAGTAACCTCATGCTGGATCGAGTGCCCAAATATCGACCGCCGGCTTTCCGTAGTCTTCGGCGTTCATTCTTACGAACATTTCTGTGATTCTTGATCTCACCACCAGCAAAGAACTTACATTTCTTGTCAGTAGTAGATGCAACGGCCAGACAATTAATGCCGACATCTACACCCATGAACGTGGATGCGTCAGTCACTTTCTTGTCTGGAATATCCTTCTCACAAGCCAGATGGAAATAATACGCTCCATCTCTATGTAGACAGAGTTTAGAAGCTAGATATCTCCAAGATCCGTCTAAATATCTCTGAGCATATCGATAATTCAAGAGTTTGTACTTCTTGCGCCCTGCCAAAGTGGTTATACTTAAGGTGTCCTCCGAGAATCCGAAATCACGTTCGAATGAGAACGTAGCAGACGTTGGACTGAACTGCAAGAGCTGCCATTCGGTTTCTTCGATATTAACCTGTTCCTGAAGTGTCTTGTAGGCTCCCGAAACTTGTCTAGCTACATTACAACTCATCTGAGACTTCAGGTTAAGTTCATTCCGCAGATACCTATAGGACAGTTTTTGTATCCTTCCGCTTCCAACAGGCTTGCCGGTGTCGAACACAATCCGCGAAGCATAATTCATGCCTTGTGAGAAAGCTTTTAGCAGCTCTGCTAGACCGCTATCTGGCGAATCTAGTTTCAGGATTATGGTTTTTGTGAGCTGCATGGTTAAGTATATTCACCCGATGCTATATAAGGTTATCTTGGGTGAAAGAGGCTATTACGCGCTCCTCCCTACCCTAGAGAGATGGGGACTCCGCGCTGTTGCGAAGTTGAAGCAAGATTAGCTCTAAGAACCACGTTCTGTAGAACCTAGGAATGGGGTTCCTTGAGTTCTGGTTTGTTTCCAGATCGGCAACATCCTCTTTGTTTCAAAGTAGCTTACTGATCGTTCTTCCTGTTCATAGTCATTCTTTTGCATAGCCCAAGTTTCGTTGTAAACCCAACAGCAAGCTTCAGGCTACTATTGAGCTTTCCAATTTGCGCTCTTATTGGTTTAAGTGAAATACTTTAGTCATCATATTCAATTCAGGCTAATAAGCTTAACGAATTATAGGGACGGCTGTACCCTCCTAGAGAGCTACATATAATATGTCAAGTACCACAGCCTGAAGGCTGAGGTAGTTGACAGGAAATGATGTTATCTGCATCTAGCCATGTGATCCAAACATTCTGATTTATCGGCTTCAGAGAGGAGCAAGCTAGATGTAGATCCCTTTGTCTGGCTCAACATGAATCGTCTGCAGAACTCCACGGGGGAAATACATGGTCTTTTGGAAGTCGTGCTGACTATCGTAAACCCTGATCACATGGTTCTGGTCACCATTAGCCCAGAAGGGGAACGTTCCGTCAGACCCAGACCCCACATTGCCTATATATTTTCCATCCAAAAAGACCTGAGAACCTTTCATGCCCTGAGAAAGCAAGTGAATCGGTGTATCTCCTACGGATTGGACAGGAGATTGAGACGAGACAGGTGGCTGAGACGGGACTGTAGAATGGGATATGGAAGGAGGACGAATTGGCAAGTAATTAGGTTGAATTGGTGTATATATGGGTGTTAGTACTGGCTGCTGGTATGGCGGCTCATAGGTTGTCACCTCAATGACTATCGCATTGCTTACTTGACCATTTATGGCGAAGAGTAATATGTGCTGTCCAATCGAATCCGCATAGAAGTTTATTTGATTATTTCCTTGATAGAAGTAGTATGAATTCTTATACAACTGTCCATCAGGGGTTATCTCATAAAGGTAACCATTACCACCGGTTGCTGATGTCGCAACTAATGACAAGCTTGCACCTTGAGGGACTATGGCGTACTGTGTCCAGCTCGAAGGACCTTGTATCCAGAGAGAATTGCCCCCCGTGTATGTAGCATAGGTCTGGTATTGAGTATATGGCACTGCCTGCATCTCATTGCCGAAGTAAACCATCGCAGGTGTGCCTTTCGTCACTTGTCTTACTGGAGCTTCGATGTGCGTCTTCGGGACAGGTCCATTCGGTATGCTATAATACTGAGAATATTGAGAAACGGATACACTTGAAGAAGTAGGATTTCCTCCAGGTTGCATCACCAATCCGCTTTGCTCATCCAATGCCAGAACACACCCCATAAAAGATAATATGAGGATTATCGATATCAATATCTTATTCATATCTAACACCCGTGTTATCGTATGACTCAATCAACTGCTGTTCCGTTGCTCTGCCTTCGACCCAATTATCTTGAGTCGTGCGAAGTTCTTAACAAATGGGAATGAGTCGCCAAGATATAAGTATTTATTTTTCATATCAAGTCGATATCAATATGATCTGAAGAGCAGAAAGTCCTTCTCTCTTGCAGTCAATTCGTATGTTTCTATTGTATGTTCTCTCTCCATCTGCGGGTTCCGGTCGCGGGTGTAGGCTATAAAGTTCATTGGCAAGATTAACAACGGCTTCGAGTACTGGTTCACGTTTATCATTCAGCTTGATGTAGAGCTTACCAATAGCAGAGCAGAAAGGACGCAACGCGAGCATGTCGTTTGAGGATTATCTTGGGTACGTTGCGCAATAACAAAGGGACTTCGATTCATGAACGATCATGACCGTGCTGGCGACGTGGGGGCAACAGGGACTCAATAGTCTTCAGATGCTAAGATCAAGCCTATCCAGCTAAACACTACGATTATTGGAACACCTCTTAACAAGAAAATGGCTTTGATATGTGGCATGTCAACTACCATGCCCTGAAGGACATGGCTTGCGACTACGCAAAAAGTCGTGTCGCGTCTGGCGGGCTGACATTACCGCCCTGAGACTCAAAGATATACCTCAAGTCTCGTGTTCGGTGCTCTATATTCATGGCACCAACTCTGTCGGCATGGGTTCCATAACCACATTTTTCGCATCGGAAGGTCAATCTACTGCGATTGTTTCTGCTGATGTGGTTACATCGTGGACAGGTCTGAGAGGTGTGAGCAGGATCGACATAGAGTACGACTATTCCTGCTTCTTTGGCTTTGTACTCAACGAATCCTTGTAGCTGCCTAAATGCCCAACTGGAATGTTCATACCGGAACTCTTGGGACACTTTGGTTTCAGTTCTCTTCCTAATGCCTGTTAGATCTTCCATGCCTATCACTGAAACGTCGTTCTCTGCGGCATACTCAACTAGCCTTCTGGATACAGTGTGATTAACGGCGGTCATAAACCGTGTCTCTCGACCGGCCAGGTTCCCAAGTAACCTCATGCTGGATCGAGTGCCCAAATATCGACCGCCGGCTTTCTGTAGTCTTCGGCGTTCATTCTTACGAACATTTCTGTGATTCTTGATCTCACCACCAGCAAAGAACTTACATTTCTTGTCAGTAGTAGATGCAACGGCCAGACAATTAATGCCGACATCTACACCCATGAACGTGGATGCGTCAGTCACTTTCTTGTCTGGAATATCCTTCTCACAAGCCAGATGGAAATAATACGCTCCATCTCTATGTAGACAGAGTTTAGAAGCTAGATATCTCCAAGATCCGTCTAAATATCTCTGAGCATATCGATAATTCAAGAGTTTGTACTTCTTGCGCCCTGCCAAAGTGGTTATACTTAAGGTGTCCTCCGAGAATCCGAAATCACGTTCGAATGAGAACGTAGCAGACGTTGGACTGAACTGCAAGAGCTGCCATTCGGTTTCTTCGATATTAACCTGTTCCTGAAGTGTCTTGTAGGCTCCCGAAACTTGTCTAGCTACATTACAACTCATCTGAGACTTCAGGTTAAGTTCATTCCGCAGATACCTATAGGACAGTTTTTGTATCCTTCCGCTTCCAACAGGCTTGCCGGTGTCGAACACAATCCGCGAAGCATAATTCATGCCTTGTGAGAAAGCTTTTAGCAGCTCTGCTAGACCGCTATCTGGCGAATCTAGTTTCAGGATTATGGTTTTTGTGAGCTGCATGGTTAAGTATATTCACCCGATGCTATATAAGGTTATCTTGGGTGAAAGAGGCTATTACGCGCTCCTCCCTACCCTAAAGAGATGGGGACTCCGCGCTGTTGCGAAGTTGAAGCTCAGATTATAGCAGATCATTTATTAGTTTTGATACATTTTTAATTATATCTTCGTCGCCCTCATTGATCCCCAACTCAACGAGTCTCCCGGAAACGTTATCAACAATATGTTCATTCCCGTTCAATATATTCCTTATAAATTTATAGTACTCTTCTGCTATCTTATTGGGATCATGCTCTTTAGTTACATATTCTCGTGCATTTTTTCCTATTGTTTTCGATAGTTGTTCATCTGATGCAAGCGCCTCCATGCACTTCAGAAGGGTCACCTCTTCGTATGAATCGACGTCCACTTTTAAGCAACAGTTATCAGGGATCTCGGAGAACCAGTCGGTGTTCGAAACAATTACGGGCTTGCCGGCTCCCATGATTCGCAACACACTGCTGCTTGTTTCGCCTGCTGTTGGGTATCTCAGATTAACACAGAAGTCGGATATTGCCAGGTAATCGATTATTCTACTAAAAGGAGCGTACCCAGTCATTTTAACTGATTTCTCTAGTTTCAAGGAGCTAATCAGATTATCGACACCTATTAGATCCTCCCCAATTAGAAGCAGAATTGAGTTGGGATAGTTTTTCAAGAACCTTCTGAATGCACTTAATAATATAGGATACCGCTTGTGTGCGCTAATGAAACCAAAGCTCGTTATGACGGGGTTCTTATTGTCAATCCCTAGCTCTTTCTTGACCTCTTCTGTATCGATTTGATCTATGAAATTGATCTTATCAGGTATTCGGAGAGGCATATTTATCTTAGAGGCGGTGGCTTCTGGGTTGTATTCCATTGTTTTGTCCACCCCGAACTCGCTGTGGCAGACTATTCCATAGCTGCTATCCACAATTCCATTAAATAGAGGATATTCAAAATATTCTGGACACACTCCTGTCTTCACAGCAATCTTTGCGATTTCTAGGTCTTTGAAACCGTGACAATACTCAGACTCTTCAAGATAACGCTCTTTATCGCCCTTTGAAATTGAGCAACTCCGTAGAAACCCATGCAAATAAATGTCGTGAAGAACCGTTATTCCTGGATATTTCAATAAAGAGTAATATATAAATTTATGTATTTCGTTGTTTCCCATGTGATAAAGAGCAATATCAAACTCATCCTTAATCCCTTCATATTGGGTATAATCCCGTATATCGAAATTGGCCAGGAGCTCAGAATCGGTAGGTTTTAATCCCTTATCAATAAATATATCTATTTCTGCATATCTGGCTAAATATGGTAGCAAGTCTTTTTCTGAATAGTCCGCAATTCCTGTCTTCTGAGGACTTACTGGGGTAAAATATGCAATCTTCAAGATCTAATCGACTCCATTAGCCTTTCAATCACAGTATCCCAGGATAGGTTCATTTTGTTGATCTTATTGTATCCCTTTTCGCCCATGGCTTTGTATGTATTTTCTCGATACAGCATATCTATCCTTTCGGCAATCTTTTCGGGATTAGGTTCCACTACATAACCATTGATTCCATCCTCTACGAATTCTAGTGGACCCGCGGAATCCTTGCAAGTGATCACAGGTTTTTTAGAAAGGAAACTTTCAAGGGTCACATAACCCATGTCTTCCTCAAAGGGCACATACGCAACACACATTGATTTTGCATAAATCTCTAAGAGTTCGTCATCCGAAACATAACCCAGAAAATCGACTTTGTCTGCAACTCTATATTTTTTTGCCAAATTCTTATAATTTTCTAATTGGGAACCGGTGCCTGCAATCTTAAGCCTAAGATCGCTCTTCAGGTACTTCATGCTGGAAATAACGAGTTCCTGCCGTTTGATAGACTCTAGTCTGCTCGGATAAAAAATATAATCTTCGTAGGATTCGCAAGAGTATCTTCCCATAAGCGGTGGGGGATGATAAAGCGGCTCTCCTTTTATTTTATTAAATCGCCAAAGCCGGTTTGTTATTTTTTGTGATATCGTATATATCTTTTTAGATTCATTCAAACATCGATCATCGATAGAATACATTTTGTTTCGTACTATCTCCCCCATTTTTCCATATGCCATAAAATCATCGAAAGGGGTATGGGCGAGATCGTAAGCGGATCTCCATTGATGGATCAGCCACACAACTTTATTTGGATGCTTGACAATATAAGAGGGAAATTTTGTTGCTATGACTCCATCTATTTTCTGGCTACTGCTCTCAGTTAAGTCAAGCATTCGCCAAGCAAGGCAGCTATTTATTACCTCTTGTGGTGGGTACCATTTAAATGGTAATTTTATGTACTCTACTTCATGTCCTCTCTTTATAAGTTCTCTGTAAATGCTATCACATAGTGCCTCCGCACCGCCCCGCACAAAGGGTACCTGCGTAGCGCATAACGCCAACCTCATCCCTATTACCTCAACGATCCTGATACCGTGCTTATTTCATCCCGATGACGGCGTAATCCTGTGGCCCGTAAATGATGCTGTTCAGCATCTCAGCATTCTTATTGAATACTTCCGCGAACCTTCTCTCTTTTTCATCTAATCCATCGGTGTCGATCAGCTCGAGTTTCTTGTTTTCTACTAGATTCGCGCAGAACTGCACAAAAGGTTCCCTGAAGCCCGCAGATTCTATAAGGAATTTGAGGGTATCTGGATGGACTGGTTTTTTATGATTCATATCCATATAAAAGTTGGATAAAGATACTAACGACAGAGGATTGGCAGTTTTTATAATTATATAAGCTCCAAATGTCATTTTAGTAAAGCAGAGACGAATCATATTGATTAGATAGCCAGGATCTAGATGCTCTGCAACCTGGTCGATAAATACCCCATCCAGGCTCTCGTCCTCTAATAGATTCAGATAGCTGATTGCATCCATCTTTTTCACATTCAGATTCAAAGTCCCGCAATAATTTGCCGTATCCTCATCCATAGCCACGCCGCGTCCGCCTATTCCTTGCTCTTTGAGCAATTCCAGGAATTCACATCGTCCACATCCTATATCAAGTACATTCACGCAACCTTTAAAATATTTGATGATTTCTGACTGTTTCTTCTTGATGTCTTCCCTACTTCCCCCGAACTTCTCTTCTAGAGTGAGGTAGTTTGGAGCACCTGCATTTATCAACTCGGACTGAGCGATTTCATCCTCGATCTGAGTTGAAATTTTATCTAGCCTCTTGGTTGTATTATACATAATCTTGACGATGCTAGAATTGAACTCATTTTGTTTCCAGATCGTTGGATCGACATAACGCCGGATCTCACCAAGAATCAACTCTCTGCCTTTGACAAGAAACCTTCCCAGAATAGGCCTATGTGAGCTTATAAAAAATCCATTATTCTGAATATCCCAGCTAGAGTTGATGTAATCAAGCTGTTTATGGGTTTCTATAGCCTGAACATCCCTCGCCCTTCGCCGTTTGATATTCTCTTTTATCTTGAGCATCACCTCTGCGACGTTTATCTCGCTATCAGAGATATTGGATTTATCCACTTGTTTACCTCCAAGATCATATGATCCATCTACAGGGAACTTCAAATAAACCCCAGTTCCTTCCATTTGGCAAAACATCGAACGAGTATTTCCTATCCAGCCAATCATATGTTTCGCCTTCGCGAGAGTACACTCCGGCGGTCAGGAAAAAACGCCCATATAACATTGGAAGTCTCTCTATTTCCAGATCTATGCATCCATCGTTTTCTACTTCATCGATTTTGATCCCTTTCAGGTCGCTTGTAGTTCCATAGAGTTGGAGTCCCTTCTCTGAGTAAAGTGCAATCCAAAATATAGGATCAATAACCTTAGACTTGGCTAAGTAATGAATTCTAATTCTCATGGGATCAAAAGATGCAAACCTTTTCCCTGCTGCACCATATTTATCAAGAAGTTCGACTTCTCTTATAGCTAAGTTGTCTCCCCCTCGGTTTGGGTTCTCGGCTGCAAGATTATTTTCTTGAGAAATTTCTTTATTTTCTTGGAAAATCTCGTGGGCTTCCTTTTTGTAGCCGTAGATATACTTGTCCAGTATCTCTCCTGTCTCACCTATCGCCATCTGTTTCCCATTGCTCAGAAGCAAGGTTCTATCGCAAAATCGCCTCACAGCGGAAAGATCATGAGAGACGAGGAGGATTATCACACCTTCTTTCCTGTAGCGATTGAATATGTCAAAGCACTTCTGCTGGAACTCCATATCTCCTACAGCTAGAACCTCATCCACTAGTAAAACATCTGGATCAGTCTGAATCGCTGTGGAGAAGGCCAGACGGACCTGCATCCCGGAGGATAGATTCTTCAGCTTGGTATCCTTGAACTTCTCCAAACCAGCGAATTCTATAGCTTCTTCGGTGCTTTGTTTGATCTCCTTCCTGGAAAGCCCCATGACGGTGGCATACACTCCAACGTTCTCCCTCACCGTGAGGTCCGGCTGGAAGCCTACGCCTAGTTCCAGGAATGGCGTAATTTTGCCATTAACTCTGACCGTCCCCTTGGTAGGCCTGAGGATGTTTGCTATGATCTTGAGCAGTGTGCTTTTGCCAGAACCGTTGTCCCCTATTATGCCAATGCATTCGCCCTCATCCACCTTGAAGTTTACATCCTTTAATACAGTGAAAGTTTCGTATTGCCTGGGCTTCATCAAGCCGACCAGGTTCTCGAAAAGTGTCGTCCTCTTCTCGTGAGGAATCTGGAATGTCTTCCATAGGTGCTCGACTTGAACGGCCATTAGATCGCCTCTGCAAATTTGGGCTCCAGTCGGTCGAAGATAGCATAGCCTAGCAGAAGCAAAGCCAGCGCGCATATGGCAACATATGCCAGATTCAAAGGATCTGGGGCGATCCTGTACAGGGTGCAGTCCCGCATCATGGTTATGATCTGTGCCATGGGATTGAGCATCACTATCCAGCGTATTTTTTCAGGAAATATAGTTATGGGGTATAATATTGGGGTGGCAAAGAACCCCACCTGGACTGTAAGCCGCCAGATGAACTGGACGTCTCTGAAGTACACATTGAGAGCGGATAAGGCCATCGATAGACCCAGAATTATGAGAAACTCGAATACGAACAGGATCGGGAAGTACGCTAAAGTAATTCCTGGCACGACCCTGAATACCGCCATGAAGATTACGAATACTACAAACTCCAGCGCCGTCATCATCAGCGCCGTAATACAGGTGGCTATCACGAGAATATCCCTGGGAAAGTAGACTTTCTGCACCAGGCTCGGCTTCCCCACGATGCCCCAGATGCTCATGGACGTTCCTCTGTCCAGGAAGTTCCAGAGTACGATTCCCAGGAGCAGGAAGAGCTGGTAGTGCTCCACTTGGATGCGCATGAGGTTGCTGAAGACGACATAGAGGACCAGGAGCATAAGCAGCGGCTCCAATAGTGACCAGAAGAAGCCCAGCGCTGAGCTTTTATAGCGCAGCTTGAAGTCGCTCCAGGCCAGCCTGATTATTAGATCCTTATATCCAGCCAGTTCACGAAGGTGACTTGAAGTTAACAATAAACGCCTCTTTATGATTGCTATGCTCTCAAAATGATCTAACTAATCATGTCCAGGAAAATAGTTATATCAAACTCCTTTGCTCTTGCCATAAAGTTCTCCTTGTACCGTCCCAGGTCACTGGAATCTCTTCTACTGCTATCTCATCAGCTCGTCTTTGTCTGTCTCGACCAGCAATCCTGTCCTGGTATATAATAATTTTCTCCAAGCAGCCTTCGTCACAGCAACCGCTGGCTCATGATGGTATTGCTTCACTGCACAAGGCCGAAGTCCTCATCATTCGCCGTCCATATTAACCTTTGCAGCGTGCGTGCAGTTCGATGCATTCCTATTCTTAGATCTCTCCAAGAATCTCCACGTTATCTACTTGAAACTACCAGAACAGTAACGGACGGATATATGATCTCCAACAATCGGCCGTGAAATTCCAGAATCCACCTCTGGACATTAGAGCTGATGGCCATTATTAGGTCCAGGTTCTTCACCGCTTCTGATCGAAACATAGCAGCGAGCGAAATCCAATCTCCATAAGGAAAGGGCTTTCTGTAGCCCTGAAAGTACCGCCTTGATGCTTGGTAGCACTTCCGAGCCTCCAGGCCGGACTACATAGCGGCCCAAGAAAGCAATGTTAATAGCACCATTCAAATCAGCATCCCCCGACCACCCACAGGAACACTTGAAACTCTTGCCGTTCCTAATGCCCTGCTCACCGCACACATGGCAGGTCTTGGAGGTGTAGGCCGGATATACTAGAACCAGAGGGATACCTACCTGAAGAGCCTTGTAGGTTAAGAACTCTCGGAGTTGATAGAATGCCCAACCATTGACCCTTCTTCGTTGGTTCTTGCCTACCTTCTCATTGATATCCTGCCTGATACCTGTTAGATCTTCCAGAGCTATCTTAGCAGGAATCTCCTGCGCTCTGGTTACTATGGCTTTGCTGATTTCGTGGTTAATCTGTCTCTGATAGCGGCTCTCTTTGCCTGATAGTCGTTGCTGAAGTTCTCGGCACCTTCGCCTGGAACTTCTTGTACCTTTCACGGCCTTCTGTTGGAGAACTGCTCTCATAGACGCGAAATGGGTCTTGATTTGCTTGATAGTTTTACCGCCAAAAGATTGACCTTCTGAAGTCATGGCAATATCAGTTATGCCTAGATCCACACCTAGAACCTTATCTGTGGCGATCTCATCCGGCGCAAAACCCTTAACTTGGATATTAATGTAGTATCCGGATGCTTTCCTACAGAGCGTTGCACTGGTGGGCTTAGATCCTCTTAACCTATCCCTCTGATAGTCGCCTAGAACCAACTTGATTCTTTGTCTGGAATGGAGTAGGGTAACGCTAACTTCGTCATCCTTCTCCCTATAGGCAAAGATCCTAGCGTCATAGTCGATACTGGTAGGCTTGAAGGTCTTAACATTAGCGTGGTCCTTAAGGGCGGTCTTGCGATTACCGGCTACTCTATTGATAGCCCTAACAACCAAATTTGGTATGTGTTTAGGTGTCCCAGAATCGGTTGGTAGCTACTGGTTCCTGGTTCCGGCGGTAATAAATCCCAGGACGCATTTAACTAGAAATCGATATCAAACGGCATCTTTGCCATAAAAACGATCCCTAGCAATTGGCTACACGTAAAACCGTAAAATTGGCTCATAGATACTGATTATGGTGAGCTAAACACATACCAAATTTGAAGATAGACCGAACTTAGTTCTAACGTCATAGTAAACAATACCATGTATCATGATATTGTTTTTAATCTTAGGAGGCACGGTCTGGTTAATCCAGTTGCAAGCATCGGCAAAGGCTTTCAGAGTTTCATCTATCTCTGTGGCCTGTGTCTCTGTTGGCAACATCTTACATTTGACCGTTAGAACCTGTTCAGTCATCTTGAGGTGGTGTATGTCATATTATGATATAAATGTTTCGTTGGGAAGTGTACCCAATTCCTCCCGCCCTTAAATGGAGCGGGTCGGGATCATGAGCTTATGACTTGAAAGTGATCGATATCTACAAAACACACTTAGCTGCTGCTACAACGAGACAATTCTGAAGATGCAATACTTTGGCGAGTGCAAAAAAAATATAGATAGAAGTTCTTATATTGATGTAGGTGCTTAGTCGGAAAATATCGAACTCTATAACGCGTGCTTTTCTACGAGCGCGGCTTGGCAAGGCATTAATGTCGAATGATGTCGAATCAAATGAAGGCTTCAAGTCTAATGCGCAGCAGCAAGCCGAATCCAAAGTCCAACAAGCAGTCGCAGAAGCCTCCACCGCTCTTGTGGCTGAACAAGAGCGCACTCAGCGGCTAGAAAGTCAGAACCAAATCGAGTATGTAGGCAGCTGTCTTGCCACCAGCCCACTTCGCGGCTCCTTAGATGTGCTTCTTCGGGTAAAGGCGATGTTCTCAAGGATCCTTTGGACCGTCAAGCACGGTATTGGAGAGCTGCTCAGACTCTTCCTTGCCCGTCTCATCAGTTTTGCCCTGTATCGTCCTACACTCAAAGCATGGGCGTTGGCTTTGTTGTGTAGATATCCAGCGCTTGAGGCATGGCTGTGCAAGTTTGCTATAGCAAGGGGGATGATCGTCTGCGGCACGACAGTGCAGTTACCTTACGAGCCGTCCACAAAGTTTTCGAGGCTTACACCCAGTGCTCGTAGCATCTACTCTGATCTTAAAGCCGCCATCAAACGACACAACGAGGAGGGCTGATAACGCGTATTGTCATTGACCTCCAAGGGGCGCAAACGTCGTTTTCTAGAAATAGAGGCGTTGGCCGGTACACAATCGAATTGGCAAAAGCGATGGCACAGAGTCCATTGGGTCATGAGATCATTCTAGCACTCAATGGAGCTTTTCCTGACACGATAGAAGCTATAAGAGCGGAATTTAATGGTATTTTGCCACAAGAAAACATAAGAGTATGGCAGCAGTTCTTTGATACCGCCGCAATCAATCTTGAAAACAAGTGGAGAAAGAAAGCAGGTGAAATCCAGCGAGAAGAGTTTTTAACCAGCCTTAAAGGCGATATCATTTTTTCAACAAATCTACAAGAAGGGCTCTTTGATGCTGCTTGTACGAGTGTCAAAATATTAACCACTAACTCACTAATATGCTCTACGCTTCATGATATTACCCCACTGATTTATCCAGATAGATTCCTTAGCGATAGCATAATCAGGACTTGGTATGAGGAGAAAATTAGTTTTATAAAAAAATCTGATATTATCCTTACAGTTTCGCAATCTTCACGAGTAGAGATTAGCAAGCTTCTAAGAATACCTGTGGAAAAGATATATGTCATTTACAACGCTGTCGATCCAAGCAAGTTCAGACCGAAAAGTATTGGAATTGATGATAAGAAAAAACTATTAGCCCGAATGAATATATCACGCCCATTTGTGATGTATGCTGGTGGGTCTGATTTGCACAAAAATCTGGATATATTGTATTCTGCGTTCGCAAAAATACAAAAAGAGATGTTATGTTCTTATCAATTAGTGATGGTTGGAGTGGGGTTGAAACATCAAGAAAATCATCGCAATAAATTGAAAAAACTCGGCATCAGCGATAATGTGATTTTTACTGGCCATGTAGATGATGAAGATTTGGTGATGCTTTATAACTTGTGCGATTTATTTGTTTTTCCCTCAATGCATGAAGGCTTTGGGCTTCCACCGCTTGAGGCCATGGCATGTGGAGCTGCGGTCTTAGCTTCTAATATCTCGAGCCTTCCTGAAGTAATAGGGCACCAAGATGCTTTGTTCGATCCGTATGATGAAGTTGAACTAGCCAAAAAGATAGAGCGCGCTTTAACTGACAGAGGATTCGGATGTCTTCTAAAAGAACATGGGATTCAGCAAGCCAGTAAGTTTTCTTGGGAAAATAGCGCAGAATCATTATTGCGACTATTCGAAGAGAGTATCCTGAACAATAGTATGGTTCGGTCGTTATCAACAAGAAGCGATCCTGTTCAAAACATCATCAGCCATGTGGCATCCATAAGCTCAAGCCTATCTTTTAATGAGAATGACTTGATTGCGCTATCTACATCTATCGCTGAAACTTTTTGCACGAGAACAGATCGCTATCGTAGGCTATTTCTGGATGTTAGCTCCGTCATAAAGCAAGATGATCTAACAGGGATACAGAGAGTAGTGCGAGCTATTTGTAATGAGCTCATCAAAAATCGACAAGAAATAGATATTGAATTGGTTTGCACAACACCTGATGATAATGAGTTTTACAGAGCAAATGCATTAATTAACAAAATCGCTGGAGTGGGCCAAAGGGGTGTTAGCAATGAGTGGATGGAGTTTTGTCCAGGTGACATTCTCCTGTTCCTTGATCTTCATCCCGCTGTTGCAATTTCACACAAGAAAAAAATACAATTCTTGCGAAATAAGGGCATTCTCGTCTATCACGTCGTTTATGACATTATTCCAGTTTTGAAGCCAGAGCTCTTTTGGCCCGACCTGTGTCTCGAATTCTCTGCGTGGCTATCAGCAATTTCAAATTCTGATGGAGCAATCTGCATCTCTCGCGCTGTTGCAGACGAGCTTGCAGAATGGTTAAAGACCAATGGCCCAAAACGTCTGCGACCTTTCAAAATCGGCTGGTTCCATCTGGGCGCGGATGTCGAAAAGTCCATGCCTACATGCGGCCTGCCGGACGATGCTTCTCGTGTTCTTGATCAGCTTGCCGCTCGCCCTAGTTTCCTGATGGTTGGCACCATTGAGCCGCGTAAAAGTCAAGCTCAGGCTTTTGCCGCCTTTGAAAAGCTCTGGGCGGAAAGTTTGGATGCCAACCTTGTAATCATTGGCAAGCAGGGCTGGAATGTGGGAAATCTAGTAGAACTCCTGTGCAACCATCCTGAACGCGGCTGTCGGCTGTTCTGGCTTGAGGGTATCAGCGACGAATACCTGGAAAAAGTTTATGCTGCCTCGACCTGTCTTATTGCAGCCTCCGAAGGCGAGGGCTTTGGACTGCCGCTCATCGAGGCCGCGCGGCACAAGCTGCCAATCATCGCTCGCGATATCTCTGTATTTCGGGAGGTTGCTGGTGAGCATGTTTACTATTTTAGCGGCAAAGAGCCGTTAGATCTCGCAATGGCGGTACGAGAATGGCTTGTGTTATACAGATCGGGGCATCATCCAAAATCAGACAATATGACATGGCTAACCTGGAAGCAAAGCGTCCAGCAACTGCTGAGTGTCATCCTACATGAACAGTGGTATACCGAGTGGATAAACCACAAGCCCGGCTAATGAGATTGTCTTAAAATGCTTCTAAGTCACCAACCGAACTTATGTAATTGGAATGCACTTGCGGATTTTCTCTAGGAATACAAAAGTGTCGAATTCCTCGGCGCGCTTGATGCAGGCTTCTTTGTACGACTCCGGATTTTTGGATATCTGCGTCATCGCCCTTACCAATTCGTCTCTGTTCGCCCCAACCAGTAGCCCTGTTTTGCCGTTTACCACGGTCTCCCTGAATCCGCCCTCTTTCACCGCCACAACCGGCTTTCCGCTGGCCATGGCCTCCACGGGCGTTAAGCCGAAGTCTTCATCCTCTGCAGTGCATATTAACCCTTTGCAGCGCGCATAGAGGTCAATGAGCTCATCTTCGGAGATCGCGCCGCGAATCTCAACATTGTCTGGTATGTTTTTGACCAGTTTATGGTAATAATTAGCGGAATGATCGCCTTTTGTATAACCGCCCACGATCACAAGCTTTTCCTCGGGAAGCTCACGGAATACATCGAACTGCAGGTCTATTCTTTTCTCAGGATATATTCGGTTCACAGACAGCCAGAACTCGCCATACTCCACAAACTTAAACCTGCTCGTATCTACGGGCGGATAAATGATCTCCGACTGTCGGCCATGAAACTTCAGAATCCTTCTCTGCACATTTGAGCTGATGGCGATTATGCCCTCTAGATTCTTCACCGATCTCTGGTCAAACCATCTGTGAGTTCCAATCCACGTGGCAGCAAGCTGTTTTACCAACCAGTTCGGCTGCCGTGAGATCATTTCTTTTCTCAGATCGTAGAAGGCCCTCACTGGAGTGTAGCAGTACCAGAGGTTCGGGCGATGCTTTCTGGCAGCATAGTGAGACCAGTTTCCTGAAAAGATGAAGAAGTCGTAATCCTTCGCGAAATCGCAGGTGGCGAACATGAGGGAGGCCGAGATCTGCTTTAGAGGAGGAAATTTGATGGTGCTGCCCAGGCTGATCACATTGACGTCCGTGTACCCTAACCTGCGGATGGACTCAGCGCTAACGTCAGTCGTTATTATATCTCCCTTGAGGGCTCGGGCGAGCATCAGCGCAACCCGCTCGCCTCCGCCGATGGCCCCGATGTAGTCCAGGAAGATGGCAATCCTCAATATGATCCCTTGCGCTCCTTCTCGGCCAGGTAATGATCAAGCTGGTCTCTGATGATGTCCCTCACAGTGTGCTCTCTCTTGAAGCCGAGCGCTTCAATCTTCTTTGTGTCTGAAAGCAGTATGGGAACTTCTGCCGGCCTGAACCTCTCCGGGTTGAAGATGATCTTTATCTTCTTATCTCCAGCGTGAGCGATCACTCCGCCGTCCTCTGCAGTGAACTCCAGCTCCCCTCTGAGCATCATGCCGTCGACCTTTGTCTTCTCGAAATCCAGGCCGAAGATCGGCGATTTATCGGGCTCATTGGGGTCCTTTATGACCTTTTCTCCTTTGAAGGTCTCAATCTTGCTGACCGGATAGCCCGCTTCCTCAAGGCTCATCAGCAGGTAGCTCATGACGGAGTTGGTCCTCATGGAGCCTTGATTGTACACGTCCCCTAATTTTCCATTCTCCGCCAGCAGCAGATAGCCCTCAATTACATCGTCAACGTGACTCCAGTCACGGAAGGCGTTGACGTTTCCTATAGTTATTGAATCCAGCTCCCCGAACTTCAGCTTCATAACCTGGCTGGTAGCCACCGAGGTCACGAACATATTGCCCCTGCCAGCTCCTTCATGGTTGAAGGCCCTGGAGATGAGCGTCTTGACACCATAAGAATACCAGTAGGTCCTCATCAGAAAATCGCCGTAAACCTTGCTCACGGCATAAGGAGACATTGGCCGGAGAGGATTGGTCTCGGCGGTCGGCACCTCGGGCAAATGTTCAGGAGCGGGAAATATTGAACCATACTTTTCCACTGCCTTTTTATATTGCTCCTCCGAGGACAGCACCAGGCCGTACTCCTCGCTGCTCCCGGCGAATACTACCACCGGATCAGCATTTTTAATCCTCACTGCTTCTAGGAGGTTCGAGGCTCCCCAGCAGTTGCAGAGCATGGTCTCATTGGGATCGACGAAGGAACGCTCCACAAAGGATTGGGCTGCCAGATGAAAAATAATATCGGGCTCGCTGGCGGTGATGGCGCTCCCAATGCTCGAAATGCTTTCCAGATCGCCTTCAACTAGCTGGACCTCCTTTCCCAGATCCAGACGTTTCATGTTATGAGGGACTTTGCCGTCTGCCCGGCGGCGTAGCAGGCCTGAGACGTTCGCGCCACCATCTATCAGCCTTCTGGCCATCCTTGATCCTACAAATCCACTTATTCCTGTTATTAAAATATTTTTATCCTTTAAATCCAAAAATCTCACAACCTTATTTTACGTAGAATCGAAGAAGCTCTTTAACTCCTTCCTCCAGGTTGTATTTAGCTTTGAAGCCGAGCACCTTCTCAGCCTTCGCATTGTCAGATAGAGTGTGCAAAACATAGTTATTTATGGGATTCTCCACATGTTGGGGCTTAACATCCAATCCTAGGTTCTTATTCAGAATCTCTATTGTCTGGTTGAATGTGTACGCCTTTCCTGTCCCAACATTCAGGATTCCATGATAATCCGACTTCATAGCCAGTTGCAGCGCACGCACAACATCTTTGACATAAGTGAAATCCCTCGTCTGGGATCCGTCTCCAAATATAACTGGTACCTTTCCATTCTGCATCTCCCAGAGAAACTGGGTGACCATATTTGCATATTGTTTTTTTGCGGTCTCCTTTGGCCCGTACACGGAGAAGAACCTCATGCCCGCTGAGCTTACACCAAAGAGCTGCTTGTAAAGCTCCGCCATCCTCTCCATCGCCAGCCTGGCCTCAGTATAATAATCTGCAACCCTGATGGTCATATCCTCGCGATGAGGCGGCTGGAGGCCGTTGTAGAGCGAAGAAGAAGAGGCATAAACCACCCTGGCCCCCGACTTCCTGGCCAGCTCGAAGACGGACGTAAAGCCGTTCAGCGCTTCTCCTACCAGGTAGGGATTCTTTTTGTACATGGGCGAGGAGGACGGGATGCCCAGATGGTAAATCTTCTCGGGGCATAGCTCCATTCCTGGAAGCTCATTGCAGCTCGCTCGGATCAACTTCAGGTTGCCCTTCAACCCTTCCAGATTGGTGGGGCTTCCCGTGTGCATGTTGTCTAAGACCATAACTTCTTCGCCCGCTGTCAAAAGCTCCTCTACCAGATTGGAGCCTATGAATCCTGCACCACCAGTAACAAGTACGCTCATGATAATCTGGCTTTCTAAAATCCCATAACTCCTATATTCATCTGTCGCAACTGATTTGAAGGCTCCATTTCTTCGCGCTAATAGGCCTCCTCTAATTTCAACAAAAACAGCAATCTGGGCTGAATCAGTTACCACTACCTATTGCTTCCTCTGGCGTAGACCCTCTCAGCCTGGTTGCATATTTCCCACAGTCATATATCCTGGACTTTTTCCTGCGCTGCCTTCGCAATAGTCGCCTTTTTAAGTAGTTAGATTTAGCCTCGGCCAGAGCCCCTCTGAAGGTTGATACTATCCGGTCTCCTTTCGTGACAGGTGAAACTCCGTGCCTTTTTATCGACAACGATTTGATCGAGGATCGAGAATCGAGAGCGAACGAGAAAAAACGCCCTAAATTAGGATTCCAACCATTTGATCGCAATTCTCCCCAGAAATCAATTAAATAGTATATATAGAGTTATATATGTGAAAACCATATCAAGTGAAGCATTCCTATATCCATTCAAAGATTCTAATTCCTAAAGAACCTCAAAGCTCAGCTTATAATTTGTATATTTATATACATAATTGTAATATTATGATTTAGCTGCCTTCTGCATAAGGGAATTTCGACAAGATCAGAGATAGCAGCTAGATATAGTTATCAAACCCGCGAGCGTCTTGCTGATCGACAAGACGGCAAATAGAAAGATCATTTAGGCGGAGGGCTACATAATTATAGAATGGGCAAATCACACGGATGGCTGATATGTTACCTTCAAAAATGGGTGCGATAGCAATATCTGGCATTATTATTGCGTTTATTATGGCAGGGTCAGCTTGGGCAGCAAATCCTCTGATAGATGTTAAGGATTTCGGGGCCAAAGGTGATGGGAAGACAGACGCGACACCCTCTTTTCAGAAGGCTTTGGATAATGCGAGTAAGTATGGGGGAATAGTGTATATTGGACCGGGAATTTATCGTTTGAACGGAACGCTTACCATTCCCCGTGGAGTCACTCTGCAAGGAGTCTGGGAAGGCCCACACGATGCTGAATTGGACAAAGGAACAACTCTCCTCGCTTATGCCGGGAGGAACAACGAGTCTTCAGTTCCATTTATCAGGCTCGAGACGGATAGCACAATTGAAGGTGTAACGATTTTCTATCCTGAGCAAAACGTGAGCGATATTCGCCCTTACCCTTGGACGATTCAGGGTTCCGGAACACATTTAAATGTAATCGATGTTACTATAGCAAATGCCTATGATGGCATAGATTTCGGAACTTTTCCAAACGAGGATCATCTTCTCAGAGATGTCCACATGTGTGCTTTGAGAAGAGGCGTATTGATCGATCAATGTTCGGATATTGGTAGACTGGAAAATGTCCACATCCACACGAACTACTGGTCGCGAGTAAGCGCACCTTACACTCTTAGTTCAGATGAACAGTCGGTCCTCTATAATTATACTTTGTCGCACCTGGAAGGGTTCATCTTCGGTAGAACAGATTGGGAATACGTCTCAAACTCATTCGTAATATTTCCAAAAGTGGGATTCCATTTTATAAGGACCAATACAACCAATGGCGGTCTGGCAAACGTGCTTCTCACCCAGAGCGGTTCAGACGGCTGCCTTCTTGCGGTCAAGATCGATGAGGTACAACCTCATGCCGGCGTAGCCTTTGAGAACTGCCAGTTCATGTCCGGATTTGAAATCGGCCCGGACAACTGGGGACCGGTTAAACTGACGAATTGTGGATTCTGGGTAGTGCCCGAGACTGGATCGCAGATGATCTTGAATGGTCAAGGGACTGTAACCTTGACAGCTACTCATTTTGACGATTGGGATCGGGCTAACGAGAACAAACCGTGCATTGTGGCGTTGAATGGTTCTCTGTTGATGAATAATTGCGATTTCAACGGAATCGAATTTCCATCACCCCATATATATCTGGGGCCAAATGTCAAATCTGCATCCATTATCGGAAATCGTTTCCAGCATGGGGAAATGAAGATCGTGAACGAATCCAGAGGCGACGTACAAATTTTCGGGAATGTGAGGCAATAATCTGATCGTAAAGGATTGATTGTGCATAATGGGTGCCGGTTGTCCGGGCAAAGCTCACCATTTTATCGCCCTTTTTTGTGGTCTATGTTTGAGTTTGGTACATAGCTGATTATCACAGCTTCGGGCGCCAGTGACAGCAACGTCTATCGTATTCGTGGTGAGTTGCACATCTTATACGTATAACCAGATTGGACCCGATGAACCCTGCGTCGCCAGTTACGAGTACTCTCAAGCAAATTCTCCTCTTCTATGACGACAATATCTCTTTTTAGTCTCACTAGACAGCCCATTTAATCGCATCAGTAGTTGCTTCGATATAAAAGTCATTCTGGGAAGATATATATCGATCAAGGGTAAAGTCATTCGCTTAAGAAGATCTGGCTGATTTCAATGATCGCGATAGTTGATTACGGGTTGGGGAACCTGAGGAGCATCTACAATGCGCTTGCGAGGGTCAACGCGGCTCCGGAGATAGTGCGTGAACCAGAAGGGCTCGCCGAAGCGGACGGAGTGGTAGTCCCAGGGGTGGGTGCCTTTGGAAGGTGCATGGAACAGCTCTCTAGGTTTGGAGATCCGCTTTCCGATGTCAGAAAAGCCGGCACGCCGATGCTTGGCATATGCATCGGACTGCAGGTTCTCTTTGAGAAGAGCCAGGAGAGCCCCGGAGCCAGTGGATTAGGGTGGATTTCAGGCCAAGTTGTGCGGCTCCCAGAGGAGGTCAACATACCCCACATGGGCTGGAACAACCTCTCAATCAAAAAGCCCGTGGATCTGCTGGACGGCGTAGAGAATGGAGACATGTTCTATTTTGTGCACTCATATCATTGCATACCGGAAGACAGGTCGGTTATTGCAGCTACTACCGATTACGGCACAGATGTAACGGCAATGATATCCAAGGACAATCTAACGGCTACCCAGTTCCATCCCGAAAAGTCGGGACAGAAAGGGCTCCGGATCCTGGAAAACTTCGTGAGGTCCACGAAATGCTAGCCAAAAGGATCATACCCTGCTTGGATTGCGACCTAGGCGTGCCAGGTGGCAGGGTTGTAAAGGGCATTGAGTTCAAGCAGATAAGGTACGCAGGTATTCCCTGGGAGCTGGCCGGAAAATACTATGAGGACGGGGCAGATGAGATCGTTTTCTTGGATATAACGGCATCGCACGAGCGGCGGGACACGATGGTGAGCGTAATAAAGAAGACATGTGAGTCGGTCTTCGTTCCCCTGGCCGTTGGGGGCGGGATAAAGAGCGTAGAAGAAGCCCGTGACGTCTTTAATGCCGGCGCTGATAAAATAAGCGTGAACACATCGGCCCTTAGACGTCCTGAGCTGATAAGCGAAATTGCGGACTACTACGGAAACCAGGCCGTAATAATAGCCATTGATGCCAAGCGCAGGTACAACCTGGAGCCGGGTCGCGAGATCATAGAGACGCCTGAAGGCCGCTGCTGGTTTGAGTGTTCCTTCTATGGAGGGCGTGAGTTCACCGGAATAGATGCTATAGCCTGGGCCAAAAGGGCTGAGCGCTTGGGAGCAGGCGAGATTCTTCTGACCAGCATGGACCGAGATGGCACTTATGACGGTTTCGATATACCCTTAACCGATGCGGTCTCCAGGATGGTCAGAATTCCGGTTATCGCTTCAGGTGGAGTTGGGAGGCCTGAACATATGTTGGAGGTCTTCCAGAAGACCAACGCTTCGGCTGCGTTGGCGGCGAGCATCTTCCACTATGGAGAGTGGCGGATCCAGGATGTTAAGAAGTACCTGGCCGAGAATGGCGTGCACATGAGGCTATAGGATCTGATCGTCGGCCTGTTTCACAATAGAATTCGGGGGGTGGGACCGGTTTATGGTGCCTGGCAAGGCTCTGTAGCAGGCTGTTGGAGATGAAATCCTTAGCTCCAGAATTCAGAAAGAAGAGATGCATGAGTCATTAGCGTACGAACCTGCAAAAACGCTCGGCCAAGGCGGCTGCCAATATATGGATGCCTGTATTATAGAGGCTCCAAGATTATCTTTCGGCGTGGTGGGTCAAATAAGCGCAACGTCGTAAACAATATTCAATATTCTAAAAAAAATGGGATCGATGGATCTCAGGTCGAGATCAGCTGCTTTAGCCTCTGGATGCTCTCCATGGCTTGAGCAGACTCGTGCATCTTCTCCTCTTCAAAGTGTTTTATGATGTCGTCTATTGTGGCATGAAGTGCGTATACCTTCATTGGTCTTCCTTTGCCCTCGCGCTTGATCTCCTTCTCCTCTATCCAGTTGTTTTCGCGCAGAGTGCGCATCGCGATGCTAACCTCTGGTTGGCGAAGGTCAGAGCCCATCTCTATCTCCCGGGACGATGCTTCTTCTACATTCGCCAGAAAGGTGATAAGGGTGGCTACATTTCGCGGCACGCCCAAGGACCGCAGGGTCTCTACAAACTCCATGTCCTTGTCGTCAAGGATCTTTACAGTGGACTCCCTCATGATGGTCACCATATTTTTTTAACTAGAAATACTTTATCATATAAATAATTTGTTTTGAAAATGCTCGAGATTAAAATTTACTTAATTAAACTAATAAATCCGATAATAAGATTAAACTGATGTTATCTTTACAAATAAAAGGGTCAGGGTTCTAATAAAACCCCCAAAAAAGACCAATAAAAATAGAATTTCAGTTGCTTGGAACCCCGAAAAAGTGAATATTAGCGATCTTATAAACTGTGTTTGATATCCCAATCAATTTTTAAAATAAATCAAACACAAAAAGTTTATTAACTAAGTAATTTAAATTAACTCTCAACATGAACCCTATAGAATGTGGCGAGAATAAATTGCGGCGGGATAGATCGTGAGAGCGGTCTTTTGGGCGTCCGGGTTCATCCTGCTCTTATGCTCTGGAGCCTTCTGTTCTCCAGACCAGGAAGCTCTGCCTGGAGTGTACGACTTGGCCTCCAATGGTCAGCTAACCATCTCTGTGATGGATATGTATAGGCATGATGATGGGCTGGGGTCCTGGATCACTCTAGGATTGGTAGTTCAAAACGTACAGAACAGGACAACTTCTGTTAATCCTGAATCTTTCGAGGTTATAGACAGCCTGGGAGGAACGGACCAGGCCTCGACAGAGAACAATCTCATGAATCCTCTGGTTCGTCGCGATGTCGGGCCGGATGGTGTTGTTGTCGGAAGCCTGGGATTCAAGGTTGAGGCAGGAGCCAGGCCTGTTATGCTAATCGATAATAGCACTGGATTGAAGATCAGGCTTGACAAGGCTAACAGACCTCCTGGGATATCCCATTCACCGGGGGTTCCTGTTGCAGTTGGTGATAGTATCGTTGGAATCGAGGGCATCTCTCGGTCTGAAGATGGAAGGATGATTCGTATAGATTACCTTCTAAAAAACTCCGGACCGGGTGTCATGCTCCTCGAGCCCAGAGATTATGGGAAATTTGGTGTCCTAATGGATGCATCTGGCTGGAGCTATCAAGCGATCGATTACAAGATGTTGGGTCCGGCAGTTGCCCCTGGGGGAGCTTTTGAGGGATTTATGGCCTACTCCGTTCCTGATGGCTCAGATCCTAGGTACCTTCTCTTCTGGCCTCCAGATGAGGATGCCGTCCTCTTCGACCTAGACAGTCGCGAAAAATAGTGATTATATAAAGGGACAATTGCCAGAGGATTTTGCCAACAGAAATATCTGTATCCTAGATAATGGCCCTTTCATGATCTATGTGGAGGTCTGCAAGGAGGACCTTGTGTTGGCTACCAGAACCGAGGTTCGCAACCCGCCCGGAATGCTTTTCGGAAGCACAAGCCCGCTTCTTAAGCCTTTCATGAGGAAACTGGAAGAGCTGCTGCCTGCGGAACAAAAAGGGAGAGGCGATAGCTACACTCTATCCATGCTCTACCCTCACATAGGATCAGTTCACGCTGATGAGAAACTGATCCGGGTCGAGAGCGATGAAAAGGCTGTTGCAATAACCAGAGATGAGCTGGCTGCCATTGTAGTAGACAGGTATCCTGCTTCTGATCACCGCAGGCTCAACCTTCCCGGTCTCTTATTCCTTCAGAGCAGCCCAGGGTTTCAGGCAGCCGTTGTGTCTAAAATAAAAAGAGAACACAATCTTCGATTTCCTGAGGGCAGAAGGACGCTTCGATACATCTTCCATATGACCGTAACCTCAATAGATGCTGATAAAGAGCGGATAAAGATCGGGTTAGATCTTGACAGGCTGCCTAAAATGGCAGAAGCCTTTGGGTCAATGGATTAGAGGAAAAAGCTCCTTAATCTTCATTGAACCGCAGAGCTCGCAGCTGTGGTGCCATTCCGGCTCAGCCTTGACCTTTAGGGGTAAGTCCATACACCAGCGGCCCTGCCTCATCTCCTTGGACGAACTGCCGCGCCTTTCGAGCATCCATCCATAGAGGCCTTATCTTGGCAGCGGACTAAATCACCAAATGCCTGAGCTCCCATAGTAGCTTAGGGTTGAGCTTGAAAAGCACTCGTAGCATCCCTCGCAGGTCCATTTTGGAGATGTCCTCGTTCTTCAATGAGCCGATGAGCTGGTTTAGGTCGTTGTCTGTGAGTTTCACGAAGAACTCCTTGTACTCATAGCTTCTGGCAATGTGCTTGCCTATGTCCATCCGCCAGCGGTCTTCGTATTCCTTCAGCCCGCCCTTACTCAAATTCCCGTTTGATATAGCTTTGGCGGCCACCTCTCCCGCGATGATTCCTGCTTTCATGGCGTTTAGGATTCCGCCTCCTGTTATTGGATCGGTCTGGTGCGCAGCGTCCCCCACCAGCATGACACCGTCTGATGTAGCGGATTCTATCACTCCAGATGACGGATCTCCGCCTGCCACCATCTCCACTACCTTACCGTTGGGAAAATGAGATTTCATGAAATCCTTTAGCAGCCTGACAGGCACGCCCGAGCCGGATTTGGAGCCCTGAACGCCTATGCCCACATTGGCTAGCTTATCGCCCTTGGGAAAGGCCCAGACATACCCTCCCGGAGCCATTTTGTTTCCGAAGAAGAACTCGCAATACTCGTCGTCTATGGTGGAGTCCTGGACCAGGAACTGGGCGCAGCAGTGGATATCCTTGGGCTTCAGGGCAGTATCGATACCTGCCCAGCGACCCACCTTGGACTCTACTCCGTCCGCGCCAATGATGAGTGAAGCCTCGATCTGCAGTGGCTCACCCATGTGCATGGCCGAGACTCCGCAGGGCACGCCGTTCTTTCGGAGAAGTTCTAAAGCTCTGGTCTTTACCATTACTTTGGTACCTACCCGGGCAGCATCCATGGCCAGGGCCCGATCGAAGATCTTTCTCTCCAGGACGTAACCAACCTCAGATCCGGCCCTGTCCTCAGACATGATTATGCAGGTGCCGTCCGGTGCGTAGATCCTGGCCCCTTTAACTTCGGCGGCTATCCACTGGGGGTCCGGCTTCACCATCTCGCATAAGACCCTCTTGCCGACTCCTTCGGCGCACCTGACAGGATCCCCAATCTCCTGGCGTTTCTCCAGCATGACAACATCAAGGCCGGCAGCCGCGGCCGTTTTGGCAGCCATCGACCCGCCGGGACCCGCTCCTACGACGACCACATCGCACTTCATGCCTTAACCTCCAGAGCGCCGACAGGACAAATCTTGGTGCAGATGCCGCACTCTTTGCACTCCGGTGAGACCTCCAGCCAGGTCTCCACCAGCTCAAGGGACATTGTCGGGCAGACTCCTACGCAAGCACCGCAGTAGCAGCACTTGTACCTGTTAACAGCAAGCAAGAGATCACATCTCCACATCAATAAATAATTTTGAAGTCTTCATAGCCTTTGCATTTTAGCTCAGAGAGCTCCAACCCAGAGATCATTGAGCCCTCAGGTCCGGTCTTCATAAGGCTGACTAGCTCGCCCACCTTCTGTCGCTCGCCCTCAAGGACCGCCTCGACACCGCCACCGGGAACGTTGTGAACCCAACCCTTAACTCCCAGCTCCTGAGCTTGAGCCTTGGTGTAGGCCCGGTAGAAGACGCCCTGAACTCTACCAGAAACTCTCACGTGAACGCTTATCATTTTCAGGCTCCAGTCACCAGGTCCTCTAAAGCCTTGCGTTGGTCTTTAGCCTTGACAATTCCGGAGGCCAGAAGAACACCTTCAGAGCCCAGATCGAGCGCAGCTTTCAGATCCTCGCCATGGGTTATGCCAGCTCCGCAGAGGACGCCAACTCCGGGCTCGATCTTCTTAACTGCGTCAACAGAGCCTCTCACAACTTCCGGATCTGCCTTTGACACAGGTATGCCGCTGCCTATTAGCTCAGGTGGCTCCACGGCGACATAGTCCGGCTTCATTGCTGCTGCTGCTCTGGTCGTAGCTATGTTGTTGGTGCAGACGATTGTGGCCAGGCTGAAAGACTTGCATGCAGAGATGGAGGCTTCGATATCAGCCAGCTTGAGCCTTCGCTCAGAATGGTTTATGAGCGAGCCACTGGCCCCCGCGGCCTTGAGCGATGCAGCTGTGACATGTCCTGTGAATCCGCCATAGCCCACGCCGTCGACGTGCTGGGCATAAACGGGAATCTTTACAGCTTCGGAGATGGCATGGATGTCTGCAACCTGAGGTGCCGCTATTATCTTAACAGAGTACTCTTTTGAGACATCCTCGCAGATCTCTGCGAGTCTGAGGGCGTTGTTGCCCGTTGCTTCGCGGTACGTTTTGAAATTGAGCACAATTACAGTCACTTTCTCCCTCGCGATCACCCTATGTTTTCAGAGGGCATATATATTTTGGCCGGACTCTGATTTGGACTAATGTGATAATTTTCATAATGATGTCGGCCTTAAAGCACTCTCCTGCGCACACCATCCATATTACGCCTCTAAAAGATCAAGGCTACCATAAGGGGGCAGCCTTCTCTCCAGGCTGGATCGTGTGGTAGAGGAGGCTCTGTGGTTTCGGGGTAATCAATCTTAAAGAACTCTATGTATCGTCGTGTTCGCACCAGAAACTTCTCAAGCTTTGCCCGGCACCTCTGACACATTGAGCAGTTCTTGCGGCCGACGAAAGGAAGCGAGGGCAGTTTGGTTTAGTATATCATTTCTTTCAACCCTCTCTGCGAACCATAGGTATCAAGGAATCCGATACTACTTCTTCGATCTCGACCCTAGGAACTTCGTACTTACCTGTCAACTCTCCAGGGACATCTCAAGCCTCCGGCCAGGAACTCTTGCACGAAGTTCTATGGCTGAAATTCTGGATTTCGTTCCATATAAAACCCTCATGAGCCTAAAGATCAGGATAGAGGCTCATGCGCGAAAAATGAAAGTGATATCTGTTGGCACCACTTTCATGGGAAACCCTCATGAGCCTTAGACGAGTACGAGGATAGACTCATGCCCGAAAGATGAAGCAGTATCATTTTGGTGCCACGCCACGTCAAATAGTAGACTATAGTGGCGGAGAAAAAACGTCATTGCTCCATTTCGAAAAAGGAACAGTGTCGAGGGCAGAAAGCGAAACCGCCTAAGCCATCACCTGCTCCTTCAAGATATACCTGATCAGGTCCTCAGAGAGCTTGGTCTCCCTCTGAACTCTCTTAACAGTCTCTTCTATGCTGTTGCCCTCGGCCATCAGCCCGGAAATCCTCCGGATTACCTTGTCGCCAACGGTGTAATACTCATCGATGTCTTTCCGGTGTCCCCACACGTCGCCTTTCAGAAGCTCAACTCCCTGGATTTCCAGGAACTGCTGGGCAGCTTTGGACATGGTTTCGTGGTAAGATGGCGGTATTTGGACTGCTCTGAGCCTGGGACATGATTGGACAAGTCCCATTACATCCATGTTTGAGGCGCGAAATGCCAGGTGAACTATCTGTTCATTGCGGTTCAGATCTGTGATCTCATTTTTGGAACTAACTACCCTCAGTTTCATGGTAATTACAATTGTTGTTAAAATATTTATAGATAATGGTAATCATAGTAATCCAGCATTAGATATACAAAGAATGGAAACAGAACCTATAAAATATTTATGTTTAAGTGTAAAACTAGTAAAATATGTACGAAGATACGGAACAAGATCTTCTGTAGATTTTATAATCCAACAATTTTATATATTTATTGATCATTAAACGTAAATAGGCACCTGTAGGGATCTTACCAAATCAATCCGACATTAAGAATCGCTAGGCTACGACACATTACTATTTTCTGCGTTGACTTAGGCCGAATGCCTCCTAGCCTTACACTTTGTGCATTGAGTTACAATGACCTCGCGAGGACTAAGGTTGTGGCGTCTTCTCCACACTAGCCCTCCACTAACTCAGGCTGAGGAGTACAAGAGACCATCAATTAAAGTCTCGTTAACATCTTCGTTGACTGTACTTACTTCATTTGTTTCAGCGCGACCAACGCGCTGCTCACTCTGGAGCGCATCTGTGATATCCGGTCCTTTTCCTCGTTTATCTTTCTCAAACGCTCCGAAACCATACGTTTTGTCTCAGTGGGAGCTGGTCCTCCAGTGTTGGACCTTAGGGCCACGTTGATCCGCGGGTCCAGGGCCTTCTCGAGCACCTCAACATTGAAACCACGTTCGCTGGGCCTAAAACCCGCGAATTCCATGGCTACTGTATCCAGCTCAGGCAAGTTAGGCTTACGGCCGGATGCTGCGATTCTTCCCACGGTCATATGAGCGACTCGAAATGGCATGCCTGTTATGCGGACTAAGGAATCCGCCAGTTCGGTTGCTGTGGAGAAACCGGTGGCCGAACTTTCCTCAAGCCTCGTCTCATTAAATTTTAAGGTAGATACACAGCCATCCAGGATGCGCACCGTGCTTCTGGCCCAGTCCATGGACCGCCATAGGTGTGGCGTGACCTCCTGAAGGTCCCGATTGTAGCTCATAGGCAGGGCCTTGCAGATGGTTAAGGCAGAGACAAGGCTGCCCATGACGGATCCGGCCTTGGCGCGGGCCAGCTCCGCCGTATCGGGATTCTTCTTTTGAGGCATGATGGAACTTGTGGAGGCGAAACGGTTGTCCAGCTCAAGATAGCCGAACTCCGAAGTGGACCACATAATGAGCTCCTCTGCCAGGCGGCTCAGATTGACCATGAGAATAGACAGATCCGACAAGACTTCCAGAATAAAATCTCTTGTAGAGACTGCGTCCATGCTGTTCTCCACCAAGCCATCGAACCCAAGAAGCTGACAAGTCCTCTGCCTGTTTATGTTAAAGCCGGTGGAGGCGAAGGCTGCCGCTCCAAGTGGGCTCTGGTTGACTCTCTTGTAGCAACCTTTCAGCCTTTCCAGGTCTCTTGCATAAGCATCAGCATGAGCCAGAAGATGGTGAGCGAGGGTTGTAGGTTGGGCGTGCTGGGTGTGGGTGTAACCGGGGATGATCGTCTCAGTGTTCTTCTCTGCCAGCTCGACAAGGGTCTTGATCAGCGCCAGGAGTTCATCCATGAGATCGAGCATCTGGGCGCGCAGCGCTACTCGAATACAGGTAGCGACCTCGTCATTCCTTGACCGACCTGTGTGCATTCGGCCTCCTTCCGGTCCGACGAGAGCAATAACCTGCTTTTCGATCGCCTCGTGCACATCCTCTTCATTGCCAATTCTAAGATGGGATTCTTCGAGCTCGTCCAAAACATCGATGATCTGGGAACATGCGTCGGCTGAAACCAGACCCTGCTCCTTAAGCATTATCAGGTGGGCTCTGTCCACAAGCAGATCGGCTTCGAAGATCCTTCTATCTGCCTCCTTTGAGGACAGGAACTCCAGGACGTCCTCCGGAATCCCACCCAAGCGTTGGTCACGGAACATATCAGGTCGTGTAGTTTGCGTTTATGTCCACATACCCGTGGGTAAGGTCGCATCCGAAGCTTCGGGCTGTCGCGTCTCCCAGGCCCAGATCGACATAGATGAGAATGGAGTCTCCTTCCATGATCTCTTTGGCCTGGTCCAACACGCCCTGAACTATTCTTCCTTTCTCCACCAGGGTCACCTCGCGACCATTACCCTCGAGGCTTAGTGTAATGCGTTCAGGCTCAAGCCGGGCTCCTGACCTGCCAACCGCTGCCACTATCCTGCCCCAGTTGGGGTCGGAGCCGTAGACCGCGGTCTTTACTAGGCTACTGCGAGCTACAGAGCGAGCTGCAGCTCGGGCATCCTCCCCGCTCCCGGCTCCGGTGATCACCGTCTCGAAGTACTTGGTGGCACCCTCGCCATCCATGGCCATCATCCGGGCCAGCTCGGTGCACACATGGTTCAGAGCTACCCTGAAGGTCCCGATGTCGCACTTTTGAGCACCTGTGGCTGTGAGAAGGATAGTGTCGTTGGTGCTGGTGTCGCCATCAATAGTAAGCATGTTGAAGCTGTCGGCTACAGCATTTGCCAGGCAGTCTTTTAACTCCGCTCGGGGTAGGTCGGCATCGGTGTAGATGAAGCAGAGCATTGTAGCCATGTTGGGCTCGATCATCCCTGCGCCTTTAATAATCCCGGCTATGTGCATCCCTTTATGCTCCAAGGCTACTTCTTTCAACCTAGTGTCGGTCGTCATGATGGCCCTGGCCGCTTCCTGGCTGGCATCAGGGCTGCTCCTGAGCCTGGCCTTAGCTTCCTGAAAGAGGGACTCGATGATCTCCATGTCCATTGGTCGTCCTATCACTCCGGTGGATGCAACCCCGATCCTGCCTGGGGCTGTCTTCAGGAAATCCGCCATCATCCGGACCATATCCCTGGCGTACTGGAGGCCCTGCACTCCGGTGTAGCAGTTTGCGCAGCCGCTGTTGGCAATCACGCCGTCAAGCCAGCCGTTCTCCAGGTTCTCTGCTGTCACGTCAAGAGGTGCCGCACGGACCCGGTTGGTCGTGAACATCCCCACGGCAACACCGCTGGCGGCTATCAAAGCTAGGCCATACTTTCCCTGCCTGGCTCCAGAGGCCGAAACGCCCGGTACTGTGCAGATGCCGCCTTCAAGCCTTTTCATTGGACTTCCCTAGACCTGTTATGATGTCACCACGAGTGACGATTCCCACAAGCTTGCCGTTCTCGACGACGGGCAATCGGTTGATCCTGTGCCTGGTCATAATCGATGCCGCGTCCTCGATGGAGTCGGCCGGTCCAACTGTCTGCACGTCCCTGTGCATGACCTCCGAGACCTTCTTTTTGGAGATATCCTCAACGCTTGAGTGAAGCTTCTCCCATTTCAGGAGGTCCCTGAAGGGCACCTCAAGGATCTCAAGTGGGCTGGGAAGCCAGAGCTGCCCCTCCTCTCTTCCGGAGAGCAGCCGTAGTACATCAGACTCTGATATTACCCCAACCAGCCGGTCTCCATCCAGTACAGGCATGCCGCTTATCCTTTTTTTCTTCATCTTTCTAGCGGCTTCGCTGACTGTGTCCTCAGTCAGGCAGGTCACAGGCTTTGAGTTCATCACATCTCTAACAAACATTTCAATCCCTCAAACTACGGCGCAAGTCCTGGGAACCATAATCCAGTGGTCTCCTCAAAGCCCGACATCAAGTTCATGTTCTGGATGGCCTGGCCTGATGCCCCTTTGACTAGGTTATCTATTACAGACAGGACCACCAGGCGGTCAGTTCCCTTCTCCGCCTCAAAGCTTATATCGCAGAAGTTGGAGCCCCGAACTGAGCTCATCTTGGGAGCACCTTCGATCATCCTGATGAAGTGGGCGTTTTTGTAGAACTCCCTGTAGATCTCAGCCACAGCGGCCTTGTCCTGGATGGTGTCCACAGCGTCCTCTTTTGCGAAGACGTGGGCGGTGGTCAGGATTCCCCGAACCGACGGTACCACATGGGGCGTGAAGCTGACCCTGATGTCTTTTTCGAGCCTGGTCAGCTCTTGCCTGATCTCAGGCGCATGACGATGAGTTGTCAGCTTGTAGGGGATCACGTTCTCGGCCATATTGGGGTAGTGGCTGGTCTCCGTGGGCTCGGCTCCTGCGCCGGAGATCCCGGATTTGGAGTCAAAGACTACTCTGTCCACCAGGCCTGCTTTCGCTAGTGGAGCGATCGCCAGGATAGCCCCTGTGGGATAACAGCCTGGGTTGCCGACTAGATTAGCATGAGCCACCTCAGGATGAAGCTCGCATAGACCGAAGACTGCATCTCTGGGAGCACGGTGCTTTGTGCCATAAGTCTTTTCGAAGACATCCACAGGCAGACGGTAGTCGGAGCTCAGGTCTACTACACTTGTGCCTGCATCAAGAAGTCCTGGCACCCAGTCCATGGCTGTTCCGTGGGGCACGGCGGTGAAGACCACGTCGCACCTCTCAGCTACCTCTTTTGCCGATGGTGCCTCGAAGGAGAGTGAATAGATCCCGCGAATGTGCGGGTGCACAGAAGCCAACGGCTTTCCTGCAAGCTTTCTTGAAGTTACGCACACGACCTTTGCCAGAGGGTGACCCGCCAGAAGGCGCAGCAGCTCTCCACCTGTATAACCTGAGCCGCCGACTATTCCTACATCTATCATACGAAAGATACCACGACTTAATGATATAAATTGGCCTCGGCCTAGACGCCACATAGGCCGATGCTCAGGTCGGTCAGCCTTTCGGCTGCCTGTAAAAGGCGCTCCCGCCCCTCCAGGCGCGCGAGCCAACGTTCAGGGATCCAGGATGTACCATAGAACGCTCCGGCCAAGGCACCTGCCATTGAGGCTATTGAGTCGGTATCACCACCGCCGTTAGCAGCGTGGATCAGCGCCTCCTCAGGCTCAAAACGGATGAAACAATAGAAGGCGGCAGGAACCGTCTCGAAGACGGCCGGAGAGTTGCCGATTGCCGAAAGGGCATCAGCCGGATCGAGGTCGATCAGGGACCCGGACCATAGGAGCCGATCGGCGAACTCTTTGTCAGCCCGGCTTGAAAGATCGGAGGCTGTCTTTAAGATCGTCTGCTTAGGAATGCCCATGAGACAAAGGGCTACGCCTGAAGCGATGGCAATAGATCCGGCCCTGGCGGCCGGGCCACAGTGGGTGCAGATGGATTGAAGATCGGCATAGCTGCTGACTAGGCTGAGGTCGCGGTGGTAAAGAAGACCGATGGGCGCTGCCCTCATAGCAGATCCGCACGTAGGCATACGTAGGCCGGATTCCGGCCATGGCGTGCCTGACAGCATCAGTTCGACTGAAGACTTGGTGGTGAACCCCACGCCTCTGTTCAGCCGCTCGTCCAGGACCCAGGCGCTCCCCACTCCATGAGCCTGTCCGCGAAACGGTCGCCTGAGAAACCTGTTGCCTCGATCATGGACTCGGCCAGGATCAGCGTCTCTTCAGTATCGTCTGTGTACTGGCCTGCCAGAAGTCCTGTGTGAAAGTGGCCCTCCGGAGCTGGCATCATGTCCCGGACTGGGCCGAACTTGGAACGGATCTCTCCGGCTGTGTAGCCCTCGGTAGGCATTCCCAAGGCGTCGCCTGCCGCTAAACCGAGAAAACAGCCCTTGAACCGATCAAGCATATCGGGAGCCATAAAGAGATAGATCAGGCTGGGACTAATAACCGTTTTCCCAAACAAAATTGTTATTGCCGATCGACTTCAAGGCAGGATCGTGGATTCCTATCGGAAAGCCTGGGAAAGGGACTATAAAAGCCGTGGCCGCCTCTGGGGCGGTGGTCTTCCATCGTTGCCGGATTTGCCTTCGGGCTCCAGGGTGCTGGAGCTTGGTTGCGGCAACGGCAAGACCCTCTCTGCAATGCTCCAATATCCCTGGACCATAACTGCTCTTGATGTCTCGGCCGTAGCGGTCATGCTGGGTCGCATTGTGGCACCGGAGAGGGCCGATTTCCTTGTAGCTGACGCATGCCTTTTGCCTTTCCGAGATCTAGCTTTCGATGCAGTATTTGCCTTTCATGTGGTGGGCCACGTGCTTCATGCCGACCGTGAAACGATGGCCTCCGAGGTAACCAGGGTGCTTAAGCATGAAGGAAAGCTCTTCTTCCGCGACTTCGGCGTGGAAGACATGCGGGCAGGTATAGGGGAGGAGATAGAGCCCTGCACATTCAGGCGTGGTCTTGGAGTGACGACCCACTATTTTACCGAAGATGAGGCGGCAGATCTCTTCAGTTTGATGAAGCCTGTTACCACACTAACTCATAAATGGAAGATGAGGGTTCAAGGCAAAGATCTTCTTCGGGCCGAGGTTGAGGCGGTCTTCCAAAAGATCTTCTGAGGTTGAGGTCAGCTAAGGTCGGGGAAATCAAATTGCTCCGGCACGAAGTTAGAGGCCCCAGCTTCGTATAGGTCCAGCTCGAAGATGGAGTATTCGATATCCGTTTCATTCTCTGTCGTCTGAAAGACCAAAGAAGGGTTGTAACGGTAGTAACCCAGGACGCTGCGGAACTTTCTTGCCTGGGCATCCCATAGATTGCCCACTGTAAAGTAGAGGCCGTAGCTACCGTCCTCTATTTTGTTGATCTTGTAGGAGTCTTTGGAGCGGATATAAACGGCCAGGATTGGCTTCACCTTGCTGTCGGTCAGCACAGCTACGGTGTCCATGGTCCAGTTGTTGTGTATCATGAGTTCACCGTAGCCGTTCCTGGCAAAGTCCTTGATGAGGGTGCCTGTCTCTGGACGGGCAATGGGTTGCGAAATCGCTGTGGAACATAAGAGAAAAAGCACAAATGCGATGCACATGACAAGACATGCGTGGGCAACTGTTTCCTGCCAAAGGTGGGTCCAAAATGAAGAGAATCGCGATGGCAAAAGATTGGTCCAAGAAGACAGGTCAAGTCGCCCTTCAACCTGCATTGAGAAGATATCAGCGTTATCTGGAAGATCATATGTTGGCAGCATCTACAATTGAAAGCTACTTAAATAGAGTTAAGCTTTTTCTTCAGTGGGCAGAAACAGATAAACCATCAACCAACCAGTTTGAGAGCTATCGCGAAGTACTTCGCAAGAAGAACACACTAAGCTCTTACAATAACTGCTGCTGGTCTATTAAGCACTACTTCGCAATGAATAACCAGGTTGTCACCTTTAAGTGTGTCAAACCTAAGGACACTATTCCTTATTGGTTTGATGAAAATGATATCATAAAGATATTTTCAGTAGTAAATAATGTCAAGCACTACGCTATGCTACAAGTGGCCTTCTTTGCCAGCCTGAGAGCAACAGAAGTCTGTGATCTAGATATAGAAGACATCAACCTTCAGGATCTGAGTGTAAGAATCAAGTCTGGTAAAGGTCGCAAACCAGCTCTGCTCTATATAAATGATGAGTGTGCTCAAGCACTTCGCCAGTATCTAAGTGTCAGGCAGGAAATAACAATTGACAACAGGAGACCATTATTCACCACAGACTACAACCAGAGATATGATCACAGGAGTTTTTATCAGGTATTCATGCGCTACAAGAAGTTAGCTGGCATAGAAAAGAAAGGAGCACTACATGTGTTTGCCAGACACTCATTTGGTAGCCTACTCATCAAACGAGGTTGCGATATCCTGACAACAAAAGAGTTAATGCGCCACAATGATGTCCACACCACAATGAGGTACTTACATATATCTGATACAGTCAAGCGAGAGAAGTATGAAAAATACTTAACTATCTAACTCATTTCAAGAACGTCAAATTAGCATGAGAAGTTCTGTCATGTTAGCAGGTTGAGCTACCTGAACCAATAAATTTATCTGTAGTTTAAAGAATAATCCTAAACTAAATGAGGGCAATTTTCTTAGTTCAACAAGTAGTTAGTAATATCTGGAGTGTTGTTAGTATAATTTTGGGCCCTTTGCTGGGTGCCTCTGTTGGTGTGTACTTAGGATTCTGGAAAAATCGTATGCACCAAAAAGAGCAAGATCACGATAAGAAACTGTTTTTATTGAGTTCTTTAAGACATGATGTAAGGAAAAGCATTGAACTTTTACATGAAAAGCATAGGAAAATAATTCCTGTAGATGCATGGAACTCGATTGTAAACTCAGGTAACATAGAGGGTTTCGATTTAGTGTTGGTTAATGAAGCCTTAAATTCTTGCGTTAATATTTTCAATCTTTATAGTGGTTTTTTAGCATATTTCACCCCTAAATTGGCTTATTAGATTTCAATTTACCTTGTTGTTTCTAATTTTTGCGCTTTTTTAGAGAGCTTCCGCTAGGCTGTTTGTTTATGCACTAAATATTTCAACTGTTCCAGGTTGTAAACGACCGAATTCATCATGAATTTTACTCCAGCTCTTGCGACAGTTGTTACATAAACATGTGCTCCCTTATGCCCCCGCTTCATAACAGCGAAGCATCTTTCGATGTGCGATCGCGTTTTACTGATTCTCTTATTCCTCAGAAGATCTATGATTCCAAGCTTGTGACCTCTTGTAGCTTTTTTCATGGCTGCATCATATCCTCGAGTTTTTGCACCATCATATCCCTTATCGGCGTAACGTGGTAGCCCTTCAATTCCAAGATCTACCTGACTATCGTGTACAGAAGCAGTTGTAGTCTCAAAATATCTGATAAGGTGGTAATTGGTATCGATTGAGATATGACCTTTATATCCGAAAAAGGATTTGACACCCTTTTTTGCCCAACTTCCCTCATTTATTGGCTCTTCTTCGAGTCTCTGTGGTTTGGCCTTGTCATCAATAATATTATTTGAAATACCAATTAGCTCTTTATCAAACTCCTGATTCAGGCTCGTACTGGTGGCTTCGGAATCTTGACCTTCCTTTTTGTCCCCGCCTTGCTCGTCTTTCTTGTTCCTCTTCCGACCTGGGTCCGAAGTTATGAAGGTTGCATCCTGGATAGTGCCATTCTTTACAGTAAACCCCATCTCATCGAGCTGCCTTTGAAGCTCATTCCAAAGATCATCGTATACGTCGCACTTAATCAAACGTTCACGGAATAGCCAAACTGTGCTGAAATCAGGAATTACTTCAGTGGTGCCAAGGAAAATACGAAAAGAGATCCTATCCGCAACCTGTCGCTCCAGTTCTGGATCTGTTAGACCAAACCAATGCTGAATTACGAGAGCTTTCACCATAATCACGATGTCAATGTTCGGACGACCTCCGCGGCTAGTTTTATTTTTGTATATCAATGGTTCCAAAAATCTGAAACGCTCCCAATTGATCAACGATCCGATCTCGGATAGATCATCTCCGAGGGCTTTTACTCGAGCATATTCTGCTCGAATGGCAAAATCAATGAGAGTCCTCATGCATTATATTATAGTATTAATAGTATATAAGTATTTCGATTGATTAGTTTTTCGAAACTCTCCATAGTGCTTTTCAATCATGATCAAGCCATCGTTTTAAGTGATATCTACTTTAAAATACAGAATTATAATTTGGAAGCAAAAAGAACTAGGGATACATTGGAACATTTCGCTTCACTACCAGATGGGGTACCATTATACCCAGCTGCTTTGCAGGACCAAGCAAAATATGAAAGCGCAAAGGAACGTTTTGAAACGCTCGATAAGGTTTTGACGATCCTCACGGAATCACTAGAAAAAGAGTTAATTGAACTTGAAAGCATAAATTGGTTCAAGGACAGATAATGTCTCTTTGAAAGCGTTGCCAAACTTATTGACAAACTGATGTGTTCCTGTGGCTAGTTTATATACTAGAGCAAGCTTGATGGCTTGGTAAAAGGTCTGTGGCTTTGCCGTTATCGATCCAAAGTTCGCTTTTGTATTGTAAGCGAACTTCATTTTTAAGCGTAATTTTATAAAATAATCAATATGGGTGCTTGAGCGTGATACACTGTGACATACAAGTACTGAATGCTGTAACTTATCACTATTCAAACTATATAGATAAAATCGCAAGAATAATAAGGCTATGACACAATGTAGCACACTGAAGTATGAGCAATTATCCCAATTCAATACAATTGGTAATATCCCGCAACATGCAACAGTTACAGTGTTCGCAGAAATGATTTTGACAAACCAACAGTAGCCAACAAGAAATAAGCATCTTTCTAATCCTCTTGCGAGAGGGAAAGATGCTTTAAGTGACTGCATAGCAGCAAATGACGATCGATCTATCAGTCATGCAATGACAGCTTCCTTCATCCAAGGAAGCACGCTAACATACTTAGTTTTCATCAATTTATGCCATACGGGGGTTATTTTTATTAATAATGTTATTTGCTCCATTAATTTGCATCCTGACAGACAAATGGGGGGGGGGGTAAGTAAGTGTGTGCGACACACTCTAATCTCATTCCCCTCATGGCATTCCCCCGGCTGGTAAACTGAGTTAGAAGGCAGGCGCTGCCTTGCATACCCCCCCCCCGCTTGTCAGACAGGTTGCAAATTCAGGTTGTGAATCCAAGTCTGGGATACTGTTGTTGGTTGTTAAATAGAACTAGGAAAGTTTACAAATTGGTGGAGCACCGGAGTTTTGCAGCTTTAAATGCCAAATATAAAAATAACCCCCGTATGGCAGAAGCGTAAAATAGCCAGCAATTTGTAAAGAATTTTTACTGCTATCGATTTTATACAATTTCAAAACTAATGGAACAGCAGCAGCTGACCATTTCAGAGATGCAGGACACGCCATTTTTGGGTTTACAGATATTGAATTTTCGATTTTGTATCGCATCTCTTCTGTACTCCTCTCCTTCTTTAATTACTCTATAGACAACTCTCTTTAGATAATAGATGTATAATAGATACGATACAAATGGGGGTGAATCAGTAACGGTGAGGCCAAAATTCGCGTGTCTCGAATGTACCCAATGTGGCGACTGATAGTGTATCGCCTGATTTGGGGTTGCTAAAATCGGGTCGTCTGATAGCCTACCCCATTTGAGTTGCTCCTTGGAGATTGGGCAGAAAAGAGGCATGAACCAAAAGCTTTAAATAGTAGACATTATTATACGCTATAGACGATAAAAATTATTAATTTATCCTCTATAGACGATACAATTGTCCATTTGTATTAAGCATTTATATATAATTGGATTTCCGATCGGTGATTTTCATAAATGGTTGATATTAAAATGAATCGTTATGCCAAAAGGCGATCGGTGGGGTAAAAAGGGCGAAATTATGGTTGTGAAAATTAATATTCATTTGGTTATTATAAGATTGAATGAATTGAAATAAAAAATGATAAAAAAAGCAAAGAAATGATAAAAAATTTGGTATTTTGTGGCCAATCTTCAATATTCTATCTCATGGAGATCTACTATGTTTTCGATACTTTTTGATGAGTTCCAAGATTTGTTGTGCCTTTTTTTCCTCTTCTGGCGTATCTGGAGTTTGCTTCAGCCTGCGCTCATATTCGTTTACCGCCGCATCGATTTCCTCTTGGTTGCCGCTACGTTCAGCAGAATGAATCTTAGCCAAACTAGTGATTATGTCCAAGACGCACAGTGGTTTAGGTTGACCTTTATCTTCCAACTCGTCTGTTCTTTTCTGCACTTTTTTAATTTCTTCTTCTATTTTCATGATTTTACACCTTCCATCTTATCCAACCTTGTTTTTATCTCTTCCAGGACTGGAGCTAGATCTTCTTTGGTTGCAGTTTCGTATGCTTTCAACCATACACTCGCTATCTGAAATATCTTGCCTGAATGTTCAACCTGCTTGCCCTCTTGTATGATATCACTGATGACATCGCCTAAGATTCGCATCAAGTCTTTTGGAGTTTTCAATGTAACTCCTCTCGTTTTTGTCATTATTAATCACCTTATTTGATTAAGGTCCTCTAGTCTAACAATTGCTATGGACCAGCCATTAGTCCATGCCTACGACTTCAGTCGTAGGTTGTTGACCTATATACTTTGCGACAGTTTCCATATGCTGTGCTTCATTCACTAATTAGAATAAAAATAAACTCTATTCAAGATCCATTCCTGTCATGCTGTCCAAGAGTCTAATCACCTCTTCTCGCGTATGGTATTTTTCCAAAAAGATATCCAGAACATGGGCATCTGAAATTTGTCTCTCTCTCGTTATTCTTGCAAGCTCATTGTAATCTATATTAGTCTCTGCTTTACTTATTCTACTTATGATTCCTTTCATTATTATTCACCTTACATAATATATTCCTTTGCCATTCATGAGTGCAGAAATTTCGTAACGAGTTATGCCAGCTCTGCAATCTGGACTAATCCAAAGATGGCCCAAAGCGTCTGCAAAAGGATGAGCAGGATTATATCCCACTCCATTATACTTGCCATTACTATGGGAGCAGCCACAAATGCAGCAAACAATTGCCATGTTCAGGTCTCCAAATTTACAAAAGTGCTCAATGTACCATTCATCCCAGGTGCAGCAGGCTTAACCCAGACTTGGATTGCTGCAAACACTCCCTCAACTGGTATATCCAAAGCCGGAGCACCTGCTGTTAGCGAAAATTCCGGAACTGCTATCTCACTATACATCCCATTGCCAATATCTCCTCGAATCACAACAAGAAGGTCATTTCCTGTGCACGAAAGTACCAGTTTTTTGCGCTTTGCAATGAGCACAGGCAAGGAGCAAACTATAGCATATTCATCTTGTACTGTGACAAAATCTGGGATATAGCCCATCTGTGCAAAATGAGAACCTAATATTATGTCTTCTATAGTCAAGTTACTCACCTTTTGCGTGAATATCCTCTAATCTAACTGACCATGATGCCTTTTTCTTTCCTGCTTTAAACATTGGCACACGCGATTGAACTAATGACGCTATCATAGCATCAACATCAATTTCGTGCCATGCTGCTAAATCTACTATTCTTATTATTCCTGAACTTGGTAAAATTGCTGACATAATTTCAACCTCATATTAAAAGAGTATTCAAATGGTATTCAAATAGGTCTCAACAGGATACATCTGGGTATCCAAATAGGTGCTTTTTTCTGAGTTCGTATGATTGGACGTTCCCCAATGAAAACTCTCAAATGTCTGGTCTAAAATGGCAGAATCTACATCATTGCTAAGATAGGGTAATGTCATGTAGTACTCGCTTGGATTTGTAGTATTTTTGCGCCGCTCCAACAGGAAACTAATTATCTTGTCATATGGTCTAGACCAAAGATCTGAAGGCCATTGACTGAAGAATCCTGTCCATCCTTTCTTAGATACTCTTAATCTCCATTTTTTTATAATTAGATTCTCATCCAATACTTTCAAAACAAAAACAGTATACATCATAAAAATGTCTCCTTGACTTCCTTGTTCTTCTTGCTGTTTGGCTGTATTTTCTTAGAATATATATTTCGTATTTTATAATTTTTTCTGCCCAATCTTCTCATGATAGTTAACCTCTTGCGTTTTTCTAACTGCTATTCCTGCCGGCCTATTCTAACGAGAAAGGCCGGCTTGGAACCTATCCTCACTGTGAGGCAGTGATGCAGATCCTGGTATTTGCCCACCTCAGAGGTTCCATAATTAACTACCTCACCGTGAGGTAGTTTTCCCGTTGCTGGTTAGCGTCACTGTGGCGCTCCGGCTGGGATGATGCCTCAGGAACTCGTGTAGTGACCAAGGCTAGACTTTAATTTATTTAAGCTACAATATATTTCCTTGCTAGATATTTTGGGCCTTAAAACTCACTACAATGGCTCCTCTCATTCTCATAAAGTATAAGAAAGCAAGCCTTATCTGGTATGCTTAGTGTCAATCGCTATCTGCTGGAGCTTCATAACACTATATCAGTGCAAGAATATGATGCGCGTGTGCTACACTATGCCATAGTCCTGAGCGATATCAACCATCCTGTTTTGCCTCCTGGAAGACCTCTCATAGGCATCATATATATAGTTCCATGAATATACATTTCTTCCAATACTTTATCTAAGTCAGTGCCTAAAACATGTAGTTTCCTCTGGAGTGATCGCTTGGTTAGCTGGTGTCCTGGAGCTTCATCTAGAAGTTCAAAAATATCAAAATTAGTTGTCACATTTTCACCTTTCATTACCGTAGTAGTTTAATTTAAATGTCCCCATGCTTGGTTCCTATTTTCTCGTGTTCAAATTAGATGTCACAACATTCAATCTCACCAAAAACGTTGCAAATGCATATAGAGCATCGACCAATTCTCTTACGAGAGGGTCGATGCTTTTAAGCGACTGCATAGCAGCAGATGACGATGAATGCATCCATCCTGTCCTGTTGGACATCCTTCCACTGCGAGTGAAGGATGTATACTCAATCTGGAAGTAGTATCAACTTCTTATGATTGTAGCTACACAAGACATTTGACTTCTTCCTCTTGCCGTCTGCTATACCTTTGGCAACAGTTGCCTTGCATTTATCATGACTCAAACCCACTGACTGACCAGCTAACTCCAATTCCATTGTGGCAGAATTTTCATTTATATGATCAATTATCATACCAACCTTGAATGATTTAGTGATCAGCGTCTGAGTTCTGTTACCTTTATGAGATGACCTGATATCTGATAGTGCATTCCTTAAACACGTTTTTCCATAATTGCACTCATGGGATTCATACTGTCTGACAAACGGGGGGGGAGTGTTATGCTGCGACGGCGCAGCTTTATAAAATTGTGCTAATACTCCGGTCCCGTCTGAGATTGCTGTGTTATAACCTGGTAGTGGGAGCCCTGTAAATGTTACGAAATTGTTACCGGGTGTTATGATTTCTAATGATTGATCATCACCAATTACTGTATTGAGTTTTTTGCAGTCAGGTAGATATGCCTTGCAAATTGCATGTATGCCGTTCATTGAAGGCGAGTACTCACAATAAGCATTAAGGTCACTGACTATTGAACTAGCAGCAGGATTCAGGTCACCATTTTGATCAAAACAATCATCAAGATCTATCACAACGTAAGGTCTTTGGACTATAAATCCAATTCCTGCTAAACCTGGAGTGTGTTTCTGAAGTCCTGCTGCTCCATCAAATGTCATAAATAAAGAATGGTCACTCCATTTGGCGTATCGCTTACCATCTAAACTGGGTTTCTTTCCTCCAGTGGTTCCTTTCATCCACGGTATCCAAATCTTTAAATCTTTAAGTTCTACCAGATATTCACTAAGTTTTATATTATTAAACATATTTTGGGTCTCCTTGTTTTAAACTAAGTTAATGACTATGCTCAGCCTGTTGGCTTCGCTTTGGTTCAGACTGCTCCGTAGCAGGCTTCTATCACCCCCCCCGTTTGTCTGATGGGGTTGCGACATTTGGAGTGGGGAGTTACACTTATGTTACATTTGAGGTTACACTTTGAGTTGTGCTCACTGGTATTGAAAGTTACGGTTGTTACAATATTTTCCTGGTTTTGTGTTTCTTTCCTATAGATTATTTTTTGTAAAGATAATATTTTTGATTAAAAAGTGTAACAAGTGTAACTTTAGGTATGCAGAGGCTGTTTTCAATGTGTAACTTAAGTGTAACTTAAGTGTAACAAGTGTAACTTTCATTGCCTATTGAATCAATTCCTTTGACAGTTGCAATATTGTGATATCATAATCAGCCTTATTAAATGTCAATCCTGGAAATCCTCTTACTGTTTTATCCTCAACCTTCAATGTGCTATCCTTAACCTTCAATTTGCCTACCATTGGTTTTCTACCTAACAACGTTGTGATTAGATGTCTGAATCTGTACCTATTTTCAAGGTTACCCCCGGTTAGGTTCGCCCATTCTGTAAATTTCTCAAATAATTCAGTTGTTGATATATTCATATCATAACCGTCATCGTCGCAAAATAACTCGAAGAAGGTTGTAACTGAATTTATTAGAGTTTCTTCATCTTCTTCTTCTTGCTCAGGATGTCTATCTGGTATCTTGCCTAAAGCTATTATACCTGGCATTCTTTTAGCAATTATATTTAGCAGACCAGATAGTTCTTCCGGAGTGGTCATCTTTTCTAAGATTTTGGGATCATCCTGGCGTTGGTTGAGTTTGGATGAGTCTACACTGGACACGAATTTGTAAGGTAAGAATGTCTTTCTGTATCTTCTCTTGAACCCATACGAGGCATCAGCGAATTTTGGAATACTGTTGCCTTTGAATAACATCTTGGTGAACGGTAAGTATCTGCACCTGTTCTTCTCATACTTTACATCACTTGATATTCTGTCCCCTCCGGAGATCTCCTTTATCTTACCTGTTCCTGAAGCATTGACTGATTCAACTTCATTCACTATAGAGAACCTAGCGTTTTCTAAGTTGCTTAATGCAAATCTGCCTTCAGAAACTTCTCTTAATGATAGGCCTTCGATTGATTTTGCACCATAAAATTTCTCTATAAGGTGAACATATTGGCTTGATCCCGTAGAACCATGGCCTATTATGAAACCTATGAACATCAGCGCCTTTCTATATGCACCTGAAGCTAAGATATCAAACAGCGTCTCATGGTCTGCTTCAATAGGCGTAATGGAATTGATGAACTTGCTAATCTCTGGACAGGTTGCATCTGGGTTATAAGTGACAGGTATAGGATCTGTGATATAATCTTCTTTCTTGTAATCTCTGAAGGTTCCCGTATCAAGTTCCAATACTCCGTTTTGACAACCTAATAGATTTGGATATGGATCAAATATAACAGGATGCAACGATAGTTCAATTCTGATCAATGCTAATACCTCTGATCTGGCGTATTTTAACGCCTTATCTCCAACTGCATTCTTTAAGAAAAATTCAATAATCTGTACACCATTTTTCCTGTAAATCTTGCCATCAAATATATAAATCGTTTCATCATTTTCACGCATAGCAAGAGTGCATTTCTCTAATATCGCGTTGGCTGCTTTGGTTGGGCTTAGTTTCATAATTTCCTTTCCTGTATCCTTATCAAATTTTCCTGTGCCATATAGTAATTCATCTGTGGTTATATTAGGCAATACAGGTAATACAGTGCTATTAATTTCTGTTGTTATATTATTATTGCTAGACATATAATTCATTCCTCGTATTTTGGTTTTATACTAATGTTGATTTACTGAAATAGTCTTCGTGTTTTTGTATACTTACGATAGCCTTAACCAGGTTGGTGATGATTTTACCTGATTTAATTTCAAAAAACAACAATGGACATCTTATTTCTACAAGCTTTGCACAAAATGTTCTGTTATCTGTTCTTCTACAAAATACTATTTCATTTAACAGGTTATTCTCTATTGTCTCACAAAATTCTTCATCGTCATGATTAATATATACAGTAGTCATTCTAATCATCCTCATTCCTTAATCAAATCTATTCATGTTAAAAAATAGTTGGTATTCGTTATCGATTTTTCTTATTCTATTGTTGCTTCGTCTACCAATTCTGCTATCACATTATTCATTCTCTCTCTGTTTTCAGCTTGGTTGATCATTATGTTGAGAATCAGCCTCAGAACCTCAATATTTTCTACTTCTTCCGCTAAATCTAATATATCTTGCAATGTCAGCAGGCGACAGTAGTCCATTTCTCTAAGTTGTGAATCTGTTGCCTCTTCTATCACGCTGTCAAACGCGTATTGTTCAAGATCTTTAATTTCTTGCTCTGTTAAAATTGATTCATTATTGTTACACATGATTATTCACCTTTAAAATGTTGGTATTCGTTAGCGATCTTACGAACCCAGTATCAGTGAGGATAGTGATGCCAAACACTATAAACTAATGCTGGGTGTGGAAACATAATGTTATTCGTTATTGATTCTTAAGAGATGCCTCTGGACCATTCGTGACCTGCTGGCTTTATAACCGCTTCTCCAAATTTAATAATATTGGGGATATAGACATAACAGAATACCTGCCTTCCAAGCTCAAGTTGTATATATGCTCCCATGGTGCTTGTTAGAATGCCTTTATAATACTCGTTGCTGTTCAATTTCAATCTAACTTCTTGTCCTTTATGTTGGGATAAATATTCTTCCAGTATCATAGTTTTTCCCCCAATTCTGACAATTTTTGTTTTACGTTTCTTAATCTCTGAATTGATAACAATCGTTCTTCTAACTTTGTAGCCAGCTTTTGATTGCGTTTTGTTTCCTCTTCCATTTGCTCCATGAGTTCCTCATTTTTGTCCTCTGGATCAGGTTCAGCTTCATCTACCAACTTATCTTCTTTTTGAATTATTGAGGGGTCGAACGCTGCAGGATTGAAAATTAACTCAGTTTTTTCTTGCTTCTTGATGACCTTATCTCTGTTCTGAAATTGTAAATACGCTTCTCGCTGTGCATCCTGCAAATTGCAAAAAATTTTGGTCTTTTCCATACTTTATGCACCTTCTATGATCCTCATCGACTGCTGGTACTCCTGGTTCAAGCTCAGGCCTGTAGATTCATCTATACTTGACCATACCTCAACTTCTTTCTCTATTTGTGAGACATTGGACTTGAAAACCATTGTATTCATGCGTCTATTAAACAATTTTTCTACGTGCTTGAGGTTTTCTTTTGCTATTGCTACTGCTGATTCGCGTTCGTTTGCCTCCAGGTTTTTATATAATTGGTACGCAGTGTCATTATTATTTGTTACTATTTCCTTAATTAGATTCTCATCATCAGATTTTATTACTGGTTGCTGGGATTTGATTTCGAGAACATTCTTGACTTCTTCATAATCAGTAGCCATGCTTTTTAGAACATTATACTCCTTCATCGTGATCATTTTGTTGTTCATTAAATTATTTAATTCCTGTAATGTAAAGTCCCTCATTTTATATCACCTATTAAATTCTTCTGGTTTGTGCTTATTCATAAATTCATTCAAGGCCATTTTGCATAGGTCTGTAAACCTTAGGCCACTTTTCTTCATGAACGCTTCTATTATTGCATCTTCTGCAAAACTTACTGACATGCTTCGTCCATACTTTTTAACAACCATTTTTAATCACCTTAATTAATCACTTGTTAATATTCAAACTTTAAAAAAAGACATTCAACACAACGAAAAGAAAAGAATTAAAAAGATGTAACTCTTTCACTTCTATTCCTCTTCTCAATTATAGCAACACCACTTTTCGCTATGCGATGGCATCGATATGCAGTGGCATTATGAAAAGTCACCAATATCAGTAGCCATTTTATAACGATTAATCATTGGAATATATTAGATGCTTGCCATTTTTCCAAAATCCATTAATCTGGGCCCATTTTGTAATAAGTAACACTGTTATAGTTGCAATTCCCGGTATTCATATTCGAAGACTAATGGGGGGGGCCAAGATGTGCTCCTTTTTATATTATATACTGAATAGCAGCATAACAATAACCCCCCGTTTGTCTGCCAATGGTAGCAATGATGAATGAAGAAATATTATTTCAAGGTAGTAATAATAGTGGCAAAAAAATAACGCGATTAAAGCTTCAAGGTTAATGGAGGGAATAGAGCTTTGATCGCATCAACGCTGGTCCTGTCCTTTTTGGTCATGGAATATTTCTTGGACTGGATAGCTTCATTGGTTTTCAGGCTGCTTTTGACCTGGCGTTTACTGAGTGTCATACCATAGAGTTGATAGTAGACCTGGATTAAGCAAGGCAAGTTAGCGTTTAACTGTAGCATTTGGTATTGTTCATAGAGAGTCATTGGTTTACCTGGAGGTGGGTCCCCTTTTTTGTACCGGGGTTTGACTCCTATCTGGGTTGGCACATCAGAAGTTACTTCGAAATCCTTAGGTACAATCAATAACCCATCCATTCCTTGCAATTTGGGTAATGGAACGTCCTGAGCAAACACAAGGCTATAGAATGTATCCTGACCTGATAAGAGTAGATCGATGACCCTGGTAATCTTCCAAGTTACCTCAAACATCCTGATTTTATGGTCCCGATGGCGCAACTTGGCATCCTTGTAATATGTGGTGTTAGACACTGGTTTGTTATCAGTGTACTCCTTTAGTACATCATCACTAAGTTTAATATCGTCATCATGGGTAGGTATGTCCTTTTTATCATCCTCTAGAATTTCATCCTCAATTTTATCAATCTCAGATGGTTTGGCTGATGGAAATACGCCTGTGACTCGTTGATATTTGGACCTGGGAATATGTAATGGCAGTGCGCACTTCAGGCGGCAATTATCCTTGAATTCTAATTTGAGATGGCTTCCTTTGAAACCTGAAACTGTTTCGTCTCGTGTGTGGCAGTCGTCACCTGTTTGGTCTTTAGGAGATTTACAATTGGAGCAGTCAGCTTTGGTCCAACGATTGTTATTCCAAATTTGGCATGGACCTATGTAGTATTTCAGTGAGTACTCGTATTCCTGGTGCTTATGTTTGGCGTTAAATTCGTTGATGATCATTAATTCAGTTTGAATGTTGTAAGATTGGTGCATTCCTCCATTGGTAGCCTTTACTCTTACCTGTCCTGGGAATGAGTAGTTGATCTTGTTTTTGTTCCCCACTGTATCCTCGCTGGTTATAGGCGTTTTGGCGCTCCATTTAGTAGATTCCTGGACGTAGTGATGATAAGGTGGCTCACCTGTTGCTTCATCATACTTCGTGAGTTTTTGTTTAAGCTTTGATATATCGCACCCCATGCGATACACCTTGTGATGAACTGGATGAATTAAACGGGAATCGTTATCGTAGATTAGACAAATGTGTTCAGGTCTACTATCAACGATATAGCACCTACCACGATCAAACCTGCGTATTTCCTGTAGTTCACTATCAACACAATATCCTAGAGCACTATCCTCCTTTTTGGTGTCGTATACCTTTTTTGGGTAGTGGCTTTGTGGGAAAGCAGTTTGGGTATAGAGCAGTTTACCAGTGTGTTTACCTTTGTGCATGTTATTGTCGCTGTAGTGATTGAATCGCCTGAATGGATCGATACACTTAGGCTCAGAATAAGGTGTCCAAACATGGTCAACTATCCTGGAAACCAAACCCAGCTTATTAGATTCGCGCCAGATATCAACAGAGCCATTTATATTAATCAAGTGATCCTGGGAATCAGTGAACTCAAACTGGTAATCCTTGTTATCCCAATATGCTTCGTACATTTTGGGTGCGACCAGAGGAGTCTGGGATCTGTCCCTGGCATCAGGTATATCAGGTGTTACCTCATCAATATGGATTACATTGCAATCATCGACAAGATAGGTGTCCCATATTTTAACGAAATCTCTGGTCAGTTCGTGGTATTTCCTGGGTATATCCTTAGCTGGTTTAGTATACACGACTTCAAATTCGTGATCACCAAAATCTGTGACTAATTTGAATGCCCTCAGGTTCGCGATTTGTTCGAGATACTCAGTATAAGTGTAGTGTTCACGCCTTGGATCAGCAGCTAAGAATACATTAGGTTGTGCGATTGGATTTAGTGGAGCAGAATATACCTTATGCAATTCCTTATTGTAACTATAAGGGGGAGCTTCATACGAATACTCCTTGTGTTTGCGAACCTGTTTGCTTATAACTTTGCATCCTGCATATTTGTCCCTTATGGCTTGTAACGCTGCAATGACAGCAACATCATAATGAGTTACTGCATTGGTATCTGTTACTGTCATCGTTTATCACCTCTTTAGACTATTAGCAGATTTGGCCATTTTTAACCTCTTTTTATTCGCCTTTTCCTTTCTAGTACACTCTGCGCATAAGAATGTTATTTTGGGAAATTCCATACGTTTCCAACGACTGTGCTTGCGTTTGGCACAATGTACCACGAAGACTATGTTTGCTGGAAGAAAATCTCCTGCAAATTCGAATTTTCGTTGGCAGCCATCACATTCAACGTCCATGTTTTTCGTCTCCTCTGCTTTCGCTATTCATTGTATTACTACTAGTAGTGGTAACTATTTAAGGTTTTTGCTTCTCCTTGAGTTTTGCCACAAATAGTGTGCGAATTTCGTTAGGAGTCAATCCTAATTCGCGAAGTGTTTCAACTGTAGCTGCAACAAAGTCATCTATCTCATCTTTCGTAATGACAGGTTCAACTACTCCGTGTCCCCACTTCCTGCTTTGGCAGTTGGGACACTTAACTGGACTCTTTATTAATTGAGGCCATTCATACCCACATTTTAAGCACTTATGCTTGGGTATCATCTCATTCGCACTCCTTAATCCACTTTTCTAGCAACGTTTTCAGTGGTTGGAGACACCTCTCCTTTCTGGGTACTCTCATGAATGGGATGAATGACATCTCTTCTGTTTTAGTTATAGGCTTGACTCTTGTGCCGTACCATTTCCATTCATTTTTCCACTGCTTCATTAGCTTGGTGTTTTCTACTGCATACTTTCCAGTGGGAACCATTATCTCTTTGGGAACCGGCAGCTCATGAATCCAGCAACCCCTAACTTTGAGAGGATCATCATCCGGTAGATCATTAGCAACAAACGCTACAATCTCGTTCTTGATACCATTTTTATTCCAGTAATGTCTGCCTACCCAGTAATCGTCCATCTCGATTCTGAAATCATCATAAGGCTTATCTGGGTTACTCTTGTTATATCGTATTCCGCTAGATTTAACCTCAAGCGTGATCACTCGCGATGATTCTACAACCTTAACCATAACAGTGTTTCCCGGTGCTTCTGCTGCTAAATCTGCACCATATCTGAAGATTCTAGCTGCTTCCTCGCTAAGTTTCTTGCCGCGTTTCCTACGAACCTCATCGTAAAGCTCTTTGCTGAAGTGTATGACATCAGAAGGCGAAGGTTCAGGATATATCTCAATTGGGTTTCTAGCGCGCATTAAATTAATTTCAATACCTGTTAAGTAACTTTTGATACCAAGATCAACCAAGATTCTTCTGACAAGTCTAACAGCTTTCTCGTGATCTGGATCTTCCTTAATGTAATATCCTACAGGTTTTTCCGGAAGTCTGCTCACATAGGTCAGTAGCCTGTGTCCTTTGAAAGTGATAACAGACTTACCATCTTCATGCGTTTTCTTACACAGGTGTCTGAGCGTCTCGTATTCACTATCAGTGACATCTATATACACTGGTTCTAGTGTGGCAAACTCGTATACTTCTATTTTTACCATCTTTATCATCTCTATTACCACTACTAATGGTAGTATAACTATTTAAAGATTTCGCTACCACTGTTTGCTGGCACAAGTGGCAGGTAGTTATTTATAGTTGGAAAATCTCACTGATACTGAAATGGCAGGATATGCCCATTTTGCGTTGATAGGTGTCCATGGTCCAGTTGTTGTGTATCATGAGTTCACCGTAGCCGTTCCTGGCAAAGTCCTTGATGAGGGTGCCTGTCTCTGGGCGAAAAGATGGCTGCGATATTGACGTCGAACATAAGATGAAAAGCGCCAATGCAATGAACAGAATGGGACGTGCCAAAGCAACGGTTTCCGGGAAAAGGTGGCTCAAATATGAAGAGAATCGCGACGACACAGAATTGATCACGGAAGGCAACTCCAATGGTCGTACAACATGCCTCGCTGAGATTTCGTCGTTACTTGAAAGATCGCGTGTTAGCCCCATCAACCATTGAAATCTACTTAAATAGAGTTAAGCTTTTCTTTTTTTGAAGAGCTTCGTCGGCACGCTATCTTTGAAGGGCTATCCTTGAAGGAACATTGAACCCTAAGAAGATCCACCGAGGGGGTTAGATAAGTTGCAGGCGAACTTCTGATGATATGGCGGTAATCTTCTTTAATAGAGACTGCTATTGTCCCTTGGCTGGGCGCGGTCTCACCCCCGACATCCTTTAAAGGCCGTCCCGGCCATTCCTTTAAAACATTCAATAAAATCAAAGTACTTCTGTGCAATCTATTAGGTTGCTTATTGTAATGAATATATTCATCTTGGAGTCCATAGTGTGCTTATTGGATCTTTGCGAGGTGATGAGGTTCCCATAGCGTAAGCTCCAATGACAACTCAATGGAAACATTTACATATAAGTTATTAACCATTAATAATGGAGGTTTTCAATACTATGGATACGATGACTATTAGTATCCTAATTTTTTGGGGACTGGCCCTATGGATAATCTCGGGACTAAAGGGAATAGTCAGAAGCTGAATGCGAAGCAGCACACCGTCTGGGAGGAATTATGACTGAGGAGAAGGTTCAGGTATTTGCACCAGGCAGCGTTTATCCCCGTTTCGTAGGGATTGCAGTGCTATTTGTAATTATCATCCTGGCACTGCATGTTCTGGGCTATTGGTAAGTGAAACGATAAGTAAGATCAAACAAAGATATTCCAAACCGTAGCGGAGCATACGAATCATACGAGACGAATCTTACGAGAGCGCGGTAGCAACTGGTTAGATTTTTTATAAACCAAGGAGCAATATGCCCGAAGAAGAGCAACAAAAGAAGATAGATCCATTCGAGATCGGGATCTACGCAATAGAAGTTGCAACAATAGCGGCAATAGTTTACGCGATGATTGCGTTTCCAACGTGGTTGAAACCAGCCACTCTTTAAATTGCTACTGCGCTATCCCGAACTTGTCGGTAGAATGGAACATGCACTTTAGGGTGGTTACCACACAGCCCTCAACTATATTTGGAATATCCTTCCAGCCTGCAGTACCAAATGTCTATAGGAACGATAAGGCATCATTTTTTTGTATCATACAAAAGAAATCTTAAAATTGTTCAGGCCAATTAACCGATCAGCACTTTTCCGTGTCGGTCGATCTTGCCCTCTGAGATTCTGGTGGAGCTGATTCTGATGTTGTCCTGAGCAAGTCGGTACTCTATTAGCGATATTTCTATGGGATTGTGGCCCTTTTCCGTTCTGAGCTTGTTTATTCTCTCGGCCACGGGCTCGGTCTCAGGGGAGACCACGATGTAGTCGAAGTCATCGTAAATTGCAGATCCGCACAGGTCGTTCAGCTTCTCCACCTTGTAGTTCTGTGCACCGAACTCCCTCTGTATGCAGCCTTTTAAGTTCTTGAGCCTGATCTCGTAATCGTGAACCGGGCGAGTCCGGTGATCCCTGGCCATTTCATCCGATGTTAGGGCTATCACAACGGTGTCACCTCTGCCAAGCTCGAAAGCTCTCCTCAGCAACGACAGATGCCCGTCGTGAAGGGGATCAAAAGTGCCACCTACCGCAACTCTGGCCATATGGCTCTCGGAGATGAGATGTCTATATAAGTATCTGACGGCATCCGCCTTCATCGATTTTTGTGAATTTCAAGAACCTTAGCCACGATCTTTCTAGAGCTGCACAGGTCGCAGGAGTCCTGGGTTGTGACTCTGACCACCTTTGGGTGAAGGCCTAGCCTTGCCATCTCCTCTTCCAATATGGCCGGATTGAAGTGCTGATCGAAGCCAAGGGTTATTATGTCAGGCCGAAGCTGCTCTATGGGCCGAAAGAGGTCCTTTTCATCCCCTAGAATAGCTTGATCTACGACTTTTAACGCCTGGACCATTTTAAGCCTCTGGTCTTCGGGAACGATGGGCTTGGGCTTGTGCTTGACGTTGACATCCCTGGCCACGATCACCACCAGCTCGTCACCCAGCTTCTTGGATCTCTCCAGGTAGAGAAGGTGGCCGGGGTGAAGGAGATCAAAGGTGCCTGTGGCCAGAACGCGAGTCAAAGATCTCTATCCTCTTCCAGACCAGATTCATCGAAATCCTTGTCCTCGAACTCGATATCTACGACAGGCAGCTCTCTCCTCTGGCCGAGCTGGTCGTAGCAGGCCCAGCTCGATTCATCGAATGGCGGGCCGACGATTATGTGATAGTCCCCGGTCCTTGAGAAGAAGGCGAGATCCTCCTTAGAAGGTCTGATGTCTGAGGATGGATGGCTATGAGCAGATCCAACCACCTGCATGTTGGGCAGCATATAGAGCCGGATCAAGGCACTCATTCTGGAAGACTCAGTGCCGGGCAGTATGAGCACTTCCGTGATTATTTCGTTATCGGCCTGAAGCAACCCCGCGAACTCATCCGGCATGGATGACCTGGAGGCCTCAAGTATGAAATCCAGGGTGTCCTTGGCTATCCCTTGAACGTGTTTCTTTTTCATGATAACAGAGCCCTTAGATGAATGCAGTCTCCAGCAACTATCCGCTTGATTACCCCTGGTTCTCCAGCCAGCTCAATTCCGAGAACCCCATCCTCCGAAAGGCATACTGCCTGACCCTCAAGGTCGCCATCCGAGGAAGTTATGCGCACACGACGGCCAAGAGTGACAGATCGGTCCCGCCACTCCATATATGTATCTCGCGATCCCATTTGTTTGTAGGCCTTCTCTATCTCTATCAACAGTGTCTGTATTAATTTGGTTCTGGAAACCTGGCTGCCCGTTTCCCTGGAAAGGGACGTGGCGTTCCAGTTGCTTGGATAATTATTCACATCAACGTTTGCATTTATTCCTACGCCCACCACGACATACTCAAGGCGGTCTGTCTCAGCGCTGACTTCCATCAGAATGCCGCATAGCTTTCGATCGTTGACAAGAAGATCGTTGGGCCATTTTATGCCCGCTTTTATGCCGTACAGGCGCAACATTGCTCTGGCGATGGCAACGCTCACTGCCATGTTGATCCGATAAGCTTGAGCCATGGGTATCTCCGGCTTCAAGACCAGGCTCATCCAGATTCCGCCGGAAGGCGAATGCCACGGTCTGGATAGTCTTCCTTTGCCGTTGGTCTGAACCTCTGCCAGTACAACGGTACCATTCCCACAATTGGCGGCAATCTGCCTGGCGGTCTCGTTTGTGGATCTCACCTCTCGGAAGTAACGCAGGTCCTTTCCAACGAAATCCGTCTCCAGGCATTTTAGAATCATCGCTGGGTCCAGTACATCCTGGTTTGCACCCAGGCGATAGCCTTTGTTTGTTGAGGACTCGATCTTGTAGCCTTTTGTGCGCAATGCTTGGACCTGTTTCCAGACGGCTGCTCTGGAAACACCGAGTTCCGATGCTATTTCCTCTCCTGACACCCATGATCCGGATTCAAGGTAACTCAACAAGTCCGATCCCAATCTACACCTTCCCATTGGCCTTTTGTTGTGTCATGTATGTACCCACAGCAGCGGAGATGGCGGCAACTTTCCTGGTATCTGCACCAAGAGCGGAGGCCAAGGACTTCCCTTTTTCGTAATCCTCTTTGGCAACCTCCTTTACCTTCTCCAGGATGTTCTCTTCTTTGATGAAGTTGGTATTGATGTCGCCACTCCTGAACCTCGCATTCCTCATTACAGCCTTGTGGAATACTAGGTTGGTATGCACGCCCACGATTATGTACTCAAAGAGGGCTCTTTCCATGCGGGCTATGGCCTCCGTTCTGTCTTTACCGTGTGCCACCAATTTAGAGATCAGGGAATCGTAGAAAGGCGGTATCACATAACCGTTGTAAACTCCGCTGTCCACTCTTATCCCAGGGCCGCCAGGACTCCTATACCTGCTGATCCTTCCCGGCGATGGGATGAAGTCGTTCAGAGGGTCCTCGGCGTTTATCCTGCACTCAATTGCCCAGCCTCTTATGGTCATGTCGTTCTGGGAGTAGTTCAATGGCTCTCCTGAAGCAATCATGATCTGTTCTTTTGCCAGGTCCACCCCAGTGACCATCTCTGTTATGGGGTGCTCAACCTGGAGCCTGGTGTTCATCTCCAGGAAATAGAAGTCACCTTTGGAGTACATGAACTCGACCGTTCCCGCACTCACGTAGCCTATTGCCTTGGCAGCCTGTACGGCGATGGAGCCCATCTGCTCTCGGAGTTCTGGGGTCATTACCGGCGAGGGCGATTCCTCTATGAGCTTCTGGTGACGGCGCTGGATCGAACACTCTCTGTCGGAGACGTAGATTGTGTTGCCCAACTTGTCTGCGAGGATCTGGAACTCAATGTGTCTTGGCTCTGTCAGGTACTTCTCGATATAGATTGTATCGTCTCCAAAGGCGGAGCGAGCAATGGACTGGGCAGAGGCCAGTGCAGGCTGTAGCTCCTCCCTGCTTTGGACGATCTTCATGCCAATTCCGCCGCCTCCGGCGGCAGGCTTGAGGATGATGGGATAACCTATGTTCTCCGCGATCTCTGTGGCCTCATCAGGATCTGATATTCCCTCCTCTATGCCGGGGACTATGGGCACACCGGCCTTCTTCATGGTCTGGCGGGCCGTGATCTTCGATCCCATTGCGTCGATTGCACGGCTTGGAGGCCCTATGAAAACAATGCCGTTCTCCTCGCAGGCACTAGCAAAGTGGGTGTTCTCCGACAGGAAGCCGTAGCCTGGGTGGATTGCCTCGGCCCCCGTCTCCAGTGCAGCCTTGATGATGTTGTCTATCTTCAGATAGCTCTGAGAGGAAGGAGACGGGCCAACATAAACCGCTTCGTCTGCGTACTTGGCGAACAGGGCGTTCTTGTCCGCCTCGGAATAGACGGCCACAGTGGAGATCCCTAGCTCCCTGCAGGCCCTCATGACCCTTATGGCGATCTCTCCTCGGTTGGCGATCAGGATCTTGTTGAACATCCCAAGGCCAATGGCTCTGCTAGGGTAAAAACCTTATTGGGCATCTTTTGACTGTTTAGAATAATAGTAGGCAAAAAGTTATACGCTGAAGCTTCAATAATGGGACTAAGGAAGGGTCGTGATGAACGGGGGAAACGTTGCAATTCTCATTGGGGTTCTTGTAGTCATTACCGGCATAGCTTTGGTCGGAGTACAGGTGATGGAGGGAAACGGCAAGGATATGCAGAACCACAGCTTCAAGCTCATTGGTGCCGAGGCCGGCTCCACAAAGTTCCAGGTGGAGACGACTTTCCCCGGCCTGCTGGTTATTGCGCTGGGAATTTTGCTTCTCATAGCAGGTGCAGTAATATCGCGTTAGAGCTCTTCGCATAGCATGAAAGCATTCTCGTCTTCATCCGCCACGCATGCTCTCAATACACTGTAACCCTCTTTACCCCTTCTATCTCCATCAGCAGTCTAACTAGGTCCCCAGGTATTTTGCCCTCTGTGATTATCGTCAGCTTAGGATCTTCAACAAAGTAAGGATCATCTGATACTGCCTGGCGAATGCTTAAACCGTGGCTAGCTACAGCACTCGCGACGTTTCCCAGAATCCCTGTCTTAGAGGCGTTCACAGGCGTAATCTCGATCACGCCCAAGCCTAGTACTGGCGCCACCTCTCCCAGGAAAGTCATGGACCGGACGTTCCTGAAGATCTTCCACAGCTCTTCATCCTCTCGTATAGCCGTGCCGGTGGTGTCCACAACTCTTCTGTCCACGTCCAGCTCTTTGGCTATCTGGGCGTGGGGTATCTCAATCCCCCCTGAAACCACACGGCCTTCCTCGTTGACCTGGAAACCCCTTTGCAGGATGAGCCGGATCACCTTCTCCTGAGCAGGAAAACGCCGGAACTTATCTAAAATCTCCCTCCACATGCAACCTCCTGAGAATCTAGACCTGAAAGTACAAAGTCCTTACTATTGGCACTAAACAATCAACAACCTGAAAAGAGGCCCGATGGATGCTTTCCTGGAGCTCAAAGACAAACGCCAGAAAAATGTCTCTCTGCAAAATGGGAATGCATTTAAGTGAACATTTCTTTTGGAGGCTCACGAACCCCTTTCTTGGTCCGGAGGATGATGTCTTCGAGGTGACGCTGGGTGATCTTGCCGTTCTCGAAAATGGCCTGATGAAGGGCCACCTTCAGCACCTTCTCGGTGAGATCCCTACCAGAGAATCCCTCTGACAGCTTGGCTATAGTTCCGAGATCCACACCGTCCAGCTCTAACGGCAGCGTTTCAGCATTCTTTTCCAGGATAATACGCCTCTCCTCCGCTGTGGGAAGCTTGAACTCTATCTCTTCCTCAAACCTAGAGCGGATTGAGCTGTCCAGGAACTCTATTTTGTTGGTGGCTGCAATAGTACAGACGCCATTCCTCTTCTGGATGCCGTCCATCTCGGTGAGAAGTGAGTTGACAATCTCCGAGACATCACCGCGCAGATCCTGGTAATGTCTATCTAGTGCAATGGCGTCCAGCTCATCTATGAAGATTATGCACGGTGCGATCCCTTCAGCCCTTTCATAGAGGCTGTGGATCTGCTTGGCTCCTTCTCCGACGAACTCCCCTATCAGGGAAGTGGCCTTGACGGGCAAGAGTGGGACCTTTGTCTGAGCTGCTAGAGCTTTGGCGATCATGGTCTTACCTGTTCCAGAGACGCCGTAGAAGAGCACGTTCCTGGGGGCCCACTTTCCGAACTTCCCCGGATCTGCCAGGAATCTCTCGATGATCTTCACCTTTCTTTTCGCATTCTCCTGGCCCACTACGTCTTCGAAGCTCACATCGTACTGTATCTTGGCCGCCTCGGCCTTCTGCTCGACGGTAATTATTGTCTCCGATCCAACCACTGAGAATCGCGGGTAGACCTGCACCACCTTAAAGGCGAAGTCTGGATAGAGCCTCCGGTCGAAGAGGTAGCATCCGGGTTTCACAGCCTCGCCGTACCACTGTTCCCTGGCGTAAAGCTCGAAGAGCTTGGGCTCTGAAACTACGGGATACTCCTGAAAAAGACTTTTAAGTGGATAACCCGCGGGTTTGAGTCGCAGATATTTCGCACCTGTCGCCTTAGTTCTGTCCAGTTTGCCCCCATGCCCCTTCGTTCCGCTCTTCTGGATCGATCGCACATTTAATTGTGTCTCATTTAAGATAGTTAAAGGTATTGGCGGAATGGCATGGTTCCGATCCGATACTAATTAATACCACTTCCTACTAAGACAGTTGATCGATGGAGGTCCTTTATGGGAGATAACGCTGTAGCTATCGTATTGATAATCGTATCGTTCCTGGTGTGTTTTATGCTGCCTATCTATGCATTGTCGGCCCTATTCATAAAATAGCTCCGTGGAATGAGATATCCTTTTTTATTCAAAACCAGATCGGTCATCCAGGCAATTTTGACTCTAGAAGCCAGCCAATGCCGTCTGCAAGGGTTCGTCATATGTTGATTACAGGAACTCGAAATGATATTGATATTGATATTTGATTGATCCGGAAAGGAAGAAGAATTCAATCAAGGTTTGATATCACATCAAGGAAAATTTTGCGCAGAGATTCATCGACTCCGACATAACGCAGTTGATTCGGAGAAACTGATAATGCTGTTGTTTGCTCATTTGGGCTTGACGCTGTGATCAGTTGAGTCACAAAAAGATGCATCGTACTCGACCATTTATGCATTATGGTCAAGTCAGTGTTCATGCTATCGTACAAGGTTATCAAGCGGAAGCTTTTCACCCTTTGAACTCCAATTAAGTTAGAGATGTCAAAGGTAGATACAACCCAGGCATGAACATGACGGACCATAAGCCTTCTCCTGTGCATTTTGATGACACCGCTTTCGACGTAGTGGCAATAGCAGCATCTGCAGGCGGGCTAGCAGCCATAAAAAAAGTCTTATCCCACCTTTCCGCCGACTTTCCGGCGGCGATCGTGATCGTACAGCACACGGATCCCAGACACGACAGCTTAATGGCTGACATCCGCAACAGTTATACCCTCATGAGCGTAAAGCAGGCAGAGGAAGGAGACATCTTGAGCCCATCGACTGTGTACACCGCCAAACCAGACCGGCATCTCCTGGTTAACCCAGATGGCACGATATCACTTTCTTCGTCGGAGCTTGTTAATTTTGTGCGGCCTTCTGCAGACTTGCTGTTCGAATATGTGGCAGCAAGCTATAAGGATCGTGCCATTGCCGTCGTGCTAACCGGCACGGGCAGGGATGGCACCATGTGTGTGCAGGCTATTATGAATATGAATGGCACTGTAATAGTCCCGGATGAGACAACTTCGGAGTTTTTTGGGGCCCGGCCCAGTCATCAAGACTGAGATGCGGATTTCATCTTGTCCATTGACGAGGTCCCTTCCGCTCTCGTATCCTTGGTCAATGGAGGACACATAGCTTGAATAGTTTGAATGTCAAGGATGGGATGTTCGAGGCGCTGCTGGAATATCTTCAGCAGCACCATGGATTTCAGATCACAGGGTACAAGCGCCCTACTATTTTTCGTAGGGTAAGAAACGCATGAAAAATGCTTGGGATAGAGGATTTCGGCAGAAAGGATTACCTTCATGTCCATCCTGAAGAGTTTTCCGAGCCTTTAAATACTACCCTAATCAATGTGACACCCTTTTTCCGAGATCCAGAAGCCTGGGATTACCTTGCCAAAGCGATACTCCACAAAATAATCGCTAAAAAGGAGGAAAACCATCCCATCAAGGTCTGGAATCCTGGCTGCGCATCTGGCGAAGAAAGGGACACCATTGCCATGGTGCTGGCGAGGCCCTGGGAGAGCACCCGTTTAGAAGTAGCGTTAAGATCTATGCCACAGATATAGATGAGGTGGTACTTGCCCAGGCACGCCAGGGGACCTATAAAACCGCCGACCTTCAAGAGATCTCATCGCCTCTACGGCAAAATATTTTGAGCCTTCCAAGGACAACTCCGAATTTCGCAGGGATCTACGCCGTTCGATCCTATTCGGAAGAACACGATCCTGCTCAAGGACCCACCAATCTCAAAGTTAGACCCTCCCATCTGCCGCAATACATTGATGTACTTCAACTCAGTGTCCCAAAAGAAAATAGTTGCTAACTTTCATTTCGCCCTAAACGATAAAGGCTATCTATTTCTAGGCAAGTCAGAGCTTCTACTCTCCCACTACAACCTCTTCACACCTGTGGACAAAAGATGTCAATATTCTCTAAGGTACGGAACGTCAATTCGCGGGATCGGTTGCTGACACTAACCCAGGCAAGATCCCACGAAGCCGTCAACCACCTTGGAGGTTGAACTCTAAAAGGATGCTGTTCCGAATGCAGGTCCGAATGGCCAGAGGGACCATCAATCCGGACGGCTGAGGTGCTGGCCCTTATTAGTTCTATTGCGATCCTTCTTCAACACCTTCAGTAGCTATTTTCTGATTGGCGAATCTGCTCAGCACCCCTGCCAACTCATCCAGCTTCACGGGCTTGCTGATGTAATCGCCCATACCGGCATCAAGGCACTTCTCCCGATCTCCCTCGAGCATAAGCCGTGATGGCTACTACCTTTAGTCCATTTTTTCGCCAACGCTTGCGAATAATCTGAGTGGCTTCGAGACCGTCCATCTCGGGCATACGGACATCCATGAGCACGATATGATAGTGCTGACGCCCCAAAGCCTGGAGGGCCTCCAGTCCATTCGCGACCGCATCAGCGCAGTATCCCAGTCGCTTTAGCATTGCCAAACTTACCTTTGGCTTGGCACATGCCGGGCAAGCAAGAGACGCGGAGTCTGGATCTCATTTTTAGCCACGGGCAAAGCAATCCTCGGACTAGATTCTTGCCAAATACCCCCATCAGGACATCGTGAAGTTGAGACTGTTTAATGGTCTCGTCCAGGATCTCTCAACGAGGTCGGATGGCACATGTTCTCCGACTCGTGTCAACATCACGATTGGCAGGATATCGTTGGTTTTTCGGATCTCTCGGGCCAGAGTCAAACCGTCCATTACCGGCATGTTCATGTTCAGGATGACGACATCGAAATCATCCCCATTAATCCATTTTAGGGCTTCCTGACTCGACGAAACTGTCACGGGCAGCATTCCCCAGGTGTAGGGCTGGATGCCCAAGACCCGACGATTAGTCCTGCTGTCATCAACAATCAGTATTCGCTTGCCGACCATCTGAGGTTGAACTGCACTTAAGAGTGGCTTTGGTTCATCGGAGGTCACAGGTGTCGCAATCGTGGAATGGAATGTCGAGCCCTTGCCAATCTCACTTTCGGCCCATATCTTGCCACCCATCAGCTCTACAAGCTTCTTGCTTATGGCCAGGCCTAGGC
>CAVWIG010000032.1:0-50652 GCA_963754945.1 Methanotrichaceae archaeon
CCTGATCAGCGACGACGTGCCACCCACATCAACTATTCCGCATGCAGTAGGCCGAATCTAACCTAGACAACCCTTAGCGCGCAGAGCACATCAATCTTGGCGAAAGGACCGTCAAAATCGAGCATCTTGTTACGCTTTTCTTTGCCACCCATCGATCCTATTTTGGAGGGCCATTCAATAGGATTTTGCGCTGCATATTCAGGCTGGAATGATATGGCCATTGATGAAACGCACGGAGACCGATGGGCCAGTAGAGCTAGGCGATAGCGTTATTTATCACCTAGGTGCATTTACCATCTGTCAGTTTGTCTCGACAGCAGCGCTTGCGCATTTTGGCTCTTTGTAGGTCACAGAACACCTACAAGTAGATAATTATAACTACTTGTGCATAATTTTCTAATTGGAGTTAATAAGAAAAATAGCCGATGCATTGGCATGGATATGACCGGTTGGGAAAATTGTAGGTGGCACACGCGGCGCTATTCAGGTTATTAGACGTGAAAATAATAGACGCTTTCTCGTATCTCCTAGAGATCAACTGGAAGAAACAGTGTGCGCCCAACTAGTCAAACGGTAGATAGCCTATCTCATCAATGATCAAGAGCTGAAACTTCGATAGCCCTCGAATCTTGTCCTCTAACTTTTTCTCCTTCTCCGCCTTAGCGAGACGTTCAACCAGGATAGGCGCGTTAACGAAATTCACTCTGAATCCCGCTTTGGCAGCCTCGATTCCCAAAGCGATAGCTAGATGAGTCTTCCCTACACCTGGAGGTCCCAGGAAAACAACATTCTCGGCATTATGGATAAACTTCAGAGAGGCTATCTCTTTAATCGATGCTTTGTCGATAGATAGTTGGAACTGAAATCGAAATCTTCTAGCCTCTTTTCCACGGGAAATCCCGTTAGTCTCATCCTAAGTTCGAGAAAGCGAACCTCTTTGCTCTGAATCTCCTGTCCTACTAGATAATCCAGGATCTCAATAATGGATTTGCTGTCTTTGGCTGCCATCTCCAGGTAATTGTCCAGGATTGACTCGAATGTGATGAGATCCAGGAGCTTGAGATTATGGTGAAGACGCTCGTATTCCAGCTGACTCACTTTCTAACCCCCTCGCTGAAGGAATCGTAGATCGATAGTGCTCTTTGTTCTACCTCCGGCTCGATGAACTTGAAACTTGGAGAGCACTTTGCTCTTGGAATAGAGTTCTGCTTTAAGATCTCAGATAACAGCCCTTGAAAGTGTTCCTTGTTTCTGGAAATCTTACCATGACCTTGATGAATCTCATGGGTACAGATCACCTCTCTGCCGACGACAATGGTGAGTGTTTTATCCGAGATCTGCAATAAGCAGTTCCTTCCTGCAAATCGATAAGGAACTGAATAGCGATTACCCAGATAAGAGACATATGAATCTCGTGATATCTTCCGATTCTCTTCCCGGATGTTATGGTAAGGCAAAGCTGCATCATAATCTCTGAGCCCTTCATCCTTAAGTCGTTCCAGGGGTGCCTCGTAGTAGTGTTGTGAATGGCTGAGTTCACCCGAGCTAACCAGTTTTGAGCTTGGAGGTTAAGATCAGAGAAAGAACTAAATTCACTTCCCAGGAGGAGATCTCTCTTCACAAAACCTACGCTATTCTCGATCTTGCCTTTTGTTTGCGGACGATAAGGGACGACAGAGTCGGGGGATAAAACCGTAATAGCTGAAGAAATCTTCGAATGCAGCGTTCCAAATCGAATCTGATGAGATGGGCGCTCTCTTGAGTACGATCTGCTTCATGTTGTCATAGAGAGAATCTCTTTGGTGTAGCCACCGAAATAACGAAATGCGTTCAAGTGACACTGAATCAGGGTGTGGACATCTGTATGCAGCGTGAACTCGATGTACCTCATCCGAGAATATCCGAGCACCATGACAAAACAGTAGAGCTTCCGTGATTTGCCGTCGATCTCGATGCGACCGCATTCTGCCCAGTCTACCTGAGATTGGACTCCGGGTTTGGTCTCGTATCTGTATATGGCAGAGACTCCGACTTTTGGTCGTACGTCTCTCTACAAAATCCTTTACGATTGTGTATTTGCCGGTAAATCCTTTCTCTTGAATCTCGCGATAAATGCGCTTGGCAGAGAGCGGATATTCCTGAAGCCTACTGAGAATGTATTCTCGATAACCATCCAGCTTGCCGGGCTTCTTTGATCTTTCCTAGGGATGAAGGCGGAACTTGAGAGCAAAGGTATTTCCTAACCGTTCCACGGCTGTGTCCTGTTCTTCTGGCGATCTCGCTGATGCTTGCTGTGTTGCAGAAGCTATAAATAGTTTAAATATAAATATTATGTTATGACCTATATCGACCAACGAAATTGGCCTGAATATAACGCTCAGCTCGTAAGAAGAGGCGAATTCTATCTTGACCTGCAATGCGTGAAAAATTGGAATAGCGAACTGAGGAAAATGAACCGCAAAAAATCGGGCGCTCCATTTAAATATCCCAATACATTTATAATTTTTGTTGCGGTGATCTATTCCTTTTTGCGAATGCCATACCGTCAGATAGAAGGATTTATTGGAAAGATTTCCAAATATGAACCAGGATTGGTAGCTGCAGATTATATTACGTTATTTCGACGAATCTCAAAGTTGGCTCTACAAATAACAGTTCCAGAAAACGATGCTATCGTTGCAGTTGATTCGACCGGCATAAAGGTCACAAACAGGGGTGATTGGATTCGCGAAAAGCATGGAACGACTCGCAAAGGCTGGCTAAAAGTGCATGTAGCTGTTGATGTCGAAATGAAGAAGCTCCTATCGATTGAGGCTACCGAGAGGGATTCAGATAGTGAGATGTTCGCCCTTTCCTGAAAGAGATTGATGTAAGAGAGGGACTGATGGATGGTGCATATGATACCAACGATGCCTTCAATCTGCTAGCTGAGAAAGGTGTGGAATGTCCCGGAATGGAGATCTAGGGAAAATGCCGTAGTTGGCGATGAGCCCTCACCAAGGTCAAATGCTGTTCTCGAATTCAAGAAAAACGGATACCAAGCCTGGAAGCAAATGCACCAATATGGGCGAAGATGGGCAGTCGAAGGTTTATTCTCTTCTGTCAAGCGGATTTTTGGGGAGACCGTGAGAGCATCTTCAACCGATGGAATGATTTCGGAAATTCAAAGGGCTTTCATTTTTTATAATATAATTATTAGTGTATAGATGATTGCAATAGACTAAACTGGGAATTACTTAATGAGAATAATTATAATATACAATTATGCAACACAGCATCTAACTCTTGTATCAATGCATCATGCATAGGCGCTGTATATTTGCCTGCATATGTGTCGGAATAATGCGAAGATATCTCTTCAAAATGGGTTTTTGTTTCTTCTTTATATTTTTGTGAATTATGTTCTTCCATTCTAGTTTCACGCCCAAAGTTCTTGAGATCTGATGAGGTAGCCCAATATATTCTTGCAATGGAAATATACCTTTCCGCCTAGATTCTAGGTTAGTCGGGAATAAATTAGCAGATTCGTAGCTATATGTAAAATAGGCGAGTGCAAAGAGATAAAGGAAAGTTACGTATCATGGTTGGAATAGCATTAGACTGCGCCACTGCCTGGTCACTTCAAGGATTCTGCGATCTCCCTTAGCGCCTCCATCATGCTCTTGGCCCACAGGCATCTTCGGCTTCTCCTCTCTCACCTGCGCAACCTCTCCTTTCATCTTGGATGTAATCAGGGCCTCAATCCGTTCCTTGTAGCCGTCATGGTACACTGTGAGGTCCAAGTTTCCTTCGTCATCTTGTCCACGATCTTGGTCATCATGGACAGCTCCTCCTCGCCAGCCTCGGGCAGATCCTTTAGCTCTGCAAAGTGCGATGGGATTGGCCTCACTGAAATGTTGACCGAAAGACAGGCAAATTCGGATACAGTAACTCTGAACCATCTTTCTTCAAGAGACTCATCGTTTCAAACAATGACTTATACTGGCAGCTTCCTCACCTAGTGGAGGGAGATAATTGGCGGACCCTAGCTCAATAGTAAAGGTCGATTCTATTCAGACATGGAACCTGGCCCTTCAAGAAATCAGAGTACATAGAATCTGCGGTCTGGACATGGAGACTGATGGCCTGGACCCCCTGGCCTCGAAGATCCGGCTAGTCCGACTGGTGCTTCCCAATGGCTGCGTTTACGTGGCAGATATTTTCAATCCAGGAAAGGAGATCGCTAATGATCTGGCTGTACTAATGGAAGATAGCCAGGTAAAGAAGGTCATTTACGATGCTAAGGTTGCGTTATCTTTCGTCCGGGCATCTCATGGACGAAGGTTGAAGTTCAAAAACATATTCGACATCATGCTTGCCTCTCAGTTATGCTGGTCGGGCTACTACGATCTGGTGCCTTCAAAATCGGCTAAGAATCCCTGGAAGAAGAGAATCGCTGACCACAGTCTCGAAGCCCTGGCGGAGAAGCATTTGGGAATCATTCTTGATAGGAGCGCCCGGATCACTGATTGGGGAGCATTGGAGCCAACTACCGAACAGATAACCTCTGCAGCCAAGTATGCCGAGGTACTTCTGCCACTACACGCCGTTCTGCAGGAGCTTTTAATCAAGAATACCCTAATGAGGGTTGCAGAGCTGGAGTTCAGGACCATCTCGCCTGTAGTGGAGATGGAGCTTTCAGGCATCTACCTGGATGTCGATGCTGCCAGAGCGTTGATACTGAAGAAGGAGGCCAGAATGGTAGAAGCATTCTTGGAACTCCAGGCTGAAGCGGAGAAGAACGGATTTGTCCCAATACCACGGGAAGGCAGGGAGCCGAGCAGATACCTTAATCCGGATAGCCAGGAGGATGTCAAAAGATATCTTCAAACCCGGTGTTTCAATATTACCTCAACGAGAGCGGAGGTTCTCAAGGAACTGGCTATGGGCGGCAATATCTTTGCTGACAAATTGCTCTGCTACAGACAGATAAGTCACCAGCTGGCCTTTCTGAATAGCTGGTTACAGGATATTCATACTGTGGATGGCCGCATCCACCCCAAGTACTTCCAGCTCAAATCTGAGACAGGGCGCTTGAGTTCCAGAAAACCCAATGCCCAACAGGTGCCCAAGCGTGGAGAAGACGGTCTGGCCATAAGGAGACTTTTCAAAGCTCCTCCTGGGAAGAAGCTGGTAAAGGTCGATTTTTCCTGTATAGAGCTTCGGATAATGGCCTTTCTGTCTGGTGACGAGACCATGATTAAAACCTTTCAGGCTGGACAGGATATACACAGGCTGACCGCCTCCATGATCACAGGCCAGCCTCTGGACCAGGTGACCAAGGACCAGAGGCAAGCGGCGAAGATCATAAATTTCCTGCTCATCTACGGAGGATCTGCAGAGACGCTTCAACAGCACGCCATTTGTGATTACGGGCTGGCGATGAGCCTGGACGAGGCGAGAGAATATCAAGAAAAATATTTTGATGTTTATTCAGGCGTCAGGGAGTGGCAACGCAGGCAGGTGGAGGCGATGAACTACACCCACCAGCAATGGTTTCACGACTGCGTAAGAGGAACGTTTTGGCTGGCTCTGACCTGCACCTTTACTGCGCTCGGTCGGAGAAGGGTCTGGCCAAGGTTCGGGACCGGGATCAAGGCCTCGAAGTTCCAGGTGTTCAATACCCCCTCGCAGGGAACGGGTGCGGACCTATTGAAGATGGTGATGTGTGAGCTTTATGATAGACTCGATTCGGAGGACGCCAAGATAATAGCCTCAATTCACGATGAACTTCTGCTGGAGGTTCCAGAGGATCAGGCGGAAGAATATGCAAAGATGCTAAGCGAGATCATGAACAGGATAGGCTCCAGGATTTTGTTTCCGGTTCCAGTTATCTCGGAGGCTGAGATTTTATCATCGTGGGGAGGGTAGTCACCAATACACCTTATGAAGACCGTGATTTTCTTTCAAGGGTTATTCTTGATTTAAGCCTAAATCCCACTGCATTGCTCACATCCAACATGAAATGTTGTGTGCTAATTATCACAGCCTTCTCATCACTTGGTCGAAATTTTTAACTACAACACACACTGTAGCTTGGACATATGAACACATCCGGAAATGATTCATTGCCAGATAAGGCAGTTGGCTTTAACACCTCTAGCTTATTGCAAGCAAGCTCTCACTGGGACCTCGGGCCTGAGCTTAAGCCTCCCGATGAACTACAGCGTCTTGAATCAATCAAGGCATACATATTGCAGCATCATCACAATCAGCTCCTCATTATGATTATAGCCTTAATAATGCTCCTCGTGGGAGTTTATTGTTGGAACGAGCTGCGCCTGCCAATACAAATCCAGAATACGACCACCTTGCCTTTTGAGAGCCCTTCCAACTGGGCCGACTGGCTGATACGCTTGCAATCTTTTTTAAACATCCCGATTCTTCTTGTTGCCCTTTTCGTTTGGTATAGCGAAATTCGCGAAGATTGGGGGAACGATTTACCTAAGCTGATGAGTGTTTTCTTCTTTTACGAAGATCAGCCCACCATTGTATGCCGCTATGTTTGGTTAGCTGGCGCGGACGATTTGCGCGCTTGGGGACAACAGGTGGCCGCCCAAGCAGCATGTGAACGATTCCTCGACTTTAGCCCTGATCTTGAAGCAAAAGCTCCAAGCCCAGTGATCGGAACCGATGGTATTGTTTACAGGCACTACGCCTTGCGCTTTAAGCTCACAACACCGCCCCATGCGCTGACCTCAGGCATGTGCCGTTACCAAAACGTCGCAGGAGCTGATAAGAGCGTACAATCTGTCCCATTTGAGCAAGTAAGAGCACTTCCGATAATTGCGAATTGGTGAATGATTATTATTTGAGTCGATCAGTTCAAGACCGCTTATTGGCAAGATGCTGAGATGAGACCACTTATTCTTCTGATCCGATTATATCCACCGCGGTCTTAATCGGTTTCAACTATCAGATTAGAAGTTCCTTCTTCTCATTGAAGGAACCCGCTTTTTTTCATCAAAATGGATAGAATAGAACAGTACCGACGATGTATCGAAGAAAATAAAAGGCGGTTTCAATGGAGCCACTTCCTTTCAGAAATGGATAGAATAGAAACGAAGGGCAGGCAGTTTATTGTCGAGGGGTTTCAATGGAGCCACTTCCTTTCAGAAATGGATAGGTAAAAATGTACTTCTGTGGGGCCCCGGTGGACATGGTAGTTTCAATGGAGCCACTTCCTTTCAGAAATGGATAGATGACGAAGCTCTTAGCGCTGGCTTCAGCGTAACGGCTGTTTCAATGGAGCCACTTCCTTTCAGAAATGGATAGCTCGATGGCGCTGGTTTGGAAACATTTAAAAAGATTGGGGTTTCAATGGAGCCACTTCCTTTCAGAAATGGATAGAATGAATGGATCGCAGGCCTTTATTGATCTGTTTGGTTTCAATGGAGCCACTTCCTTTCAGAAATGGATAGATCGTCAGCGCACCTTGCGTCGGCGATATAAACATGAGCGTTTCAATGGAGCCACTTCCTTTCAGAAATGGATAGCGCAATCTGCGGCGGACAGTAGGAGGGTATGACTATGTTTCAATGGAGCCACTTCCTTTCAGAAATGGATAGGTTCCTAAAATCGCTGTAACTATGCCGCAAGCCGCGATGTTTCAATGGAGCCACTTCCTTTCAGAAATGGATAGGCTGGGATAGCTGCAACCTCGGCAATGGAGGATAAAGTTTCAATGGAGCCACTTCCTTTCAGAAATGGATAGGTTCCTAAAATCGCTGTAACTATGCCGCAAGCCGCGATGTTTCAATGGAGCCACTTCCTTTCAGAAATGGATAGATGAGGGAGAAGTTCAAGGCCGCAGTTGGGCTAAACAAGTTTCAATGGAGCCACTTCCTTTCAGAAATGGATAGCTATTTGTCCTGATGCACTCGCCGTCAAGGCTCCAAAGTTTCAATGGAGCCACTTCCTTTCAGAAATGGATAGCACAGTCAAGGTGTACGACACGGGTCGCGAGAGGCTGTTTCAATGGAGCCACTTCCTTTCAGAAATGGATAGCTTAAGCCTGGGGTGACAAAAAACATATCGTTTGAACGCGTTTCAATGGAGCCACTTCCTTTCAGAAATGGATAGCTTGCCCCAGCAACTTATCCGTTCTTGCCTTTTAAGCAGTTTCAATGGAGCCACTTCCTTTCAGAAATGGATAGAGACTCAGGAATTGATATTTGAAGCTCCGGGTGCGGTGTTTCAATGGAGCCACTTCCTTTCAGAAATGGATAGGAAAGACTGCCTCGATCTTCTTAACAGTCAAAGGGGGTTTCAATGGAGCCACTTCCTTTCAGAAATGGATAGGACACTCACGAAGTCTCGGAAAGAGGGAGCTATGACTGTTTCAATGGAGCCACTTCCTTTCAGAAATGGATAGATCGCCATAGCGATCAAAGACAGCATTGATTATGTTTACGTTTCAATGGAGCCACTTCCTTTCAGAAATGGATAGGGGCCACAGGGTGATCAGGCTTGACGTATACGATTGGATGTTTCAATGGAGCCACTTCCTTTCAGAAATGGATAGACGCATCGGTGGTGACAAGGACGCGAGAATGCCCGGACTGCAGTTTCAATGGAGCCACTTCCTTTCAGAAATGGATAGATGTTTCGCTGTGCAGCGACAGCAAGACATAACGAGTTTCAATGGAGCCACTTCCTTTCAGAAATGGATAGGATTATTTGCACCGTCGTTTACATAGCAATTAAATCGTTTCAATGGAGCCACTTCCTTTCAGAAATGGATAGCTGGGGTCAGTGGAGACATCGTTGAGCAACTATCAAGGTTTCAATGGAGCCACTTCCTTTCAGAAATGGATAGATGAATGGAAGATGAATTACCTGCTATCCTCGAGGTGTTTCAATGGAGCCACTTCCTTTCAGAAATGGATAGGTAAGTCCGCCAACGACTAACCATTACCAAATATTGGGTTTCAATGGAGCCACTTCCTTTCAGAAATGGATAGTCGTTATATATCCATGACGGTGGCTTATGGTAAGGGGTTTCAATGGAGCCACTTCCTTTCAGAAATGGATAGACATTGTGATGTTGTGCGCTCGGTCGGATGGAGTATGTTTCAATGGAGCCACTTCCTTTCAGAAATGGATAGAAGGTGGATTGTGGGACTACCTTATGACCCCGCCCGGGTTTCAATGGAGCCACTTCCTTTCAGAAATGGATAGGGGGCACTTCAGGATCAACATGCGACCGATATTGTTGTTTCAATGGAGCCACTTCCTTTCAGAAATGGATAGCTGTGTGAAGGAGGGTGGCATGGACCAGCGGTGGAGCGTTTCAATGGAGCCACTTCCTTTCAGAAATGGATAGGAACAAGAGTCTCCAGCTCTTCCTGGATCTATCGCAGTGTTTCAATGGAGCCACTTCCTTTCAGAAATGGATAGGCTGGCCGAACAGAGATCCCTTGATTAATAGAGCTTTGTTTCAATGGAGCCACTTCCTTTCAGAAATGGATAGCTGGCAGGTTGGATTGCGAAGCATGCGAACTTATGAAGTTTCAATGGAGCCACTTCCTTTCAGAAATGGATAGAGTTTAACAGCCTGAACGAGTCTTATGCTAGTATTCTGTTTCAATGGAGCCACTTCCTTTCAGAAATGGATAGATCCAAAGGAAACTGTGTAATAGCGGATTGTGGTGTTTCAATGGAGCCACTTCCTTTCAGAAATGGATAGATCCTTTCTGGACTCGATAGAACGGCTAACGCCTCAAAGTTTCAATGGAGCCACTTCCTTTCAGAAATGGATAGAGTTTAGTTGGTGATCAGGGATTGAAGCCTACGTTGTTTCAATGGAGCCACTTCCTTTCAGAAATGGATAGGAAAGATGCCTTGGCTGGCTTTGCTTAAGCGCACGCGTTTCAATGGAGCCACTTCCTTTCAGAAATGGATAGACGGTTGTATGGATAGTCTCGGCTGACGAGTATTGTTTCAATGGAGCCACTTCCTTTCAGAAATGGATAGTGCAATATTTGATTATAATACGATGTAATCTCACTCGAGTTTCAATGGAGCCACTTCCTTTCAGAAATGGATAGGCGATTGCGCTTTTATAGCTGAGACTTAAAGTCACATCGTTTCAATGGAGCCACTTCCTTTCAGAAATGGATAGAGCGGCCATTTTAAGGCCCTTACTGCTATCGGAAAAAATCCGATTTGCGAGCGTTCCGTTAACCATACAATCATTTTATGAGTGTTTGGCACTTGGAAAACAACAATTCGATATGCAGATACTTTGCGAGCATACCGTTAACTATATGCAAGTTTTTTTGAAGTGCGTATGTCGTCTCAGGAGTTTTCGTAATACTGGCCTTCTGATAGCCCATCTACCTCCTGGACCCACTGACACGTCGGTGCGACTTCATACTATAATAAACTTATCTTCTTTATCCTCATGGTGTACGCCCAGAAATTCTATCCTATCATCGGCTCCTCCTTCCGTAGGACCCATATCAATGATCATTATGCGATCTTCATCGACCTTGATCAGCTCACTAAGAATTGCCACCATCTCTACCCGGCTCTTCGGAGTGAGATCGCAGCGAAAAACGGAATAATGGACCGGCTGGCCGAACCCTTTCATAGCAGTATGAACTCTGCACAGCCTCTTTCTGTCCATAATATCATAGCTAACTACATAACAATTCAGTCCGCTCATGCATCCTCACCTCGTTGTGAAAGCCGGATACTCTTTTATCTCACCTGAGAGAACCCTGGCCAAAAGCCGGGACTGTACTTCCAGTATCCTTCGATTGTTCACCTTATACCCAAAGATGGGATGGACGACCTCGGTCTGCATGCGGTGCTCGTAACCTGCAACCACCTTTCTCCTGGCTTCAGGGGTTAACGATATCCCGATGCCTGTCTTGATAAAGTCGTTTCCATTGAGCTCTTCTTTGTTAAAAAGGGTCAGTGCCGTAGAATCAGCTATTATTGGCCGGAACTCCTCCATCATATCCAGAGCCAATGCCGGTCGACCGTACCTGGGCTGATGGTAGAAGCCGAGATAGGGATCAAAGCCTACAGCCAGAACGGTCGAGAAGAGTTCCTTGGTCAATATGCCGTAGAGATAGGAGAGGACGGTGTTGACTGGATCTCTAGGGGGCCTCTTATTCCGGTTTTGGAACGAGAAGTCTTGTGAGCACTTGAGCATGTTTCCGAAGCGGCCAAAGTAGATCTCAGCCGCGGCACCTTCGAATCCCAGCAGACTCGGCATGCGCGAGGCGTCTTCCGCCTGGCCAGCGAGCCGCTCCAGAGAATCCAGCACATCCGAAGGTACATCCGGATCATTTCTGCGTAAGAGAATCCTACAGTTCTCGATCTTACCAGATACGATTTTCCGGGCTATGGATAGAGATCGCGCCTCATTACCGGCCCACTCGAACTGCTTTATGCGAAGCTCCACATTCTTGTGGCTCATGCCGAGACAGATACCCTGGAACCAACCTCCATGAGAAAAGTGCAGCACTGGAACGCCTCGTTGCATCAGCTCGACCGTGGCCGGGGTGGTAATCTCAACTCCACCATAAAGGCAGACCTTGGAGATCTCCCGGATCCTGGCATCGCTGATCTTGCCCTCATCATGGGACCAGACCTCCAGGCGCTCGCCGCGCTTCCTAACCGTCTTCCCCTGGCCAATCACATAAAGAGGTACTTGGTCGTCCCGCATGGGAAGAAGCATCCTTACCTTCTCATCCCTGGGATCAATTTCCAGATTTCTTTGTTGCTTCTTTTCCGCCTCCATTTCTCGCAGTAGGTTGACCTCATCGGGCAGGCATATGCCTGCCAATGAACAGCGATCGCACCGATAGCTGCTCTGCAAAGGAGGCGGAACTTCGCCACGCTCAACGGTGTTTCGCAGTGCGGCCAGCAGTGCCTTTGTTCGGTCCATCAGGGCAAGATCGAACTTCACGGGCACCCTTTCCTGGGAGTGAATGAAATAGACCATGCCTTCGTCACATTGAAAGCCGTTCTCTCGCAGAGCTAGGCACTGAGCAGCGAGCTGGACCTGAAAATGCTCATAGAGGCCCGCGGGAGTTTTAGGTGCCTCACCACGCTTGTACTCCACGGGAGTGACTTTGTTGCCATCTCCTTCTAGCAGATCTAATCGGCAGCACACTCCCGCCTGCGGAGCGGTCAAAGAGACCGAGCGGGCATGGAAGGGCTGGAAATCCTCAGGGATAGCGTCTTGCTCGGCGTCGACCCAGCGGTGCTGGAACCTCCCATCTACTGTCTCAGCGCTGTCCTGGAACTCTCCCTGAACCCACTGGATGTAACAGAGCCGAGGGCAATAGGCAAAGGCTGCGAGCATGCTGGCTGGTATGAGATCTGGAACGATGCCTTGATTCTGATCTGCTTCTGCCAATCTTGAGCCTCCTTTTCTTTTTATCATATGATTTTCAGCAATAAAAATGATCTGAGAACTGTCTCCACAAATTATCCGGTGTTTCAATGGGGCCACGACTTCATGTCATGGAATTTTTTGCCATCGATTTGGATGGATCATGTGGCTTGATTCGGCAACAAACGAGGTTTCAATGGGGCCACGTCTTATCAAGACATGGGAATAGCTACGGTCTTGGGCCAGTCGCATCGCAACAGCTCATTCGCTTTCTGACCCACTCCATCCTTCTGGCAGGATGGCCCTGGCCCATCAGGGGGCATGCTGATCCAGATATCTTTGATGATCATGATGCTACTTTTCTTCGGGTATGGTTACATCAACAACTTGACCAATGGTGAACGAGGGGTTATGGCTGGCTACGATGACTGCTCCTAGCCTGGGATCGTAGAAGGCAATGGCTGCTGCTGGCGAGCCATGCAGCAAGTGCAGGGCCATACCATATCGCCAAATTGGTGCACGGCCTTCCACAATTACCAGCGAGCCGCGAGGGATGTCAGGCAACGGAGGAAGTGGCTCGTTTGGCGTTATAGGGTGATCTACGCCGATGGAGTAGACTACGTGATTCAACAATTCAACTCCTCCACCTTCTTGGGAAATATAACCTCTGAAATGAGCTGTAAAATATTGGGATCGTGATCAAGCTCCGACATAGCCAGCTTTCTGATGGCGTTGCCTGGAATTATTATGCAACCATAGAGTTTAGCCCTTGTCCCAATGCTACATCTTATCTTGCCTTCTTCCAGGATGTTTTGAGAAGTCGTTGCAAGGTAGGATTTTACATTCAGAGCACCGAGCTGTTTCTTTATGGCCTCGACCTTGTAAAGAGTATCATTTCCCATCGGGTCGTGATCTTGGATGCCAGTCTTGCATTCTATGAACCTCAGAGACTGGTTGTACATGAAGGAGACATCCCAGTCATTCCTGACCTCACTTTTTGAGTCTTTCTTGCTATCCTTCTTGCTGTCCTTTTTTCCCGGATTGAGACCAAGGCGCACGTCCCAAATATTGAGCATCTGACTATGTTTGCACAACAATCCCCAGAAGAAAACTTCCAGCCACCCTCCCGTCAGGAACTTTACTGCGTTTTTATCTAGATTCCCACTCAAGCCATTCTCGTTCTCGTCCAGTTGGAAATCTTCCGCCAATAAATTCAATATCTGTCGATCTTGAACTTCAAAATTGACAAGAGGAATCCCTCCGCCACGGGCTTTTTCCCGAGCCTTCTCTTTATACTTATTTTCGTATCTCTCTTTATTTCCGTACTTCTGTATTATCCATCGGTCCAGATCATGCATTATTTCGTGGGCAAGATCATAATTGGCCGCAAGATGGGCAGAAAGATAGAATAGCTTTTTTGCAAGATCTTCATCTGCTTGGACGATATCCTCCTCTTTTAGGAAATCGAATCCATACCCAGCCAGAAACTCCTTGATTGAAACATTATAGTCCAATGGAATCTGAGAATTATCGGCAAAATTAGTGGCATGGCTCTGACGGCCTATGGATACGTAAAGCAACTTCGCGCCTTTATCCTTGAAAAATTCATAGGCTCCGATGGACATAGGTTTCGTACCGCCGGTGAGATTGACCACCCATTCGGCACCTGGATGTTCAATGAAAACAGTTTCAAGCTTTTTCATTGTGGCCGATACGGAGTTTCCGTCTTCAAGGCAGACAATTTCACGTCCTCCTGTATAACCCGACTCGCCGTAAGCCAAAGCTTTCATGAAATTTTGAGCCGCATTTTTCTTCTTCATCTCTGGAGTAACTACGAGGATCAGTAGATCTGGATTTTCGACTCGAACCGTCAGAAAATTAGGAACGTGCTGATCGCTGACGAGGCAGAGGAGGATCTTCATCGTCTCCTCCTGGTGTCCTTCCGTTTCTGACTTTCGTGCTCCTCCCTCGATCCGGGAACTGCGAAATTGTACCCCTCGTTCATCCTTCCCGAGATTTCCAGTCTAGCAGTCTTTCCGATATCGATATTTGGGGTTTTCCCAAACATGACAATTCCGCCAAAGCCGTCATCCGCCTTGAACCATATTCGACCCTTATTTTTCGGGTCCTCAGTTCTCTTGGCATCGACGATCTCCCCCTTTTCATGGCGTGGATCTGAACTGATCGGCGCGGCGGATACGGTTTTGGCAACAGGCTGATCTGGCCCGATTGAGCCGGATGTCGACTGCGTATTTTGGACTAGTTTGGCGGAGGAGGCGACCTTCTCCAACCGCCCATATCCAGCATTTGTTTTGCCACCGATGCCCCATTCCCGGAGTGCCTCGGAGAGCATATCAAAAACAAGTTGGGCCCACTTTTTCCCTTCATCTCCCGGAACATCACACGAAACGGCTATGTGAAAAGTTCCGACGACTGACAGGAAGGTAACCGGATTCGGATCATCGAAGTCTGTGGGCGCTCCACTGCCAGAGTAATAATCACCATGATGTGGGGTCATGACATCCGGTTGCAGTGACTTAGTTAGAGTCTCCGGAGTGAGCCAGGCATCGTGAAAGATGATATGTCCCGAATCATCCGTGGTTCCGAAGATGGCCTTGTGATATGTTCCTCCTGGAACTCCTTCACGCCATCTCTTGAATTCATCTCCTTGATCTCTGGCACCCCACACTTGATCGCAGTAGTGGGAAGCCAATCCTTTCAGTGCTGTCCCAGGAATTAAAGGAGTTCCATAAGTATGATTAAGCGAGAGCCCAGTCTCCAGCACATTCCCGCCACCTAGACCAATCACCATTCTCCCCTTTGTATTGAAGAAGCCTTCTGCTTTTGGGTTCTGAAGAGACGTTAATTGTCGCCTGTAAGCAGCCTGGTAAACTGTTTCTGACTTATCAAAAGATTGACACATCGCATCAAAAAGATCTCGGCGTGCTACAGGGTGATTCGCTTTGTCCTTTACTGCTACTCTCAAATATCTATCTCTGAGGAGAGCCGCATTTGCAGCCATCGGGTGCTCCTCCTTCCACCATTTAGAGACAGCAGCCCGGCATGAATCCGCCATATCAATCCGTCCCCAGTAGCGCCTCAGAGTAGCGCTTAAGCCAGGTTGCAGATTCTATGGCCTCATAAGTCAGCCGTTGATATTTCATCAGATCTGAATTTCTGCTGGTCGCTCCCAGGTCTCCCTTCTCGTCCATAACCTGAGCGAGATGAGAGATGTAGTCTCTTCCAGTTGGCCCTTCTTTTGCGCTAATGAAAGCCAGCGCCTGAGCAAGCCCGCAAGATTGCACTAAAGCCGGAAATCTCTTGGACAGCTGGCTATAATCTTCATCACCTTTAGATCTGGTCGAGACGCAATCATAGGCCTTCTGTGCCCTCTTCTGCTGTCGGGTTTGATGTTTCTCGGCCATGATTCTAGCTCCTCGTGAACAGGCATCTAACGCGACCTTTGCCGACGGTTGCCTTGCCCCCTATCTGCAGGTCCAGCTTGTCCTTCGTGCAGTATGTCTCCAATATTTTACTCCTGGTCATCCCATTGCCGCCGAAAACCCTATCACACCAGGCGATTCCGGCAAGTATCGCTTCTGCAGGAAGGGCTTCCTCGTACCAGAGTGCTCCTCTGGCCACGATCTTTGTATCGTCTTCGATCCTAACGTGTGCAGTCACTTCGGTGCCGGTCTTTGATAGGAAGTTGAAGCAATCATCGGATAGGATTGCAAACCGCGCTTCAAAGATTCCTTTCCAGACAGCTTCTTTGGCTAGTTCCTTAGGAAAGATGACTTCCGCCAGCATCTCGGCCCATTTCTTTGCATTTTCATCTTCCTTTGCCTTAAAATCTAGATCTTCAAAGAAGACCTGTCCCTCACCGGCAATCTTCGATCCCTTAACGAGCAAGGCTTCATTTCTTGCAGGATTGGAGACCGAGCGAAGATCCTTGTAACCAGCGGTCTCAAGATCTCTCTTGAGCCTCTCCAGAACCAGCGGACTGGTAATGTAAGCAAATGTTCCATAAAGGCTTCTTACCGGCAAGCAGACGATATGAGCATCGGTGAGGATCAGGGAACCTGCATTGGACGAGTCATCTACAATCTGTTTTCCGAAAGCTACGTCTATGAATTTCTTCTGATCATCATTTCCATTCAGGAAGAAGTGATCCCTCAGCACGCCTTTTGATGCCGAGCCGGGAACAAGCGGCCAGTCCGTGACCTTCTCCCTCATGATAGGCATGTCTATGAATCCAACTCCCTTACCTGCTCCAACGTGCAAAGGCGTTATCGCCTGCAGCCAGTACATTCTAGTGTTATTCTCCATGATCCTGCACCTCCTATTCCCGCTCTTTCACAATCTTTTCATCCGCATAATCCCAAATGCCCCACAGGGCCAAGCCGAAGCCATCCCGGCGGTCCTGCCTATCGTCACAGACTGATTTTAGCCAGAGGTTTTTGGCCAGAGTTGTTGCGTCTCCATTTCCCTCTATCTCGAAGAAGTAAACCGACCCAGCAGGCACTAATCGCCTAATGGGCTTAGGGCCAGGCTTAGACCCATGTCTGTCATCTTCGAGGCTCCAGCCAGAGATTGGCTTCCAGCGATCGATACAGGCTGAGACAAGCTTAAGCTTCAGTCCATCAGGCCAACCATCAGGTGCTCTATCTTTTGGCCAACCCCTTAGCCAGCCGGGCTTCCATCCATCGGAAAAGATGGCGGGTGTCGCCAAAATCATGCGAATCTTCTTATTTCCTGTAAAATCTGAGGCCAATTCCGATGGGAAGTTCCAGTCATCCAGAGCTTCTTGTACCCTCCAACGAGCCAGCCGCCGCTCTCCTCCAATTGCATTAAATAGATCGTAATTTGCCGCCAGATTTGTGAAGTCGCTTTCATCTTCAACTCTAGCAGCAAGCTCGATCCCTTCCGTTTGCCCCTTAACAGAGAGGTCAAGCCCTATAGTCTCAAAGAGCTTGGTATCCTCAGACGTTCCAAGCTTAGGGTCGATCTTAACATGAGTTCTTGGCTCTTTTTGAGGAAGATTTAAGAAGGCTGTATTTTTTGCGATCGTCTCAGGGTCTGGTGGAGATTCGAAGCCGTCACCTCTGGCATTTATTAACCATTTTTTCATAATCTCCATAGACCAGAGTGATGGAATTTTGGCCGGTTTGAATTCGTCTTCTACGCTCTTGGGCAACATTGACGGAAGGATACCGCCTGGCGGAAGATCACTATTACAGCCTTTCCACTCATCTGCATCAATATCCACAGGCCTGATTGCATAAGCATAAGGCTCTCGCGTCTTGTTCTCTTCTTTGACTAGGAGATCCTTTGGTGCCGGGAGGTATATTCTGCCTCGGCAAAGAGGTAGCGGCCCTGAAATAGAAATACGCTTCAGGGACTCAATTGTTTTCTCATCGAAATTGCTGTCCGTTCTATTTCCCAGCATTGTTCTAAAGGCTCCAGCCAGAACTGAAGGATAGAGCCAGTCCAGAGATTTCATGCGGATGCCCAAACCAAAGGGACGACCATCTCTGGCAATAAGGGGGTCATGAGCGGTTATTCTTAGGTAAATCGCCATCATCGTACCTCCTGGTGCAGCTGCTCGTTGATTTGGGGTTTCCTGCCTTTTGCCTGTTTCATAGCGGTTGCCAACCTTCGGGCAAGGATTAGCTCAGCTGCTAATCCACTGATTGCCTCATAGGGATTTGCACCCGTCAACATAGCTTCGATATTCTCTCTCGTGAGGAGATCAGACTTGGTTTTGCCTTTCTTGCGTTGGAGGAGCCTCAGTGCATCGGCGGCGATGAGGTGTCTCAGCTTCTCCTTCTCGTCCTCAGAAGATGCATCCCAGTTTTTGTAATCCTCCGCCAACTCGTGCATTTCATAGGCTGCGCTGTCAGGCAACTCATCCCTGCAGTGCATTTCGGCCCATATTTGGAGACGTTCATCAAGTCCTTTATTCCCTTTGAGCGTCCACTTCTGCCTGATTTTGATCGGAGCGCCGCTTCTTGGGTAAATATTCACTGCAAAACCGTCTCGTTCATCGTCTGCTAATTTCCCTTCTTTTGCAGCTTTTTCAGCTTCCATTCCGAAGCCTAAAAGGTTCTCCAGAGGCTCCAGATAATGTCCAATGGCAATTCCCACGGAGAGCGTTAACGGGTTTCCTTTCTCATCCGGAAAAGCCTTTAGCATCTCCCCAAATTTATCATGAAGTTTCCTTGCGGCGTCAAGGCAAGTATCCACGGGCAGGAAGGCCAAAACATCGTCTCCACCTGAAAAGACCATACAACCATGAAACTCGTTCTCCACAATATTTCTAGCTTCAGAAGCGAAATAGGCAAGTTGTCCTGAAAGTCTGCGATGCTCATCAACGAGATCGATGGCTGAAAGAGCTTTCCCCATTCGATCTCCATCGGCCCTCAGAACGGCCAAATAGTTGTTTGGCTCTCCGAGTCCAAGGCCGCCATCCCTCTTTTTTTGAAGCCTGCAAACTTTTTTCTCAATCTGAATTAATTTATTTGGATCATCCTGGTATGGATTATTTGCATCCAAATCGGTTGAAATATCCTTGAGGTTGTCCTTAGCTCTGGCCAGGCGGGATGGATATAAGATCTGTCCATCGAAGGGAAACTCCTGATAAAGCCTGTTTCCTGTGCCGGTTGAAAAGCTGTTCTCCCCTTCGCAGAGAATTTCTATTTCATCTAGCAACCTATTTGCTTCATCGCCGGGATATTTTCTTATTCCTCTGATCCAAGGGTCTGCCGCCACTCGTACCACTGATGGAAATGTTACCCGCTCACCGTTTGGCCGCTTGCCTAATCGTTTAGTCAGGCCTACTGCGCAAAGTTGTTCTCCATCGTTAAGGCGCATTTGAAGAGAAAGCCATTTGGGAAGAGATCGATCTTTTTCAAGAACACTTTCCCTGGCACCGTCGAGCGATGATTTTGGAATTCCAAAATGACCCTTTGCCTCCTTGAAGTCTCGGATAGACTTCCTGCCAGCCAAAAGACGCATCACTTTCGTCCGAGTTTTCTTGTAACTCTCACCCTCTGGAACCCAGGCTGCATAGAATTCAATGATGTCATTGACCTGATCATCCCAAATTTCCTGGCCTAATTTATCTTTGCGAACAGCCCTTCCTGCATCGCTTCTTGCCTTTTCAGCCAAAGTCATCCATTCCCTCTTTGCAGCAGCCTGCGCTTTTTCATTTAGAGTTATTGGGTCCTCGGTTCCTTCAGGCAATCTTGCCAGAATTATATTTGCCACGCTGAACTCATTATCGGAGAATTCCAGCCTGGGATCCCCTTTATCCAGGGCAGGAAATATCAAATATCCACCGGAATGCGCAATCTCCCTTGCTGCTGCCTTGCTGATAAGGGAAAGGAGATAAGACCCAAACCATAGGTCTCTTGTACGACGGGCTGCAGCAATGAAATCCTGCACAGGGCCGACGGAGAGGACATACAGATAAGACGACATCAAACCACCTTCACGAAGCCGTTCTCCTCTGCAAAGGCGAGGAATCCTTCAATGGCCGATCCCGATGAGGAGCGTGCTGGCGCACCCGTTCTCGGCCCGCCCATTGGAGAATTGGGATAGCTGGCCAGCGCTGGATCGCGTATTTTCTTGAATCTTGGGCTCCCTTGGGCCTTTTCCAAGACTACTTCATCCGGAACAGGAGCATTTAGCTTGAGAATCAATTGTATTACTTCTCCATTTCTGCAGATTAGGGGCTTCAGGATCAGCGGGCTTGACATTCTTGTTTTCTCTTGCCCGTTTACTACCGGGTACAGCTCAGTATCTTTGGGATCTCCAATATCCTTGAAATGAAAAACAATTGGCAGCCCAAGCTCTGCTCTGGGAAATGCATCATTAGGAATCGCCGGCATTCGAGAATGTCGTGCAAATCTGCTGGAAGTTGCCTGCCTAATGGCCTCCGGTTCGGGCCATCTTGAACGTCCGGGCCGGTTCGGGCTTGATCCAGGATTCCTGCCAACACCTTGACCTTGCCTAAAGGTTTGCATCAGGCCCACTACATCCGACCATCCCTGCAGTACATTGTTACTATTATTATCTCGAACGCGGAATTTATCCGGCAGAGTTGGCCACTCCTGCGAGCGGGATAGATCAACACCAAGGCCATCTAGGAAGGATTTGTACCACGAATTTAATGATTCTCTTTTAGGGGAAAGCTCCTTACAGTACAATGCACCGCAGCCACGCCTTGTCCTGGCACCAATCCCTCCAAAATTGGTCCAGGCCCAGACGGCAGCATCTACTTCCATAGATAAACTTTGAGGATGAGTCAACTTCATTTCAAACAGGACATTGGTTGTACAGTTGGCCGGAGGAATGCCATCCCTTTTGTTTCCCTGAAATGGAAATAATGCATAAGACGGATGGTTCTTTTCGAACCTGGGGAAGTTTTTATCCTCCGGAAAATATGCACAAGGGTATTTTTTCCCTGGAGATTTTAATTCAATTTCCAAAGCAACTCTACTCGGGTTCTCAGTCGTCCCCCAAATCTCGCCTTCAATCTGGCGCAGTTCTGCTCCACTCCTGCATTTTGCTCCCCTTGTCGCCCTCCACCAGAATCGCAGGTGCCCTCTGATGCTGGAAGGCCGGATGAGCGTTACAGGATCATTTTCGCCTGCTTTGACGCCACCTCCAAAGATAGGTGTAATCACCTGAATGGCGTAGGTTTTCGAAATCATGTCCGGATGAGATTCTACTTCAGGAAGCTTATCCGGAAATTTCACGATGCTGCGCGACATTATTATTCCACTCCTGCAATTCTTCTATCTCATTAACCAATTGATCATTATTCAACATCATCACCGACAAATCCCCCCATCCCAAAATGCGCCCCGTACCCGACAGCCAACAGTCCCTGCACCAGCTCAGGGAACTTGATCCTATAACCGTAGCCTGCCCCATTCGCAACCGGCCTTCCCTCACCCGTCTCCCTCCGACGCAGGAAAACATGCCACGCCACCTCCTGCTCGCCAAGTTTCGTGCCTGCCACAGGCTCGACCGCCACTGGAGCCGGAAATCCTCCAAGTTCCAGCAGCCTGCGCAGATCGTGTTCAGGGCTGCCGATTTGCAGGCCGCTGGCGTCCCGCTTAGGCACGCCCGCCCGAGTGGCCTTGGGGTGACGCGTGGGGATAAAGGGCGTGCGAGAGACCCAGGTCCTCGACTCTGCGAGTAGAGGGCCCTGACCCCGACTCAGATTCAAGCCGCCGAAGTGCTCCGGGCGACCTAGACCGAGGAGGTTGAGCTGAACGTAGAGGCCTGACCCCTGGATCTCTTTGAGTTCTTCGAGGGCTGATACCTCCGCAGAACCGAAACCAGCCGGTGCGTAAACAGTGACATGGGTGATCTCTCCGTTCCTGCCCCTTCCCAGGGCCATGTTGGACTCGCTAAAAATGAATGCGTGGGCGTGACCTTTCCGCGGGCTTCCAGACTCATCGCACCCTGTAAAGACGCTTGATCCATTCGACAGCTCCACCAGAGCGAGGTGAATCCTTTCCCCAAGGAGAAGGGCAGCGGTGAGCCTGGGAGCCTGGCCGCCAATTGAATAGCGTGCTACGGTAAGTACATCTTTTCCGAATGCTAAGGCATTCTGGCTCGATGTCTTTTCTAATGTGGGTGCTAATCTCCCTTGAAAAGAATGGACTGCAGAAGCTGGTCTGCCTGCTACAACTCCTTGCTCGAAATTGTCAAGGCCGCGCTCGACATCAGGCCCGCTTGGGTTCAATCTCCCTCCCTCGATTACCCAATTTTTATGCCCAGACATATGTTGGGCACATATTCTTCGTCGTCGAAAACAAAATGATGTTCTCAGATAAAAAGGTAATCAGTGGTGAAAAGACTTACCAAATATTCTTCCATGAAGTTTGATTAAGAGGCTATGATGTCTTCAGGAAGAGAGATGGTCTTCATCCACATCTATCAACCACATTCGCCCTCACTGCGCTAACGTTGGAGACTCTTCGATTCGATAAGAGTCTACATGAGACTCATTGACCAGCACGATTGTGCCGACATCGGGAGTTGGCCCGCCACTCATGGGATGAGTATGCAAGTTGAATATTCTCAAAAAAGATGAGCTTCGTTTCATATCTTTATGATTTCAGCGTTTTCAGGGTTTAGTCCGCTCCATCTTACCTTGTAACCTAGGATCGCAAGTGCCTGGCTATAAGCTCTTATTCCATATCTCTCGAAGATTTTAAGAGCATCATCATGCTTTTTCACACCATTCAATTCGCTCTGAATTGCGCCAAGGATTTGATTGCTAACAAGCTGATATCCCAAAAGTGAATAATTGGGTTTAATCTGACCCTTGATTGCTTCTTTCAAGGCCTCTAAACTAACGGCGTATCTCTTGGCTACCTCATCGAGACTGATAACACTTGCATCGCCAAACGAGATTTCCATGCCCTTCAACTTCGTAATTTCTTCAGCTTGCTGCTTTTCCTCATATCTCCTCAGAATCTTGATTATCTCCAGATGCGGAATTTTTCTATCATAGAAAAGGAGATTTTCTGCCTGGAACTCTGAGCTCGTACATGCCAGGTTTCTGTTTACGAGCAGGATCATGCTTTCTTTTTCTTGTAGCTGGTTTAGTTTCTGAATCTTATGTTTGAGATATTCAGGTGTCCAGAAGCCAATGATCTCAACGTATATCCTGGTGCCATTTCGCTCCAGGGAAAAGTCAGGAATAAAGGCATACTGGCCCGCTTTCAATACTGTTGGCTCTCTTCTGACTACCCAGCCCTTGAAACCGAGCTGATAGAACTCTTTCTCAATAGCGCTATCAAAATCAATTTCCGCCGTTTCTAACTCAGTTTGGAAAATCGGTCTCTGTGTATGGTCCAGAGTGAAATCGAAAATCCTCTTACCCTGAAATGTTTTCCTTGATATGCTGGCCCTCAAACTCCATTTGGTGGACTCCATTACGATAGGCAGCAGCTTTGCGAAGGCTGAACCATATTTTTCGGTTAGCTTAAACAGAGAAAGAGGTCCTTCCAGGGATATCTTGCCATCGTTTATGGAGTAGATGAGGCCCAACTGTTTGATCTTCCTGAAAACCGGCTGGTAGTTATCCTCTATCTGAATCTCCATTCCCGTAGCCCTGAACAGGAGAGTCTGAGCCAGGGACAGATTATAATGCCTTAGCAGGTCCTCTGGAGTCAAGGTTTGGAACTCCTTTATGACCAGATTCCCTTCATTGTCAGCCCAGAGAGCCTTTTCCAGGTCATCGACCTCGATCGATAGCTTCCTGGCAACCTTTCCCAGAACCTCTTTTCTCTCTTCCTCGCTAGTAATAAAGCCCTTAGATTCCTCAAAGACAGTCCTTCTGGCGGCAATTGGATCGATAACCGAGTCAGTCTCTATTACGCATCTCCTTTCAAGGATCTGGGCAAGTCCTCTGATCAATCGGTAGTTGATCTCTTCAATGCCCTCTAGTTCTTCGATAAGCTCGCCGTATGTCCTTCCCAGATGCTCCTTGAAAACGCCAATAACGGAAAGGGCAATCTCCAGGTTATCCTGATCCAAGGGAGCATAAACAGGTTCGATTTTTCCCTTTGAAATCTTCGTAACAAGTAGGTCACTGGTAAGCATTTTCTTATCCTATTGCTTCAATGGTCTTTTCCTTCTCCTTGCAGTGTTGACCTCACTTGTCTCTGCTGATACGATCTCGTATAGGACTGCTTCCTTTCCTTCTTTCTTTCTAAGAATCCGTCCCAGCCTCTGGATAAACGCTCTCTCGCTTCCTGTTCCGCTCAAGATAATCCCTACATCCGCATCTGGAACATCTATGCCCTCATCCAGAACCTTTGAGGTTACAACTGCCCTGTATATGCCTGATCGGAACCGGTCCAGAGTCTCGCTTCTTTCTTTGCTAGCGGTTCTGTATGTTATAGAAGGTATCAGGAATTGCCTTGAGATTATATGGACCAGCTTGTTATGCTCGGTGAAGATGAATATCTTGCTCTCTTTATGCCTTTTCAGGATCTCGGAGAGTTTCCCTATCTTCGAGATGCCGTTATAAGCGATGTCCCTTGCTTTATTCCTGGCAAGCAATGCCCTTCTGGCTCCCGGATCTCTGCCACTCCTCATAATCAGCTTCTGGAAGTCGGCTGGACTTCTTATGGTGAGGTTGATCCTGGCAAGATAGTCTGAGAAAACTTTTTGGTTTTTCTCATATTCCTTTTTCTCTTCTTCGGTCAGCTCAACAACGATCTTCTCAAGCCGGAAGGGTGAAAGATGCGTTCCAGTAAGCTCTTTTACCCTTTTCTCAAAGACCTTTCCGCCAACAAGGCGGTTGAGCTCTGCATGCAGACCATCTTCCCTCTCAAAGGTAGCCGTCAAGCCCATCCTACAAGGAGAGGCAAACATCTCAGCTATATTTCTGTATCCTACGGCAGGAAGATGGTGGACCTCATCAAAGATTATCAAACCAAACCTATTCCCGAGCTTGTCGGCATGAATGTACGCAGAGTCATAGGTGGATACTGTTAAGGCTTTTATATCCCACTCACCTCCACCTAGGACGCCTACTTCAACTTTGAACTCGTTCTTCAACCTGGAGCGCCACTGGTCCACCAGATCGAGGGTTGGAGCTACTACTAATGTTGGGGTATTCAGCAAGGATATGGCGTTAATTCCAACAAGCGTTTTGCCACTTCCCGTAGGAAGTACGATTATACCACGCTTATCGTTAGTTGTCCAAGCATCTATGGCCTGCTTCTGGTAATCCCTCAACACAACGCTGCTTTGAAGTTCAGGACAGGGGGTAAGATCGAGAACGTTATCCGCGAAGTCGAATCCAGATGTCTTCAGAAAATCGATGATCTCCTTATAATACAGGGCCATTGCCCTGAAGGACTTGGATCGTTCATCCCAGGTGGAATTCGGGACTCGTATGTCTCCCTTGACTAGGATGGTTCCTCGATCAAAAGTGAGCTCCATGATCTGAATGACATTTGATCCACTAGTTAAAAAGCTTTTAGAAAAGCGGGGTGGAGGTGCTTTCTGCCTCGGCTCACCTATTCCAGCATTCTGGACAAGCGAACCATAGGCTCATCGATCAAGAGATCCATCGTGCATCCACAGTCTTTCAGCTAATGGCCATTCTTGAAGATGCCCGCTACTCCTTGATCGTCATCGAGCACGATCCCCTGAACTATGAGGATGCCCAAGGGATAGTTGAGTACATATTCCAAGGTTTGCACGACGCTGCCAAAGAGGCTGCGGTTGGCCCCTTGAGTCCAAGCTGACGGTAAATCCGAGAATCCTTGAGCTGGAGATGGCCAAGCATATCATCGAGGAGATTTCCACGCCAGACCCTCGGACGTGGATGAGATGATCCAGATGAGGCTAGAAGAGACGAGCTGGAGCAAGAGCTGGCAAGAAGAGGAGGAGCCACGGCCAAGAGAGTTCTGCCTGGGTGAGGAGCTATGGGCAGGAGCTTTGAGAGCGTTAGAACCCCAGCCAAAACGTTGTGGTTTTTTAATGGTGTCATTTTTCTAGAAATTGGTTGTGCTATTTCCCAGAACCGCTTTTTGCCTTCCATTGCTATCCTTAATTACATGGACATTACTTCCAAGAAAGTTCTTGCTCTTGGGCAGCACGGCCCTTGTAGCTTTTAATGTACCAGAAAGTCTAGAGAGCACAGACTGTTCTGTTGAACTATTCATCGCTGGAGGTTTTGGTGCAATGTCGCCGCATGATTGGCAGTTGCAATTCTTGGATGTGGTAACGTTTTGCAGCAGTTCCTCTTCGGGATCTATGTTCAAGACTACTGAGCTGGTGTTAGAATATTCATAAACTAACTTGGATGGCCGGCTGAGTGGGGACAAGGAACCAAAGCTGACTTTTATTCTGTCCATCTCTTTGGGTTCAAGTTTCCGACCCTCGAAGCCGTCGAAGGAATATCGGTTGTACGCAAGGCTGTCGTACCTATATCCCCACTGATCGATTAGGCTGAAGTTCTTCGAACTTAAGGGCAGTTCCTTAGTGCCGTTATTGGTTACACCTATATCGAAATCGATGGATTTTAGGTTTGATTCGACCTTTGAGTTCAAGACCCCATAGTACAGAAGATTCACCATTCCATTAGTGGCGTTGGTCAACTCTCCAAAGTTTATCGATAGCCGGTCGCCCTCCCGTGGACTCCCGGAAGGAACCACGATCAACATCTTGGGAATGGTCTCCGGATGAACTGCAAAGCCCAAGAGCTGACGACCAGGCCGAAGAGATCGGGTGAACTCGCCTCTGGTCGGGTAGGTCTTGTCATCGCGGTCCACTAGAAAATAATTTGCCTGAGCAGGATAGCTGCCGGTGTCATTGGACTTGACTAGAGAAACATCCACGTTCAGAACGATGTTTCTGTCTTCGTTCGGCTCAACTATGAGATAATTGTCCTTGAATTCCCCAAACACTGTGCAGTTGAATGCGTCATTGCTTGCGTGTATCGGGTAGCCTTGGGCGACACCTTGGCAAATGATCAGGATCAGAACCATTTCCAGCCGTTTCATGAATATGCCTCGATTCTTAATAGGTCTCATCTGAGGTCGGGGAAATCGAATACGTCCGGCACGAAATTGGATGACCCAGCCTCGTAAAGGTCCAGCTCAAAGACGGAGTATTCAATATCAGAATCATTCTCAGTAGTTTGGAAGACCAGCGAAGGATTGTAGCGGTAGTAGCCCAGAACATCGCGGAACTTCTTTGCATTCGCATCCCAGTTATTGCCTATGGTGAAGTAAAGGCCGTAGCTACCGTCATCTATCTTCTCGAACTTGAAGGAGTCCTTGGAACGTATGTAGACGGCAATGAGGGGCTTCAAATTGTCATCGGTCAGAACACCGACCGTGTCCATCGTCCAGTTGTTATGAATTGTGAGGACACCGTAGCCGTTTCTTGCTTCGTCTTTGATCATAGTGCCTGTCTCTGGACGGATGGAGGGCTGAGATATCGACAATGAACACAATAGGAGAAACGCAAAGGCTGTGATCAACAGAGGCCTAGTCAAGGCTAAGATCGCCAATAAAGACAATCGATGATTTGGCTTCACATCCATCCCTCCTTACACACAAGTGCTTTATCATGAATTTTGAACTGATATAAAGACATGGTACTGGCAAGTTTGAGGTATATTCATTATAGACAAGATGTGTTGCTGAACTGTTCAAGGAGATGTCCGAGGCTTCGGCTCTGCAGGCTCACATGAAGCAAGGGCTTCCCACTGGCTCCTGGGATGGAGATAGGCTACTCGGTGAGGGAGGCGAAAAAGTGGGAGGTCGATCCAGAAAGAACTGCTTCAATGTTCGATGCTGCGTACTAAGGAGGGCTACTCGAGAAGGCTTGGTCAGAAGCGGCATTTGTGTTTCGATCAGATTGAAGTTAGTAGCTTTTTAGTCTGGGCTTTCATCCCCGCTCATGCCGAAAAGCTTGTGTTTCGAGGAGACATAGAGGTGCTTGGGCTTGTCAGTATTACCGCTTGTACCCACAACTTCGCCGACGAAGACAGTATGATCTCCGGTCTCAAATTGATCCAGCACTTTGCACTCGAACGCTACTGTAGACCCCTCGATTGTCGGGACCTTTACGGCTGTCGATTCAACTAGTGCACCATAACATTAATTTTGCAAATTAATATAATGCCTGTTTAGCTTTAATCTTGCATCATTCTTCGTGAATTTCCATCTTACAGTAGTTTTTTTTGCGTTACGTTCTTGTGCCCACACCGAAGCCTCTTTGGTTAAAGTATCGATGTCTCCAATCCGACGATCGAGGCATTGCTTCGATAGGGCTGAGAGTTCTATCTCAGCCATGTTGAGCCAGCTACCTTTCTTTGGCGTATAATAATATTCGAACTCCTTAGCCAGCTCAAACGCCTCTTCAGGCGCAAAAGCATTATAAAATGAGCCTGAAGTATGCGTATTGAGATTATCCTGGACCAATCGAATGGATTCTACACCTGGATATTGCTGGGTAAGTTCTTTCATGAAATGGGCGTAGTCCACCCTTGTCCTGTGCTCCATGACACGAATCATTCTTTTTCCTGCATGAAGATCAAAAGCAATAAGGATGCAACATGTCCCGTTACGGACGTATTCATAATGCACCTTCTTCGGACTGCCTGGTTTCATGGGTATAGGCACTAAGACATCGCCTATCAGTTGGCATGGCCTCTCGTCGAAACAAACCACAGGATGCCTCGGATCATATGGTTGCTCGTACAGAGTTAATACATTTTCCATGTTCCAGATATATTCGCTCGTCATGCTCCCTATGCACCATCGCTGTTTGAGCCATGGCTTTATTTCATTTTTTTTAACGCTCTGCAAACGCTCATTCCTGAGATCGAGTCCACTTCCCCCAGCTCAACAAGCTTGTCGGCCAATAGATTCAGCGTCCATCTCGATCTGCCTTCAGGCGGATCTGAGCAAGCAATGCCGGTCAGTTTAGCCTCAACTCGTGCATCTATCTTCGGAGGCGCTCCACTGCGAGATCTTTCATTCAATGCAGATTCCAGGCCACCCTCGAAATATCTCTTTCTTATCCTCACTATTGTCGTTCTGCTCGCCTTCAATGCATCAATGATCTCCGCATCGGATTGCCCTCCATCGGCCAGGAGCAGTATTCTTGCGCGAGTTAAACTCCTTGCAGACGACTTCCCACGACGGATGTACTGGTTCAACTCTTCTCGTTCTTTCTCTTCCAGTTTCACACAGAATATTGTTTTTCTTGCCACAATCTATATTCTAGACCTTTTATAAGATTTAAAACTTGCGTTATGGTGCACTAGCCTTAGTCTTTGACGCAAAATAAAATATACAAATTTAGCCAGCGTAGCTAGAAATCGCTATCATTGGACAATATGATTCAGAACATGTCCCTGGAAATGCGTAAATTATCTCCAGTCAAGCCCTTAGTCCTGCGATCTTTATCTTATCCCCATCGCGCCCCGATCTTGTGCCACATATCCAGGCAGCTTCGGCCTGAGCTTTACTGGGGTAATTGAGAACAAACTCCTTATGCATCTGAATGCCTTCGTGCGAATAGCGCCGGTGATCGATGGATATCATTATCATGAATGGCTCTAAAGAAGTCCTTGTAGCCCAGGCGACACCCATAGCATTAGGCCGGCCATTCTTATCAAGAGAGGTCACAAGAGTATATGGAAATGGTCCAGATAGGGCTAATGCCTCTGATTCGCTTATAGCTTGCATCTATAACACCTCGTAGATACAGATACTCAAATCCCGATATGGCTATTTTGCTCCAAATTTTTATCTCTTAGACCTTTCCAGTTTGATCGTCACAAGGTTAACGCTATCAGGGCACTGCAGTTGGATAGTGTCTCCTTGCCACCAAGGCATTCTCCCGCCGAACTGGAAAGTCTGCAAGTTTGGGAAGATCCGTTGGTAGAAGAATCCGCAAAGCCCTGCAGGATTATGACAGCTTATCTCGAAACTCTCACCTACTCGGTGGTCAACATTGCATTTTCCTTTAACATCAGTCACCGTTGCCACTACTTTATATCCCAACCCCGGATCTTTTACCATAACATCCTACCTCCCATCAAATATCGATGTTCTTTTTCTCAAGAGTATTTTTGAATTTCCCTATCGCCGATCATGGGTATAGCAAGACAGGCCCTTTTTTCAGACAAAACCCTTATCCCCGAACCGATTATAATGGACAAATCCGTCTATCTCCCGACGCACTCTCAGGAACTTGGACGGCTTAGAGATTGGATACCCAAGACGGACGGCGTAGGCTATCCTTAGACACTCTGGAATCTCAAGAATTTTCTTTACATCTTGTTCGACTGAGTCTCCGCCAAAGACACTCATTATCTGAAAACTAATCCCCAGCTCTTGGGCCATAAGCCACATGTTCTCCATGATACAGCCAAGGCTCATGAAGCCCAAAATATCATTCTCGGAGGCAGGGGCCCTCTTTCTGACGTCATAGGTCACGATCAGCAGCATGGGACTGCCTTTGATCATCTGGTCGAGGGTTGACGGCTTACTTTCACGCGCAACCTTACTCCAATCATCCGGAGTCCTCCATGACGGAGGGAACATGGTGCCCAGGATTCCGACCTTCTTTTGGAGCAGCTCCTCCTCCGAGAACGAAAGATGTTGATAGTTCTCCCTGAGGAAATCTTCGGAGATCTTGGACTTGATGTTTCCTAACTCCTCAAGCTGTTTCTTATCATCAACGACTATTATCTCAAAGTTCTGCATGTTGTGGGCAGTAGGTGCCCAGCGTGCAGCCTCAAGGATCTGCAACAGGTCATGTTTCGATGGTGCATGGCCTTGGTCAAAGAGAACCCTAGACGAATGCCTATCCTGAATGACCTTCAGAATTTCGCTCATGATCAATTACCTCCCATTTTAAGAACCGCACGGAAATGAACTTTTGCGGACATCATTTTTTCATAAGCAAGGGCTGCCTGCTCCAATGGAAACACTTCGACCATCGGTCTGACTCCAGTGAGGACGCTGAAGCGTAACGCGTCTTCAGGTTTGCCTCCGACCCAGCCGCTGATGGACCGACCGCCGCGCATCAGGTTTCCAGGAGAAATCTGCATCATCTCGTTGACATAGGTGACTATGATCATCTGCCCATTTCGGCCTAGGCCGGAGACAAGCTCGGAGATGGCCTTGCTGTTCGGTGCCGTACAGAGGATGACCTTGCTCCCCCGAGATTCATCAACTCTTTTGCAGCGTCAGCCGTATTGGTATCGATGAAGTGGTGAGCGCCCAGCTTACGAGCCAATGCCTCCTTTTCTCTACCGCGTGATAAGACTGCGGTCTCGAAACCGAGCTTGTTGGCGAACTGCAGGCCCAGATGGCCCAGCCCTCCGAGACCGTGGATCGCCACCAGGTCGCCACCTTTTGCCGAGCTATTTTGCAGGGCTCCAAAGGTTGTCCTTCCAGCGCATAGGAGAGGTGCGGCTTCCACAGGGTTAAGATTGTCAGGAACGGAATTCAAAGCCTCCATGCGGGCAACCATGAACTCCGCGTAGCCACCGTTCGTTGTGATACCAGTAGTCGATGATTCCTCGCAGGCTCCGAACTCGCCACTTCGACAAGCAGGACATTCGAGGCAATGTCCTCCGAGCCAGCCTACGCCAACTCTTTGCCCCACCTTCCAATACTTTGATTTGGACCCCAGTTGATCTATTATCCCAACAACTTCATGTCCAGGAATTCTGGGATATTGCAGCCCAGGAAACCGACCTTCTTTGACGATCGCATCTCCATGGCACACCCCACAAGCTTCTACTTTAATGAGGACTTCGTTTTCTTTTGGTTTGGGGACTTCTTTGTGAACCAACTCAAAGTCTTTCCCTGGTGAACTTATTTGAATTGCTTTCATCGACGCCATGATAAACCCCTCTTATTTCCTGACTTGTAGGATACACACCCTTCTGAAATTAATCTTCAACATCATTGAATGACGATTGTCCGAAGTTTCGGCTATACATATCATTTATAGTGCTGGGTAGTCGATATAGCCTCTTTCTTCTCCTGCATAAAAGGTCGTTATATCAGGCATATTAAGTGAAGCGCTCCTCTTGAAGCGTTCAGGCAGGTCTGGATTTGCCAGGAAAAGAGAGCCATATGCGATAAGGTCCGCTTCATTTTTTTGAATTGCCTCATTTCCTTTCTCAGCGTCGTAACCCCCATTCAAAATGAAGGATCCCTTAAAGATCTCGCGAATAGTTGAGGCAAACCGCGCTTCGGGCGGTATTAGCATCGGCCCAGCAACGCGTTCTATCATGTGAAGATATCCAAGTTTGAGGTCATTTAGCTCCGCTGCAAAATAGGAAAAGGTTTCATGTGGATTCGAATCAGACATTGAATACCCTTGGAAATGGGGCGAAATTCTGTATCCAACCCTGTTTGCACCAAATACCTCTAAAACAGCCTCAACGACTTCAAGAGGAAGACGCACACGATTCTGTAGACTCCCGCCATATTGATCGGTTCGACGATTTGAACCGTCTCTCAAGAATTGATCCAACAAATAACCATTGGCTCCATGAATCTCGACCCCATCAAAACCAGCATCTTTAGCATTCTTAGCTCCTTTTCTGAATTGATTGATGATACTTGGTATCTCATCGAGTTCGAGAGCGCGTGGAGTCTCGATTTTCTTTTTACCTAATGGAGTATGTACTTCACCCTCAACAGGAAGTGCGGAGGGTGCAACTGGTAATTCTCCTTCATGAAAATCAGGATGCGATACTCTTCCTACATGCCAGAGTTGAAGGAAAATCTTGCTTCCTGATTGGTGAACTGCTTCAGTCACCTTCCTCCAGCCTGCAATCTGGTCCGGAGAATAGATACCTGGAGTGCGAACATAACCAGCTCCCTGATGGCTAACTTGTGACCCTTCAGTAATAATCAAACCTGCCTGAGCTCTTTGTTCGTAATATGTGATTGCTAACGGATTTGGGATGTTCCCTTCAACGCCTCGGCACCTGGTCATAGGCGCCATGACCATGCGGTTTGATAGTTTGATACTGCCAAATGTGTACTGAGAGAATAAATCCATATCCAATCCTTGTCTTTAAAGATATTTCTTTCTTATCGTCTTACCGAGTAGTCCTCAGGAAGGCCCAAACACCCTTGCAATGTTGGTGGGAAATCTTAAATTGCTCTGAGAAAAATACCGATCATATGAATTCTTCATTTCAACGTTCTCTTCCTGAGGGTCTTGAGGTACTATACGAACTTGCCTTAGACCTTCGCTGGAACGAGCGTTGCGCAGCAGATTTGATCTGGGGAAGGTTGGATCCTGAGGCCTGGGAGCGAACCAGTAATCCCTACATGATTCTGGAGAATATTTCAGAGGAGCGATTGGAAGAAATCTCCGAAGATGAAGTGTTCAAGAAGGAACTCCAGTTCTGGACGGAAAGCAGGAAAAAAGGCCAAGAGGAGAAGTGCTGGTTCGATAGGCTTGGCTACTGTTACCTGATGGGAAAAATAGCCTATTTCAGCATGGAGTTCGGATTAAGCGAGGCGCTGCCAATCTATTCCGGTGGCCTGGGAATACTTGCTGGAGACCACCTCAAGACTGCTAGTACAGCCGGGCCTAAATAGCACTATGATTTATACCTTTCACAGCAATGGATTATCCAGTTATATTCGTGGCCTTAATTAGGCCTGGCTGTACTAGTGACTTAGGAGTCCCTCTGATAGGGTTGGGGCTACTATACCAGCAAGGCTATTTCCATCAGGTTCTAGCCGATGATGGTTCACAGATAGAGGCCTTTCCTTATAACGATCCTTTAACGCTGCCCGTGGTTCCTGTGCGAAAGGATGATGGAAGCCGTCTGAGAGTTAAGCTTCTGCTTCCAGGAAGGGATCTATACCTCAGGGTCTGGAAAGCTCAGGTTGGAAGAGTTGACCTTTACCTCCTTGATTCCAATGATCCATTGAACAGCCCTTGGGATAGGGCAACTACAGCTAATCTCTACGATCCTGGAGAGGAACGACGTCTAATCCAGGAGTTAGTCCTAGGAGCAGGAGGCTGGTTAGCCCTACAGGCTATGGGCATAGAGGTTGATGTATGCCATATCAACGAGGGCCATGCCTCATTTCTGGTGTTGGCCAGAGCTTATAGTTTCATGATGAAACACAGAGTGCCCTTCTCCGTTGCCCTTTGGGCAACCAGGGCCGGCAACGTTTTCACGACTCATACTGCCGTTGCTGCAGGCTTTGATAGCTTTGACAAATCTCTAATCTATCGATATGCTCGGTGGGCCGCGGAATCTGTTGGGATCACAGCAGAAGAACTGATGAATTTAGGTAGGGTAAACCCTGATGACGAAAACAGCCCTTATGTCATGGCTCTCTTGGCCATGCGAGGATGTTCCCGCGTTAACGGCGTAAGCCGTCTTCATGGAGAAGTGGGTCGAAGGATCTTCCAGCCCCTGTTCCCTCGATGGCCTCAAGCCGAAGTTCCTGTTGACCACATCACCAATGGAGTGCACGTTTCATCCTGGGAATCTCCTGCAACAAAGAAAATTTGGAGTCGTGCATGCGGTTATGAGCCTAAAGATCTAACCGATGTCGAGACTGTTCTGGAGCTATCAAGATTAGGAGATGCGGATCTGTGGAGCTTCCGGGCTGAAGAACGCAAGAGCCTGGTAGATTATATCAGGCGCAGATTGGCCCGTCAGCTTCAGGAGCATGGCGCTGACGCCGAAAAAATCCAGAAGGCCAGTCACGTTCTCGACCCTAATGCCCTGACCATAGGATTCGCCCGGAGGTTTGCCTCTTACAAGAGGCCTAACCTCCTGCTTCGTGATGCCGATAGGTTTGCCCGGATCCTTAAGGACTCGAAACGTCCAGTTCAATTCGTAGTGGCAGGGAAAGCCCATCCCAAAGATGATGAAGCCAAGAGAATGGTCAAGGAAATGGCTCAGTTTGCCTCTCGACCGGATCTCTTCGATAGAGTAGTCTTCCTGGAGGATTACGATATAGCCTTAGCTCAGAAGCTCTTGTCTGGAGTTGATCTGTGGATCAATGTTCCGTGCCGTCCCATGGAGGCATCAGGAACAAGTGGTATGAAGATCCTGGCTAAATGGCGGCCTGAACCTCTCTGTCCTTGATGGCTGGTGGGCAGAGGCCTATGATCCTGAAGTAGGCTGGAGTTTAGGAGATGGACGTGATTACCTGGGCCCTCAGCAGGACGAAAGTGACGCTGAGCAGCTCTACAAACTTTTGGAAGAACAAGTAATTCCTGAGTTTTACACCCGCGACAGTGAAGGATTTCCCGGTGCCTGGATTGCTCGTATCAGAGCTAGTATGTCAAAGCTTACACCAAGGTTCAGCAGCGATCGGATGATGCGGGAGTATGTGGAAAAGATCTACCTGACCGCATCCGAGGCATCCAAGAGCCGAGAAGCAGAAGGTTGCAGGCTGGCCAAAGAGCTGGACATTTGGGCCAAAGGATTAGCTGAAAACTGGAGCAGCATGCGATTCTTGGGCACAAGCGTTTCCAGAGATGGCGATGACTGGAAGTTTGAGGTTCAGGTCTACTTCGGTGAAATCGATCCGAGCGCGGTTAAGATGGAACTCTACGCAGATCCAATAGATGATAAAGGCCCAATGAAGGTGGCAATGACCCAAGAGGGCGCCATCCCTGGAGTGGTCAATGGATATCTATATAGGGCTCGATTGGCTGCGGCACATCCTGCAGATCATTACACGCCTCGGATAGTTCCCTATCATCCGGCTGCTCTCGTACCTTTAGAAGAGAGTCATATCTTATGGGAGCATTGAGAGTTATCAGTCTATCAATGGATGATGATCTAATGGATTGATCAAATTCCCTGTTTATATCATAAACAGAACTATTATAGTACCGGTAAATTATCTGGATCCACGAGAGGATCACGCCATCTCCGGGGAGTTTCTCATGCAGATCAAGGAGATGGCCGAGAACATGGCTTCCAGGTACGCGGACGAGCTGGACGACGCCGATGTCAAGAGTTGGCCATTCACCGCACGTTTAGCAGGCTGAACTATTATCACAGGTGCTCCGAGGCCTCGGCTGCGCAGGCGCATATGAAGCAGGACCTTCCCCTGGCTCCAGGGGATAAGCACTTTTGGGGAGTAACCTAGGCCAAAGTACGAGTTGCTGATGTATTCGTGCAGATACAGCATCAATATAGTGACTGTGGTGCTATGATTTCCAATTTCGGAGCCCAATCGATAGCATTGATTTCCTCAATCTTCAGAAGGCTTATACCATCTGGATCTTCAAGCACCATATGATAGTCATCAAATTCAACGATTTTTCCAGTCCAGACGCCGATGCCTATGGTGACATCGATCTCCTGACCTCGAAGTTTATCGAGAAAATCGAGAATTGTGGATTTCGTTACCCCCGATCGCTTCATCAAACTCTCCTCCATTATCGACACGCATCGAAAGCTAACCCGAATTTGTTTCGTAGAACTCTCGTAGCGCACTAACTATTTATTAGCTACTGTGTTAGCTCCGTAGTTCGACAATCAACGAATATAAATCTTACGATTCAACAGCGCTTGTAGAGCTTGGCATTCATATACAAATCCACTTCGAAATGATACAGGCAAATCCAGAGGAGGATGGGGCAGAGATGGGAAAGAAACACTCCAGAAAGGCTTTACGCATTTGATGGCCCGCTAGGGCGGCAGTGTTTTTTTGTAATGGGGAGGTATGAGGGAGTGCGCCAAGGTAACTTAGTATTTCTCTATCCCACACCCCAGAGGAAATGCATCATGCTTATTTAGCCGAGCCGAGTTGTTATATTCTGTTTAGCCCTCACAACTGACAATCGTATGCTCGTATCCCTTCGGCTCCAGCCTTCGCCTCCCGCCCCGTGATTCCATCCAGATGCCTTCTTCGACCACATACCCTATAACCGTCAGGTCGCACGCCTTCCTGGCTGCCTCCAGCATATCCGGCTTAACTGTGAACACAAGCTCGAAGTCCCCTCCGGCCCTCAGCATAAGATCCACCGCATCCTTGTGCCCAACCATCTCCTCGATGCCTTTTGCTATGGGCAAAGCTTCCTCTTCCACAACGAACCCAACGCCGCTGACCTCCGCCAGATCGGACATCGACAGAGCCAGGCCGTCGCTGTTGTCCATCATGGCAGTGACAGATCTGGATTTAGCCAGGGCCCTGCCCTCCTTCAGCCTGGGCTGGGGCTCGAGCAAGTTCTCAACAAATTCATTCTTCAGATCGCCCTGCTTCCAGGCCAACAGGCCAGCGCCCGCCGCGCCTAGGGCGCCGGTGGTGCAGAGCAGATCGCCAGGACGAGCCCCGCTGCGCCGCAGGATCAGATCCTTCTCCACGAACCCGAAGACGGACCCTACCAGCGTCAGCTCATCAGTTGAGTCCAGGTCGCCGCCCAGAACTTTGGTCCCATAGATGTTGGCGCACTCCCCAAAGCCGGAGAACATCTCGTCGATGAAGTACAGGTCCGTGTCCTGCGGTATTCCCGCTGCGATTAAGACCCCTGATGGCTCCGCACCCATGGCGGCCACATCGCTCAGGTTGACGGCCACGGTCATCCAGCCGATCTGCCAGGGGGTCATGATGTCGGGAAAGTCCGACTTTCGATGGAGCATATCAGTAGTCGCGACCATAAACCGATCGCCTGCGTCCACCACTGCGCAGTCGTCGTTGACAATACCTCCCAGGATCTCTGAGATCCTCCGGATGAGCTGGCGCTCGCCGATGTGATTGCATAGAGCCATGGTCCAACCTGTCTGGTCTAATAAGGTAATATAAGGGAATATAGATTGAGTATTCTGGCTTTAAGTTATGCCTCGCCCCGCTTTTCTTACAGCCCAAGAGTGCTGCATCTTTGGAGCTTAGAGTCGGACCTATATCCTCGGTCGATTATTTCAGATTCGACGTCTGCTAGTGGTCGAAACAAATTGTGGCCAACACAAAGTTTTTGAGGTTTCAGCGTCGTTACATAAAGGAGGATTCAATGGCTTACTCCGAAAAGATGCTGGTCGTTGCGATGATCTTCACCGTCTCTGTAATTCTCATGGGTTTATCTAATGCAGATGTGACCGTATGCCCTGACGGCTGCAGCCACAACAGCATCCAAGCAGCCATCGACGCCGCCAAGCCTGGCGACTCTGTAGTTGTGCACGGTCCGGCTTACAGAGAAAACCTGGTAGTGAACAAGTCCTTGACGATTCACGGTTTGATTTCGAATGGTCAGCGTCCCGTCCTGGAAGCGGATAACGATAGCGTTGCAATCCTATCGGCTGACGGCATCAACCTCTACGGATTTAGCTTTGTTAACTCTCAGAGACCGGCCAACTCCAGTGATGGGGCAAAAGATTGCAGCATCCTGGTTGTCGATTCTCAGGATAATTCAATCTACCTTAACGACTTTGCCGACAGTAGAGGAATATGCTCTAATGGATCGAGCTTCTGGAACTCCAGCCAGAGTATAAACTACCAGTACAACAGCAAGATCTTCAGCGGCAAAATGGGTAACTACTGGAGCGATTACACAGGCTCCGACAAAGATGGCGACGGTATAGGTGATCAACCAAAGGTCATAGATGCTAACAACGTCGATTACCACCCACTGATGGTGCCATCTGAGGGCTATGTGATCAAAGGAGAGAAGCTTGAGGTCGAGAACGCAATTCAGGCAAAGCTGAACAAGCCTTTCGACATATCCTTTGATTCAAACCCCACAACCGGATACGTCTGGACAGTAGATTTTGATTACCGCTTCCTGAATGAGTACGAGAAACCCTACCTTCCAAGCCAACCGGGACTCATAGGCGGTGGAGGTCAGCAGGTCTTCGCCTTCACCCCAGTTCACGTTGGCAAGACAACGGTATCCGCAGTCTACAAGCGACCCTGGGAGAACATAGCGGCAGACGAAAGGACGTTTGACATAATTATATCCGAATAAGTATTAATGAGGAAAGGAGAAGCAGTTCCTTAGCTTTTTTATCCTTTAATTTGTTGTCCCTACCTGCGGAAGAAAGGTGAAATACCACCGATTCAATCTTGACTCATGCACTTCGGAATAGTCGTCTCTGATCCTGAAGACTGGACAGCAAAGTCGCTTCGGACGGCTTTCCTAAAAAGGGGCTCTGACGCGGATTTCCTGAACTTCTCTGAGCTTTCTGCTTTCATCGGGGCAGAAGTCCGGCTCACCTGCGGTGGCGTAAGCCTTACTGATATTGACGTGCTGGTTGTCAGAGACTTGGGTCGTGGCAAGCCCGTTGATGTCGCCTTCAGGTTCGAGATACTGAACGCCTTGGAGGATCGGGGAATACCAGTAATCAACCCGCCGGAGGCAATAGCCAGGGCTGCGAACAAGCTAGGCACGACACTGGCACTTGAGCTGGCAGAAGTCCCCACACCCGCAACGGCCACGACATCCAACTTGAAGGCGGCCCTGGAATTCTTAGCGAAATACAAGAAGGTGGTCTCTAAGCCCCTCTTCGGTTACAAAGGCCGTGGAATTGTCCTGCTGACAGAAGAAGATAAAACTGTACTGCGAACGACCCTCGAATCACAGGGAATTGTTTACCTTCAGGAGTTCATTCATCTTGCAAGCCCAAGGGATATCAGGGCCTTTGTTGTGAACGGCGAAGTTCTGGGGGCCATCTACAGAGTGGCTCCCGTCGGTGCTTGGATCAGCAACCTGGCCAGGGGGGGGAAGGCGGAAGCCTGTCCGGTTACGGACGAGCTGAGAGATCTGGCGGTCAGAGCATGCCGAGCTGTAGGCGCAGTCTACAGCGGCGTTGACTTGCTTGAGGCATCAGATGGCCTAAAAGTCATAGAGGTCAACGGGACTCCCTCAGGAAAGGGCATCTACGATGCCTTGGGAGTGGATGTGACCGAGGCCATAGCCAACTACGTCATCGGCCTATAGTTCCTCACCTCAGCCATAACTCGGCCATCAAAATAGTTATCTACGTTGCGGCACACCTTGGAGGCCATATGTTCACCATACTCACGGGGGCACAGTTCGGAGACGAGGGAAAGGGCAAGGTAATCGATCTTCTGGCCGAGAATTACGATATAGTCGTCCGCTTTCAGGGTGGAGATAACGCCGGCCACACAGTAGTGGTAGGAGGAAAGACCTACAAGCTTCACCTGGTGCCGAGCGGTGCTCTCTTCGAGAAGAGGCTTCTGGTCGGTCCTGGAGTAGTGCTGAACCCCCGCGTCCTGTGGAGCGAGATTGAAGCCCTGGAGGCAGAGGGGTTGAAGCTGGACCTGGGCATCGACGCTAAGACAAGCATTATCATGCCCTATCACATCGAGCTGGATGGGCTCCGTGAGAAAGCCAGGACAGAGAAGATCGGTACCACCAACCGGGGGATCGGCTTTGCTTATGTGGACAAGATCGCTCGCGAGGAGGTGCAGATGGAAGACCTAACCGACCCCGCCCTTCTGGAAGCCAAGTTGAATGAGATAGGGCCAGCTAAAGAGAAAGCCATAGCGGAGATGGGTGGCGATCCGACCATCGTTAAGTACGGGCCCTTCATCGACGAGTACCTGGAGATCGGAAAGAAGCTGAAGGACATGGTAGTCGATGTCTCTAGAGAGATCAACGCTGCCCTTGACGAGGACAAGACCGTCCTAGCCGAGGGTGCTCAGGGAGCGTTCCTTGATGTAATTCACGGAACCCAAAAGTTCGTCACCTCCAGCTTCACAACTGCGGGCAGCGCCTGTGCTAACCTGGGCGTAGGTCCAGTGATGGTGGACAACGTTGTAGGGGTTATCAAAGCCTACATCACAAGGGTAGGCGAAGGGCCGATGCCAACCGAGCTGAAAGACGAGACGGGCGCACGGATGAGGGAGATGGGCGGAGAGTATGGGACGACTACTGGACGGCCAAGAAGGTGCGGGTGGTTCGATGCAGTTCTGGCTTTGAAGTCCTGCTACCTGAACGGCTATACCGAATTGGCCCTGACCAAGCTGGATGTACTTACGGGGCTTAATACGTTAAAGATGTGCGTTGGATATAATCTCGACGGCGAGGAGCTTGGCTATCCTCCAGAGAGCACTGCACGACTGGCAAGATGCCAGCCCATCTATGAGGACATGCCAGGTTGGGCTGAAGACATCACCTGTATAGAGTCTTACAAAGATCTGCCCGCAAATGCCAAGCTCTATGTCGAAAAGTTGGAGGATCTGCTGGGCGTGGACATAACGGGAGTGTCGATCGGCCCCGGTCGAGAGCAGACGCTGTTCAGAGACTAGTTTAGTACTCAAAAACCGCAAGCTGATGACTGAAAACCCTTGGAGACTATCATAGCGAAGATGAAAAGAAAAAACTTAGGCGAGTGCCGAAAGCTGTCAAAATCAAAGGCAGGTTCACTTAATAGCACTCTGCCCCCTCGCCTGAGCCTTTTGCCGTCTCTCCTCCTGCTTTGCTTTTCTTTCCGCCTCTCGTGGATTTCCTGTGCTTTTCTTGAAAATGCTGATCAAGATTAGCCTCCTATTTAATGATTAATGTAGCATAATCCCTTGCGAGTATTAATTTGTTCCCCCCCCAGTAACGCAGATTTGGGGGACGTTTCCGCAGACCGGCAGAGAATTTCTCTCTGTTCTTCCGTGATGCGATGCTCTTTACCTCTTATGCATCTCGAATTTCAATAATATCAAAGATGCGCTTCCGTTAATAGAATCCATATATTCTGATGCTATCGTTTTGCCGGTATTGGGTACTGGAGTGGGCTGAACAAGCGCGAAATTTATGCCTAGAGTTTCTTGAGATAAGTTCAGCGACAACTTATTAGAGAATCGCGACCCAGTAACGATGATGTCAGAAAAAGCTGAGAAAAAGCACGAGCATCACGGCAGGTCGAGCAGGGGTTTCCTGGATGCTGGGAAGGTCCTAAGATATATCGGCATCAACGAGGGTGACCGATTCCTGGATCTGGGGTGTGGGAACGGTTATTTTTCTATTGTTGCATCGCAGGCTGTCGGGAAGGACGGCATAGTCTATGCTTTCGACGTGGATGAGGAGTCTATCGCCCAACTAAAAAGCGAGATTGCGGATAGGAAATTAGCCAACATCGAGTCATCTGTTGTGGACATCACGAAGAAGCTTCCTCTCGCGGACGAAAGCATAAGCCTGGCTTTTATGTCTAATGTGCTGCATGGTCTTGTGGAAAACGACGAGGCAGATAGTACTCTTAAGGAAATAGCCAGAGTAACGGCACAAAACGGAAGGCTGGCTGTAGTGGAGTTCAAGAAACAGGATTCACCTATGGGGCCACCCCTCTCCATAAGGCTCACACCCGAGGATGTGGAAGCTTTGGCGCAAGGTTACGGATTCTCAAAGGATAGCGCCCAGGAAGTAGGACCATATCATTACGCCATAATTCTCAGGAAAAAGTGAATCACGATGGCACAGTCGCATTATTAAGCGATGAAGGCCGACGGTCAGTTTTCAAAACATTCTGCCCGGGAGCTTCAGTCAGGCTCCTGGCCGCCTTCTGCCATCTCTTGCATACACTGTTGTGCTTGCTGGTCCAGGTTGCACCTGAGAAGGCCAGAGATGAACATGCCTGCGATCAATGCATGCTCTTTCGGCATGTCTTTCAACGCAGCCTTGAGTTGTTCGATCGCTGCCTCCTCACTATCAACTCCTGGACCGAAAAGCAAGTTCTTTGTCAGATCGCCGATATGCATCATCTCATCGGATGTGATATCAAAGAAACTACGGACGATCTCTAAGATTAGGGATTCCTCTTTTGGTTCGAACATGGCTAAACCTACTTGATACATGATGAAATAGATTTGGCTACAACACAGAGCCGTCTCTCGGGCAACGTTTGCAACAAATATCGTTTAAGACAAGTAAACTTCAATTATCAGATCATTGGATTGACTACGGACCTGGACCTCAGAGTATACAATGACGGCTACAAGAATGAGTGAGGCCTGATCAAGCCGAGATGAAAGGAGAGGCTGCAAAGGTACAAGAGAAGAGTCCAAAGAAGCCGGTGGCCAAGAGCATGATGAAAGGCACTGAGAGCTACAGCGAAATCCTTGAAGTGAGATATTGGATATTGCAACCTTTTGGCGTCAACATCACGCAGATTCAAATTGCTTTCTAGTGCACCATAACGCAAGTTTTAAATCTTATAAAAGGTCTAGAATATAGATCGTGGCAAGAAAAACAATATTCTGTGTGAAACTGGAAGAGAAAGAACGAGAAGAGTTGAACCAGTACATCCGTCGTGGGAAGTCGTCTGCAAGGAGTTTAACTCGCGCAAGAATACTGCTCCTGGCCGATGGAGGGCAATCCGATGCGGAGATCATTGATGCATTGAAGGCGAGCAGAACGACAATAGTGAGGATAAGAAAGAGATATTTCGAGGGTGGCCTGGAATCTGCATTGAATGAAAGATCTCGCAGTGGAGCGCCTCCGAAGATAGATGCACGAGTTGAGGCTAAACTGACCGGCATTGCTTGCTCAGATCCGCCTGAAGGCAGATCGAGATGGACGCTGAATCTATTGGCCGACAAGCTTGTTGAGCTGGGGGAAGTGGACTCGATCTCAGGAATGAGCGTTTGCAGAGCGTTAAAAAAAATGAAATAAAGCCATGGCTCAAACAGCGATGGTGCATAGGGAGCATGACGAGCGAATATATCTGGAACATGGAAAATGTATTAACTCTGTACGAGCAACCATATGATCCGAGGCATCCTGTGGTTTGTTTCGACGAGAGGCCATGCCAACTGATAGGCGATGTCTTAGTGCCTATACCCATGAAACCAGGCAGTCCGAAGAAGGTGCATTATGAATACGTCCGTAACGGGACATGTTGCATCCTTATTGCTTTTGATCTTCATGCAGGAAAAAGAATGATTCGTGTCATGGAGCACAGGACAAAGGTGGACTACGCCCATTTCATGAAAGAACTTACCCAGCATATCCAGGTGTAGAATCCATTCGATTGGTCCAGGATAATCTCAATACGCATACTTCAGGCTCATTTTATAATGCTTTTGCGCCTGAAGAGGCGTTTGAGCTGGCTAAGGAGTTCGAATATTATTATACGCCAAAGAAAGGTAGCTGGCTCAACATGGCTGAGATAGAACTCTGAGCCTGATCGAAGCAATGCCTCGATCGTCGGATTGGAGACATCGATACTTTAACCAAAGAGGCTTCGGTGTGGGCACAAGAACGTAACGCAAAAAAAACTACTGTAAGATGGAAATTCACGAAGAATGATGCAAGATTAAAGCTAAACAGGCATTATATTAATTTGCAAAATTAATGTTATGGTGCACTAGTCGTTCATTTTGTGAACAATATTTATAAACATCACGCAGATTCAAATTGCTTTCTAGTCGTTCATTTTCTTGCTTAATAATAAATCTCCCATGAGTTGTCAGATGCGCCAGGCTGGCCTCAACCACGGCCCTCTCGCATCGGCAAGTCGCATCTGAGCGTAAAATCAAACTGCGTGCGGCCACCCCACCCTAAAGGATGGGGTATGCTTCGGGCCGCACGCCTCACGCCAGGTTTTATGGAATCCAGAAATCGTCGAGTCTTCGTTGCCCTGATCTCCTTGGTCTGCACGATTGATACTTTGCTTCGGTTTCCCCTGAGAATCTTTATTGTTGTGCTGATTGCGTCAGCAGTTGCTGTATCCACTGAGGATATTTGACATAATACGTGCTTCTGCCTTTCGTAGATGCTCAATAGTTACGGCTTTGCTGATTCCTACTTTTTCAGCCAATTGATCCCCATTGGTCCTGCGAGGATACTCATAATACCCATTCTTTTTTGCCTCTAAGACAACTTCTCTTTGCCTATCAGTGAGGCAAGATAGGATGTTGCGCCCCTGGTATGCTGATAATTGGCATTGGATGTTTTCGATCTTTCCATACGTCTTTATAACTTCAAGGAACCTCTTTAGGTTGTCTTTATCTCCAATAACACTTATTACTAATTTATCCTCAGTAATTATGGTGGGAGTATCCCATATCAGATCTCTACCTAGCTTTTGATTGATGTTTATAAATTCTTCTGGAGCTTTTCCCTTAATAAAACATGTGTACTCGTTCCCCTCGACTTTTATCACATCGAGCACCTCAATTTCGTTGGGATTTTCCACATCGTGTAATGAAAACCCGTCTTTAAACGTGAATAGGCCAATGAACAATTTCAGGCCCCGATCGAAATCAATATTTACAAATTGGAGGATTTCGACAGATTTAATCTTATTAAACATCTTGAATGGTCCCCTTTTCGTGCTTTTAAATTCCGCATTGGGAATTAATTCGACTATTAATTTTCTCATACTTTAGCTCGGTTTCAACCTATACTATATAAACTACCATACATGAAAGGCACAATTCATTTATTACTTGAACATCTAACCAATAGAGCGATAGGATGAAATGAAGGCAAGATCGCCAGCACAAATCAACACAAATATTATCCGTGCTTGGAAGACGCGCACAGTGGCTGCGATATGAAGGTGCTTGACCATATGGACGAGAAAGTGAAAATAAGTAGATATCCCAAGGTAGTGGCGTACACGGAGCTTGATGTGGGAATAAAACTACCGAGGATGGACGAATTCGATGGGGGCTGGAAAGACATCTCGAATATATTTGCTGATGAGATGAAAGAGCTTCGAGTACAACTGCTAAAGACATATAAAATTATTTGCCCGTCAGCTCGAAATACAAATCGCTAAAGGATGAAAATTATGGAACGCGCATCTATCATTGCCATTTTGGCTGCTTCAGTCATTCTCTCGGTGTTTATAGCTTCTTCCCAACCATTACCCGCATCCTTTCTGGCTTCTCAGAACCCCGCAAATCAAACCGGATACACCCAGGGATCGCCATCTATCCCAGCCCAATTTTCCGGCGATTGGTACGAAGTAAGCGGCGGACCGAACCTACAGGTTGCCCTTGCACGTTCAAGCGTTTACAGGAACGAGAATTCCTCGCTGGAACTCACTGTAACCAACGTTGGTCGCGTCACCTCCTTCAAAGTGCTCACGCAGCCAGAGCCATCCCGCCCAGAGGAAATACTTGCAGCCCAGAAGGAGCTGCAGCTTGAAGCCCTGAGGTCTACAGCACAGGATGTCTCTATCCGTCTTATAGCGCAGAACAGCAGCGCTATGAACCTGAAGCGAGAGGTGGCCTATGCCGGTACCATCCGGGACGGCCAGGTCTCTCAGGTGCTGGACTATCCAGTCGAGGTTTACGAGAATACGGGTCCTGGCGATTACACTCTTCTCGCCATAGCAAATTACACTTACCAGCAGGATGTGGCAGTCAAACCCCACAGCGATAGTCCAGAGAACCCCGATGTCTTTTACTGGTACAACTCCGCAAGTCAGATTATCCCCATTACCTTGCACATTGAGAAAAGGAGCCAGGTTGATCTCAAGGCTTTGAGCGCCTCTCCGGGAACCCTGACCATCGGATCGAAGAACAACATAGTGAAGGTCACAATACAGAACCAGGGCACAGATACCGCCAAGGATCTTGTCGCCAGGCTCAGACCGGAAACAGGCATCTATGTTGACATGGATGAGTCGCCCATAGCGGCCCTCGGGCCGGGCGAGAAAGCTGAGCTGACCTACAAAGTGGACGTATCAAAGGATGCAATCGGTGGCAGGCCATACAGGTTCACGCTTCTCTTCGATTTCTCCGACACGTACAGAAAGAACCTGCAAGATAGCGACCATGTTTACATCAACCTACAGCTTGGCCTCGCTGACATTGTCCTTTCCTACTGGTGGGTGGCGGTAATTGCAGGTATCGTGGCCTTGGGAGTAATCTTCAGAATGAGGAGCAAGCGAGTGCCGCAGGCCAATGAGCACCCTCGAGAAGGTGCCCAGTGAAAACAGAGGCCCGAGGAGTAGCATGAATGAGCTCATGCAGGTTCCTGAGAGGAACTTGTTCGCCGTAATTGGTCGCGGAATCACTAAGAGCTTCGACAACCTGTGCGTTTTGCGGGACATGCCAGTCAACATTCCTAGAGGGGTTACCTATTGTCTCTTAGGTCCAAATGGATCGGGCAAGACCACGCTAATGAGGATGATAATGGGCCTGGTGAAGTTAGACTCTGGAGAGATTTATGTACTGAATGAGCCCCTGGATCGGATAAGTAAGGTCTATCCCAAGATAGGGTATATGCCGCAGCAGAGACCGCTCTATCCGGACCTCACAGTTCTTGAGAACCTAGAATTCTACGCGGGTCTTTATGGAATTCGAGGCCAAGAAAGGACCAGAAGAATTGACGAGGTCCTCAGGATCGTAGACTTACCCCAGACAAAAAACAGGATAACTGGTATGTTAAGCGGAGGGATGTATCAGAGAATATCGCTGGCCTGCACCCTGATCAATAGCCCTGACATGCTCCTCCTGGACGAACCTACAGTTGGTGTCGATCCCGTGACGAAGCAATCATTCTGGGGATACTTCCGGGACCTGACCAAAGAAGGCAAGACTGTCGTGATCACCACCCACATCATGGAAGAGGCTGAACGTTGCGATATGGTGGGGTTTATGCGAAATGGGCGAATGCTAGCCGAGAGCAGCCCGGATAAGCTCAAGGAGTTTGCTGGTTTGAAGAAGCAGCTCCGGATGAAGGTAGCAGATCCCGAGGAAAAGTTGGCAAGATTGGTCGGAGCAGGTCTGGAAGTACAAAGGACGGGGGATATACTGATCGTCGATATCACCGATGCATCAAAGATGCGGGACATACTCGACCAGGTAGAACCCATAGACTTCAAAGTCATCGAGCCAACTCTAGAGAGCGCTTTTCTCAAGCTGGCGATTTGACCGAGTGGGGTAAAGAGAAATGGTCCAAACCAAGGAAGTTTCACAGAGTCTGTACAGGATATGGTCCGTAGGGCTGAGGGTGATACGCCAGACAAAGCGAGATAGGCGCACCATCGTAGCCCTGATCATCAACCCTATAATCCTGATGTTGCTCATAGGATACGCGTTCTCCGGAACTTTTACCGGCATAAACCTGGGTATTGTGGAGCTCTACAGCGGACCCGTTCAGGAGAGCGTCGTGAGTCACCTTCAGGCATCCGATACCTTTTCGATCACATACCTCGCCAGTGAGTCAGAGGCTCGAAAGCTGATATCCGAGGGAAAGATCGACGGTGCTGTAGTCCTGGGGAATAATGAGATAAGGCTGATCCTGGATGGAACAAGCCCCCAGGTTGCAGGCACCATAACAACCGTAGTGCAATCTGGATTGCAGGCAGCAGCCGCCCAGATCCTTGGAAGTCTGCCGGTGAGATCAGCACTTCCGGCAGTTAACAGCTATTATGTTTACGGATATGACCTCGAGGTAAAAGACTCGGTGGGTCCCTCCCTGCTGGCCGTTGTCATCTTCTTCTTCACATCCTTGAACACCACGATTGGTTTCCTCAGGGAAAGGCTTCAGGGAACCCTGGAGAAGGTTCTGGTATCGCCCCTGGACAGGATAGAACTCGTATCTGGCTATATACTGGCGTACATGGTCCTGTCTGTAGCTCAGTCTGCAATCACCTTCGTAATCCTTGTACTTGGCTTTAAGGTGCCTATCGGTGGCAGTTTGTTGGCAGTCTTAATTATCGTCTTGCTGCTTTCCGCTGGCTCGCTGAGCTTCGGTGCGTTACTCTCGAACTTCGTCACAACTGAGTTCCAGGTCATGCAGCTAAACCCAGTGGTTACTTTTCCGCAGACGATCCTCTCAGGAGCATGGGTTCCAATTCAATCGATACCTGGTTGGCTGAGGCCTCTATCGTACATCTTTCCACTCACTTATGCGTGTGATGCTTTGAAACTTACACTGCTGAAAGGGGCGTCCTTAGGCGATATACTCTACCCGGATGTGGTGGCTCTCCTCATTTTCTTTTTGGTGACATTCTTCATGGCAACTTTCATGATCAAGAAGGAGATAGCCTGATGAAGGCGATATCCAAATGAATAGCTAAGTCAAACCAAAGAGTTATCATTATGTAGGGGCTCTATTCCTACAACAGTCGGATAAAATTATTCTGAGGAGAATATATGTCTCAAGATCCGCTCAAAGCTTACCGCGAGAAGAGGGACTTTGCAGCTACATCAGAACCCATAGGAGGCAAAGCGGTTCAAGGTGACAGGATCTTTGTGATCCAAAAGCATTCTGCCAGAAGTCTTCATTATGACTTTCGTTTGGAGGTTAATGGAGTATTGAAGTCCTGGGCCGTACCTAAAGGGCCTTCCACAAACCCGAAGGATAAACGGCTGGCGATCTACACAGAAGATCACCCGCTTGAGTACGCGGGTTTCGAGGGTGTTATTCCTGAAGGTCAGTACGGCGCTGGAAAAGTGATCGTTTGGGACACCGGTAACTATCGGAACAGGACCGAGAAGGATGGCCAGGTCGTGGAAATGGACCGTGCCCTGGAGAACGGACACATATCCGTCTGGTTAGAAGGCAGAAAGCTGATGGGAGGCTATGCCATTACTAAAACGACCAGGGGTTGGATCCTGGTAAAGATGAATGATGAATTGGCTGACGCTTCCAAGGATATACTTATTGCGGAGCCTAGGTCGGTCTTAAGTGGCAGAACGATTGAAGAAGTTTTCTAATGATGGAAGGCAAGGATAGAGTTTGAGTACAAATTAGATACTGATGTACATAAATAAAAGAAGCATAAAGAGAGTATAAAAGAGAAGTTTTTAGTAGAGGCCCACCTCTTTATGTAGAGCCTCTTCTGCAATCAGACAGTCCTCTGCCTTTTCCTGCAGATGACCGCTGGAATTGGTTGAGCTAGGACGTCATCTGGATTTCAAAGCTTTGGCTCGCTTTCCTTCTTCGATCAGTTCTCGGACCTTCTGACCACCCTTGTGACCTATCTCTTTGTAAAACTCATGTCCGTGCGTATCTGCGGTCTTCTTTCCACCTTTTCTGCCTGCCTCAGCAACAGTCATCGCTCCTTTCTTTTCGGTTGTCTTTTTTCTGCTTTCTGCCATTTTTTGCCTCCAATTCATACAACAAATAAAGCTAATTTCGCCAGGGATTTCTTGTTATCTTCGATAATCGTCACCTGTCACGTAAATTAAATCCGTGAAGAGTGGGTAGATCTATATCGATAACCCTGACATTGTCGTCCCATTCGGGAGTAACCGATATTGTGAGCAACACCGGGCACATCAACAATTTACAAGCAACTGACTTCCTTCTAAAGTGTTATATACTTCTTTTACTTATTTCAATATTTATGTTTTTCGCAATTTCAAAGTGAAGACGGAAATATTTTCGTTAGCCTCAGTTCGAATGGCTTTACGATCATTTCGACTAGGATTCCAAAAAAATTAATCTATTTGAAATATTTGGGCTAATCACCAACATATCCCCAAGCAATTGTGATGGAATCTTCAATACAGTTACCAGAGTGTCATACAGACAGGATATGCTAAGTAAGCCTTCACTTAGCAATTGTTCGCGATTCAACCTCGAATCACGCCTCTTAATTCTTGCGAGTCAGAAACCACCTCGTTTAGAGGCAGTGTAACGATTTTTCTGTACTTTGATAATAAGAATGATTATCGGCCCTGTATCCTATCCAATCTTGAGAAAAGGAGGACACAGGACCATGATACCCATAGCACTCTTGGAAGATTACCTTATCGATCAGGAAGATGGACTAAAGAAGCTTCTGACCTGGTTCTTGAACCTTGTAATGCAGCTAGAAGCGGCGCAACAGG
>CAVWIG010000033.1:0-49895 GCA_963754945.1 Methanotrichaceae archaeon
AAATATTTAGTGCATAAACAAACAGCCTAGCGGAAGCTCTCTAAAAAAGCGCAAAAATTAGAAACAACAAGGTAAATTGAAATCTAATAAGCCAATTTAGGGGTGAAATATGCTAAAAAACCACTATAAAGATTGAAAATATTAACGCAAGAATTTAAGGCTTCATTAACCAACACTAAATCGAAACCCTCATAGTTGCATTGATTGCAATCACAATAAGCACGGCCGTGGCTGCAGATCAGCCAGAAAATATCAACCGCTACCACAAAGGTTACCGTTTTGATAAAGATGGATGGATCTACATCCATATAGAAGGCGAGCCCTACGATAGGGGTTTTCAGTATGGCTACCTGGCAGCACCCGAGCTTGGAGAGATCATGAAAACCGTCAGGTACATGACGCTCTGGGATAAGGGAAAGGATTGGGAATTCTTCGTCAACGCAAGCGAGGATCTCTTTATCTCCCAAATGGACCCGGAGTACCTTTCGGAGATCAAAGGGATAGCTGCGGGGGCTAATGCCCGAAAGATCAATCTGACATGGCAGGATATCCTGGCCTGGAACGGTTACTCAGAGCTTACAGATTACTGGTGGGCAAATGAGCTTAAGGAAATGCAGTCCGCAGGCAATAAAGCCGTCAAGGGTCGATGCAGTGCCTTCATAGCCACTGGGAACGCCACTAGCGACGGAAAGATCGTCGTAGCTCACAACACCTGGGAAGGCTTTGCCATAGGCCAGTTCTACAACATGATCCTAGACATCAAGCCAGCCGAGGGCCACAGGATCTTCATGCAATCCATCCCGGGCCACATCGACAGCTTCACGGATTTCTTCGTGACCGACGCTGGCCTTGTGGGGACTGAGACAACCATTGGGGGTTTCGAATCCTACGAGCCCTATAAAGCGCCTTCGTTCTTGAGGGTCAGAAAGGCCATGCAGTATGCCGATACGATGGACCAATTCGTGAAGATCCTCTCGGAAAATAGAAGCGGAGGAGTTGCCGACTCGTGGCTTCTGGGAGATACTAATACGGGCGAGATAATGCGCTTTGAGCTCGGCCTCAACTACTCGAATATAACCAGGACCAGGGACGGATATTTCATAGGCTTCAATGCTCCCACAGACCCCAGGATAAGGAACCTGGAGTGTTCCAGTACGGGTTACGCAGACATACGCCATCCAGAGGGAGCTCGCCAGGTGAGGCTTACGGAGCTCATGGATGAGAATTATGGCCGTATAAATGTCGATGTAGCCAAAGCCATTCTGGCCGACCATTATGATGTTTACCTGAAGAAGATCAACCCGTGCTCCAGGACCATTGATGGGCATTATGAGCTAGATGCCGAGGAGTATCCAGGCGACGTGGATCTGCCGTTTTATCCTGATGGCACCCTTGATGGGAAGGTGGCCAACGCTACCCTGGCCAAGAATATGAGCTTCTGGGCAAGGTGGGGGAGCTCATCAGGATTGCCGTTCAATGCTTCCGAGTTCCTGAAAGAGCATATCCAGTATAGTGAGCTGAAGGGCTATCTGAAAGACCGACCTACCAGGCCCTGGAAGATATTCGCAGCAGATGCGGGCAATGCATCTGGTTAAAGTATTATCTAAATTTTTTACTGCTCACATATATAACCGGCAACCTAGCACAGCCTTCCTATCACAATCAGATCCACGCCAAAGAGAAAGATAGCCTTATGTGGACTTGGTCGAGAGAATGGTTCTAGTGTATCAAAAACGCATCTGGCGCTAGATCTTCCGCTTTGGTAGCGTTAACACAGGAGTTAAGCCGCCTTAGGACTTAGCGGTACGTTCTCGCTGCTCTTCTTGTCGATATATGGGCCTGGTCACCAGGGTCGCGCCACATTCACATTTATCAGTAGGATTTAAGCGATATACCCGGCCACATTGCGGGCAATCCGACCATTTAAGGACTGGGGGCATTTCTAAGTCTCCTCGGCTGAAGGAATGACTAAGATTTCATATGTATAATCTTTCAGAATTAGTAGTTCTGATGAAAGATAGGGGGAAACTTGAATTTCTTGACTTAGAAGGAATGGCCAGGAATGGCCTCAATAGAATATAGGGGGTGAGACTAGAGCCCGGCCAAGAGATGGTATTAGCCCACACGTTAAAAAAGATTACCGCCAGATCTTTAGCCGGGCCATGTTCTCAGTTTCCTCGCGTAGGATGGACGAGGGAGATCACCCGAAAAGCTTTTTCTCCTCCTTCCCGATTGGTATCTTCGGGCGAAATCGCTTTTGGGCTAATCCCAGAATTAAGGACAAGAAAAGCTAAGGAGCTCTAGGAAAGGATGATCGATGGAGATTAATTTGAATTGGGGTGGATTGTATACCACACTTCAAGGAATACAGCACTTAATGGATCTCTACTATCGAATAATGTTCTCTCCCGATGTCATTAACACAATCGAGATGTCCAAAGTGGCTTGGATTGATGCAAATATGTGTGCGCCTTTTGGTGCCCTTCTTCATTCTTATATCAATTCACCTCAAAAAGTAGGGAAGAAACTAATATTAACGAATATGAATGATACTGTTGAGAATATATTGAGAAAGAATGGTTTCCTGTCAGATGTTTGTCTTGATGAGCCTAAGGAACCCGATATTTATAAAACAACAATTGAATACCAAAAATTCGAAAGCTCGGAGCCACTTTTGTTCAAAAATTACGTTGAGCGTCATTTTATTAATAAACACATGGAGGATCATATTCCAAGGATGAGCGCTTCTCTCCAAAAGAAGTTTCGCAGGAGCATTTTTGAAATTTTCGAGAATGCGGTCTATCATTCTGAGACAGAACAAGGCATATTCGCTTGCGGCCAATACTTCCCTACAAAAGATCTGTTAAAATTCTCCGTGGCGGACCTAGGGATTGGTATTCGCAATAATATATATAATCGCTTGGGATTGGATCTTTCTCCCGAGAGGGCCATCTCTTGGGCAGTCGATGGGGAGAACACTACGCGCGCACTAGAAGATGGAATACCAGGAGGCTTAGGATTGAAGCTTATCAAAAATTTTATATATGCAAATGAAGGAGAAATGACTATTGTATCAGATAGAGGATACTGCAAATTCAAAAATGGAAGGGAGCTAGTAGAAAAATTGAGATCGCCCTTCCCAGGAACGGTCGTAAATATCACAATAAACGCCTCAGGTAAAGTGGAATTGCCAACATACGAAGTGATCCCAAAGAACATCTTCTAGCGGGTATCTTAAATATTAGGTGACCAAACTGAGGGACATCTATGTATGAATGTGAAGAACTAAAGCTATCGGGCATCGTGGGAAGCGGACTCTGTGTAGCAGCATCCGACGGCCAGAGAGTCTTCGTGGAAATTGAGAGCGCCATCAAATCCGGTAGAAAAGTTTGCTTATCCTTTCAAGGCGTAGAGGATCTAACATCAGCATTCTTGAACTGCGCAGTCGGCCAGTTATATGGGAAGTTCCCAGAACAAGAGATAAGTGAGAAATTATCAATTAGAGAAGACAGCGCTTCGGCTGAAGATCTCGTGTTACTTCATCGAGTGACTGAACGTGCCAGAGATTTCTTTAAGAATCCTAAAAGGCATAGAGCTGCGGCCAAAAATGCCTTAGGTGACGATTACGGCAATTAGGGATATAAAGAATTATAAGTTTAGCGAAAGCGATTTAATTTTCCTGGATGCCAATATATTATTATCTGTCTATGGACCTAACGCAAATAAAGAATATTATACTTATTTTTATTCCGATGCTTTAGGAAAAATGAGAACTAGCAAATGCAAGATATTTATCGATGTCCTCGTTCTTTCTGAGTTCATTAACCGTTTCGCACATTGGGCGTTTGATCAACTATCTCCAGAAACAAAGCCCCGTGAATTTAAAGATTTCAGGAAAAGCAATGCGTTCAAGGAGGTTGCTGAAGAAATAGCTGATGACGCGGGGCGTATTATTGACTATGCCACCTGTTGCGATTCCGAGTTCGGATCGATGGATGTGAACGAATTGCTGAAGGAATATGAAATTGGCGATTCAGATTTTAACGACCAGGTCATAGCGCGTCTCTGCGAGAAGAAGGGCTTTATTTTAGTCACTCATGATGGAGATTTCCAATCGAGCAGAATCGATATTTTGACAGCAAACCGGAACCTATTGAAAAACTAATTTTAATCCCCAATTGTAGAATAGCCGCCAGGTAAGCCACTTTCAGCTCCTTAAGGTCCATTGATCGTGAATATCAAACTGTATGAGTATAGAACAGCGGGATTCATCAGCCGAAAACCTTTGCGAGAACTTAGACATTTCTGCCATCCCTTAAGTCCACCATCGTGACCCTTGGCGGCTCTATCCCCGCGGCCATGAAAGACTCCCATGCCCGAACTGTGACATCCGACTCAAAGTCGAACTCTCTTCGCATCTCCCGTACGTATGCCTTGGCCCGAACGCGCCTGTAGAATGGAAAGTCCTTCAGGAGTATGCTTACTTGATGCTCGTCCGAGATGTAGACGTACCTGGATGTCACCACAGCCTCTCTCAGGATCTCCATCGCTTTAGGAGCATCCGACCGCGAGTCGATGAAGAGATCTATGACCACCATCATCTCCTGGACGCCTGCGGTGGCGTTGGCCACGGGCTGGCTTAGAGCCATCTGATTCGGCACGGAGACCAGGGTGTCATCCGGTGTCACGAGCCGGGTAGCCCTTATTCCAATATCTTTGACCTCGCCGTAGTACCCTCCCATGGAGACCTTATCCCCGACCTGATAGGGCTTGTCCAGGACGATTACCAGCCCGCCCACAACCTCGGCCACCAGATCCTTCATGCCGAAGCCCACGGCGGCGCCGATCAGACCCGAAATGGCAATGAGCTCGGCCGTGGAGAACTCCAGCAAAGAGCCTGCAATGTAATAAACTGCCAGCCCGTAGATGGAGAACTTGAGCAGCGGTATTACCATCCGGATGCTGATCCTGTGCCTGTAAGAGCTCTCTGATGTCCGAATTAGAACGAGGGTGATTATTCTGGCCGCCACATAGGCCGCCACAAGGATCACAAGAGACCTGGCTAATGTGAGATAGTTCAGCGCCGAAATCAGCATATCAGTGAAGTGCTCGGCCATATTACCAGACCATCCTCCGCCGGTTCAGTAGCTCGGCCACCGGCTTGACCGCTTCGGGCCTGATCTCATAGGCCTTTCCGCCGTTTATCAGGTTCACAAGCCGCATTTCGACCAGTGAGTAGAGGATCTCATCCGCCTGCCCGAGGATACTGGAAAGCTCATCCTTCGAGATCCGCCCAGCCGAAAGGATCAGGCTCATGGCGAAGGCCTCTGTTTGATCCAGATCCAGGTCGTGAACCGGCTCCGGGATCCCCTGGACCCTGGGATAAGCAAGGGCGCTACTCCAGAGCTTATTGGCTATCCCAGGGTTGCCGCCCGAAATCCTGGCCAGACGATCGAAAAAGATCTCATCGGGCGATTTGCTGACTGGCATCGGCCTTAGCGCTCTTCGGAGTGCCTGTATACGGCCGGGAAGAACCAGGCTCCTGCCCATAAACGACAACGATGCATCCTCAATGGCCCCGGCTGGACCACCCCGACCGGCAAACTGGAGCTCGCCACCACTATAGCCGGATAGAAGCATCTCCCTCAGACGAGATGCATCCAACAAAGGCAGATACATCTGGATGGGAAAGAGCATGCCGATCTGGAGAGCTCGGTCCAGGTATCTCCAGGAATAGGCATTGCACGTCGATATGAAAAGCTGTTCTGAGGAGGCTACGGATTGCATGAAGCGCCTAATGGGAACGAATCCTCCGATCCTGCGGCTGTAAAGTCTATGCAACCCTTCAACGATCACCACCTTGGCATTATCCGGCAGGTTGTGGCCTTCTGCAAGATAAGCTCCTTCGATCCTTGCAGCCTCCGGTCCAATTGCTTCCGCTATCCAGTCCGCATCCTCCTCGTAGAAAGGCTCTGCGAGCACAACCACGTTTGAGCGATAGCCCGAATCGAACTCCTCTAACGCCTTCTGAATGGTGGAGACCTCGTCCTTGAACTGGTGGATCATGAACCTCGTTGCCCGATGGTAAGATTGTCCTGACAAGTTAAATTATTTTCGGATTTACTTGGCGAACTATACCGTCATCAACAGAACTACCCGAAAAGGATGAGATCGCCCTGAGGCAGATAGATGAAGTAGGAAGGAGTTGCCGGCTGCTCACATACCGTGGCATTTGTCGAGCAAAGGCTTTTAAGTTTACAAGACAACTTTATAGATAGATTTTGTAAACCGGGAGGAGCCAATGACCATAGGGGAACGCATCAAACAAGGAAGACTAAAGGCAAGCTTGAGCCAACGACAACTGGCGGCAAGAGTAGGCGTCAGCGCCCAAGCCATATCAAAATATGAGCGTGATCACGATGTGCCTGGATCTAAGGCCCTGATTAAATTATCCAAGGCCATGGGTGTAAGTATTGAATTCTTCCTGAGGCCATCGTCCATCGCTCGGATAGAGCCCAAGTTTAGAAAGCGACAGACTCTCTCAGTCAAAGGACAAGATGCTCTTCTCTCCAGCGTAAAAGATTGGCTAGAAAGGTATCTAGAGATAGAGGGAATCCTATCCGAGGAAGCCATCAGTTTCGATTACCCAAAAGGATTCCCAAAAGATGTTACTACTTTTCAGGAAATTGAGCAGGCAGCAGACGATCTCCGTCGGGCCTGGGGTCTAGGAATGGGTCCAATCGAAGACCTAACCGGTCTTCTGGAAGATAAGGGTATCAAAGTAGGGATGATAGACGCAGATCCAAAATTTGATGTATGCACTTTCCAAGCAGAGAACGATGTCGGGATTACGTCAATAGTCACTAGAATCGGAATACCAGGAGATCGTCAGAGATTTAGCATAGCGCACGAGCTAGGGCATTTGATATTGAAGACACGAGGTCTGAATGAGGAGAAGGCCGCTTATCGTTTTGCTGCTGCATTCCTGATCCCCGAGACAGCTGCCAAATCTGAGCTGCACGGGAAAAGGGGGAGATTGAGCATCTATGAACTTCACATCCTGAAGCATAAGTATGGTGCAAGCATGTTAGCCTGGATCCATCGGGCAGAAGAGCTGGGAATAATCTCCAAGGCCCGAGCCAAGTCCATCTATCAGCTTTTCAGCGTCAGAGATTGGCGCAAGATTGAGCCTGGAGACTCCATAGACCCGGAAGTCCCCCGGCGATTCGAGAGAATGGTGATGGGAGCCATGGCCGAAGGGATCATATCCGAAACCAGAGCCGGAGAACTGCTCGGCCGTCCAGTTAGATCCTTCCTTCTCGAGGAATCGGTGACCCATGGAGAGTGGTTAGCTGAGGTGTGTAACTGATAGCAGCCTCTGGATATACCTCTTACATGGTGGTCTTGCTGAGAAGACCTTCCACCTCCCCTGGGAATTTATAGTTCCTGATGTCGTCCTCGCGGAAGTCCTCTTGCCGTGGTGCTGGAAACTCCAAGGCTATGGTCTCAAAGAGCGCGAACTCCCTGGTGAAGGGGTGATTAAAGTGGAGGAAATGGTGCAGAAATATCCTAAACATCCTGGTCGGATAGACCTTTTCGCTCTTGTCTTAGCCATGGAGGAAAAAACAACCCTTCTCACAGGGGATAATGCCTTGCGCAAGGCAGCATTGCAGGAAGGTGTTGACGTCCATGGAATTCTATGGCTTCTCGACAAGATGATCCAAGAAAAGGTAATATCAAAAGCAGAGGGCTGTAAATCCTTGAAGCTAATGACCGCAGGAAACCAACGTCTCCCTCATAACGACGTAATGGCAAGGTTGGCGAATTGGTGCCATTGAATTGTATAGACTTTCGCCGGCGAATTCAATCCTTTTGCCTGCTGTCTACCATGGAAAAAGTTCAGATCTATTCTAAAACTCGGCAACCTCTTAGGGATCACGGAAATGCATTTAAATCCCCAGCTGTGGAATCGCCGCCAGATAAGCCTCTTTCAGTTCCTTCAAATCTACGTGGTCATAGATATCTATGGCTTCTTTTCTGCTATCCCCTCGTAGCTCCTGGATGAACTCACGCCTCATCCCGGCCCGCCTCAGACCGGAGTTTATAAGATCTTTTAAAAAACGGTCGTTACATGTTGAAAGATGTAGGGTCTAAGGAAGAATTAATTCATTCTGGAAGATATTGGCCGAGTTGGAGTTTGCTGAAGACGTCTGCAGTATTTTTGTTCATGTCTTCGACCACAAAATCGAATTTCGTTCTGCTCGCTTCATGAGCTTCTGCGTTGTAGATAACACCAAGCCTTACTTGATCCAAATAGTGTGCCAATCGTTCTATCGATAATTCGGAATCATTAATAACATAGAGCAGATAATTATATAATAAGATTCCGACGACACATAAGAACACATGTGCCCTGATTTTACTATCTTTGCGGACATACGTTGGTTTCAAGGGTATCAACAATCGATCTTTTAACCATGCGATATCCGTTTCAATTTGGTTGCGCGAATCATACAATTCCGATATCTGGCGCGAAGTTAATTCCATCATATCCGTAAATATGACGGTTTTTCCCATAGAAGATACATGCTCTTGGATGCGAGTTTCGTTCAGCTGGAAATCGAGCTGCAACTTTCGATCTACTTCGACAACCTTATAATCAAATAAACCGCGATATTGCTTTGGAATTGCATCTACAACCCGATTGATCAGACCCTTTGGAGTCAATTTTCTACCTTTGCCATTTCTGTTTAATTTTAATTTTATATTCTCTATATCATTTAGAATTTCATCTTTAACTCGGTTCCATTCAGCTAGCTGTTTTTGTTGAGTTCGTTCGTTATATCTAATTATTCCTATAAAATCATGACTATACCAGCGTTTTGCTGTTCGATAGGCTCTTAAGGGATTTTCATGGGCGTTCGTCCAAGTCTCATTGAATTCCGAAATCGGAATCTGAAAGAGTTCTTTGCACATCGACTCAGGCAAGGAACCGACAACATGCATTCGCTCCACTGCTTTTTGAATATTTTCTGTCGAATTCATACCCCGATCAAATATTATCGCGATGTCTTTTGAAGGAATATCGATATCATGAAGCCTTTTGCAGATACTATCAATCAGACCTGAGAATAATTGTGTATCGTTCTTGTTTGCAGGATATACAAATGAGTTGAACGGAATATTATGATCCGATGTGGTCAATCCTATTCCAATCAGATTCTTATCGTATCTCTTCTCTTTTGAGTTCCCTTTTTGTGGCAAGGTTTCTCCACGATCGATATGAGTATAAAAATTCGTGGTATCAAATATTAGTCGTGTAGGTTTAAGTCCACGTTTAATCAAGCTACGAGATATATCAAGTTCAATGTTCTGAATGGTCTTTTCATCTAATTCATTCATATAATTAAGAAAGTTTTGACTAGAGAGTTTATATTTTGGGTTCCAAAAGAATTGAAGCGAACTCTCTTTGAAGTATTCGTCGAGAACGTTCCGGCTTAAGGCATGCTCAGATCTACCGATGATCATCAGAAGAAGGTATTGTGCAGGAGTAAGGCCACCGAGCTTCTTTCGATCTATATTCCGGTTTATGCTATCTGTTAAACCTACTTCTTCAGCTGCCTTTATAAAGGCTGCAGGTTTCCCAAAAGAAAAAGAAGCAATATGGGCGGGCTTTTTCGAAGAGAAAAGCTCATTGACTTTATCAGGAGATCCTACGCATTTTTGCATCACTTGGACTACCTTTCCATTTATGCGTTGGTTCTCGATGAGATAGAGATACTTGCGCCCTTTGATGGTTTTTATCTTGAAGTGCACCACGTATATTAGACCCTACAAGTGGATAAATGTTTCGATCATCTAACCGATTCTGAAGCAAATAATGGGTTTAATCGCATGTTTTCATAAGATAACTAAACGACAATGACGCAAGAAAATATAAAAATTTGTTAGACCCTACAAGAAACGATACGTGCTGATGGGCTGGGCCAATATTTTATAAACTCCGGTCAGATGCGTGGTGAACCAGTGGCGGCAATTGTGCGGACTAAAGTGATCCTCCATCCGATCCGACTCGGGATTATGCCTGCCTATGCGCTCCGCTGCTTTCGTGACTGCTAGGTAAACATCGTTCCTGGACGACCTGAGCCCCCAAGAAGAGAGGAAGAGAGCTGTAGACTTGCGCCGGTTCACTCCCTCCCTAACTCTGAGCCATCGTCTGAGAATGAAAGAACACTCGTCATCAATGAATATGGTCCGGTTGGTCCTCTTCGCTGTAGGCTTGAGTCTGATCTGGTTTTCAATAAAATCCACGTCGGATACATCGAGGCTGATTAGCTCATTTCGCCTAATACCGGTCTTGGCCAGCAAGGTTATGATGGCCTTGTCTCTGATGTCCATCGTGGAATTGATCATCCTGGCCATGTCTTCTACACTGATAAGCTGCCTTTCATGGCCGTCTCCGTTGTCCTTGTAGCGTCGAAGGTAGCGCTTCCTCACATCTAGGACCGGATTGGAAGAGACCAGGCCTTCATATTTCAGGTACTCATAAAAAGAACTGAGAACGGAGAAAATTAGCTCGATGGACCGTTGGGAACGCCTCCTTTCTCTAGAGTGAACTATGAAGCCCCTAAGAGCTTCTCGATCCACCTTCAGAATATCTACTCCCGCTAGGTCGATGTATAACCCAAACATCTTTAAAGCTGATTTGTAGCCTGGCAGAGACCGCGGGCTCATTCCTTGCGCGTCACAATCCACCAGGAAGCGTTTGAATAGGTCTCCAGTGGTTAGCTGATCCATCGCCAGCCCTTGCCTTCCGACTTGATCATGCCATAACCCTCAAGCTCTTCTAGCTGCTTTGAGACAGCCTTAACGAGGTCACTTTCACGTGGATCTATGCCTAGGTCCTCCAGGAGCCTGTAGTTGTCCACAAAACCCCTAGACTTAAGGATCCCAACCAGCTCCTTTGAGTAGCGCCTCATTCCCTGATAATCCTCTTCCAGGAAGGACTGAGAACGGTAACGCTTTAGCTCAGCTTCATAGCGTTCCAGAACGATCTCCTTTTGCTTGAGATCATCGCGAAGAGATTTGTTTTCTGCCTTCAAGACCTCCATCTCACGGACAGATTCCCGTCTCGGCTTGAATTCCTCTTCTTCATCAATCACGCCGTCTACTATGCCAATGACGAACTTAGAAAGGGATGTATGAGCCTTACCTGCTAGCTTTTCCCATCTCTCCTTATGCGGCCGGGATGGGTGGTAAACGTAGGTGTATCTGGTCGGATCGGGCCTAGGATTAGCCATTATCCCAAAATTGACCGTTATGCTATAAAGCTTTTACTGAGTAAAATTAATGACTAATCCCGATCAGCGCATTTTATATAACAGTCTCTATTTTCTCTAATCATTTCTATAATTGTTTTAGATTCTATATGATCATTTTTATAATCTTTAAAGGCGACAAGGAAAAAACATCCTACATATAGGAACCAGAATAACGAGAAGGCGAAGGCATTTTCTGTCATACCTTCTTCGATAATAGGCCTGTAGTTACGGACAAAATCTGGCCTGCATAGGCACGGTCACACCAGCTAGGTCTTTCAGGCGGTAATCCTGAAGCAGCGTAGCCCTGAGCTTGCTAGTGTGAATACTCAGAGTTATTTCTTTGGTCCTGCCGTATCTGCCTTTGCTGACCACTACTGTGTGCAAGATGCCTAGCATGTCCAACTCTGCTATTAGATCGGTGATCCTTCTATGAGTCAGGAAATCCGTGTCAACCATGGGGCAAAGCTGCTTGTACATGTTATAGACTGCACTCGTGGTGATATTCCTGGTACCTTGCTCCTCTAGGAGCATAACACTATACAACGTCAACTTGGACTGAGTTGGTAGGGTTTTGATCACTTCATCTACCCGGTCCAGCTCGATCTTTTCCCTTGCTTGCCGAACGTGCTCTTCTGTAACCCGAAGGCTACGCTCCCGCTCAGCTAGCTCGCCAGAAATTCTAAGAAGATCCAGGGCTCTCCTGGCGTCCCCATGCTCTTGAGCAGCAAAAGCTGAACATAACGGTATTACGTCTTCTGTCAGCGTACCTGGTCTGAAGGCAATACCGGCCCTCTGTTCCAGGATATCTCTGATCTGCTCAGCATTGTACGGTGGGAAGATAATCTCATCCTCACCAAGAGAGCTCTTTACTCGTGGGTCCAAGAACTCTGTGAACTTCAAATCGTTAGAGATGCCAATCAAGCTAAGTCTGGTCTGAAGAAGATCTGAATTTACTCTGGAGAGGTTATAGAGCACATCATCTCCTTTTTTTACTAGCTTGTCCACTTCATCTAGCATTATTACAACAACGCGTTTCTCTTCATCTAAAGCGTTTCTGAACTCGGCGTAGACTTGATCAGTAGGCCAGCCAGTCATTGGAATTTCTTTATCAAAGTGTCTAGCTAGGTGTGCTAGAATTCTGTACTGGGTGTCTATTACTTCACAGTTTATATAAATTACTATGCATTTTACTTTAGAGCTGGCTTCTTCAAATTCTTTACCTACGTATTTTGCCACCGCAGTTTTGCCTGTTCCGGTCTTGCCGTAGATGAGGACATTAGATGGAGTTTCTCCTCTAAGTGCTGGCACAAGAATTGAAGCTAGGCTATTGATTTGTTCTTCTCTGTGAGGCAGTTCGCTCGGCGTATACGTGGGCCTCAGAACATCTCTCGTTTGAAATATACCACCTTGGGCCAATAAATCAGCGAATAATCCACTACTAGGCACAGACACTTTAATTTCCCTCAAATGGCTTCATAGGTTGAGATCTTATTAAGAGTTATGGTGAACGCCCCTTCGTTTCCAGTGGAGACTCAACCGCCCCACCCCTTTGTTTCTAGTGGAGAGAGAATAAATTTATCGTTCTATGACATGATAAATAATGAAAATAAATTTAGTCATTTATTGGTATATGATAGGTTATACTTAAACTTTTCTAAAGAAATTTTTTTGGTTCCGCTTTTCTCAGGTCTTCCAAAAACGATCTACGTAGTCTATTGGTTCTAAGTGTGTTATACTTTTATTCTTATTATTCTGGCTCGATTCGTTTTCCAATCTCAAAATTCGCGAATTAAAATCTGTATCTCGAAAAATTAATCTCTATTAGAGGAATCCCTAAAAACTCGCCAAATATTGTAATTTCACATAGCATTTATAAAGATGAACCTGAAAATCTGAGATTATTAGAAATCCTCCTGTATTCCCATGTAAATTTCATACAGCATATCAAACTTCGAGCATGACCCCCCAGTCCTGAGGTTCACGAGGATTTCCGCAGTTTCAATTGACACAAAAATATTTTGCAAACTAATTAACCGTTACATATTGCGTCTCAATGCTAAATATAAATTCGCAATTTGATAAATTAAAACGTTTTGCGTCAGTTTTCTCAGCATCTTTTTTTTTACTTGAAATAGAGATATATCCAGCAAATTGTAAACGCCATATTTGAATCAAGTTTTCATAAAAATTATAGATTTTGAATTCAATACTGCAAAATGCAGAATCCTCATTATATTGGACGATAAAAAGCCCTTGCCTTCAATCACTTTCTTTTTTTAAAAAATAGATTGCATCCAGAAGAGGACTCCTAAAAACCCGCTAAATAACGCTTTGATTTATATACTGCTTATAAAGCCGTGCCAAAAATCAGAGGTTATTAGGGATCCTCCAGAAATTAGATATTATTATTAGGTGAACACTAGTCTTAGTTAAGGAATCCCATGGGAGACGTAAGCCGGATTTTAAATGGGACCAGAATCCTCTCATTACACAGAATTTCTGAGATATCAGTAAAAACCTCATATCTGGAGCAGTTGGCGTATACGCAAAAGGTGAAAACTAGCGTGGAAGCTTGGTTAGTATGTAAAATGGTTTTCGTCGAACTATGCTAATACCAAGCTCCAGTGGAAATAGTACGGTCCCCCCCCAAAACGATCCCCTGTTCTCGATAGGTAACGATTAACGCGACATATAAACAAACTTTTGTGACAGAATACTGTCGACAAAGTGTCCTTATGTCTTCTACGTTGTCTCTCTAAAAGGAGAGCTTTTAGGATCCGATCAATAATTATTATTGTGTATCTATTCACATATAATATATATTGCTAATCTCAACAGTCGTTCTTAGCCCGGGGATCAACCCACGGGTATTGTCTCAAGTTGGCTTGCCACATTCCAGATCAACGTTCTGGTGTGAAGAGGTATGTTGGGGTCGTTGCTTATCTCGTCGAGTATAGAGATTGCGGAGGCAGCTTTTACTGCTTCATTTACCTTCTCATCCAGTAGAATGCCTTTGACGTTCTCAGCAGATCGCCTTATGTTTCTGGGAACGGCATCGTCGCTCATGATGCGTTCTAAGACCTCGACGCATTGTTTTAGGACCTTATCCGCAGTCGTAAAATCACCACCAATACTCCAGGAGGGCAAAAAGGTTAATGATGGTGCCCTTCCTAGTTAGCTTAAGGTGATGTTTATAGTTGTTGTATTTAAACGTATGTGGGAGAGGCGTTAAGTGTGTTGGTGATATCAAATGGATGAGGAAGAAAAAGTGAAGAGAATAACCAGCCTCCTTGAAAAAGGATGTACGATGCTGGCTAATCATCACGATTGCGGTGCGCCATTGTTCAGGTGCAAAGGGAAAATATTGTGCCCGATATGTTCTTTCAGCACTGAAAAGCCGGATAACACTTCAATTGGAGAAACTGATGGAGCTGTCCCCCAAGATGCTGATGAAACCAAGGCGTCTAGGATTAGAGCTGGCGGCGAAGGAGCTTTATCATCGAGTGTGGAGCCTCTGCAGGCTCTCGGTCAAGAACATCGAGAAAAGAGTTATCCCAATCTGGAGTCTGAAAGGCTAGCTCAGAATTCAGGCGAATCTCTGCGTGACAGCGAGTTCGAAATAACTAAGCAATCGGTGAGAATGGCGGTTCTATTCAGGCTGAAGGATCTTGCATTAGACATTAAAGAGGAGAAAGACCTGTGTCGGCTCAGATCTCAGCTGGACTGCGTTGATGCAGCGCTAAAAGTGATTTGCGCTTTGAAATGACGAAATAGTTGTATCATGTTTATCATGTTTCCTGAATCAGTAGCCAAGTACTGTTAACTGAAAATTGCCAGTAATGGGAGTCAACTGCTATAGGATAAAACATATAATGAGATTGACATTCGATGAGATCGACACTTGAATGAGATCTCAAAATAGTTGCATCGTTCTGGCAGAGTTAGCATCTACTTGTGGATGCTGTCGTTTAGTATCTATCCACTATCTATTGGATCGGCTCTGGATGAGACCAGGTCAAATACTCCGAATGGTATACGTCAAGCGATATCGATTCATCGATCATGCTTAAATCTTAGAAGGAATAATGGTATGATAGCAACTTGGTTGGTGGCCTCGAGAGGAGGTATGAGAAGGCTCACGGGCCGGATGCGAGTTCCACTAGAAGCAAAGGGGTCATCAAATGGGCAAAAATTTATTTTTCAAGTACATTTCACGTATCTTATCTCCAGAATATTTCCCAATTTATTCCAAGTGTTGCTCATTCTATTCTTTGAGGAACAAAGCCGCATGGTCTCTATCGCTTCAGGTTCTATTGCTGTCTCTTATTCTAATTCTTTCCTGCATAACTGGATGCATTCAAAATTCTAAATACGCGGATGCATATTTGGAGGCTCCTTCAACCCAGGACAAGGCATTGAAAGAACCGCCCCCCGATCGCAACATTGCTCAAAAGGATAATGTGTCCTTCGACTCAAGAATGCGCCTGGAGCTAGATTTCCAGCCGAAGGTGAGCAGAACCTTGTTCAGCCTGAGCGGAGACCTGGTTCTTTGGGGGAACACCACTCTTCCCTATCTTATGCTCAACGCTACTTTTTGGGGGAGGGGTCTTCTTGTAAAGAAAGCCGGGTACATGTTGATCCAGGTAGAACCTGGAAAGAAGTATACCTTTGACATCTCCCAGAACCAGAGAGTAGCTCAGGGGGAATACGACTGCATCCTAGATGCATCAGGTCCTTCTGGGTCTCTGTTTTCGGAAAAGAGGCGATGTTTGACCATAGATGAACCTGCAGAGCAGAATTTGCAGGATCGAAATCCAGATGCTAAAAAGAACTCAAGGATAGACGTTTCTGAAAGTTCAAAGATGTGGAACTCAGATTACAAAGTTCAGAGCCAGGATGGAAATGTAGAAGAAAACAGGGTTTACTATGGGAATTCGGCTGCCAAATCTGCTGAAAGAGCCTCGGGAATCTCGGATAGTGCTGACAGCGTAAAGGCCTCCATGCCATCTAAGAACGACTCTTTGGGCGGTGAGGATACCGCTGGCAGAAAAGTGTCGCTCAACCGCGTCTCAAAAAACGCGAGCACTGAAACAAATAGAATATCCAAGCCAAACCGAGCGGCTGCGGATAGTAACAAAAGTGATGCTGTTGTTGGAGGGATGCTCGTGGGCAGCTCCGGCTCGAATAAGTATCACAGGCCTGACTGTCGGTTTGTAGAAAAGATCAAGAATAAAATCTATTTTAAGAGCGCGGAGGAGGCTAGGAAGAACGGCAAAGTGCCGTGCAAGACCTGCAACCCTCCATGACGCACTAGAAATTATTCTGCTGGAACAATATTGCATCACATAATCTCGATATCATCAATCAGCTTTCGGAATCGAAGTACGGGGGTTCCTTTGCCTATTCCAAGCTATATTTCGGGCGTGAATGAGGAGTTTGCATTGATCCCCTATGCTTGGCGGAACATACCGCGTTTCCGGATTATTACGGCACAAAAGCCCTTGAAGGCTTGTTGTCAGGTTGCCAACAGTAGACAACGAGCGAATTCCATTTCGAGGTCTGCGCGAATTCGGTCTTTATCCAACCTTGTCTCTGCCGAGGTGCGGTGTCCTCACCATGAATACGGGTTATGGCAATATCAGCAGGGCGTTAATCCAGGTAGCTGAAGCTCTATATTCAGAAATCAACAAGTTGTTCCTTAGTTGTATAAAATTTAAAAAACACCTGGATTTAAATATTTTACTTTCAATAACTTGCTACTTTGCTGTGGATAAGCCGCTAGGGGATCACCGAGTTACGACACTTCTACGTATCCATGTTGCTATAGCCCAAAGGACTCTTCCACTTGATGGGTGGATACAGATGGCATAATATACAGATAAAGATGTATTGCCATCAGGTGAGATCAAGAATGAGGACGTGGTTGATCCTGGCTTTGATGGCTGTGCTGGTTTGTACGGCATCAGCCGGATCTGTGAAAGAGAAACTTGGACCTTACAACGTATCCTTCGACCTGAACACTACTGGAAAGTACAGCGTTACCACCGAAGAGCCATCAAATGGTGTCACCGAAAACGGCACAAAGTTCGTTGAGTACAACCTTTCCGTTGACGGGGGTGACAGCCTGTTGTATCTGGTTCTGAGAGAGTACAAGATCGACAACCAGACAGACATCGATTCTAACAAGACAAACATAAACACAGTGACAGGAACGATGAATACTATAATAGGAATGCTTGGCACAACCCAGCGGCCCAGCGTAAAGTTATACCAGCTTCCCATAGATGGCCGCACGGGAGTCCTGGAGGCGGCTCGTCTTTCATCGAACGAGGTGTTTGCCTGCGCCAGCTACTTCCTTGAAGGCAGTACTTCTGCCATCAAGAAGACTAATTGTCGGGTTTTCTCCACGTACCCTTGGGAAATAACAAGGCAGATGCTGTATTCGCTACATATCGAGGGTCCAGCCTAGACAAGAGGTTTACTGACCTCCTTTCTTTAGCGCTATCGGTCGAAGAATTGTTTGGGGTAGGTCTGAGTTTTTTATTAGCAATCCACGATGCAATAACGACTCGGGCTAACATCGCGTTCAAATTCCGGTGTGATCCAAACATCAACGTTAATATCTTCATCAAGCATAACATATTCTGCTTTCATAAAAATGGGCCAATAGGCCCGATAGAGCGAACCTGAGCCTTTTCCCGATAAGATCTGTTTTAATATTTTAAAATTAAACTAGTGGAATTTCAGTAGCAATAGCCATATAGAGGATTCATGTAAGTATTAGGTGGAATCTACATAAAACCCATCTTTTAATATCACTAGGAAGAAACAGGTGTTTGGAGGAATCTCAATAAAAGTAAATAAACTGATTGTGGCCGTTTTGGGGCTTAGTTTGCTCTTTATCGGCTGTGGCTCTGCAATAGATCATCCTATGGCTTACGAAGACGCTAACTACGGCGAAGGGTCTAGCTATGGACATCACGATGACCACAACTTGAATCACGATGATCAAGGCTGGAATCATAATGGTCGTGACTGGCTCTCAGGCGGATATAACTGGTATCCTTCAACGTATTATTCCAACTATTACACACCCCTGTACACCTACACATACTACCCGACATACTATTACACCGAACCCGTGTACTACAACATGCCGGTCGTGTATCATAACTCGGACATTGATCCCTGGTGGGGAGCAAACATCTACGGCTTCGGAAGCAACTACTACTACTCCAGCAGTTACAACTGGGGCTACAATAGCGGCTACGGCTTCGGATATCCGTAAACCAGTAGAAGGACAACTCAGGACAATACATATCATAGGCCTCAAAGAGGAGCATCGGCTTCCGCTGGTACCAGATAGGTTAGCGCGATGGAAGCTTAGATATGGCGTTGGTCAACACCATGTGTCGAAACTAAACTATGTGGTTAATACCGCATCAATTATTTGATACCGTAGTAGCCTTGCTCGACTCAAAGCGGCGTTTGCGTAACCTGAATGGGGAGCAATCCTTCATCTATCGTTTTTCGGTTCGGGTTGAATATTATTATCGTAATACTTCTATTGTTGTTAAATACCATACCTTTAATTCTGCTATAGCGCTGCGCAACCCGACTTAGAATAGAGGGCGAACTATCTCAATTGAGACGGGCACATTTTTAAAAGCATGTGTTATAAAGCAAGAACCACAATCACCAGATGCTATCGTGGCTTCAAGTGCATCCTAACGCCCTTTTCTTGTGTCTCTCAAAAGCAGCACTGCCTCCTCAGCCGTTTTGGCTGTGACAACCCCTGGAATCGCCCAGCTATGAAGACTGATGACCTTTTTTCCCATCTTCAGCGCCAGGGCCATCTCTGAAAGGGTTCCGTATTCTCCAGGTAGGGCGATCACAGAATCTGAGCTCTTGACAATGATGACGTTTCTGGCATGCCCCATCCCAGTGGCTATGGCTATGCTCACCCACGGGTTGGCCCCATCTTTCTCGCCGGGCAGTATACCAACGGCTGCTCCCCCACTATCTCTCGCCCCGTTGCATACCGCTTCCATCACTCCGCCTAGACCACCGCAGATGAGCGTGTGTCCTTCTTCGGCCAGCTTTTTCCCTAGCTCATAGGCCATCTTGCGGACATCATCGCCGCACTTTGCACCACCTATCACAGCTACCTGCATTATACCTCCCTCATCGAACGGCAATAGACGAGATCTCTTATCGTCTTTTACCGCAAGCTATTCATACACCGCTTAGGACTTATTTCTTGTGAACGTCTTCAACCGGCTCAATCCTCAGATCAGAGCCATGCTGGCAGATCAGTCCATAACAGAGCCTACACCACCCCAAGAGCAGGCCATCCCCAGGATTCTGGACGGAGAGCATGTGTTGCTGATTGCACCAACTGGAACCGGTAAGACCGAGGCAGCATCCCTGCCTACAATGCACAAGATCCTGGCGGAGAAGAACTCTGAGAAATCTGAAAAGGGTTCGGGAACGCGAGCTGTTTACATCACACCCCTTCGGGCATTGAACAGAGACATGCTGAGGCGCTTTAACGAATGGGGAGACAGGCTTAGGATCTCCATAGCCGTAAGGCACGGAGACACCACCCAGAGCGATCGGAGAAAGCAGTCTCTCCGTCCGCCTGACTTGCTGATCACCACTCCAGAAACGCTGCAGGTGATGCTTACGGGCAAGCGTCTTCGGCATAACCTCACCACCGTCAGAACCGTTGTTGTGGACGAGGTTCACGAGCTGGCAACATCCAAGAGAGGATCGCAGCTCTCTGTGCTCCTGGAGCGGTTGGTGGAGCTTGCCGGAGAGTTCCAGAGGATCGGCTTATCCGCGACGGTTGGCTCGCCAGAGGAGGTCGCAAAGCTACTTGCAGGCAGCAGCAGGCGGTGCGAGATAGTCCAAGCGGACGTAGAGCGGTTCACAGAGTTCCGGGTGATCAGTCCACAGCCAAACCGGGCTGATTATGCTCTGGCCGGCCAACTGCAATGCGAGCCGAGGCTGGCCGCCCATATAAGGTGGATCAGGGATAAGGTCCGCTCCAAGAAATGTCTTATCTTCGTCAATACCAGACAAGCGGCAGAGGTTCTTGGCTCACGTTTCCGCCAGCTGGGCGAGCCCATCGGCATCCATCACGGCAGCCTGTCCGTTGAGTCCAGGATCGAGGCGGAGGAGGCCTTCAAGGATGGCTCTCTTCAGGGGCTGATCTGTACCTCTTCCATGGAGCTCGGGATAGACATCGGCGACGTGGACCACGTCATCCAGTACAGCTCGCCGCGGCAAGTGGCCCGCCTCCTCCAGCGAGTTGGACGCTCTGGTCACGGCATCGGCAGGATCGCCTCTGGCACAATAATATGCACCGGTCCGGACGACATCGCAGAAGCCTGTGCAATCACGAGGCGGGCAGTAGAAGCGTCCCTCGAGGAGATCGAGATCCACCACAAGCCCATGGACGTTTTGGCCAACCAGCTCGTCGGCCTGGAGCTGGACTTCGGGGACATCTCCATGGAAAAGGCCCTACAGATCGTTTCCAGATCCTATCCCTTCAGGGATCTAACGCTCCAGGAGCTGGAGGAGGTTGCTTCCCAGATAGAAGAGCACCGCCTGACCAGGCTGTACAACGGCCAGCTTCAGAGGACCCGCAAGGCCCGGCAGTACTACTACGAGAACCTCTCAATGATACCGGACGAGAAGAGGTTCAAGATCTACGACATAGTGGGCAGGAAGGCTATCGGGACGCTGGATGAGGCCTTCGTCATCAACTTCGCAAAGCCTGGCGCCACATTCGTTGCCAAGGGAGAGATCTGGGAGGTGACTGAGATCGATGAGGATGAGATAAAGGTCGTCCCCATTCAGCGGAGCGGCGAGATCCCGACCTGGAGCGGCGAGGAGATACCAGTTCCTTTCGATGTGGCCCAGGAGGTGGGCCGGATCAGAAACCAGATCGGAAAGCTCCTGGAAGACCCGGGAGCTGAAGCAAAAGACATAGGCCTGGGAGAGCAAGCGGCGACGAGATTCCTGACCGACACATATCCCATCGACCTTGAGGCAGCATCGGAGCTGGTCGAACTTATCAAGAGACAGACGGACGACAACCTGCCAGTTCCGGACCACTCCCAGATTGTAATCGAGGCAGACGGGCCATCGGCCGTCATAAACTCTTGCATGGGACATAAGATCAACGACACCATTGGAAGGGTGATAACAGCCTTGCTATCGGCCAAGTTCGGCTCAAGCGTTGCCATGGAAATAGACCCCTACAGGATAGAGCTGGCACTGCCAAAGAGGATGCTGCCAGAGGAGATCGCCAACATGATCTCAACGCTTGACCCAGCCCACATAGAGCCAATCCTCGAGATGACCCTTAAGAACACTACTCTGCTGCGGTGGAAGATGGTGCACGTGGCCAGGAAGTTCGGGGCGCTATCCAGGGATATAGATTACCAGAGGATCAGCATGGCCAAGCTGCTCGGAGTATTCGATGGAACTCCAATGTACCGCGAAGCTCTCCGAGAGATCTATCACGACCGCCTTGATCTGAAAAGGGCTAATCAGGTTCTGGAAAAGATCGGCCAGGGACAGATATCTGTCATAACGAGCGGCCCAAGCCCGATAGGCGCTAGCGGCAGAGGCGGCGGCTGGGACGTCACATCTCCTGAGCACGCCGACGCTGCCGTGATCGAGTTGCTCAAGTCCAGGATCATGAGCGACAGGGTCATTCTTTTCTGTGTCAACTGCAAGAAATGGAAGTCGCTGAGGGAGGTGGGCCGGGTACCTGAGCAGCCGGAATGCCCTCTGTGCGGCTCTAGAATGGTAGCCGCCCTCAAGCCCTGGGAGGAAGAGGAGATCAAAATAGTCAAGAAGCCGGAGAAGAGCAAGAATGCAGAGGAACGCCGCCGCACGAAAAGGGTCTTTAGAAACGCCAACCTTGTGCTCAGCTATGGCAAAACGGCAGCTATTGCTCTGGCCAGTAGGGGCTTGGGGCCGGAGACGGCCTCTAGAGTTGTGGGAAAGCTGCAAAGGGATGAGCTGGAGTTCTATAGGGATATTCTGAAGGCTGAGCGGGAGTATGCCAGGACAAAGAGGTTCTGGGGCTGATCCATAGCCTACCGAAATAGTTAAGATTTGTAGATATCCTTATGTTTAAAGGAGATCTCTATGGATGCCAAAGAAGCTGCCCTTGTGGCCAAGAAATATTTCGCGGAGACTAAGTCAACAACGTACTTCCTATTCGATGCACCTAATGTAAGAAGGATGAACGGCCAATGGAAGGTTGATTGTGAGATCAAAGAGCTTTTCGAGCAGCGTGTCCAGAAGTTTGAATTAACTATCGATGATGATGACGGAGCCATCCTCGATGTCAAACGGTTGGATTAAAGCGCCTGAGCATCTGGTTATCGATACAGTTCCTCTCCTGCTATTACTAGTTGGGGCGTTCGATCCGGATTATTTACCGAAATTCAAGAGACTAAGTACGTACGGCTACACTGAAAAAGATTATTACATTCTTCGCAGGTTTATTTTGAGTACAAAGATGGTATTCGTTACTCCTGGAGTTTTATCCGAGATTTCAAATTTCCTGGAAAACGACAAGCATTTTTCCGAGAGTCTGCACAGAAATCTAGAGTTTCTAGTAAAAATAAGGGAGATATACGTAAATAAAATCAACATTCTGACTGCAAACGAAGTATTCGAAATTGCTTTCACAGACACATCCCTCGTCCTCGCTGCTAAAAGCAACAACGGTTGCATTCTAACGAGAGACTTCAAGTTATGGGGCATCTGTAAGAAAATTGGAGTTGCATCTTTTCATCTCGATCATGTTCTGGCAGAAGGAAACTTAGTTTCAAATCAATAATGAAAGCTTGCCTCTGCCTTTGACTTGTGAATAAAATCCTCCACTGAGAAAAAAATATGAAGAAAGGCTGAACTTCAAGCCTTTCTTCCTACAGGCAAAACCCCAATGGGCGCTTCTACGTTCGGCAGTCCCAGTAGTTCTTTCGTCTCATTCGCGTTAAATCCTGCCGTGTAGGTAGATGCAAGGTCCAGAGACACGACTTGAAGGAGCAGGTTTTCCGCGGCCGCTCCAGCTTCGATGTAAACCCATCGGCTCAAATCCGGCCTGGGCATCGGGTCACCAAGCGTCTGATTCTTTGGTGTCTGGTTTCTCGGCATCTGAATTGCAGGCATCTGATTCGTGCTACTAAGGTCACCTGTAATGACGAATATTGCAGGCGCGGTTTTTATCCAGGCCTCAAAGCCGGCGGTTGCATTGTAGTACTCATCGATCTTGCCCTGCGTGATGACTGTCAGGTTGTGACCTTGAGGTGAGTAGTGGTAGACCCCGGAAGGCAAGCCGGTGACGTTACCGGCCAGGAGATAGACCTGCAGAGGATATCTTGCCATGGCAGAGGGCGCAGTTCGATGGCCTTTGTCGTCAGTTACGCCCTGCGCAGCCCAGAGAAGCTGGGAGACTTCATCCAATGTCAGGCCCTCTTTCCCGAAGCTGCGAATGGACCGCCTCTCTTCCAGGGCCTTCTCCACGGAGATGCCGCCATCGGTGCGAGGCTCTGGAAGTTTAATTGCTTTGGATGCGTTGACGTACGAGGGGCTACTATTTTCTGATACGGCCACTGTGGCCACCGCCAGGAGAGCTAATCCAGCTATGAGAGTTTCGAAAAACTAATCAATCGAAATACTTATATACTATTAATACTATAATATAATGCATGAGGACTCTCATTGATTTTGCCATTCGAGCAGAATATGCTCGAGTAAAAGCCCTCGGAGATGATCTATCCGAGATCGGATCGTTGATCAATTGGGAGCGTTTCAGATTTTTGGAACCATTGATATACAAAAATAAAACTAGCCGCGGAGGTCGTCCGAACATTGACATCGTGATTATGGTGAAAGCTCTCGTAATTCAGCATTGGTTTGGTCTAACAGATCCAGAACTGGAGCGACAGGTTGCGGATAGGATCTCTTTTCGTATTTTCCTTGGCACCACTGAAGTAATTCCTGATTTCAGCACAGTTTGGCTATTCCGTGAACGTTTGATTAAGTGCGACGTATACGATGATCTTTGGAATGAGCTTCAAAGGCAGCTCGATGAGATGGGGTTTACTGTAAAGAATGGCACTATCCAGGATGCAACCTTCATAACTTCGGACCCAGGTCGGAAGAGGAACAAGAAAGACGAGCAAGGCGGGGACAAAAAGGGGTCGTGTATGTGAGCTACTGAAAAGCGCTAACAAGTGTCCAAATGGATATTTACCGGGAAATCGACCCTTAGCACCTGATTTGGGCAATGATTTTCAGCAATATTCACCCACGACCCAAAAAGGAAGGTCAAGATTCCGAAGCCACCAGTACGAGCCTGAATCAGGAGTTTGATAAAGAGCTAATTGGTATTTCAAATAATATTATTGATGACAAGGCCAAACCACAGAGACTCGAAGAAGAGCCAATAAATGAGGGAAGTTGGGCAAAAAAGGGTGTCAAATCCTTTTTCGGATATAAAGGTCATATCTCAATCGATACCAATTACCACCTTATCAGATATTTTGAGACTACAACTGCTTCTGTACACGATAGTCAGGTAGATCTTGGAATTGAAGGGCTACCACGTTACGCCGATAAGGGATATGATGGTGCAAAAACTCGAGGATATGATGCAGCCATGAAAAAAGCTACAAGAGGTCACAAGCTTGGAATCATAGATCTTCTGAGGAATAAGAGAATCAGTAAAACGCGATCGCACATCGAAAGATGCTTCGCTGTTATGAAGCGGGGGCATAAGGGAGCACATGTTTATGTAACAACTGTCGCAAGAGCTGGAGTAAAATTCATGATGAATTCGGTCGTTTACAACCTGGAACAGTTGAAATATTTAGTGCATAAACAAACAGCCTAGCGGAAGCTCTCTAAAAAAGCGCAAAAATTAGAAACAACAAGGTAAATTGAAATCTAATAAGCCAATTTAGGGGTGAAATATGCTAAAAAACCACTATAAAGATTGAAAATATTAACGCAAGAATTTAAGGCTTCATTAACCAACACTAAATCGAAACCCTCATATTAAGAACCGACTTATGATGAATTAGAAAAGGATTCATCTTTTTGTAGTGTCGTATTTCATGTATCCAGCACAGAGCATGGTGTGACGATACATCTATGTACTGCCCGGCATCATCCGAGATAATGGGTAAATCTATCTGCTCCTCATCATTTAGCCCAAAGAAATGTCTGATTGTATCACTTCCTTTGGTTTGCCTGATAAAGAAAGCACTAAAGAACTTGTTGCAGACAACGTGCAAATAATGGTTATTGCCTTTATGCCTCGCGCCTGTCTCATCAATGTTAAGATAATCAGCCCGATTCACACCAGTTTCAAATAAGGCCTGCTTCTCTATCGCATATGCATTGCTCTTTTCCTTGGTCAGTATGTTTGAGATCTCGCCTTCCGAGATTATTATGCCGATCTCTTCTAGGATCTTGTGGATCCTATTCTCAGTAACCCTTCCAGCATAGTAGAGGTAAGCGATGAATGCTTTCAGATGACTTCCAAATTCCGTGTTCTTAAGGGACTCGGCAAGTTCTGCTTCATAGGTCTTTTTCAGGGACGGCGAATAGTAGCGTTCCAACCAATATTCCACGTTGTCGGTTTCAAATTTTATGTTCTGCTTTATGACCCGTCTATAGCCGTTATGCTTGGCATCATGTGGAAGAATCGATTTATCAATTTTAATGTATTCTGTCCTGTCGATTTTTATCTTTGGTTTCTTGCTATCTTTATGCCATTTTTTGGGTTTTTCCTTCGGCACATTAGCCTGGTATTCAGGATTGTCCGGCAGTATTTTAGGACGGCCTTTCTCACCTTTCATCCGGTTTATTTCATCCTTTAGCTGTTGATTGTCTTTGCGGAGTTCTTGATTTGACTGGGCTAATTGCTCTATTGTGCTTAGAAGCTGGAGGATCAATTCTTTCATCGCTTCTTTATCGTCGAAGTTGATCTTGTCTACATCGAGGTTGATTATGGCCTCGTGTATGATATCTGGCACAAACAAAATATTTTAGATATATGTATTAATAATTTTTGGTCCATGCACTCACTCGATTGGGGAATTCAACGTAATATTGAGCAAGTACGAAAAGTCGATATCGGGCAATTGTCGATAAATCATTCCAATGTGTACAGAACAACCAGTTAGCTCGAAGAGCATTTAGGTTTTTTTTGTGAGTTGTATAATCCAATGTGAACAAATATCAAATAGGATACACGCATCTAGCATATGTGCTCCTATCTAGAATATATCATTCCAGTCCACATAAGACCGGGGCAGGATAATGTTAAATCTCAACAAAAAGTTAATAGGTCTTCATATGTTCTTGGAGTACATCACGGCACATAATGTACGTAATGCATTAAGTGTATTATTGGTACTATAACCATTATCCAAAGTCAACATGAAAGCCATTACGATCCAAACCGCCATAGCAGCCGTGAAGGACAAGGGAATCGAAACCGACCTGAAGGTCTACGAAGCAGTAGATAAGCAACCTGGTGAAAGCGTCTATTCCCTGGCAAAGGCAATGAGCTGGAGCAACGGTAAGACATATGCTGCAGCTAGGCGGCTTGAGCGTGCCGGAATGGTTCACATTGAAAAAGCCGAGCGAAATGGCCGCTACGTGCTCATTATCAAGCCAAAGACCTGGGAAGAGTACTACACGCCTGAAGAGCTGGCAGAAATGCGGCAGCCCGAGTTTATGGATGAGGTCGAAGCCATCGTGAAAAGAGGGACTTGATCCAATAAGCCTATTTCAATGAAGACCAAACGCCCATAAGCCTCAGGACGGGGCTCATACGTGGCGGATGAAAATCGGAAAGTATCGACATCATGAGTTTCGATTTACATGGGAAAATAGTTTCAAAACTATATTTCAGCTACTTTGTAGCATTTATCATTGATTCAAATACGTTGAGGGAGATTGAATAATAATGCTAATTCTCGGAAACCAATCTCAGCCGCTTTGAAACCAGTTCAATATCATCTGACCCCCTATTCTAAGAAATATGGCAATGGGAAGTTAATTTTCGATGCAAAATGAAAAATGGGGCCAACGGGGGCGCATGCCAGAGCTTCAGTTAATTAAAGGTTATAAGCTCAGGCGCCTTCCCCCAGAAGTACCTATATACTGCGCTAGGCCTCCACTTATTCTCGGTGCCTTCTTTCGCCACCCTGTAAAAACCGAAGTCTCCATAGGACCTGTCTCCAAGATCATTGAACCCAATCATCCCAGAGAAACCGAATGTGTTTCTTGAGGCCTTCGGGAAAGCATCTGCAACGCCTGAGGCGTTCCACCCCTGGTTCATGTAGGCATAGACGTACATCCATAGGGCGTCGTACGCTGCGATACTGTGTGTGGTAGGTCTAGATCCCAGGACCTTTTCCATATCTTTCATGAAGACATCGAGGTATACTAGGTCGACTTCTGCCAGATCCAAGCTTGTGACCGATGCCGTAAGAGAGACATTCTCCGCAAAAGAGGCTGCCTTCGGATCATCGCTGATGACTGGGTTATTGGCCACACTGTCAGCACCAAACCACCTGACAGATGATATTGCCTTGCCATGCGCATTCTTGAGTATTTCGGCGGCCTCATCGAAGGATATCATCACGACTGCAGTTCTCTCCTTTCCAGAGAGGGCAATCGCATCTTTGGCCTCTGCTTCCAGCCTGTCAAGGGCCACTGAGAACTCGCTGGCATTGGGACTGTAGCTCACGCCGCCCTCCACAGTTCCATTGAAGCTGTGATTGAGCGATTCATAGAGCTCTCTTCCATAAGTATCATTCCTGTATATGGGAACTATCCTGACAATCCCCTGAGACTCTAGCATTTTAGCCAGAGCTTGCGCCTGCATTGTATCATTCAGAGACAGCCTGAAGATCCTGTCTGGAACAGCCAGGGAGGGAGCAGTGCTACTTATAGACGCAACGGTAATACCTGTGGAATCCACATAGGGCTTCGTTGCCTCTAGCTCGGCGCTTGTATATGGACCGATGAAGAAATTAATTCCCTTCTCGTGCAGCAATTTCATCATTGCAAGGGCGGTCTCCGGATCTGACCTGGTATCCTCGTATACAACATTGGTCACTAGAGCGCCAGCGAAATATCTGCCGAAGAATTTATTTATGTCTCCTTTGGCTTTCTCTAGGACGAGTTTGTCTGGAGATCCCTGGCTGCTGTATGAACCGCTCATGGGGAGCAAAGCTCCGATGGTCAGGTTCGCCGGCCTTGCATCCTGGCTTGTCTCACTCTTGAGAAGTTTATCTGTAGCCTGGTACTTCCTGAGGTGATAGGACGCGACCAGATCCCAACAGCATCCTCCTTTTGCGGATGGAACGACCCTGTAGAAACCATAGTGGCCAAACTCTCTATCCCCAAATGCATCGAACTGCAGAGGCCCGGAGAATCCATATGTCCTGGAGGCTACTTCATAGGTGGTCTCTTTTAGATTGCTAGAGCGAGCATTCATCAGAGTGAGCCCCGCCAACCACAGCATATCATAATCATACTGATAGCTTGGATCCGGCACCCTGCCCAGCTGTTCTATCACCTTCTCCTTCAAGTACTCCGAGACTGCATTTGAGGGTACAAAAGGATGGAACACCACGCCAAAGTCCTCGATAGACGAGGTGAAGTTCGATGCCATAGCAAATTCTGCAGCCTTTTTATTGCTGGAGATCACATTGTTCATTGCTGTGGAATCTGTGCCAAACCATCTTGCCTCTGGAACCTTTAGATCCGCAGCCTCTTCTAGTATCTGGCCTGCTTCGTCGAAGGATACCAGGAGAACTGCCACCTTATTTGCGCCATGGGCTGCAGTAGCATTGCTTATCTTCGTTTTAAGAGATGCAGCTATAGAGATGGGGTCAATTTTTCCTGGAGCGTACCCTATGCCCTCGTCCACAATACCGCCATGGGCTTTGAACTCCCTGGCAAAGGTACTGTTGAAGCCTCCTCCGTAGACATCAGCCCTGAATACAGGTATGACGTACTCGATCTTCTCATCCCTCATCAGGGCTGTCAGGGCCTCGGCCTGTCTGCTATCGTTCATGTTGAACCTGAATACGGTATCGTCTATGGCCAGGTCTTCAGCAGTACTGAGCGAGGTTATTATGATGCCTTTCGATTCTGCATAAACCCTCACTGCATCCACCTCAGCGCTAGTCAGCGGTCCAATGACCATTCTAATTCCCATCTTTTGCATGGACTTCAGCTCGCTGAGCGCTGTGGCAGGATCTGACGCTGTATCCTCAATCTGCAGCTTTAGGGTGACGTTCGGATACATGGATTCAAAGTCTCTTCTGGCGACCTCTATGCTGGCATTGGCGACCTCTCCCTTGGACTGGATGTCTCCGGTCAAGGGGAGCAATGCACCTATAGTCAATATAGTCTTTCCCGATGCTGAGCCGGTACTGCTATTGATTTCCTGGCCATTGACCTCCAGGGAGATTAACATCAATGCTATTAGCAGCATTAACGCCGACCTGGACCAGATGCATTCAGAGATCCTCATGAATTCCTCCTCCTCAATTTAATTAACTTGGTTCTTCTAAATATCTCCAAAGCATACAATTCTATGCAGGCTTATCAATATGACTATAGTGTCCTCACGACATAGTAGCCAACTATCCTCAGATTGCGGCATAAAGAGTAGGTGTTTACCTTATGAATTGACTCGATAGCTATCGTTTTGATCAATGAAGGGCACACTAACAAACACCTGCTTCAGATAGCAAACAAATAGCAGCAACAGCTCGGATGGAGACCAAATCGCTTACACCTCGAAAGCGAAGAAAGCCCTACTGACCATGAATCGGCAGATGAACTCGATTCAATAAGCCCCTTTCAATGAAGACCGAAAATAACATCGATCAGCACAGTCGGATTGAATTAGTCGAATAGCTGGCAAAAAAATGCCTAGGAGATTCAGCTATTTATGGTGCGTTTTAGCCCTATCTAGTCTCGGTACGCTTTATAGGCGCCACAAAAATTCCTTTTTGATGCTAATTTTTGCTCTTGAAAATAAGCAAAAGGAATAAATGGTATAACCTCATCCTCGGGTGGAGAAGAGGCATATTAAATGCCTTAGGAATGGAGGTTCATTGATGAAAGCAATTCTCACACTCACTGTGGTTTTAGTGCTCTTTGCCGGAGTAATAACAGCGGCAGCTGCTGATGGCGTATTGGACCTCAGCACACTGAACAAAAATCCAGTTTCAACAATTGCCCTTCCGCAGTCAACGCCGACCATAAACCATGCAGCCGCCAACTATTTGGGATCGAAGACCACCAAGGAAGTTCTAGATCTGAGCACCCTGGACAAGAAGAAGGTCACCCCAACAGTCGCAGCAACGCTCATAAAGGGCCCAACTCCAGTAATCATTACCCCTAGCTTCACCATAAGGAACAACAACGTAACGTCAGTGGCGAACGATATCATCACCCAGCCCCAGGCTGTTACAAAAAACACGACCTTATTCACTCTGCCAATAGCGATTGGTTTGCCATAAAAAGGATAAATGGCTATAAACAGGATAATTAACCTAAAAGATGAGCTGGATAAGGAAATCCTATATCGGAGTTGGATATGAAGGTGGAGTTGACAGTAGACGGCAAGGCCATTCCTTTAAATGACTTTACACAAGCAATAATAGGAAACGTAGCTACAGCCATAGCCGATTCCCTCCGTGGAGTGGCGGCTGACGAGAAGGAAATAATCATCAAAGTGAATAGAGAATGAACTCTATTCCTTCTTACTTTTTCGGAAAGCCGAAGTTAGGTCTATGAGATAAGTTCCTTCCTTAACAGCCATGATCAGCTCCTCTCTTTCGAAGAGGGAGGGGAGGTTGAGTTCATAGGTTCCTGGCGCAGTTATCGTTATACTCTCCACTTTTCCTTCATCTTTGGACACGAGGTCCACTTGATCTAGCGGAGACAACGACTTTATCTCTTCTTTCCGGACCCTTACCAGAGGTATGGCTTGTTGTGCGATTGCTCGTCTTTTGGCTTCTCCTATTTTGCCGTCGTTCACGATCAGCTCTGCTCTGGGAGGCATCCTTACTCCCATAGCCTTGGTTATCGTGGTCCCCGGGACCAACACATCCGCGTCTCCGGTGTCCTTCCTGGTAAATAGAAACTTCTTCCATCCGCAGACAGGGCAGCCCTTAAGGATGTCCTCCCCTTTGTGAAAGACGTTGTTGCACCTGGTGCATATGTGCGGCATCTAATCCCCGACTGAGACCTTTGTGCTGATCTGGTACTGATCCTTCTCGATGGTCCGAAGCTGGTTGGCAGGGCCTATGACCGTCATCCTGCCCTTCAGGCTTCTCCCGAAGATCTTGTCCAAGAACGACCCCCCCTTCTTGGAGGGGTAGCTCTCGATCTCTATACCGGAGAACTCATCCACCCTTATCTCCGTCATGGTCATCTCTATCAGGCGCACTTCTTCATCCGATGTAAGACCGCTCTCTAAAACCACTATCTTGCCTGTCTTTACTTTATCAAGGATGAGCCTGATCTTCTCCATCGAGGTCATCTTAGCGAGTTTCTCGCCTGAGATGAGGTCCATCTGAACTTCCCGCATCATATCACCCGAAATGGTTGGCTATGGCCTGGTAGAGTTCGTCTATGTTCGTTCCTTCCAGAGCGGAGACGGGCACCATGGAGTGTTGAGGGAAGGCCGCCTTGATCCGCGCGGGAGAAGCTTCTGGCAGGTCCATCTTGTTGGCCACGATTAGCAGGGGCAGCTTCCTGGCTTCCATGTTACCTATAACCGTGACGTTGACCTGGGTGTACGGGTCCGCTGTGGAGTCCATTATTAGCAGCACACCATCCAGGTCGTCCAGCCATTTGATAGCCTCTATGACTCCCTCCGTAGCTTCTTTGGCCCTCTTCTTTGCCTCGGCTTCCTCCAGCCCGAAGGCCATGAACTCCTTGAAATCGATCTTTGTCGCCATTCCAGGAGTATCTACAATGTCCAGCTGAATGCTAGAGCCGTTTGCGTTGATCTGGACCCCCTCCTTCCTGACCGCTCTTCTGGTCTCGTGGGGGATGGGCGAGACTGTTCCCATGACGCCTCCACTCCAGTCTTTGATTATTCTATTGGCCAGGGTGGTCTTCCCAGAGTTCGGTGGTCCGTAAAGACCTATCTTCGCCCTCTTCTTCTTGAAGATCCTATTTATCCAGGTACCCAGGCTTTCTCGAAAGCCACTGAAAACACCCATTTACAACCTCGATGTTGGTTAGGGCCATATCAATACTAATAATTTTCCATACTTTAATAAGATCCAGTACTGAGATTTGAAGCCATTTGCAGATGTTATAATTAAAGGGCAGATCTAAAGATCAGTATCTAACAGGCCCAGGTTGCATTCATTATAAAACCCACATGAGCCTAAAGATCAGGACAGAGGCTCATGCACGAAAAATGAAAGTGATATCTGTTGGCACCACTTTCATGGGAAAATAGGACCTGAAGAGTGGGCATAGAGAGCTAGCTAGGAAAGTCATTGGAAGGACCAAATAGCTCCTGAGCAGGACATGTGCAGACGAAGCCGTCGAACTCTCTGGATCCTCTCATCTCCTTCCATATATCTTTTAGCGAACTTTCCAGGACGTTACCATAGCTTCCGCTAAGATAAGGACAGGCCCTGACAGCGCCATCCACTCCAACGTGGAGCCAGCGCCTCCCTGCCATACACCCCAGCATCTGACCCTCGAAGTAGGTGTTGGCGAAGAACCTCGGTCCGCCTGGTGTGGAGTTGATCTTTTTGTAGAAGGATAGGATCTTCTCTCGTTCTATCTGGGAAAGCTGCTCCTCCGGACTCTTAGGCATGCCCTCCCAAATGGAGAGCTCCTGGACTCCCAAGTCGGTTGCAAATTTGTACAGCTCGGGTATTCTGTCTACCTGGCCCGATTTTATGTGCGCTGCCATAGTAACCATGAGCCCTGCCTTTAGGGCTACCTCGATGGCTTCCACTGCCTTGGAGTGAGCCCCTGGCAGGCAACGCAGTTGGTCGTGGTACTCAGGATCGACGCTGTAGACCCCTATGAGGAGGTTATAGAGGCCTGCATCCCTTAGCTGCTCAGCCTTCAGCATCGTCAGCTCCAGGCCAGGAGTAAAGAGGTTGACGACGGCTTTTTCAGGATCGACATGCCTGATCAAATCGAGGATATCGTCCCGCATCAAAGGATCGCCCTCTGTGAAAGTTATTATGCAAGCTCCCATCTCAAGAGCCTGATCTATTACGCGGAAGATCTCCGCTTTGGAAAGCTCCCCAACACCGTCTTTTTTTACGAGGCAGTGGTCGCAATTGCAGCCACAGCTACGTGTCACCTCGATGGATACGGTCTGGGGTACCGGTCGACCCATGGCCATCTTTGCCTCGTTCAAAAGGAGTCTCTTGAACGGGCCGCTTGGAATAGGAGGCAACCAGGTCGTTGCGACAATATCGTTCTGCCGGATCAGGGCCGGCTTTTCCTCATTCAGCCTCTGATTTATATTCTTCAAGATCGGCTGGACCATCAGTGCCAGAGCGCCTCGGGCTTCCAGTGCCCGTCGCTCCTCATTGAAATCCACTGTCAGGGCGGCCGTCTTAAGTAGCTGGGTCATTAAACCCCCATTTTTCGGAGCGGTTATAGAGTTATCGGCCAAAACCCAAAAAGAACAGATAACATTAAGACAAGTTGGTTCTTTTACGAGCGCGGTGATAGAGTGACTGAAGTCGTGCTGGCCTATTCGGGAGGCCTGGATACCTCTGTATGCATACCGCTCTTGAAGGAACGCTACGGCTTTGACAGAGTCGTAACCGTCCTGGTGGACGTCGGCCAACCCATTGATGATATCGAGCGCGGGAACAAGCGCGCTAAAAAACTGGCTGATGAGCATTACGTCATTGATGCCAAGAAGGAGTTCGTGGAGAGCTACTTGTTCCCGCTCATAAAGGCCAACGGCTCTTACGAGGGGTACGTCCTGGGAACGGCCATAGCCAGGCCCCTGATTGCCAAGAAGGCGGTGGAGATTGCCGAACAAAAGGGCATAAAGAACCTCGCTCACGGCTGCACTGGCCGAGGCAACGATCAGCTCAGGTTTGAGGCGGTCTTTAGGTGCACACCATGTCGTGTCATCGCGCCCATGAGAGAACTGGACCTGGCAAGGGAGTGGGAGATCGAGTACGCGAGAGAGCACGGGATCGACGTTCCCGTCTCCAAGGAGAAACCATGGTCGATCGATGAAAACCTGTGGTCCAGGTCCATAGAGGGCGGAAAGCTGGAGGACCCTTATTTTGAGCCTCCTGAAGAGATCTACGCCTGGACCAAGAGGCCGGATGCGAACAAGCCTGCTAGGGTGATAGAGATAGGATTCGAGCAGGGCGTTCCAGTTACCCTTGACGGCACGAAGATGGATGGGGTAGATCTGATCTGCGAGCTGAACCGGGTCGCTGGCGAACAGGGCGTGGGCAGAACGGACATGGTGGAGGACAGGGTTCTAGGGCTCAAGGCAAGGGAGAACTATGAGCATCCTGCGGCCACAGTCCTTCTGACAGCTCACAAGGATCTGGAGCATATTGTCCTGTCCCGGGCCGAGCTGCGGTTCAAGACAGCCGTCGACGATGCCTGGTCGGAGATGGCCTACATGGGCCTCGTGGACGACCCGCTGTACTCCGACTTGAACGCCTTCATCGACCAGAGCCAGCAGAGGATGAACGGCTCAGTCAGGATGAAGCTCTACAGCGGCTGCGCCATTCCTGTTGGCCGGAAGTCTCCGGACGCGCTGTACTCCCAGGAGATGGTCTCCTTCGACTCCCAGACGCTGAGCCAGCGCGATGCCGAAGGATTTGCCAAGTACCACGGGTTCCAGGCTCGTCTTCTTAAAAGAAAATGCTGTTGAAAGGGCAGGATTTATTTGACATCACGCCCTCAATAATTTAACATGGCCAGGCTCGTGATATCCGAGGACGCCAGGTCGGAAGACCTGGCTACACTCGCCATGGCGATCAACGAGATCGTCAGGCTGCCAATTACACTTCGAAGCGCAAAGTTTCCAGGAGTCAGGGTAGAGAAGGGCAAAGTTATGGATGCCAGATACAGCGGCCCGATTTTGGAGGAGGTGCTGAAGACCGGAAGGTCGGTGCACACCATTCCGGAAAGAGGAGCCTACAGAGGAGTTCCAGTTTCAGTCGCACCAATTGTCGTAGAAGGTAAGACCGTTGCAGCCATTGGTGTCGTGGACGTCGTTGGGACCATCGACCTACCAGAGGTTTTTGGCGCTTATGCAGACGTAGTTCGACAGGTCTCTGAGAAGAAATGAAGATCAGGAGAGCCGAGCCAAGGGATCTTCCCTTCATCGTGGAGATCGAAGGGCTATGCTTTCCGAAGGAGACTGCCTTCCCAGCGGGAATGTTTGCCAATTTGATTAAGTACTCAGTTTCCTTGGTTGCCAGCGAGTCGGAAGACAGAGTCATCGGATTCATAATTGGATACACCTCAGGTCGTAGCGGGGCAGTCTACACTCTGGATGTACATCCAATCCACAGGAAAAAGGGTGTTGGCAGCAAGCTTGTCCGGGCTATGGAGGAGGAGCTGCGGGCCCAGGGAGCTAGGGCCATTCGGCTAGAGGCTGCCCTAGAGAATCCGGGAGCGATGGAACTTTACCGCAAAGCGGGCTACCGCGAGCGTGAGCTGGTCAGGAACTACTACGGCAGGGGGAAGGACGCAGTTAGGATGTGGAAGGAGTTGAGCTAGAATAGGACCCCTTAAATTCACCGCAAAGTTTATCTAACCTCAGGTTACTATCTAGAAGTTTATATTGAGTGATGATCTTGGACCCTGTCGAGCTTCTGGATATACTTGGAAACGAGAACCGTAGACGAATTCTTCAGCTCCTCTCATTCCGGCCCTTCTACTTCAACGAGATGGCAAAACGCCTGGATGTGGGGCCGAAGGCGGTTATAGACCACCTGGAGATGCTGGAGCATGCCGGCCTGATCGAATGCTACCACGACCAGAGCCGAAGGAAGTACTTCAGGATTGCCAGAAAGACGGTGGTGGAGATAGCCGTATCACCCAACTATTATGGTGTCAGGACCTACCGATCGGAGAGCACATCGGGCACATACTCAACTGAACCCAAAGACCTCAGTGTGCTCCAGGAAGAGTTGGACCGTATCGAAGACCAGCGCAGCAGCCTGAGAAAGCAGCTTGAGGAGATCGAAGCCAAGGATATGGAGATAAAGCGCCATGCCGCCGCTGAGATCCAAATCTACGCCCATGACAATCTGGAAGCGGAGATCTTGGTTGCCCTCCTCTCCGGAGGATCAAGCACTGAATATTTGGCCGAAAGGTTAGAGATCCCTGCGGTCTTGGTGGAGGAGAGCCTGAAAGGAATGTTGTCTCGTGGAGCTGTTAAGCTCACCGGTGGGGTATGGAGCATTTGACAACAACTCGAGATCAGTCCCCTGAGTCTACGGTGGATGCGATTGAGCCTGTCCAGCTCAAGGCTGCAGAAGCCTATCACAGGGATGCTGGAAAGGGGATAGCCAGGCTCGGCCTAGATGCATTGAATCGTCTAGGGGCGAACAACGGCGACGTTTTAGAGATCTCTGGCAAAGAGATAATATGCGCCGTTGTCTGGCCTGGAAATCCTGAGGACGCGACCGACATAATCAGGATAGATGGAAACACCAGGGCCAACCTAGGAGTAGGCATAGATTCCTGGGTCCGGGTGACCAGGATCGAAGCAAAGCCCGCCAGGAAGATTGTCCTGGCCCCCACTCGCCAGATAAGGCTCATCGGCGGTCCCCAGTACATGCTACGTATGCTGGAAGGCCGGCCGGTCGTCAAGGGTGAGCAGATCAGAGTAGAGATGATAAACAACTCCCTATCCCTGGTGGTGGTAAGCACTGTGCCCTCAGGCCCAGTTATCATAACCAACGACACCAGCATAAGCATAACAAGGGAGACTCTGGAGGAGCTGCCCCTGCATGTGCGGGAGATCTCCTATGAGGACATCGGTGGTCTCTCCAGAGAGATTCGGGATATCAGAGAGATGATCGAGGTGCCCTTGCGTCACCCTGAGCTCTTCGCTAAGCTAGGCATAAACCCGCCCAGGGGAGTCCTGCTTCACGGCCCTCCCGGCACAGGCAAGACATTGATCGCCAGGGCGGTGGCCAGCGAGACCGATGCCAATTTCATCTCCATATCAGGGCCGGAGGTAGTATCCAAATTCTATGGCGAGTCCGAAGAGCGGCTCCGCCAGATCTTTGAGGAGGCCCAGAAGGCTGCACCGTCCATAATCTTCATCGACGAGATCGACTCCATCGCGCCCAAACGCGAGGAGGTCTCAGGCGACATGGAAAGAAGGGTGGTGGCCCAGCTTCTGGCCCTGATGGACGGTCTATCATCTAGGGGAGAGCTGATCGTCATTGCCGCTACCAACAGGCCCAATGCTCTGGACCCGGCCATAAGAAGGGGCGGGCGATTCGACCGGGAGATCGAGATAGGCATCCCCGACAAGAACGGAAGGCTAGAGATTCTATATGTCCACACCAGAGGAATGCCCCTGGATGAAAACCTGGACCTCAAAGAGATCGCCGAGATCACTCACGGCTTCGTGGGGGCCGATCTATCATCCCTGTGCAAGGAAGCTGCAATGCGAACGCTGAAGAGGGTGCTGCCTGATCTGGATGTCAAGGAGGACATCCCTGCGGATGTCTTGGAAAACCTACGGGTAACAAAGGACGACTTCTACACGTCACTGAAGAAGATCGAGCCCAGCGCTCTGCGAGAGGTCTTTGTAGAGGTCAGCGAGGTGCACTGGCAGGACGTGGGCGGCCTCTATGAGGCCAAACAGGCCCTTACCGAATCTGTGGATTGGCCCCTCAAGTACCCAGAGGCCTTCGAGTCCACAGGGATTAGGCCGCCCAGAGGAATTCTTCTGTATGGGCCACCCGGAACTGGAAAAACTCTGCTTGTTCGGGCCCTGGCCACGGAGAGCGAGCTGAACTTCATAAGCATAAAGGGGCCAGAGCTTCTGTCCAAATGGGTTGGCGAGTCGGAGCGTGCAGTCCGGGAGATCTTCAGGAAGGCCAAGCAGGCTTCACCGTCCCTGATATTCTTCGACGAACTGGACTCCGTGGTTCCTGCCCGCGGCAGCGGCACAGAGTCCCACGTGACAGAGCGGGTGGTAAGTCAGTTCCTGACAGAACTGGATGGTCTGGTGGAGCTCAAGGACGTTGTCGTCCTGGCTGCTACCAACAGGCCCGACTTGGTGGACAGGTCCTTGCTTCGGCCGGGAAGGTTCGATCGACTAATTTATATTCCCCTGCCGGACATAGCCACCCGGAAAAAGATACTTAAGATTCACCTCTCCAGGATGCCCGTTTCAGAGATTGTCACCGTTGAATGGCTTGCCGAGATCACTGAGAATTACAGCGGGGCAGACATAGAGAACCTGTGTAGAGAGGCGGGGATGCTGGCCCTGAGAGAGCACATAAAACCTGGCATGAGCAAAGAAGAGCTCATACTGGATGATATTACGATTAACAAAGACCATTTCGAGAGAGCGTTAGAGCGGATTAAGCCGCACCTTTCCAGAGAGATGCTGGAAGAGTATACCCAGATGATAAGGGATTTCGAGGTGTTATAGGGCTTTGATAAAGACGTTGATGAATTTAAAGCCTGATCCAGGGCACCAGATATATAGTCCAGAAGGATCAAAAGAAGATGGATTAAAGGAATACGGGTTAAAAGAAAATGGGTCAAAAGAAGTTAAGAAGGCCGGAAGCTTGACAACAGACGATACCAAAGAGTTCCTAGGAGATATCGAATTCGAGGACACGAGCAGCATCAAAGTGCCCGATAATCTCATAGACCAGGTGATCGGCCAGGATGAAGCAGTTGAGGTCATAAAGAAGGCTGCCCACCAGAGGCGCCACGTCATGCTCATCGGCTCCCCGGGAACGGGAAAATCAATGCTAGGAAAGGCCATGAGCGAGCTGCTTCCGGTAGAGGAGCTGCAGGATGTCCTGGTCTACCACAACCAAGAGGACAACAACGCTCCCCGAGTTCGAGTGGTGCCGGCCGGCAGGGGCAAACAGATAGTGGATGCCCAGAAGATGGAGGCAAGGAAGAAGATCCAGACCCGGAACATGTTCTTCATGCTCATAGTGATGGGCTTGATAGTCTACGCCTATTACACCGGCCAGCTACTCTTCGGCGTCATAGCCGCAGCGCTGATCTTCCTATCCATGCGCTACATGATGCCGAAAGAGGACGCTCTGATACCCAAGCTCCTCGTTGACAACAACGGAAAGAAGAAGGCTCCCTACATTGATGCCACTGGTGCTCACGCTGGAGCACTCCTGGGTGATGTTCGGCATGATCCGTTCCAGTCCGGCGGATTAGAGACGCCTTCTCACGAGAGAGTTGAGTGTGGAGCCATTCACAAGGCCCACAAAGGAGTCTTGTTCATCGACGAGGTCAACACTCTGAGGCTCGAGGCTCAACAGAGCCTCCTGACTGCGCTTCAGGAAGGTGAGTACCCCATAACCGGCCAGAGTGAACGCAGCTCAGGCGCGCTGGTCAGGACTGAGCCCGTTCCATGCAACTTCATCATGATCCTGGCAGGAAACCTGGATGCGGTCCAGGGCATGCATCCAGCCTTGAGGTCACGCATAAAAGGTTACGGCTACGAGATCTACATGCGAGACAGCATGGACGACACCCTGGAGAACCGCAATAAACTGATCAGGTTCGTGGCTCAGGAGATCATACGGGATGGAAAGATACCTCACTTCACTCACGATGCCGTGGTGGAGATCATCAGGGAGGCCAAGAGGAGAGCGGGCAGGAAAGGCCATCTGACTCTCATGCTTCGTGACCTCGGAGGCCTGATAAGGGTAGCCGGAGATGTGGCTAGAGCCGAAGGAACGACACTCGCCGATGCCCGACACGTCCTCCAGGCCAAGAAGATGGCGAGGTCAGTGGAGCAGCAGCTTGCCGACAGGTACCTTGAGAGGCGCAAGGACTACAGCATGTTCAGGTCTTCCGGAGACGAGATTGGCAGAGTCAACGGGCTGGCAGTCATGGCCGATTCGGGAATTGTTCTGCCCATAATGGCAGAGGTCACACCTGCCCAATCCAAGGAAGAGGGCAGGGTCATAGCTACAGGTAGGTTGCAGGAGATCGCCAAAGAGGCGGTCACCAACGTCTCCGCCCTGATCAAGAAATTCCAGGGAGACGACATAACCAACAAGGATGTCCACATCCAGTTCATAGGGACCTATGAGGGCGTGGAAGGCGACAGCGCCTCTATATCCATAGCCACAGCGGTCATCTCAGCCCTCGAGGGCATACCTGTCAAACAGAATGTGGCAATGACAGGCTCCCTGTCTGTCCGGGGCGACGTCCTGCCGGTCGGCGGGGTCACCCAGAAGATCGAAGCGGCAGCTCAGGCGGGAATCAAGACCGTCCTGATACCCAAGTCCAACATGGGCGACGTCCTTTTGGACGACTACTACAAGGACAAGATCGAGATAATCCCCGTCTCTACGATTGGGGAGGTCTTCGAGTACGCCATGGGCGGCCAGAAGACCAAACTGATAGAGAAGCTCAAGAAGTTCGCTTCGGAGAAGAAGATAGGCATCAGCCTCCCTGAGCCTATCGTTCCTCCATTGCCATCCCGGAGCCTGTAATGCGATGCCGGAATTCTATGACATTCGCATCCTGAAGGGCAGCCGAACCCGGATCGTCTTAGACAATGGCAAATTGGAAGAGATCTCCGAGGCCCCCTTCCAGGGGGCTGCGGTTCGGGCTCTGTCTGGGGGGGCCTGGGGCTTTGTAACCACCGACGCAGTTGAAGGACTGGAGGACAAGATCGAGCTGGCCAAGAGGATCGCCAGGAAAATCGATCGTCATGAGGACCTGAGACTTGCGGAGGCTCCAGCAGGCAAGAGCGTCATCGTTCCTGTAAAGAAGAATCCCCGGGACCTGTCTCTGGAAGAAAAGGTTGAGCTTCTTAAAGAGATCGAGAACGCGGCCAAGGTCCCGGGCATCTCGTCAACCCAGGCTGTTTACTCTGAAGTCGAGCTGACCACCGACTACCAGAGCTCGGAAGGTCTGGACCTGGAGTCGAAGATGACCAGAATGGCTTTTTTCATAAGCGCTATTGCCAGCAGGAACGGCCTGATCCAGGGAAGCGGTGAGGGACGCTCAGGCATAGGCGGATTGGAGATCTTCGACAAGGAGAACCCGGTTGAGCTCGCCAGATCAGTCGGTAAGACGGCTGTTTCCCTTCTGGATGCCACTGTGCCCAAAGGTGGATCATTCCCCGTTATCCTCGACCAGGAACTGGCCGGGGTCTTCGTCCATGAGGCAGTCGGCCACGCCACAGAGGCTGATATAATCTTGGAGGGCGGCTCATGCTTGGATGGCAAGCTGGGCCAGCAGATCGGCTCGCCGATGGTCACCGTCAAGGACGATCCTAGCATGATGCAAAACGGCTACTACCCCTTCGACGACGAGGGCAGTGTTTCCCAGGAGACAGTTCTTGTCAAGAACGGCGTCTTGAACTCCTACCTGCACAGCCGCGAAACCGCAGGCCGGATGGGCGGCGTGCCAAGGAACGCAAGGGCTCAGGGAATCGACAGGCCAGTGGTTCGCATGTCAAACACTTACATCGCCAACGGCGACAGGAAGGTTGAGGAAATCTTCGAGGAGCTTGGCGACGGCGTGTACCTGATGGGCAGCCGAGGCGGCCAGGTCAACACTGCTGAGGGCGTGTTCCAGTTCAACGCCAAGCGCGGCTACCTTGTGGAGAAGGGCGAGAGGACCTTGCTGCTCAGGGACGTTTCGCTGACCGGAAAGATCCTGGAGATAATGAAGGACATCCGGGCGGTGGGCAACGACCTGAAGTTCAACAGCGGCCGCTGCGGAAAGGCCGGGCAGCTCGTGCCGGTAAGCGACGGATCGCCGCATCTGCTGATCGAGAAGGCGACGGTGGGCGGGGCGGGGTAGAGGTTGCAATTGGGCTCATTTTTTTTAATACTTAAGATCAATGTAATGGGTGGCAACTCCTTCATACGCTCCGTGAAGCGGTTCTGTTGTAAACCCAGGTGATGCATGTATGGTGTTGTAGTCATGGTGGTCGCGATTGAGAAAGTCAAAATTGAGTGTTACGAAAACTATGATACATGATTTTAATATTTTATAAGTAAACCCTAACAGTTCAACAGAAATGTTGTGGGAATTACCTTCGCTTCCCTCTAAGAACATATATATACTACAAAACCTTTCGTGTTATAATGGAGGCCACAATGGACAAGAAATTAGTAGAGTTAAAGGCTTTTGTCAAGTTCTTGAAAACCGATTGTGGCTTTGACTTCGACATTAATAGCTTTAATCATAGGCTTATGCTCCAAAAATATGTGCTTATAGCTAAATCGGTGGGTTGGGACAACGATTATCTTTATAATATGTATATCCGAGGTCCCTATTCGTCAGAGTTAGCGGATGATTATTACCGTCTTCAAAATGTTCAAATATCCGATTCAGATTATACAGATACTTTACAAACCTTTGATAAAGAGGCGTTTAAAACAATTATATATAATAAAAACATTAAATGGCTTGAGGTTGGGGCTACACTGCTATCGTTATACAAAAATAATAAGGCTAAGAAAGCTCGCGGCGAGTTGATACGATTTGTGATAAAGAGGGCCACGGAGATAAAAAGCAATTACGACCCGAAATTTATCATAGACGTCTTTTATGAGCTAGGACAATATGGTTTATTAAGAGACAATTAGTCTATAATGACCATGCCTGATCCGACCGAAAATGAACAGCATATATACATGGATTCCTATTATATTCAAGCTTATTTAATCAAGCGTCGCAGCGAAGAAGCCCATGCAAAAAAACAAGTCAAGCGTGCAATAGAATTGGCCCATAATAATGGAGAAATATTTGTCATATTCCCTTTTATGTAATAGCCGAATTAATAAACAACTTGAATCGAAAAATCACCGACCGGACCAGCAAAGAGCGGGCATTCAACGATTTCATAAAACTGTTAGCTGACAATAAGATAGACCTTAAACCAATGAATGAACATGCTTTAAGATTAGCATCAGATCTTAAAGAGAACGACAAAGATCTAGATGTCACAGACATTTTAATCGCTTCTCAAGCATTAGATGATAAATATTCAACACATTTGTTAACAAATGATGGACCAGTTCTCGAATCTGATTTTATAGCAAAAGTCAATAATGAACGATTTAAAAGCAATGATAGAAATCGAATATTGAAAATATCCGAATCTATTTGATTGTTATATGCTTCTTTTCAACAACTCGTTCCACTTATTTTTTTGCTGAACCCCAACTTTTTCTGCCTCAACGAGTGTTCTGCCTTTAAGTCCCTGATGTGGCCTAACGAGCTGGAATCTGGTTCGCTAATCCATCACATTCCAAAGCCATCTCCACTCGCCTCATATCTTAACTTCATTCGTCTGTATGCCAAACGTTTTGCCCAAATCAGGTTCTAGCGAAGCTACATAGGCTTCAATGATGTCAGTGTATCTCGAAATCCAACGGTAGACGGTGCTATGGTTTACATTCAATGCGTTGAGGTGCTTGAGATGGTCTGAGATCTTACGCAAAGATACACCCTTGAAGTACAAATCAATAGTGGTAGCAGCTACGCGCGGATCATACCAAACCCCTCAAATCCTTGGTTTGATACAAACTTTCTCGCGCATGATCCACACTTATAGACTTGCCTGCTATTGTCTTACCGTACTCGATAATTTTAAGCGAATCGCAACATTTGCAAGATATACCAGCATTGGGAAACGATTTCGATATAAATTCCTTCTTATGATTTTCTTCTAGCTTCCTGGAGAGCTTTGCTACAATGTTACGGCATGAATATGCTTACGAGTTACATGTCTAAACTGATAATCAGGGCATGTGCATATCCAGGAGTTCACATAGCACGTTACTATATAAATTAAATCTTTGCTTTGGGCTGGAATCTCGAAACTATTATGAGGCAGTCAATTGCTTGGGCTCAATGCCTTTCTCAATCATCTGAGCGCCACGAAGGATTCGCTTGCTATATTCTTGATTGAAATTCCTCATTATAAGGCATCTGTCTTGCAAATCTTTAACATATCTTAACTATATACAACTACGTTCTAATGCGCTATGAGGGTTTTGGTACCATGAAAAGTATTTTATATACTATTGGCGTAGTTGTAATACGTTGTATATGGAACACATTCATACCGCAACGGTCAAAGTAATAAAAGACGGTCGAGTAACTATACCCCTAGGGATAAGAGAGCTTGAAGATATCCACGAAGGTGATTATCTTAGAATAACTATCGAAAAGATGGAGAGGCATGGTCAGGTAAAAGATCTAAGTTATGTGCATCGATAACCTTACTACTTGCACTAAGGTATTAATACAAACCAATCCGTGAACGTTCATGAACGTTCACGAAGGGAGGGCAAGATGACAGAAGTCTCTGAAACAAGCCGTATGGCAGAAAAATTAGATAACAAAATATCGGATCACGAAAACATAGCAAGAATTATAAAAGAGAAGGGTCCAATTACCCAAATGGAAATAAAAGAAGCTACTTCGTTCTCAAAAGGTTTCATTAGCCAAGCGATTAAGACTCTCAGAGATGAAGGCTTAATTTATTTAATGAAGGAAAAACGCGGGAAAAAAAATCAGTATAAATGGGTGGGTGGAGTCCCTGCATTAGAAGATGAATTACAATCCGCAACTAGCAAATATATCCCGGCCTCGTTATTAGCTGAGAACTACGATACAATGATCACAGAAGCATTCTCTTTAGTTTCTTTGCTCTTCGAAGGTGATTATTGGGAAGTAATAATGAACCTTAAAGAAGGGTTAACGGATACTGAATTGCATCAGCATTTAGGAAATGACATATCGTTAGATAGTATTAGACGAGTTCTCGTTACTTCTGATGCCCATAATCTCATCAAATTAAAAAGGATTAGAGAGGTTTCCGGAAATGATCAAATAAAAATATTCGAACCCTTGTATAGGATAGATGAAATTAATAGAGATTACCTAATGTATATGATTTTGTTGAGAGGATTGGCTTCAGCAATACAAATTAAAATGGAAAATAAGGCAGAGCCCGGGTTCTCGAATTTATACGGTGAAATGCTTGATAGGAGCATAGAACATTTTATATGGTTACGAAATAAAATTTTAAGCGGTTCAATAGGTGATGAATCGGAATTATTAACAAGATTATTACAAAATTATGATTTTGCACCCGATCTTGACAGAATATATAGAGATAATGGTAATTGGAGATTAAAAATAACTGAAAGCAAAAATTTAAAAATTGACTCAAACGATCATCTTGTAGTTGTGGATAGTTTTATAAGGAAACAGTAAAATTAAGACAGGATCGAGGAAACGGGACATGGTAAGTAAAAAATTGCCGAAATTTGTTGAAACTTATCGAAGACATCCTCTTGTTGATCTTGTTGAAAAAACTCATCACAATGATCTCGCAGAGCTGGATACAGAAAAAATAAACGGCATCATTCAAGCGGAGGATTTGATTTATCCCACATTCCGCACTTTGACTTTCAAATCGAGTAATTCCATTGCTAGCGATTTTTGAATATAACTATAATTTTTATTATTTATATCTATCGATATTTAGTGCTGAACATCCTCACATTTTCGGCCAAAGGAATTCTGACAACATATGTCTGATTAAAAAATCAACGGAATGAAAAATACTAAAATTGAAAATTCTTAATAAATTTAAATAATTATATCAAACTAACTAAATCGATAGCTGCAAAAATATGAATTGGTGACTCGAAGTGCGGAATGTGGGATTTATAGAGGGCTAAGAGAATGATAGAGAAAAGAAATTGCATACCGGACATTTCGGATCGAGCGTGCGAATCGCCAGAGCTTGGTCATTTATAGATATGGCATACCCTTCTTGTGATATTGGGGATTTGCTAGATAATGTCTATAAAGTAACTCAGTCAAGTGATAAGAAACAATATCTCGACCATATGAAAAAGATTATACTAAAATTAGTAAAACATAATTTGATAAAGATAAATCAGAAACAAAATATAATAACCGATGTAATGCCGTATCCTGTAAGCAGTAAGTTATATGTTAAAAAAGAATTCTTAGATATAACTAAATTATATGAACAGCAAATAAATCAATTTACAATATTAAATAAGGTTCAATATTGCCCATTACTTAAGAAAGACCTCGAAAATGCCGCGGATATGCGACAAACCTTTGCAAGAGACTATGATGCATTAAGTGAAATAGACGTAATAAGAACAAGAAGCATTAGAGATAGGCCATTCACGCTGTCAAAGGCATACCTAATTGGAGAGAATTCATTAGAGGCCTGGGAAAAAATATTAGATATGGAAGATAGAACTCGGAGCAGCCTCAAAGAATTACTAGATATACAGGGCAAATTGGGGGGGTGTATATCAAAAAGCGAAATTTCTCGATTAACTATGTCAATGGCGGCGTAAAATTGTCCAATTATGGCGGGATAAAATTGACCACCTATCTTAAAAACCTTCTCCATGTATGGACATTTTTCCCCAGTTCATCTTGAGAAATTCTGAGGGATCAATCCCTGTCTCTTTCGTTCTTTGATGCGATAGCTGTCTCCTTTTATGTTAATCGTGGTGCAATGATGCAGAACCCTATCGAGAATAGCCGCCGCGATAACGTGATCCTTGAAGATATCTCCCCATTCGCCATAGGATTTATTGGAAGTGAAAATGATAGAAGCTTTCTCGTATCGCCTGGAGATCAGCTGGAAGAAACAGTGCGCTTCCAGCTCGTCAAACGGCAGATAACCGATCTCATCTATGATCAGAAGCTGAAACTTCGATAGCCCTCGGATCTTTTCCTCTAATTTCTTTTCTTTTTCCGCTTTTGCAAGACGTTCAACCAGGATAGATGCATTAATAAAATTCACTCTGAATCCAGCTTTGGCAGCCTCGATTCCCAAAGCGATAGCAAGATGGGTTTTTCCCACTCCTGGCGGCCCCAAGAATACAACATTCTCAGCGTTATGGATAAACTTTAGAGAGGCTATCTCTTTGATCGATGCCTTATCGATAGAAGGTTGAAACTTGAAATCGAAATCATCAAGCCTCTTTTCCACGGGAAATCCTGCCAGCCTCATCCTTAGATCGAGGGACCGAGTCTCTTTGCTTTGAACCTCCTGTGCGATCAGATAATCCAGGATCTCGATGGTGGATCTTTCGTCTTTGGCAGCAATTTCCAGATAATTGTCCAGAATTGACTCGAATGTAATGAGATCCAGAAGCAACAGATTATGGTGAAGACGCTCGTATTCCAGCTGACTCATTTTCTCATCCCCTCACTGAAGGAATCGTAGATCGATAGTGCTCTTTGTTCTACCTCTGGCTCGATGAACTTGAAAATAGTCGAGCACTTTGCTTGCGGATTGGAGTTCTGCTTTAAAATTTCAGATAGCAGCCCTTGAAAGTGCTCCTTGTTTCGGGAAATCTTATTTCGACCTGGCTGAATTTCATGGGTACAGATCACTTCTTTGCCGACGAAAACGTTGAATGCCTTATCTGAGATCTGCAACAAGCAATTCCTTCCCGCAAATCGATAAGGGACTGAATAGCGATTACCCAGATAAGAGACATACGAATCTCTCGATATTTTCCGGTTCTCTTTCCGAACATTATGATACGGCGGAACGGTATCATAATCTCTGAGCCCCTCATTCTTAAGTCGTTCAAGAGGTATTTCATTGGTAGTGCCGTGGATGGTCGAATTTACTCTTGCTAACCATTTCTGAGATTGGAGATTGAGATCAGAGAACGAACAAAACTCGCATCCCAGGAGAAAATCTCTCTTTACAAAACCTACGCTATTCTCGATTTTGCCTTTTGTTTGCGGACGATAGGGACGGCAGAGTCTGGGAATAAAACCGTAATGATCAAAAAAATCCTCAAAATCTGTGTTCCAGACGGAATCCGATGACACAGGCGCTCTCTTGAGTACGATCTGCTTCATGTTGTCATAGAGGATTTCTTCGGTGTAGCCTCCGAAATAACGAAATGCATTCAAGTGACATTGAATCAGAGTGTGGACATCGGTATGCAGCGTGAACTCGACGTACCTCATCCGAGAATAGCCGAGGACCATAGTAAAGCAGTAGAGTTTCCTCAATTCGTTGTCGATATCAATTCGACCGCATTCCGCCCAATCGACCTGCGATTGGATTCCCGGTTTTGTCTCGTATCTATACACGGCAGAGACTGAAACATTTGGTCGTACCTCTCTTACAAAATCCTTCACGATGGTATATTTGCCGGTAAAACCTTTTTCTTGAATCTCACGATAAATACGCTTGGCAGAGAGTGGATACTCTTGAAGCCTCTGGATGATATATTCTCTATAGCCATCCAATTTGCTGGGCTTCCTTGATCTTTCCTGGGGTGTAGGGGGAACTTGAGAGCGAAGATATTTCCTTACCGTTCCACGGCTGTGTCCTGTTCTTCTGGCGATCTCGCTGATGCTCAATTCTCTGTTGAATAAATCTCGCAACATGAGGAATTCCTCTAAGTCCAGCATCCACACAACCCCTGAGATTAGATGTCAGGGATTGGCAGGTGGACATTTTTATCCCGCCACTATTGAGCATTTTTAGACCGCCAGTGACAACTACAATGAATATGAGGCGTGTTGGCCAATTGATGAGACATATAAATGATTATGGTTTAGCGCAAAGAGTTCAAACCCTAGATCTTGACGATGCTCTTAGTAGACCAGTAGCAGGGACTAGGCTTAACGCTAGTTACCAGAAGTTGAAAAATGCAGAATCAATCCTTATCTTAGCGCGAAGCGTTGATAATGCATATGATATCTTATATAGAGTAAAAAAGTATCAAATATTTGATGAAGATGCGTTGAGTGCAGAATTTGAGAATGATGATCCCAACGGCAGTTCGGTCAGTAGAGTTAGGAACTCATTACAAAATATAGGTGTTCTGATAAAAAATGATGAAGTCGATGGCGTTTGGAACATAGCACAAAATAATGAATCTAATGAATTCTTAGATGATGTATTAAAGGTTTTAGCCAATACAAGAAGCAATCTAGGAGATAATATAGAGATAAATAAGATATTAGAAGGTAGATTCCCAGATAACGAAGATGATATGAAGAGATCATTCAAGTATATTGAAATGGATCTATTAGATTTTATAGATAAAGATAGAAAACAATAATTAAATTAATTTTACCAAAAGATTAGATTATTTTTCTAGAGTCGCCTTATGATTTTGTGACATCAAGTGCGATAAAAATTGATTGTTGTGTTACTTACAACATACTTGCACCACTATAAACGAACACCCAAGAAATGCAACAGTACCAAAAAAGCTTTTGGGCGATTAAGAC
>CAVWIG010000034.1:0-36754 GCA_963754945.1 Methanotrichaceae archaeon
CTATTGGCTCTGATACAATGTAGTTGGATTTCAAACCTTGTATTTCGCGAACTACTTTTAATGCTCCTTCAGGATCGCTAGCGTCCATTTTTTGTCTGACTAATCTGCAAAGTTCCTTTAATCTATTGTCATCCAACTGTCTCGCCTCCTTTTCATATTTGGTCAATCCTTCTCCCCAATCCTCCCATTAATCAGCCTATCCGATCGCTCCAGCGCCTCATGCGTCTGCCCGAAGTGCTCCGCTGCCTCCCACATGATCTTCTTGAAGCTCTCAAGGTCCCCCGAATCCGCCTTCTCCGAAAGCCGCATGCACTCGCCTATGAAGGTCTGCCTCACCAACGTGGCCTTGGGGTTCTTCTGGATAGATGCGTACAGCTCCGGGTTCTGGTCCAGAATTCTGCCCACAAAGTCGATCATGATCTCATAAACTGGCGACATGAACTTCCTTGACTTCTCAACGTCGAAGTCCAGGGCCTGAAGGGTCGCTCCTATGCCGATGTAGGCGAAGTGAGTGAGCGCCTGGACCACAGCCATGATCTCGTCGTGCTCTTCGGGGTCCAGCACCTCTATCCTGGCACCATCGGACTCGAAAAGAGATCTTATCCTCGGAAGCCAGGTCTCGCTCCGGCCAATGGCTGGCGTCAATATGATGGTCTGGCCCTTCAGCGTCGGCATTGTAGGGCCGAACATTGGATGCGTGCCGATGACCGCTACGCCCTCGGGGGCGTGCTTGATCATAGCCTTCATTGGCTCCCACTTGAGGGAGGTGACGTCCATGAGCAGGCTTCCTGGCCGCATGTGAGGAGCAACCTTGCTAATGACCTCCACCGTCTTCTCTATGGGAACGCTCAGGAGGACGATGTCGCTCTGCTCCACTTCCTTGATCATGTCTGTGGCGTAGCGAACTCCAAGGCTGGATGCAACGCCGGTTTTACCGTTGGGTCCCCACACTGCCACGTCGAAGCCCTTGTCCTTGAAGTACCGGGCGAACCAGGAACCAGTCTCACCAGTGCCCCCTAGAATAAGCAAATGCGTCGTCATCCCTTTCGCCGCCATTCCGCCATACCTACTATACATACCATCGTCACCTTTCCCTCGCCTTCAGCCCTTCTCTGACCGCCTTCTCCATGACATCTATTGGTGCTTTCTGCCCCGTCCAGATCTCCAGGGCCTTGGCTCCCTGATAGACCAGCATCATAACTCCATCGATGGCCACCGCACCGGCCTTTGCTGCATCTTTGAGCATCTCTGTCTCCCGGTTATAAACGATATCGAATACCACCTGGCCTTTGTGCAAGAGGTTTCCGTCAAATAGCCTCTGATCGCCCTCCTTCATGCCAACCGAGGAAGCGTTGATGATCACATCCGCCTGGGGAACCAATCTTTCCAGATCCTTCAGACCGTATCCTTCGGCCTGGATGGACCGGGCCAGCTCCAATGACTTTCCGGGGCTCCTGTTCGCGATGGAGATCTTGGCACCTTCTTTTGACAGGGTGTAGGCTATGGCCCTTGCGGCACCTCCCGCTCCAATCAATAGCGTCCTGTTTCCCTTTATCTTGACCCCTGCCTCTTTCAGAGCCGTCACGGCGCCCGATCCATCGGTGTTGTGCCCCATTATCTCTTCGCCGAAAGAGACTGTGTTGACTGCACCTATGGCCCCCGCCAGATCATCAGGTAAAGCGATCTCCAGCGCCTTCTCCTTCAGAGGGATGGTCAGGTTCAAGCCTCCAAACCCCATGGCCGATGCTCCCAGGATTGCGTCTCGGAGACGATCTTTTGTTACCCGAAACGGGAGATAACAAGCATCAATACCCAAGGCCCTGAAGGCCGCATTCTGCATGGCCGGCGATAGACTGTGCACGATTGGATCTCCGAAGATGCCGAAAATCTTCATGACAGGGAGTTGACCTCCTCTATTAAATAATCTTCAGGATACCCCAGAATGATGCACCGACAACTGCCCCGAATAGAGTAGCCAGGAGGTTGACGCCGTTGTTGGTAAGATGGCCCTTCCTCTGAAGTGTTGCTCCTAGGAGGCTGTCGAAGTTGGTACCAATGAATCCGGCAACAGTTCCAGCTAATAGGCCGTAGCCGCCAGACATCCCTGCCGCTGCTGCCAGGAGCCCGATTATGATCGATCCTGCCAAGGCAGCAACCTCGCCCAAGGGCGTCACCCCGCCGTCTACCCCGGCATCCGTGACCTCCATTGTGGTGATCATTCTCGGCTTAGTCCTGCTGGTCTGGCCTATTTCGCTTGCCAGGGTATCTCCGTTAGCCGTGGCCACAGCTCCGATGAAGGCCAAGACGAAGAGGTCGCTCCCATAAATTCCGTAACAGACGGCCATAGCTAGGGGCACCAGGCTATTGGAAAAGACATTCTTATAGCCTCGAACCCCGCCTTTAGACTGGGCTATGCCTAGCTTGCGCTTGTAAGCATACCCATATCTAGTGAAGCCTCCGCCTAGGAAGTAAAAGGCAAGCAGCAACGCGAACCAACCTGGACCGCTGAAGAGTATGACGAGCAGACAGATGAACGTCTCAGACAGCACAGCATCAGAGTCAGCGGCTTTTGCATAGTAGGCTCCCACCCCGAGGACCAGGGCGAAGAGACTGATCATCAGAATGCGTCCTGACTCAGGGAGAGGATAGTCGAAGCTGAATAGCCACATCACCATGCAAGACCCAAAAGGCACTGTGAAATCTCGTTCGTTTGAGACGTGATTCAAAAAGGCCCCGCTAAGGCCCCCCAAAATGGCCAGGAAGAGCACCTTCGCCTCAGCCAGGCTTCCCCAGGAGGCCATGGTGGCCAGAGGATATCCTAGGGCCACCGTAGTCATCAGATATATTATGCTACCTGTGAGGGTATCGAACCTCTTGGAGGCAAACGGAGAAAATGTGGAGGCCACAAAAGAAATGGCTACTATGTAAATCGGAAGTTCCAGATGGGTCACGCTAAGTACTGGTCTGAGGAGCAGAAGCATGCCTAGAGAGGCAGAGAGCAACCTGGATTCGCGATCCCAGAAGAAGACGGCCGCCAGGGGAATTACAGTGAAGGCTCCGGCGTAGGGAAGCAGCAAGACCATTAGACCTATGGCCAGCCTGGCCACATCCTCCTGACGCATGGAGTTAGAACAATTCGCCATCGCAAAAATACTTTGCCTCGGAAGTTATCCTGGAGATCGATGCTTCGCTACCTTTATGAGCAGCTTCTGGAGACCAAAATCTCCCATGCCAGTGTTCCCAAATGCGTGGCCGTTATACTGAACCCTGGCGATCTTGATGACCGAGGATTAGAGATGGTTAGAAGACTTATCGTCTGGAGCGAGACGTTAGGCATTAGAAGCATCGCCCTTTATTCCGGAGAAGATGCTCCACAGACTTACCAAAGGATAGTCACCGAACTGCATAACGCACGGGCAGAGATAAGCCTGCACACCAAAGACGGCGTTGAGACCCTTGGTTCCGGCGGAAAAACCAAACTGCTGATCTCGCTTGGATATGGGGGCAAACAAGAGGTGTCCGAGGCCATCAGAAAATTGCTCAGAGATGTTGAGATTGGCAGAATAAGCGCTGACGATATCGACGAGAAGACCATAGAAGCAAAGCTGAGGTTCAGCCAGAAGCCAGACCTTGTTATAAGGGCAGGAGGCAAACAGCTCAGCGACTTCATGATCTGGCAAGCAGCCTACTCAGAGCTCTATTTCACTGAAGTTAACTGGAACTCCTTGAGAAAGACTGATTTTTTGCGAGCCATTAGGGACTATCAGCGCAGGGAACGTCGCTTCGGGAGATGACTCTTTTTGAGGTTCTGTAAAGTCTGTGGTTGTTTGCCTTCTCGCAATCGCTTGTCAATTTTCGGTTGCTATCTTATTTAAAGTCCAAGGTGGAGGCAAAAATTTGGATCACCTAGAAAAAGTTATTAACTTGAAGTATAATTTTCCACACATGGGGAAGCTAAGTTCTGCGATGGAAAAACTTCTAGATGTAGAAGAGGAAGGACAAAAAGAAATTATAGACCCACTTAGAGAACACTCTAAGAAAGATGATGCGTTCATTGCGATAATAGCTTCTTATTCTCCGAGGAAGGTAACTCCATCAAAACACATATCAGCAAGCGTAGGTATCTCAGAAGAATTTGGGATAGAAACAGTAATAGAGAGGATTAAGGAAAGTAAATGTAATTGTGAGAATTTATATCTCCTTATCAATAGTCCTGGCGGCTTAGTGCAATCGTCATACAAAGTGGCGAAGGCGTTACGGAAGAATTTTAAAAACATAGTTGTCTTTGTTCCTCACATAGCGTTGAGTGGAGGCACGTTAATAACACTAACAGGCAATGAAATAATAATGGGCATGATGAGCCAACTGTCTCCCATCGATCCACATAGTGATGCTGGAGGATCGGCCCTATCGGTTAAAAGAGGATTTAGCTTCGTTACGGAAAAATTTAAGAATTTATCGGAACGCGACGCTCCTTACACATACAAAGTATTGGCAGAAAACTGCAATGCGGCAGAAATAGATCAGGCACTTTCCGCGTTGATTATGGTGGAAAACTATGCAGAAGAAATATTAAAAAAATCTGGAGTCGAAGAAGAGAAGGCAATCGAAATCGCGAAACGGCTAGTCGAGGGGTTCAATACACATGAAGAAGTCATAGATTTGGACTCAGCACAAGCAATAGGATTAAATGTCTTTGAATACACAAAGTATCCTGAACTTTGGGAGATTTTTAGGCAGTGGCTAAGCGAATATCTCCTGCAAAGTGCTGACAAACATATAATCCGCTATTGGATAAATAAAGGAGAGACTAAGAATGATGAAGAAGTTAAATCAGGATAATATTGATTCTGGAATACAAGAAGAAGATTCGTTATTGGATAGTTGGCGTTTTGCGAGAATAAAAGTCGATCCGCTTATTGAAAGTTGGGGAGAAGAAATAAAACAATATAGCCGCAAAGAAAGAAAACACCGGAATTAGTGAACTGAATGAGAGGATAAATCTACATCTATTTCCAATTTCTTTTCTTTTTCTCATCTCTTACGTAATTTACAGCGATGTAACTCATCAAATTGCTTAAAGGCACGCCGGTTTCTTCCGCTTCTTGTTCTAAGAATGCTCTGGCATCTTCTGGCAATTGCACGGCTATACGCTTTGGGCGATCTAATTCATTCATGGTATCCAATGTATATATCATTGTATAAAAGGGTTATGTATGGTGTCCAATTGTTTACTAATGGTAACCTATAAATACCATTGACACTATATTGGTTACCATGCAAGTAGTAACCGATCCCCGCAAAGAAAGAGGCGAACAAATAGCAGCAAACCAAGAGCAGGTATTACGAGTAGTTGATGGCTTCTATAGGGTGAAATCACAATCCAATGATCGGTACTATGATGTCAATAACACGTCGATAGGCTGGAAATGCACGTGCCCCGACCACAAATTCAGAGGTTCAAAGTGCAAGCATATTTGGGCCGTCGCTATCAGCTTAGGAATAAGAGATCAGGCGAAAAAGAACGTTGTCTTAGAGCCAATAACGATATCAGATTGTCCTTTCTGCCATTCAAATAACCTCAAGAAATATGGGATCAGGCATAACAAGAGCGGGGATTTACAGAGATTTGCTTGCAAGGGCTGCTCTAAGGTTTTCACCATCAATATAGGCTTTGAGAGGATGAAACACAATCCTCAAGCAGTTACCGCCGCGATGCAACTCTATTTCAGCGGGGAATCACTACGAAATACCATGAGATCCCTTGAGCTCATTGGCGTTGAAGTATCTCATCAAACCGTGTCCAATTGGATAACGAAGTACACCAATATCATGAAGAGCTATGTGGATAACCTCAAGCCCAATGTAAGCTCTACATGGCGCGCTGATGAGGTCTTCATCAAGGTCAAAGGCGATATGAAGTACCTCTTCGCTCTGATGGATGATGAGACTCGATACTGGATAGCTCAGGAAGTTGCAGATAGCAAGGATAAGCATGATGCAAGGAAGCTATTCAAAGAGGCTAAAGAGATCGCAGGTAGGAGACCTGAAACGCTAATAACTGATGGATTGGGGTCTTATCATGATGCCTTCAATAAAGTGTTCTACCAGCGCAATAATCCAATGTCACAACACGTCAACGCTATCAAGTTAGCTGGATCTACGAACAATAACAAGATGGAACGAATTAATGGTGAAATTCGCGACAGAGAAAAGACAATGCGAGGTTTAAAAAAGAAGGATACGCCAATCTTGCAGGGAATGCAGATATTTCACAATTACATTAGACCACATGAAGGCTTGGATGGACTGACGCCTTCGGAAGCTTGCGGAATTGAGATTAGCGGTGATAACAAATGGATAACGCTAATACAGAATGCAACCCAGAAAACAAAAGAAGCGGCAAATGGTTGCTGAGATCTACTCGGCGGGAATGGGTATATTTCTGCGCCGCAGAATTTCGTTGTATATATAATCCGCTTTGTTTCCGAGAGCTTTTGCGCGTTTCATGTCTTCGCGGGTCTCAGCTAGTATGGCTTCTCTCCTAGCTTTTCGGAACTCCTTTGTTGTCTTACGATTCGCTGCCATTACTATCATCCTCTCGTTCTGTCTCTTCAATCAATTGCATTAATTCTTCTATCTTATTCTCATATATCTCTTTCTGTTGTTGTAGCAATGTAACTACTAACTGAAATCCTGCGTTGTCTGCGCGCCCAGCACTTCTATCCGCTTCCACCGCAGTTATTGTCTTGCTTGCAGGAACAAAAGCAAATACATATCCAACCACCCCAGCGAGAAGGAATTTTAGGACTTCAGGAAGGTCTTTTGGTGGATTTAGATTATGAAGGTATGCAGCATATATGGTTATGCCCATAACAAGTGCAATGCCTGATATCACAATCAATACATCCTTCCAAGTTAACCACGGAATCATGTATACGGCCCGGAATGGAGCACACAAGAATTTTAAAAATCGCTGGGCAGTTTTGCAGGAGAAACACCACCCTCCGCCATTCCCATTGCACTCAGTATGATGCTCTTGACTTTGGGCCTCGTCAACCATGCGTTCTTAATCATATATACAAGTATAAAATCTTTAATGATTCCATGATTCCGGTAGATATTTTGCCTCAATCTCACTTCTTAAATAGTCCAGCAACCGACTTTTGACAGGTCAAAACCAAAGGAAGAACAACCGATGACTTTACAGAACCCGGCCACATCACCTACTTAAGCGACGAGTCGATGCACCAGAAGTTCGGGCGAAAGCTACAGGATAGGAGCGATTACGGTTTCGACTTCTCAACCCTCGACTTCCAGGTCGAGAGCTATCTCAGCTACCACGGCGATACCTTCGTCAAGAGGTTCGACGCCAACTCTTATCTATACATCACCAAGGCCATAGACTACTTCGACCTAACCAAGAAGGGCTCTCTGTCACTGGCAGAGGCCTTCAAGAGTGTTAAGGCAAAGTTCCTAGTAATATCGATAAGCTCTGACTGGCTCTACCCGCCCTATCAATGCAAAGAGATTGCCGAGGCCCTGAGCGCCAACGATATAGACGTTCGCCACTGCACGATCAGGTCCAACTACGGCCATGATGCTTTTCTACTGGAATCCGGCCAGATGAACTACACTATAGGCAACTTCCTATCACGAACATCCGTGGGGGACGTGATGATCAAGGACGTTGTGACCATTAGGCATGGCTCAAGCGTTGAGGAGGCGGCCAGGATCATGATGACCGAGGGAGTCACTCACCTGCCCGTTATCTCCGAAGAAGGCAGGCTTGCTGGCATTGTCACTGCTTGGGATGTATCCAAAGCGGTGGCCCTGAAGTACACTCAATTGGAGGAGATAATGACAAGAGATGTTGTCACCATAGGACTAGGCGATCCAATTGAGCGTGCCGCCAAGAAGATGAACGAGAACAACATATCTGCTTTGCCGGTGATAGACGGGGAACAGAGGGTCATAGGAATGATAACCAGCGATGGAGTAAGCAGACTGGTGAGCGTTTGCAGATGATTGCCGTTGGTTAGAATTACGAAATCACAGGAGACGAAAATGATCATACAAGTCAGATCGTTTGCGAGTTTCAGGGACATCCTTGGAAAAGAGCTTAGCGTGGAGCTGAAGGAAGGCTCCACAGTTAAGGACCTTCTGGACGATCTTATCTCGACTCGACAGAGGCTGAAGTTGGCAGTCTTCGATGAGTCAGGCAAGGTCAAAGAGTACGTGATCTTGATGAAGAACAGGAAGAACATCGAATCCCTAAGCGGGCTAGACACGGAGCTAGCCGAGGGTGATGAGGTGGCTATACTTCCTCCTGTGGCAGGGGGATAGAATTGTATTAAATGAGCGACTTTTTTATTTCAATCATCAATGCGATAGCCAGAGCTATGCATAACATTTCTTGATCCATTATGTATCTACAAATATCTTGATTAGCAGCTAATCGATATTGATGAACTTGCTCTTTGGAGAAAGATAGGCAGCTAGGCATAAAAATGAGCGATGAAAGCCCTTTTTCCCCCGGATTTTAATTGGACAGATCAATAAAGTCTGTGACAATTTTGGCGAGCTGGTAAGGATACTGATACATCAGGCCGTGGCTGCCCCTTCGAACTGAACCAGCCAAGAGACATTTATCCTTTGGGACAGAATAAACGCATTCCCAGGAGGCGTTATGATATCCTCCTTGCCGGTGACTACAAGGGCAGGCGACTTTATCGAGGCGAGTCGGTCGAAGGTACCTGGCCACGTTGCGATTGCCTGGGCCTGACGTTCTATATTCTTTGGAAGCGATGTCTCTTTGGTAAGGGGAACCACTTATAGAAGGCTGGCTGCTTGGACAACCAATCCTTTGGGAAGAGGAGGTTGAATAGCCTCATGCCTCTTTCTTCTGGGAACCCAGTGGTATTGGATAGATCTTTTAGAGCCCTGGGGGAAGGCATGACCGCTTCTTTTCCACCACAATCGCCTGCATATAAAATGATTTTATTCACTCTCTCAGGGTAACGGATGGCCAGCTCTTGAGCTATGAACGATCCCATAGACCAACCCAGTATGTCGGCCTTTTCTATGTTTAAGGCTGCCATAAGGCCCGCAGCGTCATTGCAAACTGAGCTATAGAAAAATTACCCGGTGGTGCCGTTGTATTTCCCATTCCTCGGTTGTCGAATATTATTACTTTGTACTTGGAGGAGAGGTTATCCAAGAAAAGAGGTCCCACATATCCATCGTGGAGCTGTAGCCCATGATCAGCACTACAGGGTCTCCCTGGCCCAGGACTCTGTAAGAGATGTTGATATCTCCCACGGGTACACTTTCAACTCCCTGAGTCAAGAGTAAACAGGTCGGTGTCGTCTTGGCAAGCCTAACGGGGATTTGGGACATATTATGCCATCTTCTACGTCATCGTAAAGCAGGAGGTAATGACGACTAAAATAACGAAAGGCAGGCCTCTTCCAGAATGGTCGTTAGCGTTTAAAAGTTGAGGGTAGCAGCAGCCTGCCAACGAGATCCACTGCAGCCTCAAGATCTCTTTGATGAGCTTCACATCCAACGATGAGTAGTGGAGTATCGAAGATATCCCGTGGAGCATGGTTCCGGAGCTACCTTCGCAACTCTAGCCATATGCTCACAACGGAGATGCTTATGAGGTTGAGAGTGGTGGCGGCATACCAAAGATAGGATTCATTGATATTGAGAAGTTTTATCCAGCCAGACCAGAGGACGAAGCAGATGATGCCGAAAGCTATCAGGGTATCAATGGCCAGGAACAATTTTGGTTTTTGGAAAAATCCCCCGAGCTGGGCAAGAGTGCAGAACTCGATTGGAGACTCACGACCTGCTGCATCGAAGGCTATTCTGACAAGGTTCATTACTAAATCCACAGAGGCCCAGAGGATGACCAACCAACCGAAAAGAACAAGACCGGCCCGGATGCTCAACACTCCAAAAAGGAGCTTGAAGATGCAAAAGGGGACACCGATGGTCATTGCCTGGAATTTTGGTGTCTGAAAAAAACTCGTTTCTATCTTTTGTAAAGATTCCTGAACAGGTTGGTCGTTCATCTCTCCTCCAAGACTAGCTTAGTAAAAGAGTATTAGACAATCATAATATATTAATTTTACTACATCTATGACTCTCTAGATCATTTGTTCATCTGACGGAAGGCAATATAAATTTGCTCTCTTTTCCAGATGTTTTGTATTTTAAAATTAGGTAGAGTATTCCTAAAAACTAGCTTTCAACAAGCTTCTATTCTTTCTTTCAAGATTCACTACCGAATGACCTAGCCTTTTGGTTCAATTGTTATGAATTTCATTGAATTAGCCCTCTTTCAATCTGTTCTTCGATAGCTTTCGCTATGTTCAGATGACGTTGGCTTTTTTCAATGTACAGAGCTGAAACAGGTCAAAAGCGAAAGCTGTAACCATCAATTCAACATGAACCCTCTTGACTGTTGTAACCAACACTCTTCCCATCCCAAATACTCTTTTTATAACTGCATGAGGTCGTTCTCCCGGAGATCTTAGTTTGCTTATCAACCTGTTTCGCTCTTTATCAAGCTCCTCAAGAGGCTTTTCTGATGTTCTGCGTTTCATCGTGAAATCGATACCTTTTGCTTCAGCGCCAAAATATCCTCTATCTCTAAGGACGATTTCATCTTTGGTTGATAAGTCAACCTGACTATCATGCAATGAAGCGGTTGTTGTCTCGATTTCGCGTATTAGGCAGTAATCGATATCGGTTTTTTGGTGCAGCTTATATCCAAAATGAGTCTCATTTCCTTTCTTCGCCCAGGTTCCATCTCGACTGCGTCGAGTCTTAGCATCCTCACCACGAGATTTTTTTGAAGAACCGGGATCTGCTTCAATGAATGTAGCATCTTGCACCGTTCCACACTTAACCTGCAAACCCATAGCGACTAACTGTCTTTGCAGTTCTGACCAGATCAACTCAGCTTTCCCGGATTCTGCAATGCGTTGCTTGAATAGCCATATCGTTCGGGAGTCTGGCAAAGGATCAGGATAATCAAGGAACGCCATAAATGATATGCGGTCAGCCATTTGTCTTTCAATTCCCAAATCGCTCAGACCATGCCATTTCTGAAGGATCAAAATCTTGAACATCAGGATGACATCGCAGTTTGGTCTTCCACCTTTCTCGCTTTTATTATCGTACATCTCTTCGAGAATTTGGCGGAAAGGTGCCCAGTCAACGTTGCGTCGGCGGACCCCGCTGCAAGCAGCGGGGCATGTTCCCGCCGACGCATAAAAATGCTCTACAAAATCTGAAGCATCCTTAAGTTGGAGTTACATGCTCTTTATCCCAGCCGCAGCAAGCTGCGGGGTATTGCGTTTTAAAATCAATCTTATTCGATATCTCTGAGAGTCGCGACTTCTCTTGCTTGGCATGGAGACCTTTAAGCATCCAAGTAGTAAATGAATCCATAGTATATAATAGTATTAATAGTATATAAACATTACTATGATTAAAGCCAGGTAGGTTTATAGGAATTCTCATGAATGCTCTTTTAATCTCGGCGACCATTCCTTCTGGTGAAGATGCCCGAACCGTCTCACCAAAGATACGCTTGATCGATGAGAAGAAGCCTTCAACTGCCCACCTTCTACCGTACTGATGCATTTGCTTCCAACCCTTATAGCCCATTTTTTTGAATTCCAGAACCGCTGTTGACCTGGCAGATACATCTTTGCCTACTATCGCGTTCTCTCTGATCTTAATCCCTGGACAATCTACACCTTTCGATTTCATAAATTCAAATGCGTCGTTTGTGTCATATGCGCCATCCATCAACCCCTCCTCAATATTGACGTCTTTCAACAAAGGGCGCAAAACCTCGCTATCCGAGGTGTCTTCTTCTGTAACTTCCATAGACAATAACCTCTTTGATTCAACGTCGACTGCCACATGAACTTTAAGCCATCCTCGCCGCTGCTTTCCGTGTTTCTCGCGCATCCAATCCCCTCTATTTGTTACCTTTATCCCAGTTGAATCAACTGCAACAACAGCGTCGTTCTCTGGTATCTCTATTCCAAGATCTTGCTTAGAGATTCGCTTATGGAGGGTGGTATAATCTGCCGCCACCAATCATGGTTCATAGGTCGAAAGTCGTCCAAAGAATCCTTCAAGTTGACGATATGGCATTCGGAAAAAAGAGTATATTATTGATGCAAAAGTTATAAAAGTGTTAGGGTATTTGTATGGAGCGCCTGTTTTCTTTCTATTCATTTCTCTTAATTCCCAACTCCAGTTCTTCACACAACTCAAATCGAGATAGAATTCGCCTCTTCGAACAAGTTGGGCATTATATTCTGGCCAGTCTCTATTATCAATATAGTTCATGACACAATATTTATATTTAAACTATTTAAGCTTAATCGACACAGCAGATTAAATGAATCAAGAGATCATTTACAAAAGTATGACCTGTCATTGCGTGCCTTATGCGAATTAGGCAAGTTATATAAAGATCTATACGAAATCAAAGGCAATGAAGAAGATTTAATTTCCGGAGTAACTTTTTATGAAAGAGCTAAGAATCTAATGGGAGAGTTCCATCCTGATCGACCTGCCATATTGAATAGTTTAGGGAATTTATTGTTAGAACAGTTCATAATAGAACGAAATCCTCTTTTCCTTGAAAAAGCTATAGAAAACTTCCAAAAAGCGGAAGAGTTCTATAAAAACACGTTAGCTTTTGAAACCATAAATCGAAATGTAAGACCTATTGTTCTCAACGGTTTAGGAAATGCCCTACGCGAAAGGCATGCTGTTACGGGAAATAGAGTTGATTTAAATAATGCGACATTAATTTATGAAAAAGCTTTCAGACTTGCGATGCTGTGTTGCATAAATTTGCTAAAATCGATATGCATCGGAGCATATCAGTAATGATAGGTAAATGAGCAAAATCGATAGCAATCGACATCGTGGTTCTGAGTTATGCAACACAGCAACTTGCGACAGAAAATTCTCCAATACATTCGGTAATCCTTAACAATTTGGCACTAAGCCTTCAAAACCGATTTGACCAAGATAAGAACCTCGCTGATCTTGATGAAGCGATCAAGATTTGGCATGAAGCTTTACTTCTTCCGCAAAATCCTAAAGATCTACCAGATATATATAGTAATTTGGGAGAAAGTCTTAAACACCGATATATATTTAAATATAATGATCTTAATGATAAGGAGGACGCGATTAAAGATTTAAAAGATGCGATTGAGTTTTCTCAAAAAGCAATCAATTCACCTTCAATTAGGCCTATTGATGAGGCGCTCTATTTGGGTAACTTGGGTAATCAATTGAGTGAGCTACATGCCTTCTTTAAGGATTCTTCTAAACTAGAGGAGGCGAATGATATTTTGGACAGAGCTATTGCATCCTTTGAGAAAGTAATTACCATCTTGCCAGAGGGATCAAGAGATAAGGCTGGTTCCTTCAATAATCTTGGTCGAGCTTTAAGAGACAAATATAATCTAACCAATGATGCCTCTTTTCTCATCAAGTCCTTTGATGCCTATAACAAAGCAAGTAAATCTTTGTGTTCCGCCTCCCATGCGGCTTCAATTTCTTACAAGTTTGGTGTACGCAAGATGTTGGGCGATATAGATGATATGCTCATAGAAACCGCTCTAAAACTAAGAGACTTAGCCTCCAAAGATTCGAATATTGATGGTATATGTGAGCTGAATTGGGGGCAAGAAGCGATGGTTCATGCAGAAGGGATCAAATCTAGCATACTCGTAGAACTTCTTGGTAGGCGCAATATTCCCGTGCCAAGATCTATCCCCAAAAATCTGATTGAAACAGAAGAAAAATTGTTGAAAGAACTTGATGAGATCGATTTGAGGGACTTGTCTAGATTCGGCGAGCACACGATCTCGACTGAAACGTCTGGTGCAAGGTCAGCTAAACTCCGAAAAAGGCAAGAGTTGATACGCGAACTTGAAGGTCTTTGGTATCAAATAGAATCATTTGGTCCTGAGTCTAAGGAATATATTAGTTTGCGAAGAGGAGATAAGGGCAGTGTAACGATTTTTCTGTACTTTGATAATAAGAATGATTATCGGCCCTGTATCCTATCCAATCTTGAGAAAAGGAGGACACAGGACCATGATACCCATAGCACTCTTGGAAGATTACCTTATCGATCAGGAAGATGGACTAAAGAAGCTTCTGACCTGGTTCTTGAACCTTGTAATGCAGCTAGAAGCGGCGCAACAGGCAGATGCAGAACCGTATCAGAGAGTCGAATCCCGAAAGGCACATAGGAATGGCTACAAGGAAAGATCTCTGAAGACGCGAGTTGGAGAGCTCCGACTCAAGAAACCTCAATTCCGTGAAATTTCCTTCGAAACCAAGGTGTTCGACAGATTTTCGCGCGTAGAGAAGGCTTTGGTCAACGCTGTACTCGAATCGTATCTCCAGGGGGTTTCAACCAGGAGAATCCAAGATATTGTCTCTCGATTTGGCATCGAGAATTTATCTGCCTCTAGCGTTTCCAGGATATCCAAAGAGCTTGACGAGAAGGTAGAAGAATTCCTGAAGAAACCTATCGAACGTCCTATTCCTTATCTTTATGTAGATGCAAGCTACTTCAAAGTAAGAACAGAATCAAGATATGTTACCAAAGCTTTCATGATCGTCACAGGTGTTAGAGATGACGGTTATCGCGAGATACTTGGCGCAAGAATAGCTGACAGTGAAGATGAACTCTTCTGGTCGGGATTATTTCAAGATCTGGCGGATCGTGGGTTGTCCGGAGTAAAGCTCGTGATATCAGATGGTCATAAGGGAATCCAGAAAGCGGTTGAGAAATCATTTCTTGGTGCTTCATGGCAAATGTGTCACGTTCACTTTTCAAGAGCGGTCTTGAGAAACGTTGCCAAGAAGTATCATAAGGAGATCGCCGATAAGATCAAGATCGCTCTGGAAGACGAAATCAAGATACAGGACTTAGCGAAAGAATTGAGGGAAAGAGGTTATGCGAAATCTGCTGACACTATCGACCGCTTCAGATTCAGTCTGTGGAATTACAGGGCATTCCCCAGAGGTCACTGGAGAAGGATTCGGACTACAAACGGGCTGGAGAGGATCAACAAGGAGCTGAAAAGAAGATCCAGGGTAGTCGGTGCCTTCCCAAGTGAGAGCTCGTTCATGAGGTTAGGGGTTTCGATCCTCATCGATATCAACGAAGAATGGCTGACCGCTAAAAAGTATTTATCTATGGATGCTGATTGAGTATGTTGGGATACAGGGCAACTCCAAATTACAGAAATCTCGGCACACTACCGAGATAAGCCTTCATGGGATGATCTTAGGAATTTGGTTAAGGATCCATCTACGGCTTTACTTTCACTTTTTCCTTTGGCTGGAAAAACAGTTATGTTTATCCTAAGGCCGGGTTGGGAGGAGCCAAAAATAGTAGAGATCCCATTCGGTAGTGATGCTCAAGTAGATATGTGGCGTCGATTTCGAAGAGAGATCCACCTGTATGCATATGATAGTCAAACAAAAGAGACTTGGGATCGCGACGTAATTAAGTTGCTAGTAGAAGCCTGCAGTTATTTGGATGGCGTCGACAAAGTTGTTTTCAGCCCAGGGAGATTTGGATGCTTATTACCTTGGGAGGCATTATTACAAAAGGCAGCCGTAGATGTCGATTGGACTACGATTCCTAATTTGAAAATTTGGTCTCTATTGGAGAATTACGAAATTGAAGATACAGGTTCTTCGCTGGTTGTAGGAAATCCAAAAGGCGATTTGATTAGCGCTGAAACAGAAGCTCAAAAAGTAGCCAAATCGCTGAACACAACGCCATTAATTGGTCCTCAGGCAACAAAAGAGACCGTTTTGGATTATTTGCCAAGGGCAGATATAGCACACTTTGCGACTCACGCCTATTTCTCGTTGACCAATCCTCTCGACTCAGGCATCGTCCTTGCGGATGGTGTTTTAACGATACGAGAAATCATAGATCTCAATCTTCATCTCAAACTTCTGGTTTTATCCGCCTGTGAGACTGGAATGAATAGTTCTTTAGGTGGAGATGAAATGACCGGATTCTCTCAGGGTTTTCTTCTTGCTGGGGCAAGGTCAATGTTGGTCAGTCTCTGGAAGGTAGATGATCTTTCTACAGCATCCTTGATGACTTCTTTCTATAATGCATGGATTAACGGCGGTGTTAATAAGTCGAAAGCTCTAAAATATGCAATGACAGAGATTCGTAAACTCGATAATTGGAAACATACCTTTTATTGGGGAGCTTTTACATTAAGTGGTGATATATCTAAATTTCGTTAATATTTTACCGCCATGTAAAAGAAAATACGAAAATTCTTGTCCATTAAATTTGCATCTAGTCGATCTAATTCCCATTCGATTCAATTATCTATAATACTGGTATTTTGCGTATTACAGCTCATTTGGACATGTTAGTCTAGCCGAAGGCAAAGCATAGATACTCAAGAAGCGGAATACTCTAGGATATGAGCCTGCCAGAGCAGCCGGAGATCTCCAAGGATTTGATACGAGAGGGCATGAGGTCTTACCATTTTTCTGTCGTCATCGAGAAGGATCAAGATGGTTACTTTGCCTTCTGCCCGGAACTTCAAGGAAGTTACACTCAGGGATACGCTTATGAAGAAGTCTTGAGCAACATCCGTGACGTCATCCGCCTTCACGTTGAGGACAGGCTGGAAAGCGGCGAAGAGATTCCCCAGCCCGAATATGTCAGCATGACTTCTCTGGATATAACCATATGAGCGAGGAGCTTCCGAGAATAACAACATCTAAAGCGATAAAGGCTTTAGGAAAAGCTGGATTTGTCTTGGTACGACAAAGCGGAAGCCATAAGATTTTCAGGAATAAAGACGGGCAGAGGGTTACTGTTCCTTATCATTCAGGGATGGACCTTCATCCCATGATTTCAAAAAGCGTTCTGAAAGATGCAGATTTAACTCTTGAAGAGTTCAAAGAGCTTATGGGATAACAAAATTAGTATTTAGAATTATTTTTAGATTAATAAAAATTCACGCTTCGGCCTCGCCCAGCAGCCTGTCCACAAGCCACTTTGGCTCGAACTTGACCAGGTCCGGGTAATCCTGCCCTATGCCCAAAAACAAAACCGGCTTGCCAGTGATGTAGGCTATGGATATGGCCGACCCGCCCTTGGCGTCGGCATCCGTCTTCGTCAGAATGGAACCGCCGATGGGCACTGACTCGTTGAACAGCCGCGCGCGCTCCACAGCATCGTTCCCGGCTATGGCCTCATCAACGAAGATCAACAGGTCAGGATTGGTTACCCTCACGATCTTCTTCATCTGGTCCATGAGATTGATATTGGTGTGCAGCCTTCCGGCCGTATCTGCCAAAACAACATCTTTGTTGTGGGCCTTGGCGTACTCCACTGCATCGTAGATCACGGCCGCCGGGTCTCCTCCGGTCTTGTGTTTGATGACTTTCAGCCCCAGCCGCTCGCCATGAACCTCCAACTGTTCGATGGCCCCCGCCCTGAAAGTGTCGCCTGCCGCGAGAACAACGGAGTAGCCCTGGTTCATGAGGTACCTGGCCAGCTTGGCTATGCTGGTGGTCTTGCCTGTGCCGTTCACGCCTACGAACAGGATCTTGACAGGCTTTTCTTTGGTTTTGATGTATTCGTCGAAGTCCAGATGATTCGCTGAGAGCATCTTCGTCAAGGCGGATCGCAGGGCGTCCTCAGCGAGCTGGCCTGTGTTTGCCCCAATCTTCTTTTTGTGGCCTACCAGCTCAGATTTAACAGAGCTGACAATCTTTTCTGCTACGGGCAACGCCACGTCGCTCTCCAGCAGGGCCATCTCCAGAGCCCAGAGTGGATCTGTCAGGTCTTTCTCGTCCAGGATGATCTCCTGCTCGAAGACGATGGACTTGGCCTTGTCAAGGATTGAAAACCTGTTCTTGGGCTTTGCTGAATTGTTTGCAAAATCAGTGTTTAAAATCGAATTGGCACCAGCTTTATTTGCCGGACCGGATTTCTTCTCGTTAGCCGACTTGGTCTGCTTTTCAGTCTTTGAAGACGCAGTCTCGGCGGTTTCTTCCTTGATGCGATCGGCTTCCAGCTCCGCTTGCTCCTCCTTCCGGGATGCCTTCTCCAGGAGCTTGGAGGACAGTGCCTCTTTGAAGCCGGAGAGCTTCTCTTTAAAGCGGTTAAACAACCTGCTCTGTCCCCATGTCGTACTTGGAGAGGACAGATTGGATCTTGGCCATCTCCTGATCAATCTTATTGAGCATCTCGCTCATCTTCTTGCCCGCTTCAGCCACCTCGGCCTTCCTGGCCTTCAGGGATTCATTAGCTTCTGCGGCAGGCTTCTCGATGCTCACTCCGGCACCGACGTTCAAAACGACCCTCTCTTTGGTGGCGAGCTTGGCGTAGACGAAAGAGCCGGACCCTATCGGCACCAGCATCGGTTGTCCCTCTGGAGCGGAATCCAGGGCCTCGACTGCCTGGATGGCGCTGTCAAGCCCATGAAGCGTCATCTGGGTCAGGCTCAACTGCTGAGCTATCGCCTCCGCTTGAGCCTGGTACTGCTGGTATGCCCCGACCAGACGCCTTATCTCTTCCTCGCCTCCAGCGGGAGAGGGGTCGCTACTCAACTGTCTTCACCCCGTCGATCTTGATGAGGTTCCTCTTTAAGCCGTGCTTGCTACCCATCAGGGAGTACGTCTTCTCGATGGCGTTCTTCTCGCTATGGCTCTCAACGACCTTGGTGAAAGGATTCCAATCTTTGCCTACAATGCCGCCCTTCAATCTTCCCTTGATCTCAAACATCATATTCGTTCCTCAATCCAAAAACCCTAAGGCATCCTCGATTCTGCCCATCTCAGGAGCGCTTGTCTCTTCCCCGGCGATGTACCCTTTGGAGTTGGCAAGCAAGCCCGAGCCTATCAGAGGCGAGCCGAAATTGACAGTCCCAACGTCAACCGGAAGACCGAACAGGTCGTCCAGCACCGCCAACTCGGTTTCCGACACTCTTGGATGAACCAGAAGGCCCTTATTGGTGACAAGGCCTGCCATCCCCACTGTCTTGAGGCCGCCTATGGTGCCCTGGACTACCTCTACCCCCAGAGTCTGGGACACAATCTCACAGGCCCTGCTGGAGAGTCCAGGATGCACTATTGCGGCGCTGTCGTTGGCCAGGATCACATTGCCCGCTGCGCTTATCTTTCCTGGAAGCCTGGCGGCCTTACCGTACGCGGACAGCCTCTGGATAGCCTCGTCGCTTGCCTGGGGATTTGTGACGAAACCAGTCGAATTTCCGCAGACCAGAGACCCCACGACCGAGCTGCCACTAATCGACGCCCGGACCACGACTACTTCCAGTTCTTCCTCCAATTGTCGCATGTTCTCTGGACCAACTTCCAAGGGAACCAAAGCGACCCTCTCCGTGCAACGCGCAAAAACCCCCACAAGAGAGGTCCCTGCAATCCGCAGGCGCTTATTGCTCGCCGGCAAACTCTGCCTCAACCCCGCCGTCTTCGAACTTGACTGCACGGACCCTGACCCTCAAAGGCGGCTTCTCGTCTCCTCTGGCCCAGATGACCTCATTCAGGCTACTATCGATCTTCACATTCTCTTCAGGGGTCTTCATGTGTCTGGATAAGTAGTTCCTTACCTCTTTCATGGCCCGATTGGACCTTCTCCACCTGGGAACGTGCTTTGTTATTCTAAGCGGGATTGTGTAAACTCGTTCTGTATCAGCCATTGTACTGCCACCTACTCTAAACTGCTTCTGCGCCAGTGACGTCTGTGCGGGTGCGAGACAACGTGCCTCAAGGTCTTGACTATAACCCAGCTTGGCACCCTACGATTCTGATTGAATGCCTTGGCAAGTCTGATCTTCTTGCCCTTTAATTTCTTGGACAAACCTCTTCCTCCGGATAACTCTGGTGTGCGTGTGGTCGCCAGGGAATATCCTGTCAACCTCTTTCTCTCCGTGCCTCTCTGCCAGGGCGTATCTCAGCCCAACCTCGAAGTCAGAGGCAGGATAATTCGTAGACAGCTCTTCCTCGAAGTCCAGGTAGCGTGACGCCATAGCTCTTATGGTCTTCCCGCCCAAGCCCGCCAGGGGCCGCAGATAGTGTACCTGCGTTCTGTCTTCGAGGCTGCGTATCTCACTGTAGCTCATCTTCGGCGCGCGGTCGTCGCGCCTGGTTCCATCTGCCACAAACTCGCATTCTTGAGCTAAGGTCTCTATTGCAATGGAATGAACGTAGTTAAGGGCATCGTTGGGGTATCCCGTAGAGATCAGAATCTCCAGGGCTCTGTCCAGTGCGCCCTCTTCGAAGGCGATCCTCCTGTGAGGATGGCCTAGCTCTTGCGCTGCCTTCTCCGCCACCTTCCAGGCCGCGTCGTGACCAAAGGTGAAGGTGACCAGTTCGATCTCATCGAAGAATGGCTCCAGCAGCAGGGCGGAAAGACCGCTATCCTTCCCGCCACTGAAAAGCACCGCGGTTTTCATGGAAAAAGGGACCTAAATTCTGGTGATCTTGATATCTCTCTTCTTAGGCTGAGCCTGCTTGAGGATCGCCTTGAGCTGCTCATCGGTTATGGCGCTGCGCAGCCTGCCACTCTGGGCGAGCATGATGAGTTGGTTCTCGATCTGGGTCACGAACTCCGGCCTGGTCATGCGAATGCTGCTCAGTCTCTCTCTCGCCTCGGGAGTGAGAATGGCCCTCATGACCGCTGCCTTCTTGGATTCCATCTCCTGTTGCGCCTGCTCCTGCTGAGCAGCGTACATCTGTGAGTCCGTCTGCTGCCGCTGAATCTGCTCAAGCTTCTTGCGTCTCAATTCTGCAAGCTCGTCATCCACCATTGCTCTAATACCTCGCAAGCTCAGGAATCGATTCCTGTAGTTTGCCTTTGATCTGATGAGACATATTGTCCAGGAAAGCCTGGCCTTCGGGCGTCACCAGACGTCCTTTCTTCAGCTTCTTTAAGTATCCGGCCTTCTCCAGCTGCTGGAGGGCCTCTCTGGCTATTGAGCCGCTGCCCCTCGCAAAGTGCGGAGTTGCCACTGTTTTGCGGTGTTTGCCGCCGTAGTAGCTCCTAAGGCGGGACACTCCCACAGGCCCGTCGATGTAAACCCTGCGAAGCACGGATGCACATCGCACGTACCACCAGTCTGGATTGGTGGGTGGCATTTCCTTGTATACTCCAGTCTTCACGTACGCGGCCCACACAGGAGGCTGAATCATGCCTGCGGTCTTCAGCTCCTTTGCAACCGCATCGATCAGCTCATTGGGCGGCACATCATAAACAGTTGTCAATTCTTCAATCCTCCAAGATGATAAGGACAAACCACAAACTTTACGCCAAAACAAGTATAAATGCTTTTTCCGTGTAGCCACATTTGTGTGTAGCCATTTGGCTCTAGGACTTAGTCAATCGTGTGAAGTTTCTTGCTACGGAACGCTGGCCACTCGGCAAACAGCCCTGACATTCCGGCCTTTTGTCACCAAGGACCTAAAGAAGGTCTCCCTCTTTATCTGCTATTCCCAGGACGTTCAGCAGCCCTAGGAGGTTCTCCCTGGATATGCTTCCGTCGGAGACTTTCTTGAGGATCTCCTTCGCGTTGAAGGCCACGCCCAGTCCAGCGTTCTGGATCATGAGGCAATCGTTGGCTCCGTCTCCTACGGCGACTACGTTCTCCGGGCTGATGTTCTCCAGGTCAGCCAGACGATTGACTATGCTGCCCTTGGCCTCTGCATCGATTACTTCCCCAGTGATCTCGCCGGTTAAAACTCCATCCACGATCTCAAGCTGATTGGCAAAGGAATAGTCGAACCCCAGCCTTTCTTTGAGCACGTCTGTGAAGTAGGTGAAACCGCCGCTGATGAGGGCAATCTTGTAGCCCATCTGCTTGAGGTGGTGAATCAGTTCCTCCGAGCCAGGGGTCAGCAGCAGATTTCTTGCGATCGTCTCCAGAGTCGAGATCGGAGTCCCCTCGAGCAGGCGAACTCTCTGGCGGAGCGACTGCTCGAAGTCCATCTCTCCCAACATAGCCCTTTCCGTTATGGACTTTACCTCCTCGTCCACACCAACGAAGCTGGCCAGCTTGTTGATGATCTCAAAGTCCACTATGGTCATGTCCATGTCGAATACTATCAATCTCTTATCTTTCCGTGATGCGTCCAGGCTCTGGATGACCTCGTCTAATCCTAGTCTCTCGCAGCCCGCTCTAAGCTCATCCTTGCATTTCTCCACATCGCAGTCCGCAAAATCCATGAGGAATTCGATGGAGATCAGCTCCCCCCTGGCTGTGACCGATGCCTTCTCTATGTTGATCTTATTCCTGGCTGCCAGGGTTGCAACATCCAGAACTATCCCAACCCGGTCCTTGGCCACAATGGTCACTACGTACAGGCTCTTCCTGGACCTCCGCCTTCCCCGGTACTGATCCATGGGCAGGAAGCTGAACTCGATGCCCAAAGAGGGTGCGACATTCTTGAAATATGCCTCCAGGTCCAACGGGGAGGAGTCCGCAGAAGCAAAGTCGGCAACCACCGACATGACGAAGATGCCTTGCATCACCCTTTGGTCAAGATCAACTATGTTGACCGATCTTGCCGCCGGCTCACTGAGGATGTCGCGTATTAGGCCGGGCCGATCCTTGCCAATGAAGGATATCACCCATAGATCGGAACTCAATAGGCTAGCCTCCCCGTCCAGTGGTTGTGTTGCTCTTCACCGCTAACCCGTGAGCATCCCAGACTAAATACTTTTTCAACCATTGCACGCTACAACCTTTTTATATATCGATTCTCAATCAGAACACATGGATCGGGAGAAGAGATCTGAGCCATTAGAGTTGCTGGGCATCTTCCTTTTGGGCCTGGTGCTGAGGCTGTACGCTGGAAGAAACACCCTTCAGGGCGGAAACGTGCTGCCCGTGGGCTACGATGAGTTCTACCACATGCGCCGAATTCTATATACCGTGGCCCATTTTCCAAACACCCTCTGGTTCGATTCTTACCTCGATTATCCCCACGGCATGAACATCACGTGGCCCCCGTTCTTCGATCAGCTTATGGCCGCTGTCTCCTTGGCTCTTGGCCAGCATTCCCGAACCGGCATCGAAATGGTCTCGGCTACCATGCCCACCATTCTCGGATCGATAGCCATCGTAGTTGTCTACTACCTGGTCAAAGAAATCTTCGACCGCAAGGTGGCCCTGATGTCCGCCTTCATGACTGCTCTCGCTCCTTACTACCTACAGAAATCCATGCTAGGGGAGACAGGTCACCATTGGTTGGTAGAACTCTGGTTTATGCTTGCAGTGATGTTCATGATTCTTGCCCTTTCCAGAAAGGATAATAGGTACCTCTTCGCAGCAGCTGCCGGGGTTGCTATGATCGGAGAGGCCTACACATGGCTAGGGTCTTCGGCATACTTCGGCGTCTTTTTGATTTATGCCCTTATTCAAATGACCCTCGATCTCAAGGATGGAAAATCTTCAACCAATACTGTAAAAACGATGCTGCTGCCTTTTGGATTGACCTTAGCTTTTACCCTGCCTTTCTGGAATGCATCATGGCTCTTTCCAACTTTCTTTGGAGCAGCAGCCATAACTGCAGCGATGATCGTTTTGTTTGGTGTATCAAGATTTATGTTAGAAAGAAGAGTCTCGTGGGTTGCATTTCCAGCAGCTATCGTGCTAATTGCAGGGGCTTTCATTGTTCTAGCCGAAACTTTAGGCAGCATCTGGATCTTCTCCAAAGTGAATCTGATAATCGTAACTGGAGGGGATTATCTAATGGGCGGCCAGATGATTGGAAAGATCTCAGAAGCAGAACCTCTTTTTGCAAGACCGGAGATCTTCTTCTCCAACTTCATCTTCTCCAACCTGGGCTGGAACCTTATCTTTTCTACCGTCGGATTAGTAGTGCTGATCGGCTATTTGTTGAACTCAAAACTCAATGATGAAAAGAATGAAGCCCAACTGTTATTCCTTGTCTTCGTCGTCTACACTATGATCCTCACAGTCGGACAGATCAGATTCCTGGAACTCTCCTCGATCTCAATGGGGATACTGATTAGCATCCTATTCTTTCGGGCAGCAGATTTTGTTTCCCAGAAGGCAGCGAATCTGGGTCAGCTTCCAAGGCTCTCCATCATAGCACTGCTGTTTATTCTTCTAGTTTTACCGACGACATTTGAGGCCATAGGCATTACGGACGCAACGCCTCAGATCGCTGGCGACTGGTACAATACGCTCAACTGGCTGGAGAAGAACAGCAATACTACGAGCTATTACGACAATCCTGATAAGACCCCGGAGTACAGTGTGCTGAGCTGGTGGGATTATGGGAACTGGATCCTTTACCAGGCCAAGAGGCCTGTTGTATCAAACAACTTCCAGACGGGAATAGAAGACGCCTCGAAGTTCTATCTATCGGAGGACGAGAAGACTGCCACGGATGTACTGGACGCGAGACGGACCAAATACGTCATTACCGATTACGATATGCTCTACGGCAAGCTTCCTGCTATAGCTCTCTGGGCAAACAAGGACCCTTCCGAATATCAGAGCACTCAGGACCTAGGGAATTATTTGGCTGTAGTGCCAACTAAGAAACTGTACCAGACCACCCTAGCCCTATTGCACTTCATCGATGGCAGCAGCCTGGGCCATTTCAGGTTGATCTATGAATCGGACACGATCGTTGGCCAGAACCCTCCCACCAGCAGTTTGAAAATCTTCGAGTACGTGCCGGGGGCGTTGATAAGGGTACTGAATGCTCCTGGAGAGAAGGTTGTTGCTTTATTGAACATGACGTCCAACCAGGGAAGGAAATTCATTTACGTCAATGAAGGAACATCGGAAGTAAGGGTGCCATATTCCACCGAGAAAAGGTATGGGACTTATGCTGTAACGCCATATCTGGTTGTCTCGGGCAATAATTCAACCGAAATAAAGAGGCAGAATATCGATGTCACAGAGGATGATGTACTCAATGGCAAAGTTTTAGAGGTGAACATTTGAAGACGAAAAGGTGTCGCCGACAACTCCACCTGCCGTGACTTTTGCGGGCATCAAATCGATATCATTCTTCAAAATGTAGAATCCTTTTGCCTCTATAAAGGGAAAGACACTCCTCCCAGGAGAATTCGCCTTGATATTGGTGAGGGTTTCGATTTAGTGTTGGTTAATGAAGCCTTAAATTCTTGCGTTAATATTTTCAATCTTTATAGTGGTTTTTTAGCATATTTCACCCCTAAATTGGCTTATTAGATTTCAATTTACCTTGTTGTTTCTAATTTTTGCGCTTTTTTAGAGAGCTTCCGCTAGGCTGTTTGTTTATGCACTAAATATTTCAACTGTTCCAGGTTGTAAACGACCGAATTCATCATGAATTTTACTCCAGCTCTTGCGACAGTTGTTACATAAACATGTGCTCCCTTATGCCCCCGCTTCATAACAGCGAAGCATCTTTCGATGTGCGATCGCGTTTTACTGATTCTCTTATTCCTCAGAAGATCTATGATTCCAAGCTTGTGACCTCTTGTAGCTTTTTTCATGGCTGCATCATATCCTCGAGTTTTTGCACCATCATATCCCTTATCGGCGTAACGTGGTAGCCCTTCAATTCCAAGATCTACCTGACTATCGTGTACAGAAGCAGTTGTAGTCTCAAAATATCTGATAAGGTGGTAATTGGTATCGATTGAGATATGACCTTTATATCCGAAAAAGGATTTGACACCCTTTTTTGCCCAACTTCCCTCATTTATTGGCTCTTCTTCGAGTCTCTGTGGTTTGGCCTTGTCATCAATAATATTATTTGAAATACCAATTAGCTCTTTATCAAACTCCTGATTCAGGCTCGTACTGGTGGCTTCGGAATCTTGACCTTCCTTTTTGTCCCCGCCTTGCTCGTCTTTCTTGTTCCTCTTCCGACCTGGGTCCGAAGTTATGAAGGTTGCATCCTGGATAGTGCCATTCTTTACAGTAAACCCCATCTCATCGAGCTGCCTTTGAAGCTCATTCCAAAGATCATCGTATACGTCGCACTTAATCAAACGTTCACGGAATAGCCAAACTGTGCTGAAATCAGGAATTACTTCAGTGGTGCCAAGGAAAATACGAAAAGAGATCCTATCCGCAACCTGTCGCTCCAGTTCTGGATCTGTTAGACCAAACCAATGCTGAATTACGAGAGCTTTCACCATAATCACGATGTCAATGTTCGGACGACCTCCGCGGCTAGTTTTATTTTTGTATATCAATGGTTCCAAAAATCTGAAACGCTCCCAATTGATCAACGATCCGATCTCGGATAGATCATCTCCGAGGGCTTTTACTCGAGCATATTCTGCTCGAATGGCAAAATCAATGAGAGTCCTCATGCATTATATTATAGTATTAATAGTATATAAGTATTTCGATTGATTAGTTTTTCGAAACTCTCAAGTGTTTATCGCCGTTTGGTTGCCTGCAAATATGGATTGTATAAACTGATTGTATTGATTAATCGCTTGGTTATATCGTGCCGCGTCGAGCGTCCCATCGTACGATTGTTGATAAGATCTGCCCATTGAAAAGCCTGCTTGGATGCCAGCCTGTACGCCCTTCTGGTAATCAGTTAATTCCGCCATTGCTGGTATGGCAAACATTACCAATACCATGACTGCCAACATTCTCCTTTTCATATTCTCACCTGAGATAGTCCATAGTCCATGTTTTCAAAGCCTTGAATGATACGCAACGACTCAATGGTATATCAAGAGGTTAGACATCTATGAAGAAGATTGAATAAAATTTGGATGTTATTATAATAGAATTAGATTCGAATAATCGCGTAAGTGCGCACTTGTTCGCTATGGTGTGAGGGAGTGACTCACACCCTCCCTCTCACCCACAGAGTGAGACCACAGTCACGTTTCTTGGCAATTCCGTGGCTGTTCAATCACTCAGAAAATGGCATCTAGCCGCGATTGTTGCGTTCGCAGCATCCTGATTATTTTCTCTTTTCAGCTTCTTCGATGATCGCAAGCCGCGCCTTGTTTACGTCTCGAAGACCATTTAAAACGCTAAGCGCAAGTTCAATCTCTCGGATGTCCTCGGCGATGGCGGCTTTGAAATCGATTATGGGCATGGTTCAACAACCTCCAACGCGCCTACTCTGCACACTACCATACCCACGATTTTCGCGCCGTCAACCTTTGTTTCTTCTTCCGGTGTCATTTTCTGTTCGCCTTACACTACACACTTACATAAGGTATAAATAGGTTACGCCCTTTAGGTATGCGTATACTAAGAAAGAATAGATAAGGTATGGTGGTTCAATGGAAAACATGAAGCGTCTATCGATAGTGATATCCGATGAAGCCTTCCAGATATTGAAAAGCTACCAAGAAACAAAGAAGATTAGTACTCGCGATGAGGCTGTTGATACATTCTTAAAAGAACATAAAGAGGCTTAGGCGCTTGGAACAACACGGAAAAATGGACGACACTTATAAGGATGTGATTATAAAATACTAGGCGAAGTGGAGAATAAGGGTGCGTAACACCTTTTTTGTGCTACGCCGCCAATCCAAGCCATTCACTCACAACCATTTTAAAAAATATAGCATGGTAAATGTAGGGCTATCGAAGTCAAGCTAACCCAAGGACGGACCACGATCGTTGATGACGAAGTGGAAGCAGCTCGAGCTGTTGACAGAGCTGCCATCAAATATTTTGGAGTAGAGGAAGCTATCCCTAGATTGAACTTCCCGGTTCAAGATTACATTGCCACATCGATGGTCGGTCGAACAGTGAGAGATGTATTGTCGTACACTTGAGTGTCTTTTTTTATGTCTTTAAAAAGTCATCACAACAATTTCAACTTTTGATACTAAGGGAACGATGCTCATGTCGCGAGTAAGCTTATGTCTCAGCGAGCGAGAGTTTATTTCGGTGAAAAGACCTTAGCACGCTCCAGGATGATGAATCTTCGAGTCGTATTGGTCGAGCCCATGTACGATGGGAACATTGGCTCCGTCGCTCGTTCAATGAAGAACTTCGGCTTCGACCAGCTCATCTTGGTGAACCCTTGCCGTATCGACGACTTCGGCAATGCCATGGCCTCTCATGCTAAGGACATCCTGGATAAGGCAAAGGTCGTTTCTACTCTGGAGGACGCCCTCGATGGGGCGAGCCTTGTGGTTGGCACAACTGGAAAGAGGCTAGGCGATGAGCACAAGCACCTGCGGCTGCACATCAGGGAACCCTGGCTCACTCCGGCACAGTTGGCGGAAAAACTGAACGGAAAAGATTGTGAGGTGGCCCTTCTGTTAGGTCGAGAAACCTGGGGTCTCACAAACCAGGAACTTGAGCTGTGCAATCTTCTGGTGTCCATTCCCACCAGTCCAAGCTACCCCATCATGAACCTTGCACATGCAGCTACGATAATACTGTACGAGCTGAGCCAGGTAGATCACGGAGGGGTCACTCTGGCCGGTCCGGAGACCTTGAGCAGGCTCCAAGCTGGTTTCAGAAGTCTCCTGGAGGAGATCAACTATCCTAAGTACAGGATGGATTTCAAGATGATCATGCTCAAACGTATATTCGGCAGAGCGGAACTGACGGAAAGGGAGGCGAATACTCTGCTCGGAATGACAAAGCTGATTCGATGGCGGGTCAATAACCACAAAGGCCAGGTCAACCAGCTAAAACCGGAAGAATCGCCTCCATCCGTTTCTTGGCCGCGTGGATGAAATCAATTCAATCGATTAACGCGTTTCAATTTACAGAATTAGCCTGCATTAAAAAAAGAGAATCTGAATATCCTAGGGCGAAGTCCACGATCGTCTAGCGTTTTCTGCATCCGCTTCCAAACGGATCGAGCGCTTTTGCAGTCTTCAAGGCCGCCTTGGCCTCGTGGCCTCGGCCCAACGACGACATGGCAAAGGATTTGTTGTACCAGGCTCCCGCGAAATAGGCGTCTATCTCGATGGCCGTGTCGAAGCACCTCAGGGCTGATTCGTACTTCTTCTGCTGGGCAAGGATCATTCCTTTGTTGTTGATTGTATAGGCGTGCCTTGGAGAGATCTTGAGAGCTTCCTCAAAGCACTGAAGGGCTTCATCGTACTTTTCTATGCTGGCCAGAACTATTCCCTTATTGTTCCAGGCATCCACCATTGATCCGTCAATGCTGAGGGCATGGTCGTAGGCCTTCAGGGCCTCATCAGGCATGCCGGAGTTGCATAGCTCGTTGCCTTTATTGAACCAGAAGCTGGCAGAGCTGGTGTCACCTACGGAGGGGATCATCATGAGGGGGAGCGCATAGCCTAGTGAGAAATTAAGGTTCATGATCGTGAGATATCTCTTTACGGCAAAAAGGTTTCGAGAGGTATTCTTGTCTTCAACGGAGGAAATTGATCTAAAAAAGTATGAATTGAATTTATTTTATCCAATTCTTATCAAATAGGGAGTTGCAAATCTCCCTGATGACCTGGTGGCTGGTTATATGAGGGCGGAAAGTCTGACGGCTGATTGTATATTGGCGGCTGACCGCTTGGTTGCTGATAATAGATTGGTGCCTGATTGGCTGCAACATCAATTACTACGGAACTGCTGACTTGATCGTCGATCGCGAAGAGCAAAATATGCTGTCCAACGGTGTCACCATAGAAGTTTATCTGATTGTAACCTGGGAAGAAGTTGTAATAGTTCTTTGTTAGCTGCCCGTCTGGGGTTATTTCGTAAAGGTACCCGTTGCCGCCTGTGGACGTACTTGCTAGTAGTGACAAGCCTGCCCCTTGAGGAATGGTAGCATATTGGGTCCAGCTTGTTGATCCCTGAATCCACAGCGAATTGCCACTAGTGTATGCAGGATAAGTCTGGTATTGTGAATATGGTACAGCTTGCATCTGATAGCTGAAGTAAACAGTAGTTGGGAACTTGTTTATGTCATATTTCGTTGGAGCTTCGATATGCGTTTTATGGTCGTTTCCTTTGGACATGCTGAAAAATTGGGAATACTTAGTGAAGATATCTCCTGATATACCCGTTGATATCCCTTGATCTTCTCCTTGGAAACCAGGCGGGTTGCCCCCAACCCACGGCTGACCTATGCCTTGATTGAATAGATGCTCAAATGTGGCTTCACCTGGACGCATTCCTACACCACTTTGTGCGTCTAAAGCTGCTACGCACCCCATCAGGGATATGATGAGGACTAAGACTGCTAAGATCTTATTCATCTTTACCCACTCAGGAACTATTCTATCGTCAATGGATATAAAGTACTTAGACAGGCACGTGCCCTCACTTTAACCAATGATTGAAAAAATGCGTATACATCGATGAATAGGCAAGAATAACTACAAATGCTCTATTAATATATATAGTGGAAATGCAGGAATTTTTGGAAAAAATATTCTCCCCCATGGACAATAAATATCTATAATGGCTCTTTTTATGCACTGATCTTCCCCAAAAGCCAAAAGCTGGAGATCAAGGGACGGAGCTACAGCTTGTTTCAAGTTTAATAAAAAAAGAATTTGAAAGCAAATTACGCTTTTCCACCTAAGAACATCATAGACCTATTCATTAATTGTAGGAAAGTTAAGTCCTTCGTGCAGGTACAATTAGAACCACATGGTTCCGGATGTTGGCATTTGCATGCTTCATATGGATTGTGTCTGTCATTTATCACACAATGACCCGCAGAGTCCATGTAGGATACCATAGTTGTGTTAGCACTGCAATTATGGTTAGCAGGGTCGTAGATGTCTATTGTCAAATTCTTGCCTTCTGGACCTAGAAATATTATTTTTAGACAGGTCCATTTATGGATATCAGTTGTATTGTAGCCCAAATTACATGCGCTGTAAGCTAAACCCATGCTTGAGATCAGCATGATCAATGTTATTATTCCTGTTTTGCTCATTTTGTAGTCCTCCGTCTACACAGATGTTACTATCATTTGTATTTATACTTGTTCGAATAATTCAGTGCTCAGTGTTTCTTGATTCGACAAGCTCCGCCTTTATGTACAAGAGATCCAAGAACCCTTTCGTCGCTCGTGGGCAGCAACATTTTATGTGCCCAGAGACAACTCTTCTTGGATTTGTTTATAGTTATCGAGTAATGCTAAACCCCTCGTAGTCGTCTCATAAACAACAAGATTGCGTTCTTTTTGGGCATTTATCATACCGTTTTTTGTTAGGAGTTCTAAGTAAGGGTTTATAGTTCTGAAGTTAAGGTTAGCCTGGTACACTATCTTCGTTTTATTTGCACCGTCAGTACATATATCCAGTATTTTCGAGATTATTATGTCTCTGCTTCGTTTCATGAGTATTATACCCCACTTCATATGTTATCATCTTAATACGGCAACTTTGAGTAATATGACAACATAGCTCTGATCTACAATGTAATAAAAGTCTTCGAATTATCTTTAAGATTCTGTAATACTGATCTTTTTATTATTAAATAACACACATGGAACTAATTTATGATTACAGAATTAAAAAAAGCTTAGAAGGCAATGGGGATACAATTGATCCCATTGTTATGAGTAATCAATTTAGTCTGAGTCCATTGTTGGAATAAAGCTCAACCGCTATTCTTCCCTAAAACTCCGTAATTTCAAACTAAAGAATCAGGATTATGCCTTGTCTCAACCATCTTCCGCCGTCCGTCGTATTACCAGGATAGCTAACACTACAACCACAATCACCCAGGCGATCAGCCCAACCGAACCGAACATTCCCGTTACTAAGATGAAGGTAACCACACCCACTATAAAAAATATATAATAATATATGAATCGTGAGGCTTTTTCAACGTAGTTAGTCATTTCATCGCTCCAACCCTGCTATCTGATCTGTGGTAGTATTATTTTCGGCGGTGTTGTTCTCTGAGATATTCCCGGCTGATAATCCTGTGTCCCTATCCTTGATAAAACTCTGAGCACACTCATGAGTCGGCAAACCGAAATCTGCCAAATCCGTTGCTGCTGCGTAGTTCCTTTAATAATGCTTTGGAATTAGATATTCTATGTAATCTCAATGTATCCTCAGATATTTCAGCCATATTCAATCCTCTTCTATAATAGGGTTTTAAGGATTAGGAATGGAATATCATTTGGAGGGCTAGCCTGAAATGAGGATTGTATGGTTCATTGCCGTTGTTATGGTCGTGTCGTTATCTCCTAGCATTGCTGCTACATCGAATACTACAACAAAATTTAACGCCGGACCGTTTAATTGCAGTGTAGATTTGAATACCCCTTGCCATGATATTATCATCGGTAAGCCTGTTCATAAGGAGATGATGGACGGGACCGGCTATGTCGATTATCCAGTTGAAATCTGTGGAGTCTCAATCTCATTTACGAGGTATAATAAAAGCAACGTCTTTGATGTAGAAAAAGGCGTTAGCACACAATCCATTTTTGGCGACCTCATTTCTTTTGGCGTTGACATGGATACGATCCAGTTATACCCACGCATTATTGATGGGCGAAATGGGGCTACTGGATCAGCCTCTGTAACTAGACTCAATTCGGACGTATATGATGCCAGTTACATTATTTCACCCAGAAGCGTTTGCCGTATTACTGTTTGGGGGGCGAATAATTATCAGAAAATGGTGTCTGTATTGAATACTATCCATACAGAGGAAGCCTCTTGAATGATCTTTCATCAGGTCCATTCTTTTTATTTACTTCCTGGTCGATCTAGCCGATGTAGGTTAATCAAAAGGCGCATGAATTCTTTGCATTGATCTTCCTGGCGCAAATATGTGCCTTGCAAATTATAGTTTTCTGGTGTCAGGGGCTTTTCCGGGCACCTCCCATACGTTTCAGTTCCAGGTACAAAATTGGCTTACATAAAAGCTCTCAGCAAAGCAAAGCTATTTAGGAGAGCGGCGCAGATGACTAAACATTATGCCTAAAGATAAAATTGGAAAATCCCCAAAATTAACTAAAAAGCAGCGAAAACAAAATGAAAAACAAAAAACGCAAATTAAACCAGAACAAGAGGTCAAAAAATAAAAATCAAACTCTTTTTCCATCTTGAATTGCATATTGTAGGACTTATTTGCCAATCATTATTGCCTAGATCGAAATCTATATATATCGGCGATTGACTACATAGTGCATGGCAAAAGTCGATAGCCTATTTTTCTCCCTCCTACATCCCTTTGACTTTTGCCTCCCTCCTTATCATTCCTTCAGCGATATCAATTCGCCATGCTTGCCAATGGTCCTCTTAATGCTGCCTTCCTCACCAGCTCCTTATGGTTAAGGTTCATATTGCATATCACCACCCAAGGCACCTCCTCTATCGGCTCCGCTCCATCTACAGCTCATATTTGTTCTTATTGCCCGCTTTTTGTATCCGTATTCAGGCCATTTTAGTCAAGTCCTTATAAATCGTCACTCTAAAGCACTAAGGACGCATCAATTATACCATTTAGAACTTATTAAAGTAATTTTAATTGTTAAAAACATTTAAATAGCATCGGATACAATAGATTGTTAGTCAGTTCTTCTCTGACATTCAAAAAGAAGTGATATGATATGTGCCACGAAGAAGAAATGGAGGAATCCAAAATGGAAGGCATGATGGAGTGGTGGGAGCATCTCCCCGAGGATAAGAAAAAGGCAGTCATGAAGGCGAAATTGGAAAAGAAGATGAAGATGGTGCAGGCCAAGCTGGATTTCCTGAAGGAGATGCAGAAAATCTTTGCATAAGACATGGTATCAGAAGCTTCAAGCATAGAGATGCTTCGAAGCTTCTATTTTCGTTTTCAGAACTGCCGCCAAATGGATTCTATAAAGATCTACTAGCTAATTTCTTGTCTTAGCTGAATCATTTCCCTGTCCTGGATTTGGCTCGATAAATACCCTCCGATATGGTTTCAAATGGATTAATTTTCTGTCCATGCTAATATTTACTGAGATCGACCACGAGGCAATACTTTTATACCTTTAATGTATTGATAAGCAGTAAGTCATTGTTGGACTCCAGCATATGTGGTGGTTAGTGGGTTATTAATGACCCGTTCAAGGGAAAAGGAAATAATTATGGATATAATCGGTATTGGGGAAGCATTAAATTCAAAAACTGTAGAGAAAGCATACGATGATGCTGGCTCAAAACCCGCTAAACAATTAGGAAGATTCTTAGAAGATGCTTTTAAAACCGCTCGATTATTAGCATTCCCTGTCCAAATAGGTGCTGCAATCCAAGATAAACTTGACCGTACTTTAGTGCGTGTCGTAAATAAAGTTCCACCAGAAAAGCATATCGAACCACAACTTCAAATTGTTGGACCTATCTATGAAAATATTAAATATCTAAATGATAATACAATTTTATATGAAATGTTTGAAGAATTATTAGCTCGTTCCATCGATCGTGAACGGATTGCAGAAGCACACCCATCATTCATTCATATTATTTCGCAATTATCTCATGATGAAGCAATAATCCTTTTTGAATTAAAAAAGAATGATTTTGAAGTTGTTGATACGCTGGATTTAATCCGAGAGGAAAACCGTTTTGACAATCGGATAATTGAAAAAACTACTATTCCAGTAGACAAACTGCTATTCCCGAATATGGCTGAAATGTATTATTCTCACCTAGAATCATTGAGTTTAGTTTCGTGGCCTGTTATTAAGCAAGATCCTATTTTGGAAGGTAGCCTCCAAACTGGGACTAGACGTTACAGCAAGATGATTTTAACAGAATTTGGCAAATTTTTTGTAAATGCTTGTGTTCCAGAAAGTGGTTTTAGAAATAACGAAAAAATACACAATTACCAAGTATTGCTGTAACATTGTAGCCATAACTTTTTTAAGCTCGTGGAAGACGCTCCAAACCCTGGCAGTTAGTAGTACCGAAGTTTTGGGAAGCGCACTTTATGATGCATTTATAACCCCAAAATACGCACTAAAAGTAAATAACACGTGATAAGTATTTGATAATATGCAAGGAATAAATATAGAATTAGGAATGAGAACTGTAAGAGCAATAAGCAAAAATTAAGCGCCTGGTCCTCTCTGACGTCAGTGGAAACCAGAACCGCCGTATGATGCCCGTGCTTTGGGGCTGCAAGCTAAAAGTGGCTATGACTATGCCAATGATAAATGGTATTATTATATTAATATGATTTTTTTTATCTAACTGAGTATTCCTAAAAACTAGCTTTCAACAAGCTTCTATTCTTTTCTTTCAAGATCTCCGCTACAATGACCTTAGCCTTTTGGTTCAATTGTTATGAATTTCATTGAATTAGCCCTCTTTCAATCTGTTCTTCGATAGCTTCCGCTATGTTCAGATGACTTTGGCTTTTTTCAATGTACAGAGCTGAAATAGGTCAAAAGCGAAAGCTGTAACCATCAATTCAACATGAACCCTCTTGACTGTTGTAACCAACACTCTTCCCATCCCAAATACTCTTTTTATAACTGCATGAGGCCGTTCTCCCGGAGATCTTAATTTACTTATCAACCTGTTTCGCTCTTTATCAAGTTCCTCAAGAGGCTTTTCTGATGTTCTGCGTTTCATCGTGAAATCGATACCCTTTGCTTCAGCGCCAAAATATCCTCTATCTCTAAGAACGATTTCATCTTTGGTTGATAAGTCAACCTGACTATCATGCAATGACGCGGTTGTTGTCTCGATTTCGCGTATTAGGCAGTAATCGATATCGGTTTTTTGGTGCAGCTTATATCCAAAATGAGTCTCATTTCCTTTCTTCGCCCAGGTTCCATCTCGACTGCGTCGAGTCTTAGCATCCTCGCCACGAGGTTTTTTTGAAGAACCAGGATCTGCTTCAATGAATGTTGCATCTTGCACCGTTCCACACTTAACCTGCAAACCCATAGCGACTAACTGTCTTTGCAGTTCTGACCAGATTAACTCATCTTTCCCGGATTCTGCAATGCGTTGCTTGAATAGCCATATCGTTCGGGAGTCTGGCAAAGGATCTGGATAATCAAGGAACGCCATAAATGATATGCGGTCAGCCATTTGTCTTTCAATTCCCAAATCGCTCAGACCATGCCATTTCTGAAGGATCAAAATCTTGAACATCAAAATGACATCGCAGTTTGGTCTTCCACCTTTCTCGCTTTTATTATCGTACATCTCTTCGAGAATTTGGCGGAAAGGTGCCCAATCAATCTTATTCGATATCTCTGAGAGTCGCGACTTCTCTTGCTTGGCATGGAGACCTTTAAGCATCCAAGTAGTAAATGAATCCATAATATATAATAGTATTAATAGTATATAAACATTACTATGATTAAAGCCGGGTAGGTTTATAGGAATACTCAACTGCATCGATCAATATTAAACAATCGCCCATTCCTTTATATCAGGTTTATAGATATACTCGATTATTTGCATGAATTTTTACCATAATATTCAAATCTATGAATGCATTATTTGTTGGATTTTCATAATGAATAACTGTTCGGGCTGTCTTATGTGGTACAAGCACACTCTTTCCGGCCTCAAAAACATTGATAAATTCAGGAGCAACATTCATTAGCAGAGCTGGCTCAAGAGATTTTACAAAGGAGTGCTTTACAACAATATAGTTCCCTATTAAGAAGATAGTTGCCATGATGCCGCTCAAACATGTTAACAATAAAATACTATTTGATATTTTTTCATTAGGAGTTAATGTTGTTACCTGTATCCAATCTAACCCAAGAATAGCTAAGA
>CAVWIG010000035.1:0-48259 GCA_963754945.1 Methanotrichaceae archaeon
TGTAACAACTGTCGCAAGAGCTGGAGTAAAATTCATGATGAATTCGGTCGTTTACAACCTGGAACAGTTGAAATATTTAGTGCATAAACAAACAGCCTAGCGGAAGCTCTTAAAAAAGCGCAAAAATTAGAAACAACAAGGTAAATTGAAATCTAATAAGCCAATTTAGGGGTGAAATATGCTAAAAAACCACTATAAAGATTGAAAATATTAACGCAAGAATTTAAGGCTTCATTAACCAACACTAAATCGAAACCCTCAGTTAAATATTATGGGGTTAAATGACGCTTGCGCTTACAATCAAAGATTAAGAAGATGATAAAAAGAATGAAGATGATAAAATCTGTGTTCCTTTCAACTGCTATCTTTTTAGCCCTTGCATCGTTTGCCTTGGTGCCCGCACTAGCTGCAGATAACACGGTCAACAAGACTCAGTCAAGTCCTGTTCCAGTTTACGGCTATAAAATAATCAACGTTTATCCACACGACAAGACAGCCTTTACAGAAGGGTTGGTCTACAATGGCAAAACGCTGTACGAAAGTACAGGACTTTACGATAACTCAACCCTCCGTCAGGTTGATTTAACGACAGGGCAAATTCTGAAACTGCACAGATTGCCAGATGATTTTTTTGGGGAGGGACTAACTCTCTGGAAAGATCAACTAATCCAGCTCACATGGCAATCGGGAATAGGATTCGTCTATGATAGGAAAAGCTTCAACCAGACCAGATCTTTTAGTTATTCCAGGGAAGGCTGGGGAATAACCAGCGATGGCCAGCGGTTGATAATGAGCGATGGCTCAGACACGCTTTACTTTCTGAACCCGGAAACTTTCGAGGACATAGGATCGATAAGAGTAAAGGATAACGGCAATACGGTCAATCGGCTCAACGATCTTCAGTACATCAAAGGCAAGGTGTACGCTAACGTCTATTTGACCAGCAGGATCGTCATCATCTCGCCAGAGACCGGGGAGGTCACAGGCTGGATCGATCTCCAGGGGCTTGTGGATCGAGAGAATCAATTAGGCAATGTTGATGTCCTAAACGGCATAGCCTATGAAGAAGACAAGGATCTGCTTATAGTAACAGGAAAGTTCTGGCCGGAGCTGTTCGAGATCCAGATACAGTCAAAAGCGTAAAGAGTGCTAGGTTGCGAGATTGCTGCATAGGGAAGCTCCTCGCCTCAACAGGAGATTGATCAGGTCCTGGCAGGTCTACAGGAGATACCAGGACGGGCTAGACGACGCTGATGTTAAGGAGCTGGCCATTCACCGAAGAGTAAGCCGGTTGAACTATTCCCGGAGATGTGCAGAGGCCTCGGCTGTCCAGGCTCACATGAAGCAGGGCCTCCCTCTGGCACCAGGGATGGAGATCGGTTACGTTATTAGGGATGCCCGCAAATGGGAGGTTGATCCAGAGAGAATTGCATCGAAGTTCGATGCTGGCTATTACAGAGGATTGCTGGAAAAGGCTTGGTCAGAGGCGGCGTTTGTTTTAAGGTGATAAAGACGCTCTGAATTGTTGAGTTGACCGCCCCCGGCCGGGTTGATTTGGATCTATTGCACTCCGTTCGCTCTTGAGAACAAGCTCATCTACCTCTGCGGAAAATTGATTTTAGAGTCATCGCTCATATATATTGGTGTTGGCAAATCTGAGTGTAGTTGGGACTATATCCCGGTATTTTCTTAATAGTCCTTTAAGCCTGCGAGATGTTGGCGAAAAGGATTCCTATGAGCATCTTTTTCCGAAAAGGCAAAAGAATTAGTACTTTCCCCCAAATGTACGTGTGAGGTTGCTTGTGCGCTATAGTGGTGCAGGAGTTCTTCATGAGCGATTTAGGTGTCCCGTCCAGCCAGCGGTATTATGGGCTGGGGCTGTGCTGGTGTTGGTCATCGGCTTCTCCATTTTCGCCTGATCGCTCTTTTCAGGCATAACTGGATGGACCGGTGGCTTGATCCAGCTAGTTGCACCTGGAACTATCGACTTGAACCCAAACGAAGTTGGTGAATACACCATATTCTACGAGAACCAAAGCTATGATGACGGCAGATTTTTCCATAGCGGCGATAACATCCCGGTCTTCAAATAGAGGTTATAGAGAAGTCCACAGGGAACAAGATTCTACCTATTCGCCGCCGGGCAGCCTCACATACAGCATGGGCAACCGATTTGGAAGGGCCATCCTGACTTTCCAGGTGAGTGGTCCAGGCATCTATCGGATCAAAGCGTCTTATCATCCGGGTCACGAGGGGCAGCAGGTGGTTCTGGCGGTTGGTCACGGTTTTATGGAGGGTATACTCCCTACTGTGGCAATATCGTTGGCTGCATTCTTCGGCTCGCTGATCATCGCAGCAGCTTTGGTAATCACGATCCATAAAAGGAGACATCAAGCACAGGAGCGGTTGCGTGAGGAGGAGCGACTAATTCGGGGTGAAAGGCCTCCGAATCGACGGAGATTCTGATAATGCGTCAAATTCGAAATCCGGGCACCCATCTGGGAGACTCTCTTTGAGAAGGCCCGAAGCATTGAGTTTGGCGCCTCTTTTCCTGTCAAACATGAAATATGAGTGCCCCTAAATTGTTAAATTAATCTTTGATTTGAACTTAAATCAATATCTGCTTTGATCGACATCCTAGAACCTCATCCATTAAGCTTATCATTGAATACTCCATACCGAGAGTAGAGTGGCCTTGAACCAATTCGTAACAAGGTTTGAGTTTATAGAGTGGGATGACCATAAACAGGAGGTTTAAAGTTATGAAGATTAGAATATTAATCCTATCGTTTGTACTTATTCTCGCTTTCTCTGCCATAGCTGTGTATGCAGTCAATTGGGACAATCCATCATCCCAATCAGTAGACCAAATGCTCTCCGGGTCCGAAACCGAGTACAATAATACTCCCGCAGGAGAACACATGAACCCGGCTGCCGCCAGATCTGACGAGTCGGGACAAAAAGGAAGGGACATACTAAATGTACCCATGGGCGGGAAGCTCGGTACAGATAGTCTTACCGCCAAGGGTGCGCGAGATCAAGATTTGTCTCAGACAAGTACAGTCCAGAATGTAGCAGCCAATACAACCGCTGCGCCCACACCAGCCCAAGTAGCCTCCACTACTGAACCGACATCGGTTTCGGGCGGCTGGTCTCTGGAGCTTACCGATAGCGCCTCGCACACTGCAGCCCTTACCCTGTCCCAGAGCGGAGATGCCGTCTTCGGTACAGGTAACGTGAACTTGGATGACAACACAACCATGATGGCTGCTGCCAGCGGAACCCTAATTGGTAGAGAGCTCAACCTGGATATTGTAACACTAGGAAAAGTGAACTTATACAGGCTAACGCTGATGGTTAGCGGAGAGTCGGCAACAGGAAACTATACCGCCTACAGCCCAAGTTCATCTCCTTCGACAGGAACAGCCAAGGGTACCAGAACAGTAGCACCTTAAGATTGCACTTTAAGGCTTTTCGCCTGGCCTAATCATCATTAATTGCCAGGCTAGTGCACCATAACGCAAGTTTTAAATCTTATAAAAGGTCTAGAATATAGATCGTGGCAAGAAAAACAATATTCTGTGTGAAACTGGAAGAGAAAGAACGAGAAGAGTTGAACCAGTACATCCGTCGTGGGAAGTCGTCTGCAAGGAGTTTAACTCGCGCAAGAATACTGCTCCTGGCCGATGGAGGGCAATCCGATGCGGAGATCATTGATGCATTGAAGGCGAGCAGAACGACAATAGTGAGGATAAGAAAGAGATATTTCGAGGGTGGCCTGGAATCTGCATTGAATGAAAGATCTCGCAGTGGAGCGCCTCCGAAGATAGATGCACGAGTTGAGGCTAAACTGACCGGCATTGCTTGCTCAGATCCGCCTGAAGGCAGATCGAGATGGACGCTGAATCTATTGGCCGACAAGCTTGTTGAGCTGGGGGAAGTGGACTCGATCTCAGGAATGAGCGTTTGCAGAGCGTTAAAAAAAATGAAATAAAGCCATGGCTCAAACAGCGATGGTGCATAGGGAGCATGACGAGCGAATATATCTGGAACATGGAAAATGTATTAACTCTGTACGAGCAACCATATGATCCGAGGCATCCTGTGGTTTGTTTCGACGAGAGGCCATGCCAACTGATAGGCGATGTCTTAGTGCCTATACCCATGAAACCAGGCAGTCCGAAGAAGGTGCATTATGAATACGTCCGTAACGGGACATGTTGCATCCTTATTGCCTTTGACCTTCATGCAGGAAAAAGAATGATTCGTGTCATGGAGCACAGAACAAGGGTGGACTATGCCCATTTCATGAAAGAACTTACCCAGCAATATCCGAATGTAGAATCCATTCGACTGGTCCAGGATAATCTCAATACGCATACTTCAGGCTCATTTTATAATGCTTTTGCGCCTGAAGAGGCGTTTGAGCTGGCTAAGGAGTTCGAATATTATTATACGCCAAAGAAAGGTAGCTGGCTCAACATGGCTGAGATAGAACTCTCAGCCCTATCGAAGCAATGCCTCGATCGTCGGATTGGAGACATCGATACTTTAACCAAAGAGGCTTCGGTGTGGCACAAGAACGTAACGCAAAAAAAACTACTGTAAGATGGAAATTCACGAAGAATGATGCAAGATTAAAGCTAAACAGGCATTATATTAATTTGCAAAATTAATGTTATGATGCACTAGCCTCAATATATTCTCTTTTTGACATTCATGTAGAGTTCATCAGAAGGATACATTTAAACCCTTGAAATGATGATGCACTTCTAAATGGGGAGGTTTATTAATGGGATTCAGAAATTCGATACTGATCTTAGCAGTAATGATATGTTCGGCCTCACAAGTGTTGGCTCAGGATAGCTATAATATCGGCCCGATATCGGAAGATGTGAAAAAATCATTCCAGAACGAGGATTTATTCAATACGAGTGCAGCGACAGGCATGAGCCCTAATGCTACTGCTAATCTAGTGAAGTATCCGATCGTAGTAGTACGTGGATCGGCCCTGGTAAGTGGCTCATGGTCGCTCAACCTAAGAGACACGGCGGCCAGCACCATGAGGTTAAACCTCAATCAGTACCAGGACGCGGTATTTGGTTCTGGAGACATTACCATAGGAGGCATAGTGACCAACGTATCCGTTGGCGGAACGATAGTAGGAAACAGGCTTAACCTTTACGCGACGACCGAGGGAAATAACAACCTTTACAGGATGACACTCACTGTGGCTCCAGGCTCTATGAACGGCAACTACTTGTTCACTGCACCAGGAATAACTCATCCTGGAATAGTATACGGCAGCCTTACAGCACCAGCGCAGACAATACCGGTACAAACGGGCGCCCCCGTATCATACAACCAGCCGATCCAGCCAACAACGATGCCTATTGGGCCAAAAAACCAATACTAATTTAACAGGCCAGGATAAGGACGAACAGCCTGGCAAGTCTCCAATTTTTCTGCTCTGTCCTTGGTTGTTAAACGGCTTGATCTAGCTAATTTGACTCAAGGTGGGATAACCCTTCAAACCTGGCAAATCGAGGAGTGTTCGAGGGCTCCTATCAGGTACGAGTTCTTTATCACAATGATGCTATTATTCATTTTCTATGGGTTTTCCGACGCCAAGTGTGCTTGTGGACCTAGGGGGGGGCCGCAAGCTATGACTTTTTCGGGGATCCGGCTATAAATATGGATATATCGAACTTCGATGAGTTCGTAAGCGACAACTTTTAGATATGCAGAGCAAAGTATCCGCCAAAATGGTTTTTAACCGCAGGTAGAAATAATCGGTTTCACCGTCAAGCCAAAGTCGATGAGAAATTATCGTTGAACCTCAACGATAGAAGTAATACGATCATGAACGTCTTCCAGGCGAGCGGCGAAGTCTTGGCATAGGTACTGTTACGTTTGGAAATAAGACAGAACGATTGAGGGCCTTTGGAAAAGAGGATGGGGATATGATGAGTATGAACCTGGTCGTCCTTGACAGCAATCTGTACCAGCTTGAGCTGGTGGTGAAGGTGGATCTGTTTCGGGAAATTATTGCAGATTAACCTCCGAAGGCAAAATACTGCCTGGGACCGCTGTCGTTATGGGATGAAAAGACGATTTGATCTGATCAAAGAAGGTGGAGCCTGACAGAGACAGAGGCTCACATCTTCGTTCCAGGCCCCATCTTTTTCATGAGCCGTTTCATGTTCATCTTACCCATCCCGCCTCTCATGCCCTTGATGGCCTTCTGCATGGCCTGATGAGCCTTGAGGAGCTCCCTGACGATTTCGGGAGTTGTTCCACTCCCAAGGTAGATTCTTTTCATCCTGGAAGCGGTTATTATCTTGGGATCTTCAAGCTCTGCCTCGGTCATGGAGTCCATTATCACCCTGTACTTGTCCAGACGGTCCTTTGTTGCCTGGTACTCTTTATCGGATAGCTCAAGCCCGAGTCCTCCTATGGGAAGCATTTGCATTATCTGCTTCAGCGGGCCCAGCTTGTTCATGGCCTCCATCTGCTTATACATGTCCTTGAGGGTGAACTTGCCGCGCATCATGGACTCGACGTCCACTTCCTCATCTGCTTGAATTTCCTGGGCCCTCTCCACAAGGGTTTTGATGTCTCCCATGCCTAACAGGCGAGATATGAACCTATCCGCCTCAAAGCGCTCCAAGTCGTTGGGAGTCTCGCCGACTCCTATGAAGGCAACAGAGGTCTTGGTCTCTGCAACAGCGCTCAAGGCACCCCCGCCCTTTGCAGTTCCGTCCAGTTTGGTTATTATAACGCCCGTTATCTGAACCGCTTCGTCGAATGCCTTGGCTTGCTCGCTGGCCTGCTGGCCTAGAGCTGCATCCATAACCAGAAGCTTGTGGTCCGCATTGGCGACGGCATGGATGTCCTTCATCTCCTGGATCAGATTGGATTCCAGAGCGTGTCGGCCCGCTGTGTCCACTATACGCACGTCGTACTTCTTGGCGGCCTCGAGGCCGTTTCTGGCAACTGCAGCAGCATCCGGGTTTCCTTTCTCGCCGTAAAAGAACACCCCCTGCTTCTCGCAAAGGGCCTTGAGCTGGTCGTAGGCCCCGGCTCGGAAGGTGTCTGCGCAGATCACAGCGGAGCGCAACCCTTTTCTCTGGAAGAAGGTGGCAAGCTTAGCGGCGGTTGTGGTCTTACCTGAGCCCTGGAGACCTACCAGCATTATGGTCTGCTTCTTGAGGGCTATGTCCGAGCTTTTACCTACAAGGTTGATCAGCTCCTGGTAGACGATGTTTATTACGTGCTCCCTTGGGTTCATGCCAGCCGGTGGCTTTTCGTCTAGTGCCCTCTCCTTTATCCGGTTTGACAGGGTCATGACCAGTTTTACGTTCACATCCGCTTGTAACAGCGCACGCTGAATCTCCCTGACGGCTTCATCCACCAGGGGCTTGTCAACCTTCGTTGCAGAAGCAATTCTCCTCAGCGCATTGCGCAGAGATCCACCCAAGTTGTCCAGCACCATAAAGCTCCAGCCTATAGAAAAAGCGCGCGGACCTTATAAATTGTTCCTCTTACTGAAACTCTGGCATGGGAACTGGTACATCTTTTCTGTTTTGATACGAAATATTCATCGGCACTAAGATAGCCCTATTGAAGTCCGATCATAGCGCCGTACTTGGAATAAACTTCTTTGACCAGCTCGGCTGCTTTTGGATTGTTCCAATCGTGCATCCATTCCGATACCAATGACTCAAGTGTAATCGTGACGACTCCTGCCTGCAACATTCTCTTAACTCCATACTTGTGCGCATCTAGAGTCGAGTCACCAGCAGCATCAATCAGTCCATAAACATCATATTCCTCTTTTAAAGCGTGCAGTGCGGTGTATGCAAAACACATGCTGGTCCACAATCCAGAAATGACAACTTTTTTCCGTCCTAATTTCTTTACAGCATTCAGGGTTCTTTCGTCTTCGAAAGCGTCAAAACTCGGCACCTTTCGTGCAAATACTTCTTGATTTGGGAATATCTTGGTGATTTCCGGAATAAACTCTCCCAACGATTTAGGATTAATTGACGACAAAACAACAGGAACGCCCAGGATGCTTGCAGCTTTTGCCGCTCCGATAGCTGCACTCTTGATTATGGTTTTATCTCCTGAACTGACACTCTTAAACATCGAAGGCTGATAGTCAACTAAAACCAAAACACTATTCTTATCCGTTAATAGCTCCAATTTTCCGTCTATTAAGTTTGCCATTCTTGTCTCCTCCTTTAGCGATACACTTTTACACACTCAATCAAATTGCAGACTTATCTCCTTTAAACTCATACCGATTCTTCCCGCTCTTGTTCGTTCTTATCCTTCGATATGGCAGCCGTCACAGAACGGTTTGTTCTACGATCTTCTGCACCGATGGCGGAGTGTGCCTTCGCCAGTTTGACTTAGTGCCTGACAAACGTCCCGTTATTGTACTCCTCAAAAGCGATACGCAATTCATCTTTCGTGTTCATAACAATAGGACCGTACCAAGCGATCGGTTCACCGATGGGCTTTCCTGAAATTAGCAGGAACCGGACAGTATCTGCGTCGGTTGAAACCAGAACCTGATCCCCATCACCAAAAAGGACAAGATCTCCGTTGGCAAGGAAGGGATCTCGTTGCATATCGAAATAGTTAGCGCCTTCCATTTCATAGGAAAATGGTTTCTTCTCCTTGCAGAAGTACCCCTTTCCACCTATGACGTAAGCCAGCACTATGTGTCCGCGTTTGGTAGGATGAGTGAACTTCGATCCAACGGGGACGGTCACATCGAGGTATTCTGGATCGATTACGATGTCTCGAACGGGACCTTGTCTATTTCCTACGCTTCCACAAATGACTCTGATTTTTGTGCCATTCTCCAGCGATACCTCCGGGATTTGATCGCTTTTCACGTCCCTATAACGTGGACCCATCATTTTGTGAGATTTGGGGAGATTGGCCCAGAGCTGAAATCCGTACATCAAACCGTCTGTGTCTCCTTTGGGCATCTCTTGGTGTATAATTCCGCTTCCGGCAGTCATCCATTGAACGTCGCCTGATGAAATAATCCCTTTGTTTCCCATGCTGTCCCCGTGTTCTACGTCACCACGAAGAACATAGGAGGGTTTCGATTTAGTGTTGGTTAATGAAGCCTTAAATTCTTGCGTTAATATTTTCAATCTTTATAGTGGTTTTTTAGCATATTTCACCCCTAAATTGGCTTATTAGATTTCAATTTACCTTGTTGTTTCTAATTTTTGCGCTTTTTTAGAGAGCTTCCGCTAGGCTGTTTGTTTATGCACTAAATATTTCAACTGTTCCAGGTTGTAAACGACCGAATTCATCATGAATTTTACTCCAGCTCTTGCGACAGTTGTTACATAAACATGTGCTCCCTTATGCCCCCGCTTCATAACAGCGAAGCATCTTTCGATGTGCGATCGCGTTTTACTGATTCTCTTATTCCTCAGAAGATCTATGATTCCAAGCTTGTGACCTCTTGTAGCTTTTTTCATGGCTGCATCATATCCTCGAGTTTTTGCACCATCATATCCCTTATCGGCGTAACGTGGTAGCCCTTCAATTCCAAGATCTACCTGACTATCGTGTACAGAAGCAGTTGTAGTCTCAAAATATCTGATAAGGTGGTAATTGGTATCGATTGAGATATGACCTTTATATCCGAAAAAGGATTTGACACCCTTTTTTGCCCAACTTCCCTCATTTATTGGCTCTTCTTCGAGTCTCTGTGGTTTGGCCTTGTCATCAATAATATTATTTGAAATACCAATTAGCTCTTTATCAAACTCCTGATTCAGGCTCGTACTGGTGGCTTCGGAATCTTGACCTTCCTTTTTGTCCCCGCCTTGCTCGTCTTTCTTGTTCCTCTTCCGACCTGGGTCCGAAGTTATGAAGGTTGCATCCTGGATAGTGCCATTCTTTACAGTAAACCCCATCTCATCGAGCTGCCTTTGAAGCTCATTCCAAAGATCATCGTATACGTCGCACTTAATCAAACGTTCACGGAATAGCCAAACTGTGCTGAAATCAGGAATTACTTCAGTGGTGCCAAGGAAAATACGAAAAGAGATCCTATCCGCAACCTGTCGCTCCAGTTCTGGATCTGTTAGACCAAACCAATGCTGAATTACGAGAGCTTTCACCATAATCACGATGTCAATGTTCGGACGACCTCCGCGGCTAGTTTTATTTTTGTATATCAATGGTTCCAAAAATCTGAAACGCTCCCAATTGATCAACGATCCGATCTCGGATAGATCATCTCCGAGGGCTTTTACTCGAGCATATTCTGCTCGAATGGCAAAATCAATGAGAGTCCTCATGCATTATATTATAGTATTAATAGTATATAAGTATTTCGATTGATTAGTTTTTCGAAACTCTCATAGGTGATCGTCTCTATACCACGATGAGGGTGCCAGGGAAACCCTTTGAGATAGTGCTCTGGAATATCGGACCGGAAATCATCCAGGAGCAAAAAGGGGTCGAACATGGGAACCTGGCTGTACCCAAACGCCCGTTTGAGGTGGACCCCGGCTCCCTCAATCGTGGGTTTGCTCTTCAGGACCTTGGCGATCTTTCTAGTTTTAATCACTCTTTATCCCCCGTGATATGAAATCAATATTTGATCCTCTGCTTCTTCTGAAAATAACGCCCTTTAATACACATCTACTTTAAGAGCTGCCTAGGAGGGGCTCGGCCTCTTAAAGGGGTTTAGGCAGGACCACGAGTTGCATTAGCCCTTCTTGGTGGCCGATCAATCGCGGAACTGCTTGTTCGCCGAAAACCCCGTGGTTCCTCTACTAAGCAAGCCCAATCTGCTTCATGAACGTTAGATTGTCCCAGAACAACCACTCTTCGTTCATTACTCCGTCTTTCCAATGCCCTACGGTGCACATCGTGATCTTGAACGGCTTTCCAGTCGGCTGGATCGTCTTGCCATCTGCCGAGGGCATTGGTTTAGTGAATGTCCCCTCCATTATTCCAATAACGGCCGTCCAGTCTCCCGAACCGAACTTCACCGTGTGGACCTTTATCCGAGTATCCGGTGCGTAGACAAACATAGCCTTTAGATCCGCGATGTGTCTGTCGATACCCTCAGTTTGGTGTCCGTCGGGCCAGTGCACAACTACGTCCTTGGAGTGGCTCTCATGCAGCCGCTCCCACTGTTGCTGAGTGAAGACAACGTAATCCAGTGTGTCGAACGTGGCGATGTTGGCGGCAACGGCTTTCGCATCTGCCTCGTATTGAGCCAACGTAGTATTGTTGCCTACAGTTTTGGTTGTATTGTTGCCTATAACGTAGGTTGTATTGTTCAACGGTGTTACCTTGCTTGTGTTGTTGAGAGCTACCGGTTTCTCTGCATAAGCCACTCCCAAAGAGACAGCTATTAGCACGGAGAAAAGCACTAATCCGTATTTAATCGAACTCTTCATATTACATCCCTTTTTTATCAATCTGTTTCCACGGCACGGGGATTCACCCGTGCCCGCTCTACGCTCTTATTAGGTTACTTCAGTATACTACATTTCCATGAGCGGCACCATCTCGCCGCTTGTGTATGACCATTTCAATTACTTTGTAGACTATTCCTCACCTAAGTCTTTAAAATTTAATAAGGTCTTATTTCGATATAAGACTATCTCGGCAGGTGGCTGATGTCGCAGAAAGGCTTGCAGCAGCTTTTAGTGAATTGCAACAGGACCCCTATTCTGAGCCGACGAATTGTCCAGGATTGGGCAAGCCTCTACGATTCGGTTTTCTCATCGATCAAAAAGTGCTGCTGTAATTTATAGTCAAGCTCCAAAAGAGTGAAACTAATTAATCGCAATAGACAGTTTCATCGATTAGTACAGATCCTTGGTTTTCGACTATAGATCTTTCACGTAGATATTCCATAGTTCTGGCGATCAAGATGATCGAGACGGCATAGGATGCCAGCAACATAATCAGGTCCATCAGAATATAACCTTCGATTGATGGCTTGAGAAGCGGACCCAATCTGGAGATAACTTTAATTATCTCGCAGACGGCAAGTCTCCATCCTAATATCCTAGATAACCAGGTAGTTTAGAGGCCAGAGGAGAAACCAAGATGCAGGAGACGCTTGAAGAGGTAGGCTCACGTCTTCGGGAGTTACGGGAGCTCTCGAAGGTCACTGTTGAGGATATGGCGGATTATCTCAAGATGCCCGTGGAGAAGTACAACTGCTACGAGGACGGAAAGCTGGACATCCCGGCCAGCTCCTTGATCGAGATCGCACGAAAGCTCGACGTAGACATGGGACTGCTGCTCACAGGTCGGGAACCCAAGATGAACATATTCACTGTGACCAGGGCTGGTGAAGGAGTGGAGATGGAGCGCCGTAAGCAGTACAATTACCAGAACTTGGCTGGCAAGTTCGTCCATAAAAAGGCCGAGCCATTCATTGTCACCATCAAGCCTCGTAAGGGGACCCTTTCCGATTATAGCCACCCAGGACAAGAGTTCGAGTACGTGCTCGAGGGAACTCTCAAGATTCACATCCATGACCACGAAATAGTACTGAACACTGGGGATTCCATCTTCTTCGACTCGTCATACAAGCACGCTATGGAAGCCCTGAATGACAAACCGGTCAAGCTGCTGGCTGTTGTAATGTAGGATGCCAAAGAGGGATACAGATGTCATTGCTGAATAGATTCGTCTCCCAGGTAGAATTTCAATCTTATGAAGATTTCAAGCAGAACTTCAAGATAATCGTTCCAGAGAACTTCAACTTTGCCTTTGACGTTGTGGACGTCTATGCAAAAGAAGACCCGAAAAAGATGGCCCTGGTTTGGTGCAACGACCGAGATGAAGAGAAGCTCCTGACTTTCAAGGACCTTAAAATCCTGAGCGATAAGGCTGCCAACCTCTTTCGTAAGTACGGGGTAAAGAAGGGCGACACCGTCATGCTCACCCTTAAAAGCAGGTGGGAATTCTGGGTCTGCATGGTGGGCCTTAACAAGCTCGGAGCAATATCCATCCCATCAACTCACATGCTGAAGAAGAAGGATTTTGTTTACCGCATCAAGAAAGCTGACCTGAAGATGATCGTCTGCATCGGTGAGGACGGAGTTCCCGATGAGATTGACGGCGCCTACAAAGAGCTAGGCGATGTACGGTTGGTAAAGGCACTTGTTGGGAGCAAAGATCTCGAAAGAAAGGGCTGGGTCAACTTCGACAGAGAGCTTGAAGAGGCATCGTCGGAATTCGTCAGGCCAACTGGATCAGAGGCAACAAAGAACAGCGACATAATCCTTGCCTACTTCACCTCAGGGACCACCGGTTACCCCAAGATGGTCAAGCACGACCAGACCTATCCTCTTGGACACATCCTTACTGCGAAGTACTGGCAGAACGTTGGAGATGACGGACTGCACTATACAGTTGCCGACACCGGCTGGGCCAAGTGCGCCTGGGGAAAGATCTATGGCCAGTGGCTGGCCGGATCGGCTGTCTTCGTCTACGATTACGACAGGTTCGACGCAGGAAGGATGATGGAGAAGATGATCAAGTACGGAGTCACCACCTTCTGCGCCCCGCCGACTATCTTCAGGTTCATGATTAAGAGCGACATGTCGAAGTACGACTTCTCTTCCATGAAATACGCAGTGACAGCCGGAGAGCCTCTGAACCCGACTGTTTACACCACATTCCTTGAGACCACCGGCCTCAAGCTGATGGAAGGATACGGACAGACGGAAACGGTTGTGTGTATTGCCAACTATTACTGGATGAACCCAAAGCCCGGGTCGATGGGTAAGCCTGCGCCCGGATACGATGTTGTGCTCGTAGGCAAGAACGACAAGGTCTGCGAGGTGGGCGAAGAAGGGGAGCTTGTCATCAAGACCGATAAGGGCAAGCCGGTTGGCCTCTTCACAGACTACCATCTGGACCCCGACAAGACGAAGAATACCTGGCACGACGATTACTACCACACAGGCGACACCGCCTGGATGGACGAAGACGGATTCTTCTGGTTCGTTGGACGAACGGACGACATGATCAAGAGCTCAGGCTACAGAGTTGGACCCTTCGAGGTTGAGAGCGCCCTGATGTCTCACGCGGCGGTCCTTGAGTGCGCCATCACCGGAGTTCCAGATCCTGTAAGAGGACAGGTTGTTAAGGCTACCATCGTTCTTACCAAGGGTTACACGCCTTCGGAGGAGCTCAAGAAGGAGCTGCAAAACCACGTTAAGACTGTGACAGCGCCGTACAAGTACCCCCGAATCATCGAGTTCGTGGACGAGCTTCCAAAGACCATCAGCGGCAAGATCAGGCGTGTGGAGATCAGGGAGAAGGACAGGCCCTATCCGATCATAAACGCCAAGGAGTGCAAGGCCTGTGAGCGGTGTGTCATCGATTGTCCGGCCAATGTCCTGAAGCTCGGGGAGGAGTTCAACGAGCGCGGGTACAGATCCGTGGTTTATGCAGGAGACGGGTGCATCGGTTGCGGGGCTTGCTATTACACCTGCCCAGAGCCGAATGCATTGGCGGTTCACATTCCATCCAAGGAAAAGGTAGAGGAGAATTAAAATGCCGGCTCAGTTAGTTGCAGGAAACAGCGCAGTCATCGTCGGTGCAATGTACGCTGGCTGCGACTGCTTCTTCGGTTACCCAATAACGCCCGCCAGCGAGATCCTTCACGAAGCCTCCAGTAACTTTCCAAAGGTCGGCCGAAAGTTCGTTCAGGCCGAGTCCGAGGAGGCAGCTATAAACATGGTCTACGGCGCTGCATCCGCAGGTCACCGGGTCCTTGCGGCATCCTCCGGCCCAGGAATGAGCCTGAAGCAGGAGGGAATAACCTACCTGGCAGGTGCAGAGCTGCCCTGCGTCATTGTGGACATCAACAGGGCCGGGCCGGGCTTGGGCAACATCGGGCCTGAGCAGTCGGACTACAACCAGGCCGTCAAGGGCGGAGGGCACGGCTGCTACAACAACATCGTCCTGGCACCGAACTCCGTGCAGGAGATGTGCGATTTCACTGCAAGGGCCTTCGACCTTGCCTTCAAGTATCGAAACCCCGCGGTTGTCCTGGCCGACGGCGTGCTCGGCCACATGGTCGAGCCCTTGAAGTTCCCGGAGAAGGCCGTCATGCCCGATAAGCCCGCGTGGGCCGTCTCGGGCAACGCCCAGACGAGGCACAACCTGATCACATCGATTGCACTGGACTTCAGCGAGCTGGAGAGGCACAACCTCAAGCTCCAGGAGAAGTACGAGCGTGTAAAACAGGACGATGTTGCCTACGAAGGCTACAAGCTCGACGACGCTGAGGTTGTCCTGGTCTCCTACGGCATAAGCAGCAGGATTTCCAAGTCTGCTGTGGACAAGGCCAGAAAAGAGGGCATAAAGGCAGGGCTGTTCAGACCGGTTACTCTATTCCCATTCCCTGCCGAGGCGCTACGGGCCCTGGCCGGTAAAGGCTGCAGGTTCATCTCAGTGGAGATGAGCAACGGTCAGATGCGTGAGGACATCCGTCTGGCAACTCTATGCGCCGACGTGGACCTGGTGTGCCGTTACGGCGGGAACCTGATTCAGCTCGACCAGATCATGGAGAAGATAAGGGAGGTGGCTTAGTATGGCGGCAAAGGAAAAGATTATCGGAGGACACCTTGGGATGTACGAAGAGTTCCCAAGGAAAGGAGGAGCTGCGCCCACGGCCACCCATTACTGTCCGGGCTGCGGGCACGGAATACTTCACAAGCTCATCGGCGAGGCCATGGCCGATCTGGGAATCCAGGATCGGTGTGTGGTCTTGAGCCCCGTGGGCTGCTCCGTCTTCGCTTACTACTACCTTGACTGTGGAAACATCCAGGCAGCTCACGGAAGGGCGCCGGCTATCGCCACGGGCCTTTCCAGGGCGGAGGACAACGCCATCATGATCTCCTACCAGGGAGACGGCGACCTGGCCTCCATCGGCCTGAACGAGACCATCCAGGCAGCAAATCGCGGCGAGAAGATGGCGGTCTTCTTCGTGAACAACACTGTCTACGGCATGACAGGCGGACAGATGGCACCCACGACCCTGATTGGAGAGGTGACTGCCACCTCACCAGGCGGGCGGGACCCTAGAGACGCTGGATACCCGATCCACATCTGTGAGCTTCTTGATACCCTGAAGGCGCCTGTCTACATAGAGCGTGTCTCCTTATCGGATATAGATCACGTCCGCAAGGCACGCCGGGCTGTTAAGAAGGCCCTGGAGATCCAGAAGGATAAGTTAGGCTATGCGTTCGTAGAGTTCCTCTCACCATGTCCCACCATCCTCCGGATGGATGCCCAGAGCGTGATGAAGTTCGTAAATGAGCAGATGGAGAAAGAGTTCCCGTTGAAGAAGTTCCGGGAAAGATCAGGAGAAGTTCAGCCCATAATCCGCCAAGAGAACGATTTCACCAAAGAGGCCCTTGACGATATCTTCGGCTGCGCTTCTGGTGTATGCGTGGAGTTCGTCCAGGACCCTGAGTTCCAGCCAAAGGGTGTTAAGATCGCAGGCTTTGGAGGACAGGGCGTCCTTTCTATGGGCCTGGCCCTTGCCCAGGCGGCCTTCGGATCGGGACGGTTCGTGTCCTGGTACCCTGACTACGGACCTGAGCAGCGCGGAGGCACATCGAACTGCTCTGTCATCGTGTCAGGAGAGCCCATCGGCTCGCCTGTCCTGGACCATCCGGATGTTCTCGTGGCCTTCAACCGGCCGTCGCTGGAAAAGTTCGCCTCTACGGTCAAAGAGGGTGGAGTTATCATCTACGACTCTCTGGCTGGCGATTTCATGCCGCCAAAGGGCGTTAAGGCAATATCCGTTCCTGCGACCCAGATAGCCGGGGAGAAGGGAGCACATCAGGCTGCCAACACCGCCATGTTCGGCGCGCTGATGCAGGCAGGAAACCTGGGGCTTCCAAAAGAGGCATATGGAAATGCCTTCAAGGTGACCTTCGCCAAGAAGCCCAAGCTCATACCGCTGAACCTGGAGATTCTTGAGGCTGGAGCCCAGGCTGTTAGGGTGCTGGAGATGGTGGCGACGAAAAAGTAGTGAGGGGTGTTTTCGCATTTTTTTTTATTTTTCACGCCTCTTTTTTGCATTCAAGAATGTGATGCCGACTACCTGACCCTTTTCGTACCTGATAACAGTATCATCATCGGTTAGCTCAGAGTCATCAGCGTGACTGGGCTACTTGAAATTCAAGTATAGTACATCCGCCTCTTCATCGTAATCTATCCATATCTTCTTATAAGGAATGTCCAGCAGATGCGGCACCAATGCCGATATCCTTTCTACTTCTGCCTCAGCCATACTCTTTTTCTCCTCTCTATTGCTTTCATTCCCTTCTTCTTTATTCTTCTTTATAACCGATGAAGCCCACTATGTACTCCCGGCCATCGCTTCCCTTGGTCAGCCTGTAATAGGCAGCTTTGTAGTAGAGTCCGGTCTTGTTTGGGTCAGAGTAGATATAATCCTCCTCGCCGACTCCATTCTTCAGGGCTCCTGCGACCATTGCCTCAACGAACCTCTTTCCGCTCACATCAGACCTGTTCATCTCGTTTGTTCCAACCAGCTCAGGACGGTCGGAGTGGGCCATAACGTTTGCTTTGGTATCGATGACATATAGGGCGATATCGGGATTATCTTTATAGCTGCGGGCACCTGCGGTTATATTGGCAAAAGCGCTGGATGCATTTCTCTCGATGTCCGCGGAGGTCCTGTTTACGAGGTCCATGATCTGATGAGAGGTCAAATTGCTCTTGCCGTACAACACTGGCAGGTATCTGTAAAGAATCATTTCGAAGTCGCTAATGCCACTGACCTCTTTTCCCCTCTTCGACTGGTTTAAAGCCTCCTGGAAAGCCTGCATCGTAGAGTCTGAGGTATTCCTGTTAAACGCATAATAGAGAGGCGTTTCCTTCGTTAGCTGGTAGACGACCTCGTACTTGCTGGCATTCAGGCCAGCTTTATCTGCCAGCCATACGCCTACAAGATCGGGATAAGCCCAGGCATCGATGGTTCCGGCCTTCAGCAAATCTATAACCTGGGTGGTATTATTCCTCTCCACAAGATTGCCTGGGGTTGCGCCAGCTTTGATCACAAGAGGCCCCTCGGCTGAATCCTTGGTGACGCCTATCTTCAGCGTCCTCAAATCTCCCGGTGAATTGATTTTGATATGTTTATCATTCAGAGCAAGAGAACGACCTTTATGGAGCTGATCGGTCCTACCCATTTGAATAATGCCTCTCTCTCGGGAATACGTCCTGTTGAGAAGATGACTGTGTTGTTATCCTGCAGCGCCATCTGATATCCCTGATCCCAAGGCAGAAGCTTGATTTCGCTTCTATTCGAGGTCGTATTCATGTGTTCGAGCATCTTCTCCAGCAGATCCACGAAGATGCCCTGCAGCTTCCCATCTTCTTGGTAACTGAAGGGAGGAAACTGCTCGGTGATATAGACTGGATCTTTCGCTAATGTGGCCCTGTCCGCGGCCGTGGCAGATGGAATAAGCAGTGAAAGCAGAACGATGCATAAAATAGCTTCTGGCCTCATTAAATCCCTCAGAAGGTTTAAGGATTTATCGTATAAACGTTTTCTGTTCAGGGTTTAAGTATTTCTATTTCTCACTACTTGTTTTATATTTAAATTATGATACGGATAATTTAAAAACTCTAAGGCTATATTTAATCCAAAGTCTCACTTGGTAGTCGCGGTTCGGATCTTGTCTCTACATGAACGCAGTTCCAGCCAACGTAGTGAAACTTGTTTACACTCTACAGTAATATTTAAGCCAGCAGACCATCAAATGAGCATGAAGGGAGCTGTCCATGTATATAGATCACCCAGCCTTTGAAAAACCAGAAGATAAAAATGCCAAGATATGGCGCTATATGGATTTCACTAAATTTGCATCTCTTCTAGACACGAATGCACTATATTTTAGTCGATTAGATTACCTATCAGATCCCTATGAAGGCTCATTTCCCCTTGCCAACATAACCAAGCGAAATAAAGGATTCACCGATGAGACCATAAAAATATATAAATCAATTTTTCCTGCCTTTGACTACGATGAATATGTAAAGCAATATATAAAACAATCCTCATGGATTAAACAGGAAGAAAGAAAGCTATTCTTTATAAATTGTTGGCATCTCAATGAATATGAGTCTCAAGCTATGTGGAATCAATATTCTAAGAATGAAGGAATAGCAATTCAATCTACATTTGATCGGTTATGCAATAGCCTCAGTAAAATCGACAGGACAATTTGGATTGGCAAAGTTAAATACATTGATTACAGGACGGAAGCTATCCCTGAAGATAATGGTCTTAAGCCCCTCTTACATAAAAGGAAAAGCTTCGAACATGAGAGAGAACTTAGGGCTATTGTCCAGCCACTTGATCCAGGACTTAAAATACCATATCATATCACCGAGGCCATAGAAGAAATACTAAAAAGACAGGGACCATCAACACGTGGAATATATTTAGGTGTTGATTTGGAGACCTTAATTGAGAGAATATACATATCTCCTCTTGCTGAAGACTGGCTTGTTAATCTGGTTAAATCAATAGCTAGTAAGTATAGCCTAGATAGAGAAGTTGAATTCTCAAGTCTTGCCGATAACAGCCCTTTGTTTTAAGAATTAGGCAATTTCTGTATCTCCGACGTTTGGTGCTCGCATCGGCTGCTTCACCTTGTAATCCCAAAACCAAATTATTCCAATCTCTAACCGGACCCATGTCCGAATAAATCGTCTCTACATTCATGGCTTGTATCCCCCCGCCAGCCCGTCTCGACCTCTACATCGTAATCTGTTCCCCAGTACGGACCGGCCAGGTCGCCCGTTAAGCCGTGCCATCATCCAGGATCAGGCTGGCATGTCATCCGAGTGCCCAGGCGTGGGATGATCTCGCTCTCTAAGCCCAAATGCGACAGGAGCCCTCGGCTGTCTTGAAATCTTAGTTTGAGATTATCTTCAAGGCCGATTTTCGAAGTCAGGATTCGTCCGGCTTCATTTACGGAACGCTGCTTCGGGATAGAGGATTGCTGGCTTTCCATTTACGACGGGCACAACGCCCTTTTGTTTCATCTCCTTGGCCAGACCTGCATGGTCCGGATGGTAGTGCGTCACCAGCAGGTGCATGACATCCCTGGAGCTGCACGCGGCCTCTCTTGAGGGTGCTCTGGAATTCTGTGGAGCGTCGGGCCAGCCAGCGTCGATCAAGGGCCGGGCGGAGTCCTGGTCGACAAGGCGGTGCTTCGTTCGGTTGAGTTCATTTCACTGGCCATGAAGCTCGATATCCCCAATCCTTACATACTCAAAAGCAAATAGAATTAGAAGCCTTGAGGACGAAAAAGATGATGGAACTAAATGAGGAAGAGCGAAGGCTTATTGAACGTATTGCTCCTGTGCTTGAAGACAGCCTTAGATATAAGATAGTGCGCAGCATAATTGATGCTCTTCTGGAGAAGTCCTTTCCACCAGAGGAGATGCTGCATGAGGATTTAATTAAAAAGGTCGAAGAAGCTGAAAAAGATATCAAAAGCGGAAAGGGCAAGAGATACACCTATGATGAATTCAAGAGGCAATTCTCTGCCAAGGCTGATTGAACGAACCTCTCATGCAAGAACCCTACGATATCAAGATTGGAGACAAGCTGCGTAAGAAGATTGAAAAACTCCAGAACAAGGATACCCAATATTATAACGCTGTTATTGACAAAATATTTCAGATAGCCGAAGTTCCTCAATTGGGAAAGCCACTTCGTGGAATCCTAAAAGGAAAGAGAAGAGTGCACGTTGGCCCTTTTGTTATCATTTACGAAGTCAATGATAATTTACATGTAGTGACTCTTCTGGAATTTGCACATCACGATGATGCTTATAAACACTAATCTGCATAATTTTGGAGCATGCGTTTTGATGTAGTGGTCAGAAGAGACGAGGATGGCTATTACATTGCCACTGTTCCCGAACTACCTGGCTGTCACACTCAGGCCAAGAGCCTTGACGAGCTGATGAGCAGGATTAGAGAGGCTATTTTGCTTTATCTGGAAACGGAAGGATTCAGCACATCAAGCAGCTTCGTAGGAGTGTAAGTCGTTGAAGTTGAGACCTGTTGAAGCCGAGATTTTGATCAAGGCTCTTGCCAGGATCGGCGCTTTCAGCCTGTTAGGCAGAGAGGCAGCCATCTCATTATGAAACACCCCGATGGTAGGAATACAGTAAGCCCTGTGCATCCTGGAGAAGAGCTCGGACGGGGAATACTGATGGAGATAATGATAATGAGCGATGTGGGGCTTAGCAAGAAAGAGTTTTTGGAGCTGTTAGAGCGCTAATGGATCAAACGTAGAAGCTGGCTCTTGACTGGACAGGGCGGTTGGATGATACCGGGATGTACGGTGCATGCAAGAAATTCAGCAAGGATTGAAAGAGTCACGAAATCCGGATTGCAATAACTGTCACCTCATTGACTATTTTTGCTGCGTTGCAATATCATCTGGAAATTTTAAGCTCGTATCCTCCACCAGCTCATTTCGACCTGGTGAATTGGATCTGCGCCCCAATTTCGACCGGCCAAGTCGCCCGTAAAAGCCGTGCCCTCATCCAGGATCTGGCTGCCACTGTCATCCGAGTGCCCAGGCGTGGGGATGGTCTCGTCCTCCATGCCCAAACGCGACAGGAACCCTCGGCTGTCTTGAATGCTGAGGTTGAGATTATCATCGAGAGTGATTTCAAGGAAAGGATTGCTCGGTTTCATGTACGCGCGCAGCTTCGGGATAGAGGGAAGCTGGTTTTCCATGATTCACCGATGTTCTGAAGGTTGTAGGATGTTGGATTATGAACAATGCTTATATGCTTTAATGCTCATTCAACGTGTATTCAGTGATAGGCCATGAACATCAATCTGGGTGCGCCCTACGAGGCAGCCATAAAGAGCATTATTGAGAAAGGCTATGCAGGAAGCCAGACTGAGGTTATACGCCAGGCCGTCCTTGCCTACGAGCGTCTAATCGAAGAAGAAGAGCGGGCCCTTGTGCACAAAGCAGTCGAGATAGAGATGGAAGATATCGCGGCCGGGAAGGGCAAAACCTGTTCTTTTGAGGACATAAAGAAGATCGCCAAGAGTTAGCCCTGAGGACTATGGAGCTCATTTTTTCAGACTCTGCCCGAAAGGAGATGGAGAATCTAGAGCAAGAGCTGAAATCTCTATTCATTAAGCACCTTGAGAAGATGCAAGAGACGCCTCCTCGCAAGCACATGAAGTACGGTATACCCTGCCATGTAGAAAAGGTAACCAAGCAAGCAAGAATAGTCTACGACATAAAAGGAAAACAAATCTATATACTTCACTTCTTCTCCAACCACAAGGAGTATGAGCGGTGGTATAAATCGTATAAGTAGAGCAGAGTTGCCTTTTGCAAAATGGTATTTGATCGTCCCGACTTCCAAACTAACAACTCCTGTATTTAGCCGGATCGTTCATAAATCCATTCGGTCTCCTTCATCAAAGTCCTGCCAAGCCTTCCCGTATCGTATCTTTTATCTTCTGCCATTCTTCAGCCGTGTAAATCAATAGATCAGAAGACACTGGAAGCTCTGATATATCCCAATCCTCTGCCCTTCGCTCTATGGGTTTTCGGAGCTATCCAGAATTGCGATTACATCCAGATCGCTTCCCACGCCCAGTCGTCCCTCGCGTAGGAACCGAAATAGCTTATCTTCTGGACGTCTTCTCTCCCGGAGCCCTTCTCTATCTAGAGCCGCACTGCCGAATCCACAACTTGCTTATTGGGCCATTTGAGAACCGACGAACTCAAGGATCGAACGGGCATACTTATGGCCTTCTCAGATGCGAGCATTTTACGACTTGCGAATCTATATGCGTTTATATTAGCCATTTAAAAAGAAAATAAAAATAGGTGGAAAGGCAGGCGGCTCACTTGATCTTTTTCTCGAGCTTCTTGAGCTTCTTCTTGGCGGATTCGCTACCCAAAGCTGCCTGCTTCGATAGCTCTTCTGCCTTGGCCTTCTTCGCTTTGTTCAGCTTCTCCATCTGTTTCTTACTCGTTGGCATACAGTCACCTCGCTACGCCTTTGGCTGATTTCTCTTTAGCTTTTTCCGTCTTAAAAATATCCCTGTATCGTTGTACCAGCCTAACGTGGTCGGTTTTTTCATCGATGACATAAGGTGGCCCACATTACCAGGATGGCAGGCCATAATGTGACACTACTATTTTACTTGATGGGTACTTGATGGAGCGAGAGGAGAGAGAAGACCAGGACTCTTAAAATAGGAAAAACTCCAAAAATTGCATGGCTTAAAGGCGCCCATGCATTTTCTTTCCGCGGTCGCGGACTATATGTCAGATTGAATCGGATCTATTAAGGAATAAATCAATCGTTAGTATCTTCTGGGCGGCTTCGCTGGCCTGTGCTTCTGGTAGCACTCGCTGCAGTATACCGGCCTTGATCCATCTGGCTTGAAGGGGACCTGGGTTTGCTTACCGCATTCTGAACAAGTTACGTCGGTCATTTCTCTCGGGCCTCTGTTGAAGCCACCTCTGCTGCTTCCGTAATTTCCTTCCATTTATTTCACTTACCTTTTGTATCGATTCAAAGAATCGACCATGCTACAAAAACATCTCAACAACCTGAATCGACGCTATGCAGCTTTTTATAAAATGTGTTGGTAGATGATATACTTTACGGTCTAATCCAGGATCCGCCAAATCCGAAGGCAGGTACACCAATGAATCGATAAACGCGGCTCTTATCTGTCCTTGAACATTAAGACTGCTTTCCTGGTGTGCTCGATGAAGATGTCAATAACACCATCGTTCTCTCCCAGTCCTTTCAAGATCACTTCTGTATGGAATCCCTCTCGATCAAAGACGCCCATCCAGGATTTGGCCGAGTCTCCGGCAAGATCCTCCAGTGCATGTCCTCCGGCCACCAGGAGGAAGGGCATCAATACGACCTTCTTGGCCCCGGATTTCTTCGTCTGCGAGAGAACCTCATCGATCCCAGGAAAGCCCTCCAGTGTGCCTAGAAAGACGTTCTTGTGATCGTTTTCCAGAACTCTTGCCATCAGAGAGTAAAATCTGTCCGCTGGGCCGGTGGTTCCATGTCCCATAAGAACAAAGGCCACATCGCTCGGATATGCTGAATTCTCAGTATCATGATCCTGTCCTCCGATTTTTGTTACTTGGAATTCAGGCTGAAGGGCTTTGGAGACTTTCATGCAATCTTCCAAACTGAAGAGCAGCGGCATTCCTATCTCAAGGTTCCCGGACAATGACTTTTCCAGTAAGTTCTTTGGTCCATGGACTTGGACCAAGCTGGCCATCCGTTGGAACTCGCTGCCCGGGATCAAATGAAGGAACTGAGCAACTACGTTTCTGCATCCCTGATTACGTAGCTCAGCCAGGACGCTGAGTGTATCATGAAAGAAGATCCCTTGTTTTTCCGATAGCACTCGCTTTATGAAGTCGGACGTGAAGGCAAGCCGCACATCGGCACCTGGAAAAGCCTTGACGTAGTCGGATCTGATCTTTTCGTAGGTATTCCACGCTTGCGAGTTGAGGGTACCGTAGGTTACGAGGGCAATCCCTATCTTTTCATCAGGCGACATTCATGCTCCTGTCAATGACATCAAGAGAACACCAATAGAGAATAAGCATACTTAAGACTCAAAGTCATTTATCTCTTTGATATGATTCGCCTGTGAATCGTACCAAATTGCCGAAACGTAGGTTGCATAATAAGAAAGCTTTTGTTCATCATACTCCTGGCCCGACCTCTGAATATGAGATTGCTCCTTTCAGTCAAAGATATAAATCAGTAATGCCGAGTTCTCCACCATGCCAATTAGTTCCATAATCCTCTACGCGGTTCTATTCCTGATTGCGTTCTTGATCTCCCGAATGATTATGAAGATCATGCGCGGATACTGACATCCAGCGACAGGCTTAATATTTATGATATTGTAAATACTATTATTATGTGCCCCCAAGTACTGGCGACCGTCGGCGGAAGCGGAACAAGGCTATACCCGCTCACACTGAACCAGCCTAAACCGTTGGTTGAATTATGCGACACTGCCATAATAGCCGTCCTGTTCAGGCTGCTGGCGGTTCAGGGCTGCCGCAGATTCATTCTAGGAAGCAGAGGCGCGAACAACACCCTGGAGCTCTCCAACTACTTCAAAGCAGGGGAAGGTTTCTTCAAGCGGTTGGGCATAAGCGATCCGGATGGATTCTGCTACCAACCCCAGTACGATGATAGAGGAAGCGCAGACTCCCTTCGGTATAACATCAACTACTTCGATATAAACGACGATATCCTGGTCGTCTCTGGGGACAACCTGATCGATATAGATCTTAAAAAGTTCATCGAGTTCCACCACCAGCATAAACCAGTCCTGACTGTAGCAGTAAAGCAGATGGGGCCAGGAGAAAACTTCTCCCAGTACGGAGTTGCAGATATCGATGATGACCTCCGCATAAAGAGTTTTGTCGAGAAGCCCAAGAGCGGCACCGAGCCTTCCAGGATGATCAACACCGCGTTCTATCTATTCTCGCCGGAGATCCGAAAAGTGCTGCACGATATGGGCGATGCTGCCAGGGACATCGGCGGTGACCTGATTCCATACCTGACCGAGCACGGATATGATGTCTACGGCTATCCGATCACTGGTTACTGGATAGACATAGGCACTCCTGAACGGTTGCACCAGGCGGCCATGGACGTCCTGGCAGGCGATGTAAAGCACTTCACTCTTCGCCATGAGTATAAGCCCCATCAATGGATACATCCAAGCACTCTATCCAAGATCCAAAAGGATCTGGACACAGGAGAAATCGAGCTTCTAGGCAACGTATCCATCGGCAGGAACTGCCGCATCGAGCGGGGCACTGTCATAGAGGACTCCCACATCGGCCACACGAGCATGATCGAGAGGGACGTGGAGATCAGAAAGAGCATGGTAATGAGCTTCTCCAACATCAAGCGTGGCGTGATCGCAAAAAGGACCATCGTGGGAAGGCATTCCACCATCGGGACCAACTGCGTGCTGGACGCAGATCAGCCCCACGCCAACGGCAGGATACCGGTTATCGGGGAGGATGTGATTCTGCCGGCTGAGTCCACAGTGCTGCCTGGGACAAGGGTTGCACCGCTGAAGTACAGCCATAGAGTCCTCGCTACGGGAAGGTTCGCCGAGCTAGGAATTGACGATCGGAATATCTATTTCACAGAAAAGATTCGCTGAGGGATATTGGGCGCTACCAGTAGCGCTCCCAACCACCGTTCGCCTTTCTTATCTTGAACTTCTTGTCGTTCTCTAACAGGAATCTGTTGAGATCTTGGGCATCCTTGAAGAGACGCTTATCCCTAAGGTTGCTATAGATATCCTCGGAAGTAAAGCCCTTGAGGTTCCCTCGGCCATAGACTATCCGTTCTATTGTATAATAGAGGTCGTCAAACTTTCTCATGGGATAGGTAATCTCCGTGAATCTCATCTGCGCCACCTATTACCCTTCAAGGCTTCGCCGGTTAAGAATCTTTCGTTTGACGAGAAAGATTTTCATCGATAAGGTCAACCCTCTTTGATGAATCTCGATATAATTCACTCCAAAATATTGTCGTGCCAGCTTTGCGATCTCGCTCTTGGTAGGACCAAGGCCGTCCCTGGCGAGGGCCCCTGTCCCGCAGGAATCATGCTTGTGGGGGAGGCTCCAGGAGCCGATGAAGACGTCACCGGTCGGCCCTTCGTGGGCAGGGCTGGGCGCTTGTTAGATCGATCATTGGGTCTTGCGGGCATCAATAGGTCAGAGGTCTTCATAACCAGTGTAGTTAAATGTCGCCCGCCGCTCAACAGAAAGCCCAAGAGAATCGAGATAGAGTCCTGTCACAACTACCTTCAATCTCAGATCGATCTGGTGCACCCAAGAGTCATCGGACTGATGGGAAATGTGGCAGTTGGGGCACTGCTGAATCTTCAGGGTGTAACCGCTCTTCGCGGTCGTATCCTTCAAGGTCGGTTTCTCGTCACATTTCATCCGGCAGCGGTCCTCAGGAATAATAACCTTCAGGAAGCTTTTGTCTCTGACCTGAAAAAGATCAAGGAAATGGGATTTGGCGACCAATAGATTTTTCCTTTTTTGAGCCAGCGGGACAAAAGTTATATCATAATTTTCGTCGATCCTCGATCCGTATGATGTGTTATCAGTTAGCAACTGCATAGCCAAAAAACCATAATCTCATTTTTTATAGATCCAGACTACATTCAACAGCGAAGGTATCTCCCTTGTACAGCCTGACCTACGACCTCTGGAACATCATAGTCGATGAGGCAGTAGATGCCTATTCACCCCTCTTCGAGGAAATGCAACGTACAGCGAACGGCATCAGCCTTTCTAAGTCCTTGGTGGACAAGCTCAAGCAGGAAGGCGCAATGGACGTCGTAGACGAAACCCTGCATTTTCTGCTAGCCATCGAGCTCTACGATGACGGGATTGGAGGCTTCAAGATTTCCTTAATGATCTCTGAGAACCTGGAAGCCTTTGAGGAGATTAAAGAGAGAGCAGCAGCAGCCCATGATGTCACCTTTGAGGATATCAGAAATTTCGAGGCAGAGCACGGAATGAATATGGCCGAGGAGATATTGGATAGGATTGAAGAGAGGTACTCAGTCTACACCGAGGAGACCGGCGAAGATGTTATTTTTGAGCTGGTGGTCTTCGACAGCGAGGACATCGATAGTAACAACCTGATAGGCAATGGAGCCTGGACTAGCGAATAGCTGAAGGTTCAAACTCTTGTTTTGCGCCTTACATATTATAAAATATGGACTGGTTCGCCATCATGGGCGTCCAATCAGAACTTAGCGGTTTAAACTATGGACTTCGTCTTGGGTCCGATCTAGCACATCTGCCGGTGGCCAACACCGCCGATGCTCCGGGCCTGGCCAGCTCTTCCTCCAGAAGACACCGAATCTCGTCTTCCGAAAGAGGGAGCTGTATCGAGCGAGTTGGCACCAGAGCCTCCAGAAGACCGGTTAGATCCGGCGCTTCCTGGCCGCCGGTGGTAGCTGCTACGCCGTTCTGGAGCAAGACCACTAGAACGTTTCTCTTCTGCCAGACTGCATTCACGAGGCCAGCTAGGCCGGTGTGGGCAAAGGCAAAGTCGCCGATCACGGCAACTCCTTTTTTCCTGAAGCCTGAAGCCACCCCAATGGACGAACCGAGGCCGTAGACAACGTCCACGAAACTGTACGGCTCACGGGTCGCGCGGATGGCACAGCCTGCATCACCCGCAACCGGAACATCCAACTTCTTCAGAGCCTTGTATAGGGGAATAAAAGGACAGTCGTCACAGATCCCCTTGAAGCCGCGTTCCGCAACGCTTTCATAGACCGGAGGCTTGCCTTCTGCTCTATCCTTTCCGAGGTCTTCTAGCGCTTTGATCAAGTCGGATCTCTCTAGCGAACCGAACGGCAGATGACCGGTTAGCTTTCCTCTGACTTTAGGGCTCAAACTTAACTGGGACTCAATGAAAGGCTCCGGCTCCTCCGCAACCAGGACCTGGCTGTGACCATCGATGAAGCGTCGGATCAAATTACAGGGCAATGGATGCGCATAACCCAGAGATAAAAGAGAGACTCCCAACCCCTCCCCCAGAGCGGCAGGAAAACCACTGGCGATTATCCCCACGTCACCTGATGTCTGTAGAAGGTTGAGATCAGTGACCTCAGAAGCTTCTTGTGCCAAAGGCTGGACTTCAAGATGCTGCTTCTGATGCCTACCACGAGCGGTCAGATCCCAGGCAGCCTTATCGAATACCTGGCCAGTGCCCTTCAGGGGTGTTGAAGTAGGAGCCCGACCCCTCGCAGACATCAGGCGGTGAGTAATCCTGACTATCACGGGAATCCTCAAGCTTTCCGATAGACGATATGCCTCCTGAATAGAACTGTAGAGTGCTGCAGGATCTTTAGGGTCCAGGACCGGCAGCACAGTCAGGGGACCATAGAACCGACTATCCATCTCCGATTGTGATTTTCTGGGGCCCAGGTCGTCTCCGACGAGTACTACTAGGCCTGATCCAATTGAATGAGTGGCTGAGATAACCAGAGGGTCTGCTAAAACGTTCATGCCCACTTGTTTAACCACAACCAAAGAGCGCGCGCCGGTGGCCGAGGCTCCAAGGGCAATCTCCAGAGCAACTTTCTCGTTGACGACGATCTCGGCTCCTAAAGCATCTGCCAATTCGGTTATGGGATAACCAGGAACATAAGTGACGACCTCAACCTCGGCATCCCGCACTGCAAGCCTGGCGGCATCAAGGCCGGTAGATCCTTCCATCAGACACCTGGAATCACTGACTCATCAGACCTGGAAAAGTAAGGCAGAGCAGCAACAGCTCCGATCAGGCCACGGCCGTTTACGGCTATCTCCACGCCCGCAGCCTTGGCAGCGGACAATGCATCTTCGTATGTCAATCGCTCCTTTTTGCACCGGAGAGCATAAGGCATCAGGGCCGAAGGGTCAAAGCCCCGATAAACGGCCATGCCGGTATTCTCAGATACGCTGTACTCCTGAAGAAGGGCCTTGAAGTCCTTCAGAAAGCCGTCTGTTCTGCCAGGCATACAGGCGAACTCCACTGCCGTCGATACGCAGTTCTGGGTCTTGGTGGGCACAGGAAAGAGCTGGACCAACGAGTGAGAGAGATATCTCGCCTCATGCCTGTCCACCTCGGAGGCTATGTTGTGGATGAGACACCACGTGGCTCCCGTGGTCTTATTGTCAGTATCATCCACGCCGATGACAACTCGTTCCCTTCTTGGAACGACTATGGTGCCCCTGGCCACCTTTCCGCCGCCGCTCTCAGTCACTTCGTAGCGTCTCACATCCCCTGCCCTGGCCCGTGTGAGGGTAGCTCCCACGCCACCACCGCCAAGCCCGGCATAGGTTATCTCTATCTCGTCGCCCTTGACCTGAACGGACTCTATTCCTGCCGACCTCTTGGAGGATACAAGATCCAGATCCGCTGTTCCCGGCCGGACTATGTAGCGGAACCACTCGCCCAGAGCCCGCGAGCTTTGAATCAGGGCTCCCTTGGTGTAATGGTACCTGGCCCAGGCCGATCCACCGTAGCAGGTGGACCGCTCCAGGATCTCAACCAGATCTCCGTCAGGGTCTGCTATGGCGTGAATTTGCTTATAGACAACGACGTAGGGGTCCTTCAGGTTCTGCACAGTCACTCCTCTTAACACCTCGAGTTAGGCCAATGTTCTGTCTTGGATGACTACTGCTCTTCCATAAGGCTACCGGTTTTCGTGTACTCACGGAGGACGACTGTGGCGTAGCTCCCTTTGGGCAGGAAGAACTCAAGCTCGGCACAGTTTCCGTCGACCATCACGCTTGGAGCAACCTGTAGCAATGCCGTACGCCTGTTTCCCCTGGAACCGAGGTCCGGGTTGTCAGGTATCCTGAAGCCCTCCTGAGTGACACCTTCTTCCCCAAGGACCTCTTCCTCGATCCGGCCCTCCTCGCCCTCGGCAAGGCTGGACTCAAAGCCGAAGAGAGGCAGGGTCACCCAGGCTCTCCCCCGATCGATCAGCCTATTAACTGCATCCAGGTTGTCCTGAGTAACCGCCTGGGCTTTTTCATGGTCTGGGAGGCCTCCCTTGGCAAAGCACACAACATCTCCATCGATTGCCCTGTCCAGCGGCAGGCCTTCTGCCATCCTGCGGCTCAGGATGCGGTTGAAGATATAGGACTGATAGGCATGGACGAACATGTGTCGCAGATTGGGCGAGAGCACATTAAAAGAGCCTGCATAATCCTCAGGCCTCTCGACAAGGTAGTTGAGCATGGCCAGCTCATAGCGCAGGTAGCCTGGATAAGTTTTTAGAGCCTTCCTTACATCCCTTTCATCCCAGAGAATCTGTCTCGTGTTTCGAGTGGCTACGGGCTCGTCTGAAAAAGGCATAGCCAGGTAGGTGAAGACAGCCTCTTCCGTCTTCCCGCGAACCAGGGCTTCGCCCACTTTGTGGGTGACTGGCCGAATTTCTCCAAACCGCTGAGTGCCGAAATAATTGGGTACGCCCAACAGATTCCGGATCTCCTCTGTTATTCTTGCGAGTCTAGATGGCAAATCCCGACAGTTCATCTCTTTAATCTTGATTTTGAACCTATTCCCAAGGAGATCCCCAAGACCCACGCCCCGGTTTGTCCTTCCAAGGACTCGTATTTTGATGTCGGGAAGAGTTATCCTTGCCAGCTCGGACTCGTCCAAGTTCATTATGCTTATTCGTTGCCTCGTTACAGCATGTTTGTCCTTGGTACCCGCCCAGCCGAACCGTTTCTGGCTGATTCGAAGTTGACCTGACAGCTCCCTTATAAGGTGGTGTGTGTCCCAGTCTTTCTTCTCGACCTCAAGGACTAGATACCTTCCACCTTCATAGTTGAAGTCCGGATAGACCTCATCCACCTGAAAGTCCTCAGCGCTTGAACGCAGAATGCCCCCACAACCACCTGCATCCGTAGCGTAAAAATCCATTCCCAGGTTTCTATCTTGCTCCGACGCGGTTATCATCTTGCCTCAGAGAAGGCTGAGTTTGCCCGTAACCTTGTCCATCATCTTGTTAGGAGCCGGCCCAATGCCTAGCGCGGTTATGGTGCCCGGTGGAATTTCAGTAAGCCCAGCATCGGCCACTATGGCGCAGGGAAGACCAGCACGATCGGCCTCCTCTCGAAGTCTGAAAAGCCCCTGGACATTGGCCACCCTCAGAACCACCTTTTTCTGTCCCTCTGATCGCCATTGGCCTGCGGTAGACTTGTCTGTTCTCTCAAGAGCCATGACTGCTGCATGGGCCACTTGAACCGAAAGCTTACCGCAAGAGAGCTTGAGATCGTCCCTGATCACAATACACTGTTTGAACTCCATTATGCTTGCTCCACAGTAACAGGCGAAAGAACCGGGCTAAAAGGATGTTGGATAAAGAAGAAAAGAGGCTTTACGCCTCTTTTGTCAGGACCTTTACGCAGACCGGGCTTTTTGCTATGTTGCCCATCTTGGCTCCAATCAGGTACTCCAGGCCCTTCTCTGCAGCGATGTCCACGATGCGCTGGGTAACCACTCCATCGAAGATAACGCCGTTAACACCGCCATTAGCCTCCTTCAGCTCCCTGGCCAGGTCTCGGACGGCAACCTCCTTCAAGACGTTCTGGCTCCTGTCGAACAGCCTGGCAGATAGGGTGCCGTTGAGCTCGTCAACGTGTTGCTTGAACCACTCAGTCTTGGGCTCGGGTTCTATAATTGGAGCGACCTTAGTAGCTACTGCAACCGTCTCTTCTGCTGGAACCACCTCACGGGAGCCAACCTCCCGCGGCAGGATCCTTCTCGGAGCAATTGCCTCGGCCCTCTCAGCCACCTTCTCGGACATGTTCCTGACACAGAGTGGACTCTCACGAATCAGGCTCTTCCTCTTGGCAGAGATCTCTCTCCTCCTCTTGGGCTGGTTCCTGATCTTGTACTGGTCCAGCACCTGCTCTACCGGGATCTTCTGCCTCAAAGCCCGCACTATTTCCTTCTGGGTGAGGTCCTCAACACTCTTGCCTTCAGGAGCCCTGGCTATGAAATCAATATCCGCAACCTGGAGGAGCTCTTTGATTATGAGCTCGCCGCCACGATCCCCGTCCGTGAAGGCGGTGACCACCTTTTTGGCGCAGAGTTCGGCTATGTTCGGAGGGACGTTTGTCCCGCCAACGGCTACGGCATTTTTAATTCCGTACTTGAGGAGGTTGAGAACGTCGGCCCTGCCCTCGACTACCAGGATAGCATCCGAGTCCACGACGTTGGGGCCAGCAGGCAGGTTGTCCTTTCCCAGATGGGTTATCTCCTCTACACGTACGGACTGTTTGATCTCCTCGGTTATCTCCTCAGTCTCCAAGATGTTCTCGTCGAACATCTCAACGAGGATGCGCTTGGCTCTATCTATTACGTACCTTCTTTTGGCGGCCCTAACGTCCTCTATTTTTTTTACCCCTATTCGGGCAATGCACGGGCCGACCCTGTCTATAGTCTCAAGAGCCGCGGCCAGAATGGCCGTCTCAACTTTGTCAAAGCTGGAGGGGATAGAGATGGTGCCGCTGGACTTTCCACCGCTGGAGGTGATCTGGACATCGATGCGCCCTAATCTGCCGGTCTTCTGGAGGTCCCTGAGATCAAGATCACTGCCTAAGAGCCCCTCGGTTTGGCCAAAAATAGCCCCAACAACATCAGGCCTTTCCACTATCCCGTCAGCGCCAATATCCGCATAAATAACATACTTGGTTGTATCAACATTTTGCATATTAAGACACCCCTAAATTTTAAAATAGTCAGATAAAAGTCACGCCCTTAATATCTTCCGCTGGCGTTCCATGGTGTCTACTAACGTCCCTTCGCTGCGCGAAGCAATCCTGCCCAAACTTGCAGGTGATTAAGTGAGCGGTGAGTGATCGTGAATCTGCATTCATCTAACTATTTCAGTGTCCATTATCAATTTCATGGATCAACTGATAGAACTACCCACACATGAGCATTTTTCTTCTGCTAAGCCGAACTCTTTTATGCTGCACATTCATCACCCCAACTTCGCTGGGGTTTAATCATCATGAGATTCGAAGCTCAAATGCGTGCTTCTACCATAGAAACATGCTCAAAACTAGTTTAATAACTTTGTGGTAGTGACCGCCGCTGCCCGACATGGTCGGGATATATAAAAATTATCCCAATACGATAAATCCCTCTCCAGTTCTCACCACCACTACCTCGTCACCTTCCTCAACGACCAAGCCTCTTGGCCTAGACGCGACGGCTGTTTTGTAGCTTTCCGGGTCAAGGATCTCCAGAACTCTTTCATCTTTTGCCACAACCACTGCCTTCTGGGCATCAGCCCGGTTTCCAAGAACCTCGAGCCCCTCGACGTCTTCCTCCTTAAGGGAAGTTCTGCGGTCCCCCTCCAGTGAAGTCAGAAGCGTCTTTCTACAGTCGAACCCTGTTACCTCAAATAATGTTCCTCGGCTGGATATTATATCCCCTCTCTTGAGATTGGGGAATCGCACGAGGATTGTCGTCCTATAAATGTCGTTTCCATCCTTCCTCCCGACGAGCTTGGCTGACTCTTGGGTCCTGCCGCCATATCGCTCAAATATGGCTCGGGCGATTTGACGTGCTAGCTGAGTCGATCCGATGACCAGATCCAGACCACCTTTCGTCTCCTGGATGTCCTGAATAAAAGCGAGCTGGTCACCGCTGCGATAGCAAGCTTCTGTCATGGAGAAGGCAATATCTCTGCAAGTATCAAGCTCCACTATAGTGGGAGGCCTGGAGCTTCCTCTTATCTGTATTGTGGACTCGAAGTACTTCCCGGCTATCCTGCAGCATCTGTCGCAAGCAGTGAGGATGATCTTAACTGGGATATCGCAGCCTTCTTCAACAGATATTCCTCTGAAAGATCCCTTCATGCCGACCCGAGCTAGATATCTGGTGGCACCCCGTTTCATTAACTGGATGTCGACATCAGGGTCCTGAATGTCGCTGTGAACTAGCACAGAATCATTAGTTGCCTCATAGGCCAGCTCTTCGGCTGTCCTCTCAGTGATCTGCCACCTGCCTTTGACCAACTTGGCACCGCATACTGGGCACACAGTAACCTCAACGCGATCGGGAAAGCTGAGAATCTTGGTTGATTTAAGAATACAAGCAGGACAGAGTCCCTCGGTTGAAGGTTGCCCGCACTTTGGACATATAGATTGCTTCACATTAACACCATTTGGGCACAGGGGACGCCGTTTATTATCAGAACGTTCTCCCTGGCCACGTACCCTAGTCTTATTGCATGGCCAACGGCCAGCTCTCCCACGAGATTGGCCATGGTCGCTGCGGCCAAAGCTTGCTCTACATCTTGGACCGTAGCTTTTTCTTCTCCAAAAAAGTCTGGCAGAATCTCGACCTGCAGATGACCCTCAACGAATTTCTTTCCCATGAGATCGCAGTCGCAGACTGCTATCAGAACCTCTCTCCCAGAACGGTGGGACTTCAGGTACAACTGCGGCTCATTCATCTGTTGTTCCTCCGTCCGGGGTTCATTTTCTTCCACGGGCCACCTCACACCAGTCTTAGCATCTTATGCTTTGGCTCCATGATGGAGCCGTCCCGCTTCAGCCGGGTGATGATCTCTTCTGCTCTGCTTCGCTCTATTCCCTGTTCCTCAGCCTTATCGAGGACTATTTCAAGAGGCGCAGAGCCTTGTTGTTCTTTGCTCACATCCCTTATTATGTCCAGCATCAATTTAGTCTTATCTCTGGTGGTCTTGCTAACTCCTGTGGCGATGATATCCACATCCAAAAGGCCGGTGTCCGGGTCCACGCCCACCTTTCGGAGACACGCTTCCATAATCTTGGTCACCCTCTGAGCATCCTCGATGGTGACCGTGCTGCAAAGCCTGAGCCTGGCGTTGGCCTCGCCCAAACGGATAAGCGCCTCCAGCATTCTAGCGGTAACCGGAACGGGCTTGTTGGAATCGTGGCCCTGGGTCCTAAGACTTACATAGTAGTTTGCAAAATATTCTCTGGCCTCTTCGGTGAGGGTGGGAAAGATTTTCTTCCTGGCATAGGCCACGTACTTTCGGAGCTGCTCCGGCTCAATTTCAGGCATTATGACCGTCATGGCGGCATCAATGTCCTGCTGTGAAATCTTAGGGTTCCACTCAACCTGGGTGGATAGCTCACCGGCATAGTTGCTCTTCAGGATGTGCTGTGCTATCTGAGAGTCTCTATTGGCGTCAGGGTCGTCCGTTAAAACGAAGATCAGGTCGAACCGGGACATGAGTGCTGGTGTAAGATTGATCTGGGGAGCTATGGGCTCGTACTTGTCGAACCTTCCCAGTTTTGGGTTGGCAGCGGCCAGCAGTGAACACCTGGATTTTAGGGTGGCCATGACTCCTGCCTTGGCGACGCTTATCGTTTGTTGCTCCATCGCCTCGTGCAGCGCGCTCTTGTCCTCGTTATCCATCTTGTCCATCTCGTCCACGGCGGCGATGCCCTTGTCTGCAAGGACTAGGGCCCCTGCCTCTATAGTCCAGCGGCCGTCGCCCAGCTCGTCCTTGACTGCCGTTGCAGTCAGGCCCGCTGACGTGGAACTCTTTCCCGAAGTGTATATCCCACGGGGAGAGATCTTGATCATGTACCTCAAAAGCTGGCTTTTGGCTATGCCAGGGTCGCCGACGAGAAGGATATGAATGTCGCCCCGGATTCTAGCTCCGTCCGGGAGCCTCTTAGAGAATCCGGAGACCAGTTGGAGGGCCAGGGCCTCCTTTACGTCCTCATAGCCGTAGATGGAAGGGGCGATCGACTTTCTTATCTTCTCGTAGATCTCCGGATCCTTGGCCATGTCCTTGATGATCTTCTCGTCTTCGGGCGAGATATCGACCTCTTCGAACTCCTGCTCCTTCAGCTCAATGGAGTTTCCTTTGTGGAATAGGTCGAAGTAGGTGCTTTTGCCTGCCTGGGGGGTTGATCGTTGGTAGGACTTGAGAATGCCGTTGATTATCACACGGTCCCCAGGAAAGATCCTTCCAGCCAGGTCGTCTTCCAGCTCAACGTCTAGGGTCTGAGGCTGCTCGCCTCCCCGGAGCTCTTCGGGCGACTCCTGCACTCTTATCTTCTGGGCGTCTACGAACTTGGACTTGGACAGAATTAACTTGAAAGGCCCGCCTCGGTCGCAGGCCTGGTTCTGGCACTTCAGGTTCTGGTCCTCGAACTTCGTGCCTGTCTGCTCCCTGTAGAATGTGTAGCCACACCTCTGGCACTCGAAGGCTGCTGAGACTATCTTGGGACGGACCTCCGTGGCCGTCCTGACCAGGCCATCGATGGAGATCAGCTTGCCGATGTGATCCGCCCGCAGCTCACGGGTCTTGTAGTGTTCGGATAGCTCCACAACTCGGACGTGGGCCTTGTCCAGGACAACATCCATGGGCAGGTCGAGCTCCAGGAGGGCAGATTGCGCTGCCTCCAGGAGCTGCTCCGGCTCTTCCAGGAGCTGGTCTGCAAAGTCGGGATCGTACCTGGTCAGATCAGGGAAGGTTACAACAAGGCTGCGCTTGTCGGGGTAGGAGTCCGCCAGCTCCAGAATCTCCTTCTCGTACCTCGAACTCAGGAACTCTTCCCACTTTGCGACAGGATCAGCGCTCATTATCGAAGGAGAATAAGATCGGTATAGTATCTAAATCTAATCGAAGCAGGGAGAAGATATTCTCGATCCAGCGAAACTCAGTTGGGTATAGTTGATGCTACTGGGAAAGCGTATATTCTTTCCAATCCTAACATGTACTGAATGATCCACGAGGACGGAAGCTCAAGACAAATCAGGTAAGATTAGGATTCTAATTTCCAGAGAGCTGATTATGAAGATCATCTGCGCCTATACAGTAAATCTCGATGCAGTTTACAACGTGAATGGCATAGAATTAGCCAAGCTTTCCGGCGATCTCAAGCCAGTGGCCCAAGAGAAGATAACCGGGCTGGAGGATCTTCTTTCCGCTCTGCTGTTCTGCATGAAGGAAGGATCAGGAGATGAGCTGCCAATCGAGCGAGAAGAGGTCGCCGGAGTCATCGAAGGGTCTTTTCACTGGGAGTACCGCCTGGGCGGAAACGCCGGGATAATGGCAGGTGTCCTGGCAACATTAGGAGCCCAGCCGGTTCTGAATGCTTCGGCCATCGGCAGCAGAATGGCAGGGATGCTTCATCCCGGCGTCCGAATACCCGTCTCCGGGACCCTGAGAATGCCGCTTCAGGCCGCTAGAGAAAAAGAGATGATCCACTTTGTTTTCCAGTTCACAGAAGGCCAGACGGTCACGACTTCCGGAGGGCCCATAGTCTCTTCAAAGGCTAACCGGCTCATAGCCACCTTCGATCCCTTGAACTCCCGCCTTTACTCCAGTCCGGATTTCGATACCTATTGTCAGGAGATGATCGAGGACTTCGACGGTGCTATTGTCTCCGGATTTCATCTGGTTCCGGTTTCCGGTTTTAAGGAGATCTTCGACCGGAAGATCGAGCAGATAAGCTCCTGGAAAAAAGCCAACCCTGAACTGTATGTTCACGCAGAGATGGGCGCCTTTCATAAGCCGGAGATTATGGAATACCTTCTGGAACGCCTGCCTGTGGACAGCCTTGGCATGAACGAAGACGAGCTGGCGAGAGTTATGAGTTTGAAGCCCGGCTGGCAGAATACGATGAAAGCCGTACAGCAACTCAGAGAGCGGCTGGGATTGTCCAGGGTGGCAGTGCACACGAGCGATTACATCATGAGCGTTATGAGGGGACTGATACCCCCGGAAAAAGAAGTTGAGGCTTTGACCAGAGGGGCTGATGCCGCTGCTGCTCTGGCGGCCACGGGATCGATAACGGGAATGCCTCCAGATGAGGTGAATCCGGCGGGGCTTGACGCCAGAGACGAGTTCTTACGGATTGGAGCCGTACCGAACGGACGTGGGGCTTACATGAGTTTGGGAGAGGAGGCGGTATGCTTAGTGCCATCTCTATTGGCTAGGCGGCCCAAATTCACGGTGGGGCTAGGGGATACTACTACAGCAGCGATTTTTTACGAGGAACAGATGACTAAAAGAGGTCACTACCAATCTGAGCCACTCTAGTTCACAAGGCCCACGGTTAATTCTTTAGGCACCGGATCAACTTTACGACCCACAAGAGCACAATCGCATTATATTGATTTCGCGGTGATTACTACTCCTATCAGCCCAACCAACAATCCAGCGATTGATGAAATATCGCCCGTAATTCCCAATAGGTTTCTTTTCCTCGATTGTTTTAGGCTTTGAATTTCTTTTAGTATTTTCTCGTTCTCATCAGAACTGGGAAGATTTTATGCCATCTCTTCCACGGACAGAAGCCACACCTCCTTCATTTTCTGCAGCCTTTCAATTATTACATTGTCCCTTTCGCTTAGGGCCTTGTTTATTTCCTCCATGCTTAGTTCTTGTGCATTGATTTTATCCTGAAATTTTTTGATGAGGGTCTTAACTTCAAAAAGATCCTGTCTTGCCGAACCTGAACTTAGGTTCAACTTAGCCATGCTAAATTCAATGTTTTTCAGTCGATCAAGCATCTCTTTGCGCTGGGCCTCGACCTCGGGAAGAGCATACGCCATTGCAAGTTCTATCTTTCCAAGAACCACAGAAAGCTCCTCATCTTTTTCAATATCTATAAGGATACCGCAAGTTAACACTCTTTTTCCATCAGGGAACCCCTTGCATGAGTCTCTCAAGGCTGATACCATTCTCATGCAGCACTGATGAACCTTGACTGGGTTGCTTTGAGATAAGCATCTAGCGGCTCTATCCACGTCAGAGCTGATTCGTCTGGCTTTCTCCTGGATACCGGCTATGGTAGCTTGTATTCGGTATTCGAGAAGTGGGTTACATCTTCTCATTAGCTTTACAGCTCCGGGCGCTTCATCTTCAGCCGCAGCCATATATTCTGCGGCCTTTTCGCAGTATAACCTGTAAGTGTTTAGTTCGCTGGCAACTTCCTGAACAGATCTATACTTCAGACGTTGAGACTCTTGAAGTGCCTCAGCCAGGTTTTCTACAGCCTTTAGAAGCTCTTTTTTGCTCTCAGATCTGCCTACCGCTTCTTTCGCTTCGGAAAGATACCAATGAACCTCATCACCGCTAGTGTCCCGAAAAATTATAGCGAAGTATGCGCGGTAAAATGAACGACAGAACTTAGCTGGACTTACATCTCCCTTATTCGACGATTTTTCGAAAAAGACTATCGCTCCTTCTAGCTCATTTTTCAATGTATCCTCATCATTTGTTATTGCGGCTTTCAATACTGAGGCCTTTCCCAAAGAATAATAGGCATACATTCGTACATCTCTGTCTTTATCCTTTGTTAGGCTGTGGAGATCCTGCCATGCTTGATCTTTGTCAGGAACTTGGCTGAAAGCTGATCCCAAAGCTACAGCAGCCCCCTCTCGCGCCTTGCTCTCCTCATCCATTGTAAGGCTGTGGAGATCCTGCCAAGCCAGATTTTTGTCGGGGACTTGCCCAAAAACTAATCCCAAAGAGATTGCAGCAAAAAATCGTACGTCGTGGTCTTTATCCTTGGTAAGCCTGTGTAGATCCTGCCATGCTTGATCTTTGTCAGGGACTTGGTTAAAAACTAATCCCAAAGTGCTTGCAGTATCACATCGCACACCTTTGTATTCATCCTTGGTAAGCCTGTGTAGATCCTGCCATGCTTGATCTTTGTCAGGAACTTGGTTAAAGACTAATTCCAGAGCACTTGCAGCATAACTTCGTACTCCTTTGAGGGTTTCGATTTAGTGTTGGTTAATGAAGCCTTAAATTCTTGCGTTAATATTTTCAATCTTTATAGTGGTTTTTTAGCATATTTCACCCCTAAATTGGCTTATTAGATTTCAATTTACCTTGTTGTTTCTAATTTTTGCGCTTTTTTAGAGAGCTTCCGCTAGGCTGTTTGTTTATGCACTAAATATTTCAACTGTTCCAGGTTGTAAACGACCGAATTCATCATGAATTTTACTCCAGCTCTTGCGACAGTTGTTACATAAACATGTGCTCCCTTATGCCCCCGCTTCATAACAGCGAAGCATCTTTCGATGTGCGATCGCGTTTTACTGATTCTCTTATTCCTCAGAAGATCTATGATTCCAAGCTTGTGACCTCTTGTAGCTTTTTTCATGGCTGCATCATATCCTCGAGTTTTTGCACCATCATATCCCTTATCGGCGTAACGTGGTAGCCCTTCAATTCCAAGATCTACCTGACTATCGTGTACAGAAGCAGTTGTAGTCTCAAAATATCTGATAAGGTGGTAATTGGTATCGATTGAGATATGACCTTTATATCCGAAAAAGGATTTGACACCCTTTTTTGCCCAACTTCCCTCATTTATTGGCTCTTCTTCGAGTCTCTGTGGTTTGGCCTTGTCATCAATAATATTATTTGAAATACCAATTAGCTCTTTATCAAACTCCTGATTCAGGCTCGTACTGGTGGCTTCGGAATCTTGACCTTCCTTTTTGTCCCCGCCTTGCTCGTCTTTCTTGTTCCTCTTCCGACCTGGGTCCGAAGTTATGAAGGTTGCATCCTGGATAGTGCCATTCTTTACAGTAAACCCCATCTCATCGAGCTGCCTTTGAAGCTCATTCCAAAGATCATCGTATACGTCGCACTTAATCAAACGTTCACGGAATAGCCAAACTGTGCTGAAATCAGGAATTACTTCAGTGGTGCCAAGGAAAATACGAAAAGAGATCCTATCCGCAACCTGTCGCTCCAGTTCTGGATCTGTTAGACCAAACCAATGCTGAATTACGAGAGCTTTCACCATAATCACGATGTCAATGTTCGGACGACCTCCGCGGCTAGTTTTATTTTTGTATATCAATGGTTCCAAAAATCTGAAACGCTCCCAATTGATCAACGATCCGATCTCGGATAGATCATCTCCGAGGGCTTTTACTCGAGCATATTCTGCTCGAATGGCAAAATCAATGAGAGTCCTCATGCATTATATTATAGTATTAATAGTATATAAGTATTTCGATTGATTAGTTTTTCGAAACTCTCCTAGGATGGTATGAAGATGTTATTGGTTGTTTAGGAAATTTTCTAACATTAGCCATAGGTAGGCCTACATACCCTCGATCTATGACAGCATATTTATCGAATCGTCATGAAATCAAGATCTTTTTTTCGATATCCAATATGCTGTATATTAAGGATATCCACTTTTCACAGATGATGATCCCATATAAAGATTTAACAAGCTATTTAGATAAATTTATGAATAATTGGTTCAACTACTCTGACACACTAGAACCGGTATATGAATTATTTTTTGGTACATATTACGCTCAGCTTTATCCACGTTTTTACTTTTTGAGCTTAATACAGGCTATTGAGGCATTCCATAGAAGGATTTACGGTGACAAACGTGAATACCTATCCAAGGACGATTATGAACCACTTAGAAACGACCTTACTCGTTCTATTCCCACCAAATTTCCAGATGGTAGGGACTACCCCCCCGGTTTTAGGGATGCTTTAAAGGCAAAGATAAAATTTGGAAACGAATATTCTTTGAGGACACGACTTAACCAATTGTCAAATATTTGGGGAGCTTTGGATTCATTGTTTTATGAAAATACAATAAAATTTAATCATGGTATTGTATGTACTCGAAATTATCTAACACACTATGAAAAAGCCCCTGGTTGTCCGGTTTTTGAAGGAACAGCTTTAGATTCAATTAATATCATACTGAACTCGCTTTGTTTAATAGTTTTGATAACTCATATGGGTATACCAAAGCTAGACGCGTTTAGGATAGTTCGTAGACACAATGGTAGCACTCTAACCAATGCAATAAATGAGATCTTCCAAGAATTATAATAATTATTAACATGAAGCGCAGTGGATAAACTGCCTTATATGTCCTTATTCTCCACCCCTTAGCCAAGAGTATGCATAAAAGTCCCGAAGGTACGCGCAATCTTCAAGTTCAAGGCATCAATCTCTATTTTGTTGATCTCCAAGTATATCAAGAGCCCTTCATGGTCCCTACTGGTATTTGTTCATCAAGAAGAACGGAAAAACCAGATCCAAGTACATAGGAAAAAACCTCCCCAACGAAACCAATTGAGTGATTGCGTTAGACGAACAAGATTAGCATTTGAAATAGGCACTTTAGAATATCGCTTTAGATAGAGCCATCGCGAAGATGGAATTAAAGATCTACGAATAGCATCAGAAATGCATAGTAGTGAACCCCATTACTAAGTAAATTAGCGCCGGGGTTGGGATTTTCATGGCAAGTCTTTGGCGGCCTGCCAATTTGAACCCAAGCGTCCCTGGAAGGGACAACAGGTCTCGAGCCTGCCGCGTATGAACTCCCGCCTGCCAAAACAGACGAGAATAGTCCGCTCTGCCACCCCGGCTCGCTTTACCAAGAGTAGGGCATACTTTATATCTGTTGCTACTCTGACGAACGGCCCTTCCCCTGAACAAGCTCTCTACTGGACAAGGTTTATCTCTGAATCGGCCAACGGAGCAAAGATGTCTCTTCGAGAGGAAGCCCTTGAATTTCACCGACTGGCCCACGGCAAGATCGCCATCCACAGCAAAGTCCCATGCCAAACGCAGCACGACCTGAGCCTTGCATACACACCGGGAGTGGCCGAGCCCTGTCGTGAGATAGAGAAGAATCCGGATGACGTCTACCAGTACACCTCCAAAGGGAACATAGTGGCGGTTGTGACTGATGGAACTGCAGTGCTTGGCCTTGGAGATATCGGCCCCCTGGCAGCAATACCCGTGATGGAAGGCAAGGCGATACTATTCAAGAACTTCGCCGGAATAGACGCGTTTCCGATCTCCGTTACCTCCAAAGACCCTTCGGTCATCGTGGACACTGTAGCGAGGATTGAGCCCGTCTTTGGCGGAATCAACCTGGAAGACATAAGCGCCCCAAGATGCTTCGAGGTTGAAGAGAGGCTGAAAAAGATCCTAAACATACCGGTCTTTCACGACGACCAGCACGGCACTGCCGTGGTAACCCTGGCCGCGTTGATCAACGCCCTAAAGGTGGTGGGCAAGGACTTCGGCGACATAAGAGTAGCCGTCAGCGGTGCAGGGGCAGCGGGAATAGCGGTCACGAAGTTCCTGCTCAGCTTCGGAGCCAAAGACGTTGTCCTCTGCGACAGCAAGGGCGTGATACACACCGGTCGGACTGACCTCAACCCGGCCAAGCAGGAGATTGCCCGGATCACCAACCCACGAAAAATCACAGGAAGCCTGGCAGATGCCATCAATGGAGCTGACGTCTTCATAGGCCTATCCGTGGCGGGCATTGTAAGCCAGGAGATGGTTCGCAGCATGGCCAAGGGCTCAATAGTCTTCGCCATGGCCAACCCCGTCCCTGAGATTATGCCAGACCTGGCTAAAGACGCTGGGGCTAAGGTGGTGGCCACCGGCCGGTCCGACTTTCCCAATCAGGTCAACAACGTCCTTGGCTTCCCGGGAATCTTCCGCGGCGCATTAGACGTTAGGGCCAGCGACATAAATGAGTCGATGAAGAAAGCTGCCTCTCTGGCCATATCCAGTCTGATCGAGTCAGTCTCAGAGACCTGCATAATACCCTCCCCCTTCGACAGGAGGGTGGTTCCCTTCGTGGCTGAAGCTGTAGCAAGGGCTGCTATAGAAACGGGTGTGGCAAAGATACCCACAGACCCGAAAGAGGTCGGCAGAAAAGCTGAAGCTATGATCCGACAGTTGGAGAAGGACCAATTAACGAATTCAGGTCGTGCATCTGATTAGCTGAATGCCTATTCGAAAATCTGCATTCGGCGAGTAAAATCAAAAAGGGCCGGAATCTGGCCCCCTATTTTTCGGCTTACGGCTACATGGTTAGGGTCATGGTATTTTTTTATATTCAAACAAAGAGAGCATCGATTTCATTGATAACTATCATTGGTACTTATTATAGATACTTATCATTGATACTTATCATTATTTCTAATATGAATTTCCGTGCCGTATTTGAGCTTGTAAAGTCAATTTCTTTTGGAGGGATTGTGCAATGAGAATGAATGTGAAGCTGTTCACTCTTCAGATGTTTTTCTTCAAGGCAGAAGTGCCGTGCAGAAATTCATTCGCAAAATGGAACCGCCAATGCTACATCCCGAAGTTCACAGAAGATGAATCAGGACTAAAATATTCGTCTTCAAGCAAAACTGCCGTGAAGCAAGTGGAGCCTTAGCATCACAATTCACGATTCCCCACCTTCTAGCACAGAAGAGGCCTTTAAAATAGTGATGTCGTGTTTCATCACACCCTCCAGGGCCTCTTCTTGAGGTCGGAGCTGGCAGGAAGCTCTCCTTGGAACCCGCACAGGTGGCACTTCACCTTTACGATAATTCCTCCCTCTGTCCAAGCCTCGGCGATATAGCCGCACCTCGGGCAGTTGGTTAGAAAGCCTGTTTGGAACATAACGATTATTGTGAAGCTTAAGAATATAATCTTGGCGAATAATACAGGCATGTAACAGATGATAAAATACATTTTATTTCCTTCAGAAGTTCTAAATTCGCGAACTGGTCACTATCGTACGAGTGCTAGAAAAACAATCAATCCAGAGGTTTCCAAATTGTCTAGCTACGTTTTTAGACTCTGTTCTATTCAGTCAGCCTGAGAACTAGAATTCGAACTCGCGGAAAGTTCGCGAGAGAAGCTAATGGCAGGCGGAAACAAACAAAATTAGATATATCATAACCAATCATTGCCACTATCAGTGGAAGAGCGAAAGCTATAGCTAATGGCTGGAGATATGAATTGAATGGCGGAGGGTATTTCTAGGCCGTGGTATGAAAATGCTTTATTGCTTGCAGCGGCAGGATCAGTTATTGCAGTTATAGGACAGTTGGCGGTACCGTAATACCGATAATGTATGGCCCACAAGATGTAAGTGATTTTTCAATTGGTGTAGATCCCGTAGAAGGTACGTTGCTTTTATTTCCAGATAACAACCACCCTGAGAACAACTCATATGCTCTTGACCCACCTGACTGGTACGTTAAGGTTGAGGATTCTCATGCCCATTTAAGACCGTATAGATTTGGCGTTCTTTTGAAAGTTTTGAAAAGCCGGAAGGAGTATCTCTCGCATTTCATCTTCCCGAGATTCATCCGGGGGACGTTTCAAGAATGAATTTTACTCTATCAAGTTCCGCCATATCTTTAAATGATGGCGGGTATCCAATAACTATTCAGGGAGTCGGAGGAGATAGCAGAAGACGAAATACGACATTCTTCTTGAATGTGCGTCAAGGCAACCTAAAGGCATACCAACTACAACATCCTACGTCGATGAATCGTAGCACCTAGCCATAGAACGCTATAAGGCAGCGAGATGATCGTTAGGAATCTATCGCGAGTGCGCAGAGGTGTAACATGTAATGCGTTATTATAATGCCTCTGCCATTATATGACGTTTATGTGTATACGTGCTTTTGGATGATTTCATGCATATGTCTTCACTGCTATCGGTTCGTCAACCCGAAGGAAGGCAGCGTTTGCTGAGCTTCGCCCTCTGAAGCCAGCAAGGATTAGAAGGAATGGCCGGGTCAGTCATGAAGGGGGTATGGGGTAAGACTTCCTCCCAGCCCGATCCCTACACAATAGTAATAGTTTAAAAGGAGCATCTATGCATTGCGCAAGTGATTTCAGGCCCCCTCAAAGGGATAACTGGAGCCAGCCATAAAGGGAGTATGAAAGGGGAAGCTGACTCCATAGACCTAATAGGATACTATTGAATAAAAAGCTTTTGGTATCAAAATATTAAAACTTCTTAAGCTATACGTATATAAAGTTTAATAAATTAAAGCGCAAGCTGTGCCTAAAGAATAAATCCGGCCAGGCAAAGGATTAGTATGATCGCTTCGAATATGATATAGTGCTACTAATCCGGCGCAAAAAGAAGGTTTCACCGTCATATCTTCGGTTTTCCTAGCTGCCACGCCTCCAGCTCTTGCAAGCCCTCATGACTTTAACGGCCTTCAACTATTCGAGTCTGCGCTTACGTTTCATTTTTTAATCTCTGGCTTCTCCTATGATTTCACTTTCTTCTTTTTTAGCCTTGCCTTTTTGGTCATCGCTTTTTTGCTTTTGCCTTGGGCTCGGTTTTTGTCAGCCATATCATCACCTGCCGCGAGCCAAGGGTTCGATATCTCGGGCCGTCCGAACCTCCTTATGCATGCTGTTTGATGCTTTCTTTGTCATACCTCCACATATAGGATCGCCTCACTAAAAAGAGATTGGCCAGGATAGCCGCCGGTCTCCATCCGCTCGCCACCTTGCGGCCTGGCACATAAGGGGCTATAAAGTTTAGTCAATAGATCACTGATAGCGGTTGGGCCAATGCCGGACTTTATAAAGAGTGGCCTGGAGATACTTGCGTATGGAGTCCACAATAAATATAGAGAACGTAGTCGCATCCACAAAGCTGGCTGACGAGTTCGATCTTATCAAAATTGAAGCTGAGCTGGAGGGTGCGGAGTACAACAAGAAGAAGTTCCCCGGTCTCGTCTACAGAGTCAAGGCCCCTAAAGCTGCTTTTCTCATATTCACTTCCGGCAAGGTAGTATGTACCGGAGCCAAGAACGTCGAGGATGTTCGCACGGTCATCACCAACATGGCCAAGACGCTCAAGTCCATCGGCTTCGAGAAGATCGATCTGGAGCCCGAGATCTACGTTCAGAATGTTGTGGCCAGTGCTGATCTAAAGACCGACTTGAACTTAAACGCCATTGCTCTAGGCCTAGGCCTGGAGAACATCGAGTACGAGCCCGAGCAGTTTCCGGGGCTAGTTTACAGGATCAAGCAGCCTAAGGTAGTAGTACTCATATTCAGCTCCGGCAAACTGGTGATCACCGGCGGCAAATCGCCGGAGGAGTGCGAAGAAGGCGTACGGATCGTCAGGATGCAGCTTGAGAACATGGGACTACTTTAAAGTGCCAAAACGTAGTTTTTTTGCTTCGTCGATCTTCAGAGCATACATGCCAGGAAACGGCAAATTGATAACTTGAAGAGGGGCAATATTGACACGTTCCCGTTACTCCACGTGTCCACGAACGAGGGGGTGCTGTCCACATCTCGGGATCGTAAGTCACAGATAAGCCATCTCTCGGCCATCAAGTGATCTGTGATCACGTCCTATGATTCATCGAGGGAGGAGATCACGGCCTTAAAGGTCATTGTAAAATTAATTTTTGATGCTTTATGATAATAGATCGATTGATTATTACGATGGCCTCCATAATCTAAAAGACGAAAGCAGATATCTAAGTCACGACGATAGATACACGGCGAAGAGATGGCCTCAACTTGCTTGAAAATACTTCTATCATCTCTTCGCTCTTCTTCCATCAACTCGAAAGGCTCATTCTGGCAAGAAACGTAAAGATAGGATGAAATACATTAAGCGTTAATGATTATAATTTGGTGAAGGGACGGCACACACTCTGTCTTTCATATTTCATCCTCCGTTCCTTTGCCTTCAAGCGAAGGGAACCTCCAATAAGGACTCTGGCCAAGAGCTTATCCCTTCGCTCTCACCTACTAAATCTCATTTCCAGAAT
>CAVWIG010000036.1:0-36284 GCA_963754945.1 Methanotrichaceae archaeon
CAACGGCTTCATCTGAAATCACCTGACCCCGACGGTGTCTGACGGACTGGCAGTATGTGTATGCCGTTGTCGTTAACTACGATGTCTACAAGATTTGTGTCCAGTTCGCGCGCCAGTTGCGGCGGCAAACTTACAGTGTAGTAGTTTCTGCTGGTGTGGATGTGTCTTCTGAATTTCATTTCCAACATAGGTCTTTAGCCTCCGAAAAATTCATTGTGATCCAAATTCACGTTTTACTATTTAATCATTTCGTTTTACCATCAACTTTGACATACTTTTCCAATGCTAAACACATAGCATCGATATACTATATTACGACCTACAGTCCAACAACAGAAACAATTAAATACTCGTACGTCTTGGCACGGGGCTGATCACGCAGATCTGGCTCAGCAAAATAAGCGTGCAACGATCGTATTCACGCCGTAGACAGAGATGAGTCTGCGAAATCTCTTTCACACGACTCAAAACACGATGATTGCTTGTTTCCCCGACCAGCTGCACTGTACAAATATCTCCGATGAAAACTTGACGAAATCTGCCGCCAAATCACGGGCCTGTCGATTAAAGCATCCACGAAAAGAAGTGATCAACCGCTCACATCCGTATAAGTCTCAAGAACAACTTCGAAGCAAAGGCCGTGCGGACATCGTGCAGGACCTTCAGCTAGCTAGTGTGAAGGAGACTTCTCGGGATCGCTCCCGACACTGAACTACTCATGAAGTGTCATCTGTGCAAAAACAAACGCCGCCTCTCCCCAAGCCTTCTCTAACAGTCCTCTATAGTACGCAGCATCGAACTTCGATGCCGTCCTCTCTCGATCCACCTCCCACTTGCAGGCATCTCTAATCACATAGCCTATCTCCATCCCTGGAGCCAAGGGAATGCCCTGCTTAATATGAGCCTGCACAGCCGAGGCCTCAGCACATCTGCGAGAGTAGTTCAGCCTGCTAACCCAGCGATGGATAGCCAGCTCCTTGACAAGAATCCTCGATTACAAGATCAAGACCGTCTAAGATCAAGGAGCCGTTATAGCCAAAAGAGGAGCCATTGATAGTGATGTTTACCAAATCTACTTTCTCCTGCACATGAAGAGATATACGAAGAATGGGACGCCTAAAAATGATGTCATGATGCCCTCGGGCAAATATAACCGGTGCAAGGATAGTCCTGGCCAGGGTATCTGAACCTAAGAGAAGCAGCCCGCCACCAAGGCCGAGCCTGGCAGAAGAAATCGGTGGTCTTCGCTATGGCCATTCTGGTTATGTAAGGGGGTACCAAGTCTATGAAGCCGATAGTTCCTGTGACGCAGATTATGGCGGCAGTTCTTCAATGATAATAATCACTGGGCTATGGAGGAGATCGGACGGAGGCTCCTGGAGGCCAACCAGCGGGGGCTGTGGAAGGCTGACCAAAAGGTACTGGATGCCCTTAGGTCATCTTATCTGGAGATTGAGGGCTGGATGGAAGAGAAGATTGGCGAATCCGGAGGCGACTTTCGGGGAGGGGCCATCGATGTGGTGGCTCTGGATGATATCAAAGGGTGGCGGGAGAAGGTGGCCAAGGATATTAAGGCCTGAGTATTGCTTTTTATGAAGATGGGGCATACTCGCCTCCTTTATTATTTGGCCATAAAAGCGTTAAATATGCCCTAACCTGCCTTCCGGCTTTTTGTCTATCTCCAAAGCGGCTTTTGACTAGCGTCCCTAATTGCATAGCCCAGCTCGCCTCTAGAGGCAATTTGAGATCGAAAAAAAGAGCAGCGCCCCGGTGAACATTGGTGTATGATGATTCGAGCAGGCACACCGGGGCGCATCTTTCATCTCATTTTGGTGTATTTACATGGCAAGTGGGCGCAGGAATCCAGACGGATCGGTAAAGGAGGATTTCCAATACGACGCTCACATCGGAGTGATGATCTTACTTAGTAATAAACCTTTTGGATATAGTAGCAACAAGCTAGGCAACACGATCCACAAGCGACGATTGGGATTGATGACGATTTGGTCAGTACAAGGTCGGTACAAGGTCCGACAGGTCAGGAATAAGGCAAAGATATGCGGCTCGATGGTTATTTGGCCGTAAACCGCAGCTATTTTGGATACTGGGCCCTACTGGGTGCTTTTGGTGCAGGAACAATCGAATATACTATCAGTGCTGTGGCCCCTCTGGTCATACGGGTCATATCATTCCATCCAGCCTGACAGCCGCAAGGCAACCATTCGTAGTTGTCCGATTCATCGCCAATGTTCAGTTAAGTAGTTAAATTCATCATTTCTTCGATGTGTAAGGTTCCAATGTAGTCTTCGTCCTCGTATACCAGAGGTTTCCCAGACTGTTTTTGTGATGCCTATGCCTTCAGTCTCCTCTATGGTTGCACCGGTTATGCTTTCTTCCAAGCATCAGTATTACCCTGGAGAACGCCAATGTGAGCTCTGCCATTGGTTACGTTCTCAGAAACGTCCGTCAAAGTCGTGCTTGGATCATCCGCCTATTCCAGGGCGTTTACAAGAACGTCCAGCTTTTGTCAAGAGCATGAGCATATTCATTTCGTCTTCCAAGGTACTTATCACAATCGGACTTGCCCGAAAAAGTCTCCTGGACAGAACTAAAAACTGAGAAGATAGGGGAGATATCTTCCCCAGGCAATTTCCGGAACCTAATTCTTGCACGGAGCTGGTGGCATACAGCTCGTGCAGTCGAAGAATCCCTTAGCGCTGTGGTATCTCTGGTCATGAATGGCCATGTCATCCCAGCCGGTATTGCAAAGGCACGGCAGCCATGGATAGTCTTCGTACGCATAGCCTTCATAATTCTGATCGTAATCGGCATAATCTGTCGTCTTTACGATATTTACAGCCATCTTCTTGCTCAGATTGAAAGACCCCTCTATAATCTTCATCCATCAACGCGGTGCTGTCGGCTTTGGAGTTAGGGATTCCAGCAATACCTCCTCTCACATCGTTGAGGGTTACACCCAGATGAGCCGAGCCATCGAACCTGGAATTGATGTCCATGGTACTCCCTATGGTTGAATTCGTGGCACCTATAAATCCTCCATAGTCGTACACATCAGAGTTTAATGTCGTAGTAGTCTCTGTATCCAACTTCTTCGCGTAATCAAAGAGCGAGTTCATGGAGATTACGCCTGCGTGGTTTTTGGAATAGGTCTGATCCTTCCAAAGCGATTTTACGGCCTTGGTTTTGAAACTGCCCGGAAATTGGTATTTTATCTCTGAATAAACCGCGTTTGTATCATCTTTTGCCGTTATACTCTGACTGTTAGCTGCAAATTCGCCTGAATAGGTCCAAAAAGTATTGTTTTGAACTGAGATTGTGGAGTTGTGGCTATAAGCTCCGGTTCCACTGCGGAGAACTCTAAGATCAAGATTTTGTGACATATCAGCAGGGTCAATAGTTGCAAAATTGTTGTTGATGTTGGCGAATCCGGTGCCTGAAACAGATTGATCATCTGCATAAATATAGTTTTCGATAATGGTTTCTGTATCCATTGTTTCGTTATTAACCCTCTCCTCATCTGCGACGTCTTCTGCTAGCGTGAACCCAATCATCTCAAAAGCCGGGATGAGAAGGATGAAGACTAACACTAGAACTAGAATGCTGGCTCTCAATCTCAACAAAATCCCTCCTCGGATTTCATGCGCACGAGTGTTTTGTATTTTCTCTATTTTAAGATATCCCTATTACGTAGGAATTTATCACATATTTATTTAGATTAGTAACACAAATAGGACTCACAATTCTCATGTCCCTTATATGATCTTCCAGGACTGAAAAAGGAGTTTAGCGCCCTGGAGAACCCCTGGGCGCTAGAGAGTTTATGGCGCATTGTCTTCGCCACGTTTATAGCTTCAGAGTAGTGAGCGTAGAGCTAATCTTGGACCCGATGTAGGCATAGGAGGTCATTGGTCATCTCTTTTGCTCGCGAGCAGTAATTTTACCTTACTTAGTAATAAGCTTTTTGGTATTTGTAGCACCAATCGGGGGGATTTATGCAATTCAACAAAAGACCCAGCCTATTCTACCAGATTCCAAAATTCTATTTGATTCATTGGAGCTGTACTAATCGTATTGGAAGGATTTCCTGAACCCCGATGGGTAACTTTTGTTAGCATCATTATATCAATTGTTCTTACTTAGTATTCCTTGCGATAACCTTTTATAACTAGATGTTACTTAGCTGTTTGGTGAATTTATGCACATTCCAGATGGCTATTTAGGGCCAAGTACGTATATTGCATTCTGGATCATTATGATCCCGATTTGGATTTATGCAGGAAAGAAATTGAGTACGCTCGGGTCGAGAAAGGTTCCTTTTCTAGCTCTGGCTTCTGCTTTCTCTTTTGTCATCATGATGTTCAATTTGCCTGTTCCGGGAGGTAGCAGTGGTCATGCCGTAGGTGGTGCCATAATTGGTATAGTTCTAGGGCCTTGGGCTGGAGTGATAACCATATCGGTTGCCCTGGCGCTGCAGGCGCTGATGTTCGGAGACGGAGGGATTACCACATACGCGACCAACTGCTTCAACATGGCAGTTTTGTGCCCTTTTATTGGATATTATGCCTACAAGCTCATTAGCGGAAACACAGAGATCGCATCATCTCGAAGAGTAATAGCCGCGGCCATTGCTGGCTGGGTTTCTCTCACAGCCGCAGCTACATGGGCAGGCTTTATTCTCGGATTGCAGCCCCTCTTATACAAGGATGCCAATGGACTTCCGCTTTATATGCCATATCCACTGAGCGTGTCTGTTCCGGCGATGTTCCTTGAGCATGGGATGGCATTCTCTATCCTTGAGGCTTTAGTTACTGGTCTTATCTTTGCATATATCCAGAGAACGGATCCATCCCTAATCTATGGAGAGAAATCTGAAGAGCAGAAGAGCAGAGCCAAAGGAGCAGCACCATCCTGAGGTGGGACCATGGATAAGCTGGTAAGAAACTTGATGATTGGCCTGATCGCGCTGGTAATTCTGACGCCTCTCGGCTTGATAGCTTCAGGCACGGCATTCGGCGAATGGGGATCCGATGAGCTCAAAGATAAGTTCGGTTTTGTGCCCCAGGGCATAGAAAAGCTCTCGGGTCTCTGGAACGCCCCCCTCCAAGACTATGGCGTTCCCGGTCTGAATCCGACTATCGGATATTACATAGCGGCTGTGTTAGGCGTAGTGATATGCAGTGGTGTCCTGTACGTCGTGGGAAAGACGTTCATCAAAGGCTAGCGCCTAATTTTTTTTATTTGGTAATCTGAATTATAAATATTTGAGAGAAACCAGGCGATAGGATTCAACATAGGATGGAGAAAGATATGATCCCAGGTTGGATGAAAGAAGTAGATATTGGTCCTTGCAAGTGCTCTGCTGTGTATCACGGTAAGAAGGGCTTCATAGGGAGGACAATTGATGAAGTCTTCGAGTTCATCGAGAATGCATTTATCTCGGAAGGCTTCTCTAGGCGCAAAGGCCTGCTGCAGAGCCTTGACCCTAGGACTAAGTTGATTTCTATCCTGGCCTTAATAGTCTCAATAAGTCTGGTGGGGAACCTAAAAATCCTAATAACGGTCTATTTATTTTTCCTATTACTTGCATACCTAAGCAAGATCGAAGTAGGGTTTTTCATCAAGCGGGTATGGCTATTCATTCCCATCTTCTCAGGAATTATTGTCTTACCCTTGATCTTCAATGTCTTTTTCCCGGGTGACCCCCTCATTCAGCTTATATCTCTGTGGCCTGGTGCCCACCTGGGGCCGATTCCACTGCCCGAGAGCATCTACATTACCAGACAAGGTGTCAGTGCAGCGACGATATTTATGATGCGTGTTGCGACATGCGTTTCTGCTATAGTTCTACTATTTCTCACTACACCACAGCAGATGCTCTTTAAGTCCCTGCGCTCTGTTGGAGTTCCCAAGCTCTATGTTCTCACGGTAAGTATGGCCTACAGATACATCTTCGTGCTATCTGATCTGGTTCGCGAGATGTACGTCGCAAAGAGAGCCAGGACCATAAAATCCAGAAGCATGTTCGAGGAGCAGAAGTGGGTCGGAGGACGCATGGGATACACGCTTATAAGGTCTATTGACACAGGCGCAAGAGTTCATATGGCCATGCTGTCCAGGGGCTACAACGGGGATGTGAAGATTTTGCAGGAGTTCAAAATGCGTAATCGCGATTATATCGTCGGGGCTGTTGCGCTATCCATGAGCATAGTGATAGCGTTGATCTCGACTAACATCATCCGGTGATATTAGCATGGAGACAATTTTTGATCTGAGGAATGTATCATACGCATACGTAGGAAAGATCTATGCCTTAAAGGATGTCACACTTAAGATAGAACCAGGTGAGCAGTTATCCATAATCGGATCTAACGGTAGCGGTAAATCTACTTTGCTGGCCATCCTGGATGGGCTTGTATATCCTAGTGTTGGAGAATTCTATGCCTTTGACAATAAGATAATTGAAGAAGTTTTCGATGCCATAAAAGATAATGATTTCAGGTCCTATTTCCGGACAAGAGTAGGCTTTGTCTTTCAGTCCTCGGATGTGCAGCTCTTTTCGCCGACTGTCTTTGAGGAGGTCGCGTTTGGACCTTTGCAGCTCAACATGACTCCGGATGAAGTCAAAACCAGAGTACTGGAGGTCTTGGAGATGATAGGAATCACTAAACTCAAAGATCGATCGCCTCACACTCTGAGCGGAGGAGAAAAGAAAAAGGTCTGCATTGCCTCTGTCCTAGCTACAAATCCTGATATCCTTTTGTTGGATGAGCCTACTGCCGGATTGGATCCCAGAACCCAGCTCTGGCTGATAGAGCTACTTCAGGAGCTAGGAAAGACAGGAAAGACGATAATTACAGCTACTCATGACCTGGAAACAGTGGAGCAGATTAGCAAAAGAGCTATAGTTATGGGCGAAGACCATGGGATTGTAATAGACGGAGGTGCAGAAAAGGTGCTCGATAACCTGGAACTTCTACTTTCCGCGAATCTCATTCATGAACACATGCACATCCATGGCAAGCTAGTGCATGAGCATCTGCACGCCCACGATGAGGGGCATTTGCACATGCATGATACATGAAGTTGTAACTGGCCTGCAAACATTCCAAATTTGCTGTAATTTCAAACAGGCCATACCAAAATTGGTCCCTAGTCCAGCGATATTCCCATAAGTCCCAATCTAACTTAAGGAAAATCGAGACGATGCGAGTTGTTCCGTGATCCGCTCGCCTTCTCGATGTGGTTTGAGAATATCGCGTTTTTGCGAACTATCGCCCAACTAGATAACAAGCTTTTTTTAATGCGTGTTACTTTATAAGATATCATGACGAAAAGTATTTGAAACATAACAATACTAGTGATAGTAGATAGTCAATACGATATATTATAATAATTTTGGCTATCAGAAATTAAGGAAGATGGTAGAAATGGATGAAACGCATGACCATAAGCATGAGCCCGAGAAGATGCACGAGCACGAGCATGAGCACGAAATAAAGCATGAGCACGAGCACGAGCATGAAGGCAAGACTCATGAGCACGAGCACGAACATGAAATAAAGCACGAACATGTGCATGGGGAAGAGGAAGAACATACTGATGAAAAGCACGACCATGAGCATGAGCCCGAGAAGATGCACGAGCACGAGCATGAGCACGAAATAAAACATGAGCACGAGCACGAGCATGAAGGCAAGACTCATGAGCACGAGCACGAACATGAAATAAAGCACGAACATGTGCATGGGGAAGAGGAAGAACATAAGAAAACTCAGTAAGAAGAATATTCGGAATAGTCCCTCCCGCAGAATAAAATCATTTCTCCTCAAAGATACCAGCCTGCTCAAGATGTGAGGTCTGATTTAGTGTGCCTTTCCGGCAGGCTGGTAAATTATTGCGTAATTAGGTATATCCAACTCCAACTTAAGAGAATCAATGAATATCATGAATTTGATGGAACTAGTGTGGATCACAGCGGACGATTGAGTATCCTCGCGATATCTTTTGTAATGAATTCAAAGATATCTCATATCTCATGCATTAAGAGTTGGTGGAGAACGGATGACAAAGGAGAACGGGAACCCAATGTTGCCTGAGATGGGGAAAGAACATAAAATGCATAGCAATGCCGAAGGCCACGAGGTGCAAAAGGCAAGCGAAGAACACACGATGCACCAGATTGGGCAGCGCACGGGCAAACCCCATGAGATGCACCAAGGAAGACACGAAGGCCATATCACTGAGGACTTCAAAAGAAGATTCATAATCTCTCTTGTTTTGACTCTTCCCATCCTTGCCCTCTCTCCATTTATTCAGGACCTATTGAGATTTAGATTGGAGTTTCCAAGCTCGATCTATGCCTTGTTCTTGCTTTCCACGCTTCGTCTATTTCTATGGCGGATATCCATTCCTGAAGGGCTTATTCAATGAGATCAAGGAAAGCAACATCGGTATGATGACCTTGATCGCTACGGCGATCAGTTCCGCCTACTTTTACAGTTCGGCAGTGGTCTTTGGCCTCAAGGGAGAGGTCTTCTTCTGGGAGTTGGCCACCCTGATAGACATCATGCTTCTCGGTCACTGGATTGAGATGCGTTCTGTGTTGGGCGCCTCCCGAGCCTTGGAGGAACTTGTCAAGATAATGCCCTCCGAAGCTCATCTGATAAGAGATAGCCAGACGGTGGACGTCAAGGTTGAGGTGCTGAAGCCAGGAGACAGAGTCCTGGTCAAACCTGGAGAGAAAATGCCAGTCGATGGGGCTGTAATGGATGGAGAGACGAACGTTAACGAGTCGATGATGACAGGCGAATCAAAGCCGGTCACGAAAAAAGCAGGAGACAATGTGATAGGTGGCTCCATTAACGGCGAAGGCTCGATATCCGTGGAGGTGAGAAAGATTGGATCCGAGACTTACCTTAATCAGGTCATTGAGCTCGTCAGGCAGGCCCAAGAGAGCAAGTCAAGGACCCAGGACCTGGCAGATAAAGCTGCTCGTTTGCTTACGATAATTTCTCTCAGTGTCGGCGCCATCACACTAGCAGCCTGGCTATTCTATGGCAGAGATTCCGCCTTCGCCGTTGAGAGGGCGGTCACAGTCATGGTCATTTCCTGCCCGCATGCTTTAGGTCTGGCTGTCCCACTGGTGGTTGCCGTCTCGACCTCTCTAGCAGCAAAATCAGGACTTCTAATCCGGAATAGACAGGCCTTTGAGAGGGCCAAAGACCTTCAGGCTGTGATCTTTGACAAGACAGGAACACTAACCGAAGGCCGATTTGGCGTCACCGACATCGTGCCTCTTGCGGAGCTGAATGAGAATGAGATTCTAGGACTAACCGCGTCCCTGGAAGCAAACTCGGAACACCCCATTGCGACTGGAATTATCAACAGCTCGGAAGAGAAAGGAGTCGAGCTCGTCCAGATTCATGAGTTCAAAGCGATTCCTGGAAAGGGCATTGAAGGGCAGGTCCAAGGAAAAAGATGGATGGTCGTGAGCCCCGGATACTTGCGAGAAAGAAAGATCGATCTCAAGGATGAACGGATAGATAAGCTGGCACAGCAGGGAAAAACAGTCGTTTTCCTGCTTGAAGAAAATAAGCCCATCGGAGCCGTTGCCCTGGCAGACATTATAAGAAAGGAATCCAGAGAGGCTATTGAGAAATTGAAGACGATGGGCATAAAGTGCATGATGCTCACCGGGGACAACAGGTTCGTGGCCGAGTGGGTGGCAGAAGATCTGGGCCTGGATGATTTTTTTTCCGAAGTTCTGCCTCATGAAAAAGCAGAGGCCATAAAGAAAGTTCAGAAAGATTACATCGTGGCCATGGTAGGGGATGGAGTCAACGATGCTCCGGCCCTAGTTCAGGCGGACGTAGGAATAGCTATTGGTGCAGGTACGGATGTAGCGGTCGAGTCGGCAGACATCGTGCTGGTGAGGAACGATCCTAGGGACGTAGCCTACATCATCGGCCTGTCGAGGAAGACGTACTCCAAGATGTTTCAGAACCTGGTGTGGGCGACAGGCTACAACGCCTTAGCCATCCCATTGGCAGCAGGAATCCTTTACAGTTACGGGATACTCCTCAGCCCTGCGGTTGGTGCAATTTTAATGAGTGCCAGCACTGTAATCGTGGCCATAAACGCGAGATTACTCAAGATGTAATAGCGGAATAGCGAACTAGCTCGTTCAAAATCAGTTCATCGGAATTGAGAATCATGATTGCAATAGACCCTATTTGCGGGATGCCTGTAGATACAGAAAAAGCGAAATTCAAAGCCGAGGTCAGAGGCGGAGTTTATTATTTCTGTAGCGAAGAGCATAGGCGCAATTTTTTGGAAGGTTCCAAGATCGCCTACTTCTCCATGGAAATAGGAATAGAAAGCGATATACCAACTTACAGCGGCGGGCTTGGCGTGTTGGCAGGCGACTCGTTGACGTTCCTGTGCAGATCTGAGAATTCCCCTCGTAGCTGTGACCCTCGTGAGTAAGAAAGGCTTTGTCAGACAGCAGATAACCGAAATAGGGGACCAGAAAGAGCATCCTGACGATTGGGACCCGTCCAAGTTCATGAGGCTACTACTAGATACAGTGACGGTTCGGATCGATGGCAGAGATGTAAAGATAAAATCCTGGCTCCATGACCATAAGAGTCCGGCTGGCGGACTGGTTCCCGTTCTCTTATTAGATACCGACCTCGGAGAGAATTCACTTGAAGACAGGGAAATAACCAGTTACCTATATGGAGGGGACGAAAGGTACAGGTTGAAACAGGAGATGGTCCTTGGAATCGGCGGCATGAGAATGCTGGAAGCATTGAACTTCAAGATCAGTAAATACCATATGAACGAGGGGCATTCAAGCTTCTTAACCCTGGAGCTGATGAAAAAGAACGGCATGGATGCTGACAGGACAAGGGACCTCTGCATTTTCACGACTCATACGCAAGTCGAAGCGGCCTTTGACAAGTTCTCTTACGATGATGCTCATGCCATCTTGGGAGCAGAATTCCCCCAAGAAGAGCTGAAAAGGTATGCTGGGCCGGACAGGTTGAACATGACCCTTCTTGCCTTAAACCTGAGCAAATACGTAAACGGAGTCACCAATGCTCATATGGAGTACTCCAAGATGCTCTTTCCGGGTTATCATTTAAGGGCTATAACAAATGGAGTTCATCCTTATACCTGGACGTGCCAACCTTTCAGGGAGCTTTTCGACAAGTATATTCCTGGATGGGCAAACGAGCCCGAGCTGCTGGTTAGGGTTGATGAGATTCCCCACCAAGAAATATGGAATGCCCATATTAATGCCAAGAAATCTCTGATCGATTACATCAACGAGAGTACCGAAGCGGGCATGGACGTTAACGTTCTGACGTTGGGCTTCGCGCGGAGGGCTACTGCATACAAACGAGCGACATTGATATTCTCGGATTTGAACAGGCTGAGGGACATAAACAAGATTGGAAAGTTACAGCTCATCTTTGCGGGAAAGGCACATCCCAGAGACGAAGCAGGAAAGCGTATTATCAAAGAGATCTACAACTACCGTTCCCAGTTAAGAGGAGACATCAAGATAGTCTACCTCGAAAATTACAATATGAAGCTAGCGGGCAAGTTAACCTCGGGCGTGGATGTATGGCTGAACACCCCACTGCCGCCCAACGAGGCATCCGGCACAAGCGGTATGAAAGCGGCTTACAACGGTGTCATGAACTTCAGCGTTCTAGATGGCTGGTGGATCGAGGGCTGCATAGAGGGCGTCACTGGATGGGCTATAGGCCCAAAGCCTAGAGAACCAATGAGTGAGGGAGAAAGAAGAGCCCGCGAGCTGAAAGATCTATACAATAAGCTGGAATATCTTGTTATCCCTGCATTCTACAATAACAGAGATGCATGGACGTATCTGATGAGGAACTCGATAGGGAAGATTGCTTATTACTTCCACAGCCATAGGATGATGCGAAGATACGCCACAGAAGCTTATCTTTAGATCATGCTTCAACTATCCGGGAAAGACAAAAACCTCCTAAACACTCCTCTGGCTGACTGGTTTTTCTGGTACTTCACTTAAAGATTCATCGACAACTGCCAGTTTGGGCAAATCCGCATCAAGACAGCAATCAGGCTAATGCAAGCCACTAGATAGCTTTGAGCCCTGCTCCGATGATCAGCAAAATTAAGCCGATAGCACCGACAACGACGGCTAAAACGTGCAGCTGCGGGATGGCACCACCTGCAATTATCGCAAAAACGAGTAGTGCGAACCCTACTCCTATTGAAGATTTCATAATTCTCCAATCTAATTTGCCTTTACTTCCCGTATGATGCAGAAATGATTTCATATTATTTCATTATAACTTTTAGTATATCATTGCTACGATAGGCCTTCCAGGCCAATCCGTGACATCGTGTTTTTTTCGCACCATCTCGATTTGGCCTAACTATCGGTTTTCGATAAGACTCTGCTTCTACATAAGTTGTAGCGAAAAGTACATAAATTATAAGCTTTATCACTAAATTAGTAACAACATTTGGTTTGTCGGCTTCCAGATCCTATCTGTTAAGAATTCTGCATTTGCCTTGCTCGCTATGCAGGAGGGGTAAGATGGCTGAAAAGAAGATAAGAAATTTAACGCCAACAACCCAGGCGATAAGATGAGGTGGATATGATGAATCATCCTGACCGCGCATTCTCCTTCGCGAAGATTAACGGCAAAGTTGACCTGATAAAGGCAATGTTCAACCATAAATGGCCTCTTTGCTACAGCTTTTATCATGATAAACTGCTCTACTTGAGCGATGGTGAAAGTGAGGATACTCCGGAATACGCTGTTATGACTATTGATAAGACGGAGGGGCGCTTCAGCATTCACGGCCGCGAGGTAGGAAGAGTCAAGCCCGCTGCCATGCAGGCTGCAGAGGTGGCAAGGTTAATCCAAGAAATAAATACGAACGCTCACAATGGCGGGATTTCAGTTAGGGTTACGGCTGAGCCCAAATGGCATCATAGTTGCCCGCTTTGTCGGTTGGAGGAGGAGTAGCGCCTTACTTGCCATTATTTTTTTGTTTTTTGTTTACTCATGATCGAACTCAGGATATACAAACCTTAGAGGTTCCCAATGCGATTCAAATTAATAATATCATAGATAAATTATCAATTAGCATTACATATGTATAGAAGGATTATATGACGTTAAAATTTAGCTCCGTTGTACCGTCCTGGCAAATGTCTAACAAAGCGTTTCCTTCCTAATCATTAGTCGAAGCGATGCAGAATTCTAAGAACAGGAGGTTTAATTAGAAATGGAAACTAATTGTTTAAACATACTAATAGCTGAGGACGACTCTTTTAACCAAAAAGTGATTGTGATTGTGCTCAAGAAGTTGGGTATTCCGGCAGATATAGCCCGTAATGGTGTAGAGGTCATTCAAGCCCTGGAGAGAAAAACCTATGCGATAATACTCATGGACATTCAGATGCCATACATGGATGGAATAGAAGCTACGAGGACTATTCGAGAGCGCTGGTCTCACGGCCCCAAAATCATAATGATTACAGGGTGCGCTCCGGATATATATAGAAAACTTTGTTTTGATGCCGGAGCAAACGAATTTTTGTCAAAGCCAGTACGGATAAAAGAGCTTATCGATGCAATTGAACGCTACATGCCAAATACATTGGAGGAGAGCCAAAGCGCCTAGACCTTTAATTTTGCACTTTTGTATCGTACCGCAGTCTTGTGGCCAAAGAATAGACAGCAAAATTTATCGGCAATAGCGCCACATGACTAGGATTATGAGTTGCTACCAATATGCCTATTAATTGTAACTACAATGCCTTAGATTCCTTAATAACTCCTGGTCCTAAAAATACCGTGCTTTTTATGTTGCAGACGCACTAAGACTCAAGAAAGTTGGGCTGCCATAAGAGATCATGCGCGATGCATTACTGAGATAATTATGATCGCGCGGAAGGAATACACGAAAGATCTATCTTCTCATCGAGTGTGGTTCTTAGTTTCGGTTTGCTTACACATCTTCTCGATAACGGATCGATTCTTCAGATAATAACAGTTCTTGGTAATACTAATTGTTCATTGAAAAAAATGTAAGGCTAATATTTATGCGCGAAATTCTGTTCTTTGCTACAAATAGTCATCACTTTCATCTAAGAAATTGAGCTATTTTCTTGATAATGCCCATCGAAAGCATTTTATAGTCAAAATTACAAGACTAGATTATCAAATACTGAAACCGGAGGTGAATCCAAATGTGTTGCCATACAGATGATAAGCATGAACATGCCCATGAGCACAACGGCAAGCCCCACGTCCACGAGCATATTCACGATGCAGAGCACAAGCACGAGCATAAGTGCTGCCATTAAGGGATAATTTCGCCAAGAATTTTTAAAAATAGTAGCCGCTGACATCATCTGGGCAGCTTGTCCAGAAGATGCCAGAGCTTATCTTCTATCGTTATGGTTACAGTTGATCAAAGCTCTAGGAGCTTTTGGTCCTAATTTTCGCGTGTTTGAAACGTTTCCTACGGCGTAAAGAAGACTTCCATCATGCTGAGAGGGTTATTCTTTCTATCTACCACAAGGACTTCATCTCCATCCTCTATTCCCGGATCAGATGCAACCACTTGCCCGGAGAAGAGGCGTCCTCCTCTGGCCACGAAGGGAATTGCTTCGTCCGAAACCACTACCTTCCGGATAGGCATTTCATTACACCTTTCTGTTTCTGACATGTACACTCTCCATTTTGGGTTTATTCTATCTAATCTTATTAAGTAATAAGCTTTTCGAATTTATTTTTACGAGAATAGCCGAGGTTCATCTGGTCCTTACCAGTGATAATTGATGTGTAGATAGTGAAATCATTTTCCGAACGGAATTTCTTTTAGGCCCATGTTGATAGTGATCACATTCTGATCGTAACTTCATTAGCAGTCATTTCTGTTACTTTAGGCGAAATACTTATTAACTAGTATTATCATCTGAGGTTGAAGAGCGACACAGCAGGACGACACGGCCTCCTTTACCGTTGAAAGAAACCTGTTGCAATGCCCTGGAAGTCTGCCTATCCAGGGCGCTCCTCTTCTGAAATAGCATGCTAAGGGCCTACATCAATCAATGAGGTTATGCATCGCTATGACCGATTTGATAATCACCGACATCAGAAAAAGCGGTTTCAATAACGACTTTGATTTGATCACAGCTATAATTCTTGGTAAAAAGAATTGCAGGTACCATCGGTCCTGTTCCATGTCGAGAAAGAGCCGCGAAGGTTTATTGGTTTTAGAGAGCACAACAGCCGATAAGGAGCTTCCAGCGATCGGTGTGAGAAAAGGAGATCAGTTTATTCATATGTGGGCAAAGCCCGGCCATGGGCTGGAAGTCGGCGAAGAGATAAGATTGGATGACACAATATGACCATGTTTATGAAAGAAATAGAGCTAGAGATCTTTGCCTAGCGAAGTAGTAGTAAGCTTAACGTGTTTTACGCCCTTCAGGGCCATCATCTTTTCAGTTGCTAATTTCACATCCTGGCCTTCGCCCCTGAGGACTATTACTTCCAAACAGTTGTCATGGTCTAAATGAACATGCATACTGGACTTGATTATGCTTCCGAACTCGTGCTGTATCTCAGTGAGGTTGCCCTCAAGGCCTCTTTGTGCATGAGAGTAAACAATAGTTATCACGCCCACGCGTTCACCTTGGACGTCGCTCATCCACTCATAGCTGACTATGTAGTTTCTGATGGCGTCCCTGATGCCTTCCGAGCGGGAAGAATAGCCGCGCTGAAGAATTATCCCATCGAAATTCTTCAGCAAATTCTCCGGCAATGAAACACCGATTCTGTTGATGTCTTGTTCCATATTACTCATGTAAGTGATAATGTTATATAGTAATAAACTTTTTGGAAGAGCTGAAATGTTCTGCTAATAGCAGAATTTCCATTAATGCAATTCCCTAAAGCCACTAGAAGCATTTCGTAGTGCCATACTGACTTTGAGCTGGAAATGAAAACCTGCCTTTCTTTGAAGCCAAGCGAAAAATTTAAATTATCCTTACTCGAAACAGACATTTTAAAAGGTAATAAAAATGAAAACAATAAGCTTAATTAGTGTTACAGGAGTTATTTTCCTCCTTGCAATGATGCTGCCTGTGTATGCGTCGGATAAGGCGGTAGAGGTTCGCAGCCAGGTTTATAATCTGGGTCAGAACGACACCTCTTTTGACAACACAACCTTTCCAGGCTTCTACTACGATACTGACAACAACATAGGAGCCGAGAAGCTCACATTAAGGCTTTCCAACGTCGACCCGGCCAAATCCAGCGCCACGCTAAGCGATCAACCTGATGCTGATGGCAATAGAGGCGTCGTCTACACTACCCATGCCCAGCCGTTGGGCTTCAGCTTCGCGCCTTGGGGCCAGTACGAGGTGATTGGTTTCCTCGGCGACGGCTACTTCGCCGCCTATGACAGCGATGTAACTGAAGACGTGTCGAACGCCAATGAATCAGTAGCTTTCCTCTTCGACCAGTCTAAGAATCGGAATCTGATGACCAACGAGCAGATCAGTAAGGTCCTGGTGGATGACGACACCGAGCAGACCATCACATCTGCCAGCCCGCTTAAGCTAGAAGAAGGCTACCAATTGGCCATAAAGTCCATCGACATCGATGGCAATAAGGCGTACCTAGATCTCTCCAAGAATGGGCAGGAAGTTGACAGCAAGGTCATTCAGCCCTCCATATCCGACGCCAAGATGGGCGACAAAACCTACTACTACAAGGCCGACCTCGGAGAAACAAATGAAATTATCCAGATAGCTGTTCACTTCAAGAACGCCTTCAGAGGTGGTGATACCAACATCGCTACTATTGATGGAATCTTCCAGATTTCGGACAAACCAATCTCCCTGAAGTCTGAGCAGAAGTACGACAAAATGTCCATTCGAAATGTCAATCCTACCTCAATGGCGATCACAATGGACAACAAGGACAACCAGATCACGGTTGGCAAGAACAAGAATGTAATATTGATGCAAAACATCTCAATCAAGACCTCGAACCAGGATGACGTAAGCGCTGCCGATCCGCTCAGGTATTACGTCTCTAAGACGTATACCGATCCAGGCACATATGAGATACGCGGACCTATAACCAACCTTGCCACCAAAGAGACCAACTGGACCAATGCCAGTTTCTCGGGATTCTACTATGATATTGATAATAATGTAGGTGCTGAGAAGCTCACATTCAGGCTATCCGACATCAAATCAGATAGCTCCACTCTAAGCGACCAACCGGATGGTAACGGCAACAGGGGCGTAGTTTACACAACCCAGGCCCAGCCATTGGGCTTCTCGTTCGCACCCTGGGGTCAGTATGATGTGGTAGGATTCCTTGGCGATGAGTACTTCGCCGCTTATGACGGCAATGTAACCGATGACATTAAGAATGCCAACGAGACTGTCGCGTTCCTCTTCGACCAGTCCAAGAACCGAAACCTTATGACCAACGAGCAGATCGACAAGGTCCTGGTGGATGACGACACCGAGCAGACCATCACATCTGCCAGCCCGCTGAAACTAGAAGAGGGATATCAGCTGGCCATCAAGTCCGTGGATGTCAAGGGCAACAAGGCCTACCTCGAGTTGACGAAGAATGGCCAGGTAGTGGATGATAAGGTAATTCAACCGTCCATATCCAATGCCAAGATGAACGATAAGACCTACTATTACAAGGTTGATCTAGGAGACACAAAGGAGATCGTCCAGATAGCAGTTCACTTCAAGAATGCTTTTGCCGGAGCTGATACAAGCATAGCTACCATCGACGGAATCTTCCAGATATCCGATACGCTCACACCGATTAAGACCGAACAGAAGTACGACAAGATGTCCGTAAGAAACGTCGACCCAACCGCCATGACCATCACCATGGATAACAAAGACAACCCTATCACGCTAAGCAAGAACAAGGATGTAGTCCTTATGCAAAATATCTCTATCAAGACATCAGATCAGGACGACACAAGCGCCTCAAACCCACTCAGATACTACATTTACAAGGCTGCAACCATTGAGGCCGCCAACACGACGGCTTCAGCCACATCTGCTGCTTCTGCCACAGTTCCCGCGGCCAACATCACCAAGAGCACAACAGCTTCTGCAGGTAAAACTGCCGAGAACATAACCAAAAACGTGACCCAGGCATCTACTGTCTCCACGACAACGATTGCAACAAATGTAACAACGAATTCTAACGCCTCTGTAAACGCCACAAAGGCGACAACGCCAGCCAAGCAGCCAGGATTCGAGGGCGTCTATGCCATAACCGGACTTCTTGCAATGGGGTATCTGCTTATGAACAGGAAGCAGTAAGCTTACTCTGGAGAAGTCTCTCCAGAGAAGCAACAATTACGATAACCTCCTATCCTTTACTTTTTCGCAAAGCTCTCAGTTACCCATCGTTTTTCCCAGATTCATTTTGGAGTGGGTAGAGAAAATTAATGATCTGGATGGATTTCACCGAAACTACTAATAAGAAGGTCAAGCAGAACTGCACTATTCGTTGAAAACCGCAAATAAAATATCAAAATAAAAGAAATCATTACAGAGAATACTTTTACAGCGCCAAACGACTGTTCCTTCGGTCCTTGAGGCTTTCAGCATTTGTCTACATGATGATCTGTTCCAGTCACTTTCCGTACATTAAGAAAGATAGTTTTTTGCATATGCAGTCGAATCTATTTTTCTTCCTGAGAGGTCATCATAGATGGGAAAGTAAATCTATTTTGTCTTTAGTCAAGTAAACTTTATATGCTAAGACGGGAATTGCTTCGGCGGTGATACTATGCATATAATGGAGGGATTCTTGCCGCTCAACTGGTGCGTGTTCTGGTATGCACTCGCGCTGCCAGTGGTGGCTTATGGTGCTTACAAGATGAGCAAATTAATTAAAGCGAACCGCGATGTTCTGCCCTTACTTGCGGTATCCGGCGCCTTCATCTTCGTTCTCTCTTCCCTTAAGATGCCGTCCGTTACGGGAAGCTGCTCTCATCCTACTGGAACAGGCATGGGAGCGATACTCTTCGGGCCGTGGATTACTTCTGTCCTATCAATCATAGTCCTGATCTACCAGGCCATATTTCTGGCTCACGGCGGCCTGACCACATTGGGAGCCAACACCTTCTCCATGGGTATAGTTGGTCCAATCATGGGCTATCTGGTCTATAAAGGCGCCATGAAGTGGAATGTGAATATGTACATCGCCGTATTTCTGGCGGCGTTAATCGCGGATTGGGCCACATATATTGTTACATCCATCGAGCTTGCTGTGGCCTTCCCCGCCGCTTCAGGAGGAGTGCTGGCATCTTTCGAGGCCTTCCTGGCTGTCTTTGCCATAACCCAGGTTCCTCTGGCCATAGTGGAGGGAGCCGTAACTGCACTCATGTTCAAATACATCGTCCAGCTCAGAAGCGATGTTTTGCTAAAGCTAAATGTGGCGTCTCCCAGCATTATTAATAAGCTGAAGGAGATGTCGGTATGAAGATGGAACTCATTGTTGTTGCAATCCTTCTGATATTCATCGGTGCCTTCGCTTATGTTAGCTCAACAGGAAATCACGAATGGAGCGGGTCTGACGATCAGGCCGGGAACGTAATAGATAAATTGACCGGAGGAACCTACGTGCCCTGGGCTCATAGTGTATGGACGCCGCCTAGCGCTGAAATAGAGAGCCTGCTCTTCGCCTTGCAGGCGGCCTTCGGCGCTATTATCATCGGCTATTTCCTGGGTTACTACCGCGGCTTGGCGAAGGGTAAAGCTGCCGCAACTTCAGAGAAGCAAAAAGGAAATTTGAATGCATGACCTGCTAGATGACTACGCCCATTCCAATGCTCTGAGAGACACAAGTCCGAGGCTAAAGCTGCTGCTTGGCCTCGGTGCCATCCTCATTTGCGTTGCCTCAGCCACACCGATAGCGCCTTTATTCATAGCCGTAACCATGAGCCTCATTACAGTTAGGTTGGCCAAAATTCCAGGGCGTTTTTACTCCACTCTGCTGCTATTACCCTTCTCATTCTCCATTCTGAGCGCCGCAGTAGTGGCCTTCATGCATGGCGGAGGCAGTTCATTATTTGCCTTTAACGTCTTCGGCATCAGCTTGGGCATCCGAGAAGAAGGAGCCAACCTGGCTTTGCTTCTGATTTCCAGGACCTTTGGGGGCATGTGCTCCCTATTCTTCATAGCCCTGACAACGCCCATGCTAGAGATCTTCTCGATCCTGAAGTCCCTGGGTCTGCCGGACTTCTTGGTCGAGCTTTCCATGCTGATGTACAGGTACATCTTTGTTTTTGTGGATCAGGCTGCCGTAATCCATAGTGCCCAAGTGATGCGGTTGGGAGACGCAGGAGTCAAAAACTCTCTGAACTCCTTCTCCATGCTTTCGAGCGTCCTATTCTTGAGGGCGTGGGAGCAGGGCGAGAGACTCATCGTAACTATGGACGCTCGCTGTTACGATGGCAAGCTCGATCTCATGGAGCAGTCCGGTAAGGCAGGGCCGAAGGCAACCTTTGCCGTGATGGGCTATATGGCCGTGATTGCCGCCATTGCTGTTTTGACTCGAGGCATCCAACTGTTGTGAGGTTACATGACATCCATACTTGAAACCAGAGATGTAGTCTATTCTTACGGAGACGGAACAAAGGCCCTGAAAGGGGTAAGCATATCCCTCGAGGAGGGCAAAAAAATAGCTCTGGTTGGCCCAAACGGAGCAGGCAAATCCACTCTAATGCTCATGTTTAACGGCATCCTGCGCCCAAGCGCAGGTGAGGTTCTTTTCCATGGCCAGACCTTGCGATACGATTCTGCTTCACTCCGGGAGGTAAGGCGCAAGGTGGGGATGGTCTTTCAGAACTCGGACGACCAGATCTTTGCCCCTTCGGTTTATCAGGACGTGGCCTTCGGGCCAGTGAACCTAGGCTTTCCCGAAGATAAAGTGAAGAAGTACGCAGATTATGCCCTGCAGTACGTTGGCCTCTCCGGTTACGACCGCCGCCCGCCTCACCACCTAAGTGGCGGCGAGAAGAAGAGAGTAGCCATAGCGGGCATCCTGGCCATGGAACCTGAGGTGTTGATTCTGGATGAACCCACCTCTAACCTGGACCCAGCCAGCTCTGAGGAGATTATGGATATGCTGGACGAGCTGAACTGCGGAGGAAAGACGGTGATCATCTCCACGCACGATGTGGACTTGGCCTACCGCTGGGCCGACGAGATCATTCTGATGGAGAACGGCGGGGTGCTTCGCAGGGGTATTGGGCCAGAGGTATTCGGTGACGAGGAGCTGATTAAGAGATCCAGGCTAAAGCTACCGATAGTGGTGGACCTCTATAAGGAGCTAGTCAGTCGGGATTTGCTAAACGACTCTAGGCCGCCCAGGAACATCCTGGAGCTGACCGATCTCGTGGAGTCCAGAAACCGAGGGAAGACATCCAGAGGGGCCTTGGGCACTATCCATATCTGCAACGTGGATAAAGCAGGCTCAGAAGAGATCAAGGGCATCCTGAATAAGTCACACGTAAGTTATACGGGAGCCATGGGAACGAACGCCAAGGTGCTGGCTGATCAAGCCAGGATACCTCTGGACTTCACCTACGGCGTCATAGACAAGTGCATCCTCAAGGCTCTGACAGGAAAGAACTCCCTGATAATGACCTCAGGCGGGATGGTGGACCACTCCGTCAAAAGGATTCGGGCCTATTGCGATGAGTCAGGAGCTAAGATAGAAGTGGTCAAGCTCTCTTCTCTTGCAGAATCTAGCGTAAACTCAGACAGACGGGAGATATTAAGCCAAAAAGAATCCATGAAACCGATAGAGGCGGTTCAGTGATGTCGCATGAAGGACACATGCACGATGAAGAAAGCCATTGCGGCCATCATCATGTTCATGGAGTCGTAGATCCCTCCATGCTGGCTACTCAAAAAGGGATCTCGACCGTCAAATGGTCCTTTATTGTGCTGATAGCAACGGCCTTAGTCCAGATGACGGCAGTCTCGTATACAGGAAGTGTCGCTCTTCTCGCGGATATGATTCACCATTTCGGCGATGCCGCTACTTCTATTCCTCTCTGGATAGCCTTCGCCCTGGCACATCGCAGGCCCAGCAAACAGTTTACCTACGGTTACGGCCGAGTAGAGGATCTAGCTGGTATGGTCATTGTGCTCCTCATCCTCTTCAGTGTCATTGTTGCCAGTTACGAATCCATCAACAGACTTTTTCATCCACAGGTGGTCGATCACCTCTGGGCAGTGGCGCTGGCATCTCTGGTCGGCTTCATCGGCAACGAGGTCGTTGCTTTTTATCGATGCCGTACAGGGAAAAATATCAACAGTGCTGCTCTGGTCGCTGACGGCTGCCATGCCCGAGTTGACGGCCTGACCAGTCTGGCGGTCTTCCTTGGTGCCCTTGGTGTCTGGCTTGGCTATCCCTGGGCAGATCCCTTTATCGGAGTCATCATCACCTTTGCCATCCTTGGTATCGTCTGGAGTTCTGTGAAGGTGGTATTCTGTCGCCTTATAGACGGAGTGGACCCAGCGGTGGTGGATGAGGTCAAGGAGGCCGCAAGTCATGTTTCAGGCGTGAAGGAGGTCACCAATGTTCGAGTGAGGTGGCTGGGACACCAGCTTCATGCTGAAATTGACTTGGCTGTGTCCGATGATCTCCCTGTGAAGGAGGGGCACGAGATCGCCAAAGAGGTACAACACCAGCTTATGCATCATCTGAGCTACCTTTCCAGAGCCACCATCCACGTCGATCCATTAAGAGCTTCGGGAGAGGAGAATCACCATGTGGGTGAGCACAGCCATGGATACTTGCCCCCTCACTTGCATCTCTGAGGTGAAAGGCGTTAAGCATTGCAAAGGCATTAGAGGCTACAAAAGAGGACGAATCCACATTGTCGAACGTTGCCATTTTAAGAACGTTATCGTTCGAGTTATGTCAGTGCTAAATAGCTGATTTTTGCATTTGAATTGCTCACATAGACAAACATTTAGAGGACTATAAGAAGCACTTTGCAACAGTTATAACCCAACAAAACACCGAAATCTTTAAGTAAAACCTACTTGATTAAAGTAAAGCTAAGTGGAATAATATCTTTATTCCATGCGTCCAATCAAAACCTGAGGCGGGGTTGGATCTCCGCCTCGGATCTCCTCTTTGTTGGCTACGACAATTCATTTTACGAATCAGAATCCTCGCAGATGCTGCCACTCAATCCAAGGCCAAGTCAAACAGCTCATACTTCAACCCTTCTGACTCCAAACGTTCCAGAAGGTTGGGGACTTGCTCATCCACGCCGACAATCACCGAGCTTATGCCGTGGTGGGCAGCCTCCACAACAGATCCCTTGGCTCCGAACATCACATCTGGTTCCCTGTCCACCTTTCTCAGTGCCACTAGAGCTTCGATCCCCAGGGCGCCGACCATCTTATCGCTTGAGATCTTGCGTTTCAGCAGGTCGCTATTGATCTTTCGAGACCCGCCTGCCTGGACTCGTGGCACTTTACACACCACGATCTTTCCCGCCTCCAGGCTGACCAGGCCCTTAAGATCCGAAACTCCCACGTCTTCGCCCGCAGTTGCATTGGAGATGGTTATGCCACTGGCATCTATGCCTTCTTTCTTATTGGCATAGAGTAGCCCTCCACGCATCTCCAGAGAAACCCTCTCGCCTTCGGCCAAGTCAACTTCCGCCAAAGCCGTCCATACCGAGACGTGCTCGATTACCTCCTCCATGACCGTCCTAGCATATCGTTTCAGCTCAGTAGCACCTTCTAGAAGCCATTCAACTCCTTCTTTGGTGACACTGTAGCGTGTGCGGCCATCCGTTGTAACCAGACCGTCTGCAACCAGTTCCCTGACGTAATCAGATATGGCCTGCGTGGTCACTCCCATGCGCTCAGCCACCTCTTTCTGGCGCAGATTGGGCTGGTGGGCGGCTATCTCGACCAGGATCTGGAAGCGAGAGCTTTCTCGCTTGCTATGGAGGACGTTAACTATCATTATCGATTTCCATATATGGCTACTAGATCTTAAATGTAAATGGTGCAGAAGAACGTATCGAACTCCTGGGGAATCAGAGAACGCCTCCAAGGTTATCTGGGTCTTCTGCGCCCTCTGATAAGCCTTCGAAGTAAGCTTTCCTCGTAGCTCTTGGTTCTTGGTCGAAGTAGAACGCTTTGTCGAATTACTGGCCAGATCTCCCAGCATGGTCTGTTGCTTCAGGTCTTGGCCTTTGCCATTGTCTTGTCTGCCTGCTCCCGGAGCTCTGGCCATTTCCGTCCTCATTTTGACATAGGGCACATTATAAGGCCGGATATACGGCCTTGGCCCTTCTTTCTTTTGGATTTTACTGTTCAGTTTTTGGGAAAAGTGGTTTCTCCATTCTTATGTAACCAAGCAATAGATTTAACCGAAGATGTTACATAAGATCTGGTGTTTGATACCGAAGAACATCTCTGAAGAGCTATGCAGCCAGAAGCTGCCAGTCCTGTTAGAAATAAGGGATTTCGTCGACCATTTGATCTCGATAAGGGAAAGACCGCCTGAGCCCGACGATCTGCCCGAGAAAGGAGCCGTCATCGAGGTTAGAAGAGCCGGATCGATTACCTACCGTCTGGAGAAGGTCTCCTGCGGAAAAGGTTGCAAGGGTTGCCCTCACGGGCCTTACTGGTACGGCTACTGGCGAGAGGGTGGCAAGACCCGGTCCAAGTACATCGGCAAGAACCTGAGGCTGAAATGAGGATGATGGCTTTGCTGGCCCTGTTGTTGCTGGTGCCTCTCCTTAGCGGCTGTGTGTCGCAGAGAGAGACCACCGGCCAGATCAAAGTCGCCACCACGATAATTCCCCTTGGCGAGTTCGTGCACGCAGTCGGTGGAGACAGGGTCTCAGTGACAGTACTTGTGCCACCTGGTGCAGATCCGCATAACTTCGAGCCGTCTCCATCGCAGATCCGCGAAGTGGCTGACGCGGACATCTACGCGGAGAACGGCGCTGGCCTTGAGAGCTGGATGGACAATATACTGAATGTCAATCAACGCATGCTCGTAATCGACACCTCAAGGGGCGTAAGCCTCAGAGCTGGAACGGGTGAGACAGCAGGCGGTGGCGGGATGGCCATGGACCCTCACATATGGCTTTCGCCTCGGGATGCAATGATCCAGGTACGAAACATATGCGACGGCCTGACGAGAGTTGACCCGGCCGGAAAAGATTATTACGCCAATAACAGAGACAACTACATTATTAAATTAAAAGAGCTTGATGCCAACCTCAACTCGACCTTTGCAGGAACGAAGAAGAAAAAGTTCATTGTGCTTCATCCTGCCTGGACCTACTTCGCCAGGGACTACGGACTTACGCAGATCGCCATCGAGGTTGAGGAGAAAGAGCCCGGGCCAAGGTACTTGACTACGGTGGTGAATGCTGCTTTGGCTAATAACATCACAACCGTCTTCGTCGAGCCCCAGTACAATCCGAAGATGGCCGAGGTGATCTCCAAGGAGATAAACGGTAAGGTGGTCTCTATCGATGACTTGGCCCCTAACTACATCGAAAATCTGAAGAGCGTGGGAGAAAAGATCGCCGAGAGCCTGATGTCATGACTGCGATCGTGTCCATCAAGGGCCTGTGGGTGACAAGAGACGGTCATACCGTTCTTGAGAACGTGAACCTAGAGCTGAATGAGGGGGACTTCCTCGGGCTCATAGGCCCCAACGGCGGAGGAAAATCCACTCTGCTCAAGATAATGCTGGGCCTCATCAAACCCGACCAGGGTGAGGATCTTCGGTCTGGAGCCTGTTCAAGCTCGAAAGTTTGTAGGGTACATGCCCCAGAAGACCCTCTTCGATCCGAGCTTTCCCGTCACAGCCCTGGAGGTTGTATTAATGGGCAGATACACCCGGGCTGGCCTCTTCCAGCGCTACCGTCCTGAGGATAGAAAAGCAGCTTCAAAGGCTCTGGAGGCTGTGGGCATGGACAGATATGCAAGTCGCGAAATCGGTGCACTCTCCGGAGGTGAGCAGCAAAGGGTCTTCGTTGCTCGCTCCCTGGTTTCGGACCCGAAGCTGCTTTTATTGGATGAGCCCACGGCCGGCATCGACTCCGCCCAGCAGACGGAGTTCTACGATCTGCTCTGTCGTCTGAACAGGAAGATGGGCATAGCAGTGGTGTTGGTATCCCATGACATCACTGCCATCTCCAAGTACGTCAACAGAATCGCCTGCTTGAACCAGCGTCTTTATTATCACGGCTCAAAGGAACTGACCAACGAGGATATCGAGAGAGCCTACGGCTGCCCCGTGGAGATGATAGCACACGGCACTCCCCACCGAGTGCTGAGGGAACATGATTGAATTCTTGCAGTATGACTTCATGCGCAGCGCCCTCTCGGCGGGCCTGGCCGCATCGGTGCTCTGCGGCATAATAGGAATATATGTAATATTAAATAGAATAGTATTTATCAGCGACGGTATCGCTCACGCCGCCTTTGGCGGAATTGGATTGGGGTACTTTCTGGGGTTTGACCCTCTGGCCTTCGGCATCCTGTCGTCAGTCGTGACCGCTATCGGAATAGGCACTGTCAGCTCAAGGTCCAAAGTATCGGAGGACACGGCCATTGGGGTGTTTCTGGCTACCGGCATGGCCATTGGAGTGATGCTAATGAGCATGAGCCGGGGGTACTCCAAAGACCTCTTCGGTTTTCTGTTCGGGAACATCCTGGCTGTTACCTGGTCTGACGTAGCAGTCATATTAGCCCTTACCCTCGTGGTTCTGGTTTTGTTTGCTCTGCTTTACAAGGAGTTCCTTATCCTCTCCTTCGACCCGATTTATGGGGAGGCTGTGGGACTTCCCGTCAGAAGGCTTCGCTTGCTGCTGCTGTGCATGGTGGCCTTCAGCGTGGTCGTGCTTATAAAAATAGTCGGAATAATAATGGTGATAGCACTGCTGACGATACCTGGGACCATAAGCAGACAGCACTTCAAAGGCCTTCCAGCCATTATGGCAGGATCAATCCTCTGCGGGGCAGTGTTCGTAACAGCCGGTCTCTTCACCTCCTACCAACTGGACGTTCCCTCGGGGGCTACCATTATCCTCATTGCCGCTGTCGCTTTCTTCATCAGCGCCTTGACCTCCAGATAGCCTTAAAATGGTACAAGTCGATTTTAGTCATGAATGAATTGGCCACTTATCCTGCTCTGCGTACTTTCGACGCTTGTGGCTACCGGGTGCGCAGAAGAACTGATGTTCTTCGCCGACGACCACTACAAGGCTGCGGGCGAACCCGAGTTCAAAGCATCCGCTGTCAACCCGGTGCTGGTGCCTGGAACCAACTCAACCCTCCGGATAACCCTGGAGAACGTCGGCCTGGTCCAGGAGCTGATTCCCAATAAAGCTGGAGACGCGGCCGAGATCTCCTCGGAGGCAAAGGAGGAGCTTCACAGTGTAGATGCCGACAACATCACCGCCCGGCTGTACGGGAGTGGACCGGTAGTAGTCACTTCTGCGCCGCGCGTCCTGGCATCTCTGCCAACAGGTGGCGTGGCCCAACTGGATTTCAACGTCACGACGGGAGTTGGAGCTGATGGATGGTACAGCCTGCTTCTAGAGACAGAGTACGAACATCAGATGGATGTCAAAGTCAGCAACAGCAGCAGCTCATCCTTATATCGGCCTTCTAACTCCAGCCAGAAGATCTCCATCCTGGTCCAGGGTCCCGATAGGTCTCTCAAGGTCGAAGGGGTCGTTTCAGACCTGTACCCGGGAGGCAACGGCACCATCCTCGCAGTGATAAAAAACAACGGCCAAGATGTAGCCAGAAACTGCACGGCAAGGCTTATGGCAGTGCCGCCGTTCAAGTCCTCTTCTGAGAGATACAGTCTGGGCGACCTTCCGCCGGGCCAGGCTGTCGTAGCCAGACTAACTGCAACCGTGGATGGCAATGCAGCGACCCGGGAATACCGGCTTGCCTGCGAGATGGTTCACGACAACCAAACTGTCATGGTCTCATTGCCGGTCTTGCTCAAGAAGAGTCCGGAACCATTCCCTGGCAGCTTGGTCATAGCCATCCCTTTCTTGGCTCTGATCGGAGGTATGGCTCTGCTTTGGCGGGAGAAACAGAAGCATTCTGGCAGGACCTTTAGAAGAAGAAAAAGATGGCTGGGGCGGTGACAACGGAGAGTACAATGTCAGAGATCTCAGTGAAGGCAATTGGCATATTCAAAGGGTACAAGAGTTTCTTTGGAAAAAATACCGAGGTGCTCAAGGACATCACCCTTGAGATCAGGTCGGACGAGATCTTCGGAATTCTGGGACCCAACGGCTCGGGAAAGACAACCCTGATCTCCATTTTCTCCACTCTGATATACCCGGAAAAAGGGAGTCTGAAGATCTTGGGCCTGGACTCTCGAACCGAGAAGGACGCAATAAGAAAGCAAATAAACATCAGCACCGCAAAGCCGAACTTTCCCTGGAGCCTTACCGTCAGAGAGAACCTCAAGCACTACGCAATGCTGTATGGCATGTATGGCTCGGAATTGAAGAAGTCTGTCGATGAGCAGATAGAGGCCTTCGAGCTTGAGGAGTACAGAGACATCAAGTTCGAGGACCTGTCCACCGGTCTGAAGCAAAGGCTTTCCCTGGCCAAGGCAATGCTCAACAGACCAAGGCTTATCTTCCTGGACGAGCCCACAACGGGCCTTGACCCAGAGATAGCCATAAAGACAAGGCAATTGATACGCCGGATACACCGGGAAAACGAGGTATCTGTGATTCTATCCACCCATTACATGCCTGAGGCTGAGATGCTTTGTGACAGGATCGCGTTCCTGCGACACGGTCAGATGGTGGCCCAGGATACCCCTCAGAACTTGAAAAACCAGCTCCATCTGGGCGAAAGAATGATTTTACACTACGTAGGTCAGGTCAATATCGACGAGCTGGAGCATATACCGGGAGTGATGAGGATTAAAGCCGAGCCAGGTAGAGCTGAGATAGTCATAGACAGGACAGCGGAGAATGTAGATAGGATCATCAAGCTCTTCGCAGGAGCCAGCATCCTGAACATCGATATAAAAGAACCCGACCTGGAGGATGTGTTCCTTGAACTGGCGCGGTGAGCTTAACAAGTATCTGGCCTCGACCTACAAGAACTGGATAATCTCCAAGAGGAATGTGTTCACGCTGTTTGAACTGTTCTTCTGGCCCATCATGGGCCTTCTGACCATCGGCCTCTTAACCAGGTTCTTGAACGTCAGCAGCAACACGGTCTCCTTTCTTCTTGTGGGCTCGATTGCTCTGACCATCCTTCAGACTAGCCAGATGGACGTGGCCTACGTTCTCTTGTTCGATATGTGGTCCAAGAGCATCAAGAACACCTTCATAGCCCCGATCAAGAGCTATCACCTGGTCTTCGGCGCGCTGCTCTTCGGCATAGTAAGAGGAACCTTTGTCTTCGGAATACTGGTAGTAGTCAGCAACCGCCTCTTCGGGTTCGATTTCCTGGCAGGCGGGATCGCTCCTGTTCTGATCTTTCTTGTCGGTGTTTATGCCATGGCAGCCGTTATCGGAATCACAGTCTGCATTTCAATTCTGACCTTCGGCCAGAAGGCGGACGTGGCCGCCTGGAGCCTGAGCGGCGTTGTCCTCTTAGTCAGCGGCATCTACTATCCGGTGGAGGTGCTCCCACCTGCACTGCAGGCGCTGTCCAGGGCGATACCGCTCACCTACTTCCTAGAATATTACAGGTCTGTTTATATCCCTGGGCCTCACAACATAGTTTTGGGCGCACTGTTGGCCGCGCTTTACCTGGTCGTAGGGCTGATGATGTTTGCTTGGTCGATAGAGAGAGCAAGGAGGACGGGCATCATGCTGCGTCTCTCTGAATAGCTATGCTTTTGGAGAGCCAAAAAAGCAGTTTTGTACCAGACAAGAGGAGCTTGATTTGATAGAGGGAACGATTGGCAGGATCAAAGTTGGGGATCTGCAGCCCGTCAGGGTTATGGCAGTGATAAACCTGAGCAAGGAGTCCTTCTACAAGGGCTCTGTGGCCAACGCAAATCAGGCTCTAACAAAGGCCAGGTATTTGGCTGAAGAGGGGGCCGACCTTATAGACCTTGGAGCGGTCTCAACGGCTCCAGGTTCCCCGAAGATAGACGAATCATTGGAGAGCGAGAGGCTTTTCCCTGAGTTGCAGAAGATCCTGGACCTGGGATTAGAGGTCTCCGTTGACACCCAGAGGGCAAGCATTGCAGACAAGGCACTGTCCATGGGCGCTATGTGCATAAACGATGTCTCTGGCCTCTTGGATCCGTCCATGGCCAAGACGGTAGCCGACCACGACACCTCTGTGGTAATAATGGCCTCACGCCGCGTCCCCGGTGATCTTCTGACGATGGACGACATCCTGGATGTCCTTGCTGAACGGGTAAGTTCTGCTGTGGAAGTAGGGGTGGATCGGGATAAGATCGTCGTCGATCCTGGCATTGGAAAGTGGATTCCAGAAAAAGAACCGGCGCACGACCTGGCCATCCTGGACGGCTTTAGACGGCTGAGGGCTCTGGGAAGGCCTGTCATGGCCGCCCTCTCAAGGAAGTCGTTCATCGGAGCCAGGCTGAACCAGCCCGAACCCAGCAAGAGACTGTGCGGCTCCCTAGCTGCCACAGCCATCGCCGTCTACAACGGAGCCCACATCGTTCGCACTCATGATGTGTCCATGAGCCTTGAAACTATTCGCATGGCTGAAGCGATCAGGGGACGGCCGCCCCGGTCCGAGGAGGAGAACATCTCTGTAGAGGTACTCGGATACCTGGGCCACGAAAGCGACCTTGCCGATGCCCTGAGTCGAGCAAAAGTTGATCCAGGTGGATACCGTGCCCTGTGCAGAAAGGGTTCATTCAGGGTGTTGGCCATAGGCGGCATCAGTTCTATGGAGGCCATCATAATCAAGCAGGAGATGCTTGCTCGCGGCGGAGACGCTGCCATTCCCAAAATGGCACTTCGGTGCGATCCTGATCCCCAAAGGATCCTTATCCTAGGCACTCTATCCCAGATTTCAGGCCTTACGCGAAAATTAAAAGACCAGCCCTTCCGCCTGCCTTTGGTCGGAAAAGCTATTGAAGGGGCACTGAAACAAATAGATGATCCTGAACGCTACAGGTGAGGTTTTTGGAAGTATTCGGCATTAAGACAGATCTTATCGGAATTGGCGACGATATGGTGGAGGCCCTGGAGAGGGGTATGAAGGAGTTAGGCCTTGCCTTAGAGGATGGAGACATTCTTGTTGTTTCGGAGAGCGCCGTAGCTACCTGGGAAGGAAGGGTTGTGAACCTCGAAGATGTAAAGCCGGGAAGGCTGGCCTGCGACTTGGCCGCCAGGTACTCTAAGGACCCGCGGGACATGGAGCTGATCTTGAGAGAGGCCGACGAGATTGTTGGGGGCATTCCCGGAGTGGTCTTGACCATGAACAAAGGATTCCTCTATCCAAACGCAGGCATTGACCACTCCAATGCTCCATCGGGTTACGTTGTGCTCTTCCCTGCTGATCCTCAGAGATCCGCTTCCGTAATACACGATAGGCTGGCCCAAGGAAAGAGGATTGGAGTGATCGTTGGCGACAGCCGCACCCATCCGCTGCGCCTCGGATGCGTTGGAGTGGCCCTGGGTTGCGTTGGCATTGAGCCAGTGGAGGACGCCCGGGGCCAAAAGGATCTGTACGGCCGTCCCCTTATGATAACCAGGAAGGCGGTGGCCGACAACCTCGTCTCAGCAGCCCAGATCGTGATGGGCGAGGGTGACGAGGGAATACCCGCGGCCATAATCAGGAACGCACCTGTCAGGGTCGAGGAAGGACTGAAGTGTGAGATACCCGGCATTCCGCCGAACGAGTGCATGTACATAGGGGCGCTGCGGAGCGGGCCACATCCTTACACCGGAAGCTATGACAAGCTGATCGAAGAGGCGACCAATGCCAGGGAAAATGCCTATGCACCTTATTCGAACTTCAAAGTTGGAGCTGCGCTTCTGGGAAAGAACGGCAGGATATACTCAGCAGGAAACATAGAAAACGCTTCTAGTGGTGCAGATATTTGTGCAGAGAGAGCAGCAATAGCCAAGGCAGTAGCTTCTGGCGAGAAGGAGTTTGAAGCCGTGGCACTTATCGGCGACACTCCCACGCCGGTATCTCCCTGTGGAATATGCCGGCAGATGCTAAGCGAGTTCGGGGATGATATCAAGGTCATAATGGTCAACCTGAAGGGCGATGCAGCAATGGCTAACATCACTGAGCTGCTCCCTGGGGCCTTCAAAGGATCCTTCCTCAAAAAACAAGGTTGAGTTGATTTTGCCTTCAATCTGAATATCAGAGGGTCATCTGACAGACTCAACGATGCATGGAAAAGGCTTCCTGTATTCTTTTAATCGGTTTTTATGAAAGATTCATATCTAGTATGAATTTCGATATAAACGGCAAACTCTCACCGATTATGAACTAATCATATATAACTTATGAAGCATCGATTGATATTGGTTTCTTGAGAAATTATTTCAAAAATTTTTACTAATCACATCTATTATTGCGGTGACTTTCCTTAAAATTTAGCTTCTGGGGATAATTAGGAATTGTTTCTAAAATCCCAGTGAGTGCTATGTGCGGCTACTCATACTTTTATCGCTTTTTATGAACAATTCATATAAAGTATGAATCTAATATAGATTGCAAACAATCTATTTATTATGAACTCTTCATATAGTTTATGAAACACTATTAGATAGCGATTTTTCAACAAACAACATAAAAAATTTATTGCAGATTAGTAATGCTTATATATAGAGACCTACGAGTACCGCGGCTCAAGGAGGATTTGTAGGAGGATCTCTCCGAGTCACTCCTGGAAGGCTTAAGTTTGAGCAAAATCTCCGATATGTGCAAGGCCGACCCAACTGCGATCTTGGATCTATTGATGGAGGAGTGCACATTGATCTGTAGAGGATATTTTGATGTGATCGCATGCTTTGTGCTAGCTCTTGGATATCAGAGAGATTTGGGCGATTTTTCATCGGGCCAACGTACCCGGTGAACTCTAGTATCCTATCACAATTCTGATTTTCAGGATGGGAATAATAAATTTTATGACATATAATTTCTGAGGTATCAAAATGAGAATATGTCTGGCTGAAACGGGGTGATTGAAGTGCCCACAACGAGCGATGAAGATGCTAAGATGATCGCTGATTTAAGGGAGATCTCAGAGGCCGAAGGAAAGCAAATAATCGAAGGCATAGCGATAATTGTAGCATTTTTCATTCTGTGGTGGATTGTAGTGATGGTTTTTTTTGGCGGGGGCTGGGCATCTTGAGGACAAGAAAAATGGACTCAGCTCTAAACAGCTGCAAGTCAGAAATCAATACCCGAAGATCTGTTGGTTATATTTCATTCAGGCACGAGATAATGGAAATTTGCCATCATCTATGAGGACGATATAAAATGTTTCAGGAATTGGCATACTTTGCCTTAATAGCCGTAACTTTGATACTGGCATTTCCCTTTGGATGGTACCTGGCAAAGGTCTTCAAAGGAGAGCCAAATCTGCTCACTCCGCTCTTACGACCCATAGAGCGTAGAATCTACAGGGTATGCGGTATCAATGAGAATAGCGAGATGACCTGGAAGAAATATGTTGCAACCCTGGTGGGCTTCGAGATCCTTGGAGTTGTATTTGCGTTCGTGATCCTGTCGCTGCAGGGTGTGCTTCCCTTAAATCCTCATGGGGTTAGCTCCTTCAGATGGGATTGGGCTGTTAACTCTGCCATCTCTTGGGTAACAAATACCAATTGGATAGCTTACAGCGGCGAGCGTGATCTCAGCTATTTGTCACAAATGCTGGGGGTTCTTGTCGAGGACTATATCAGCCCCTCAGTCGGATTCGTGGCCATAGTTGTCCTGGCCCGATCCTTCAGCCGCAAGCATTGTCCTACGGTAGGCAACTTCTGGGTCGATTTCACACGGGCTATACTCTATGTGTGGATACCCCTTGGCTTGATCCTGGTATTTCCTCTCATCTCTCAGGGCGTAGTGCAGAACTTCGATCCTTATGCCGTTGCTCACACTCTGGAAGGAGGAGTCCAGCTTATACCGGGCGGTCCGGCTGCCACAGTCATAATATACCAGTTGATATGCGAGGACGGAGCCAACTACTTTGCCAACGCCATGGCTCATCCCTTCGAAAATCCGACGCCATTTACCAATTGGTTTACAATGGCATACATACTGTTCGTTCCGGCATCAATTGTGGTCATGATAGGAAAGCTGGCTATTAGCCGTGACACGACCAAAGCGCTGTTTGCTGTCATGCTGGTGCTGTTCATACTGGTCATGCCCCTGCCTTTCTACGCGGAGAATCAGGGAAACCCGCTGCTGGAAAAATTAGGCGTCCAGGGTGGCGTGAACATGGAGGGCAAGGAGATGCGGTTTTCCATGTTCGAGCATATCATGTACATAATAGTTGGAATGGCTCCTGCAAACGGCTCAACCGTATCTCAGCACGATAGCGTGATGCCTCTCACTATATTGACGATCATCTTCATGATTGTCATCGGAGCCCCCATCTTCGGCTGCATCGGGGAGGGCCCTATGGCATTGATTCACTACTTCATAGTGACCATGTTCATAGCCGGGCTCATGACCGGCAGAACACCCGAGCTCATAGGCAAGAAGGTTGAACTACGTGAGATCATACTTGCCGGGGCCTCCTTCCTGTTCTCATCATTCTCATCGCTGATGACGACTGCTATTGTCATCGTTTCAGCGGCAGGTATGGCGGCACTCGGCAATGCCGGTCCTCATGGATTGACGGAAATGCTGTATGCTTTTACTTCGGCGTCCATCAACAACGGCTCGTATATGGGTGGGTTGAACGTGAACAGCTATATCATCAATTTGATGACCCCGCCCTGCATGATCCTAGGAAGATACTCCACCTTGCTGGTGGGCATTGCCATTGCCGGTTCTATGGCCCGGAAGGGACACATCCCCATAAGCGCTGCGACTCTGCCTGTTGCAAGCCCGCTCTTCATCATGGCGGTGGTCTTCGTGGTCTTCGTAATTAGCGCCCTGTGTTTCTTCCCAGTGGCGACGATTGGTCCGATTCTGGAGCATCTGCTAATGACGTCGGGAAGGACGTTCTAGGAGGATAATAGCATGCGCGGTAAGACTACAAAACTCTTGCAATCAGAGATTGTCCTTCAGGCGATAAAGGATGCATTCCTCAAGCTCGATCCCCGCGTCCAGTGGCGCAATTTGGTGATGTTCGTAGTGGAGATCGGAGCGTTCCTGACTACACTGATAGCCTTGGGCGACGTACTCACTGGAGGAAACTTCAAGTTCGATATACAGATCGGCATCTGGCTCTGGTTCACTGTGCTGTTCGCAAACTTCTCCGAGGCTCTGGCAGAAGGTCGAGGCAAGGCCCAGGCCGAGAGCTTGCGAATGGCCCGAAGCGAGGCTCTGGCCAACAGGCTGCGGCACGACGGGAGCATTGAGCAGATCCCAGCATTGGACCTTCGCAAAGGCGATCTGTTTGTTGTGAACAATGGCGAAATCATACCCGGCGACGGTGAAATAACAGAAGGGACCGCCCTGGTGGATGAATCAGCCGTAACCGGCGAGTCTGCTCCGGTCGTCCGGGAGCCGGGCAGTACACTTCGTGGCGTTACAGGCGGGACCAAGGTCATATCCGGAAAGATCACCGCCCGAGTAACAGCGGAACCTGGTGAGACATTCCTTGACCAGATGATCTCAATGGTCGAGAACGCCAAGCGTCAGAAGACTCCTAACGAGCGGGCTCTGGAGATTCTGCTCATAGGGATGACTGCCATATTCCTCATCGTTGTAGGCACCCTGGTGCCCTTTGCGAACTATGTAGGGGTGGGCATAAGTATTGTCGTGCTGGTGTCTCTGCTTGTCTGCCTAATACCAACAACAATCGGCGGCCTCCTGCCAGCCATTGGAATCGCCGGTATGGAGCGGCTGCTGCAGAACAACGTCATAGCTCTGAGCGGCAGAGGTGTGGAAGCCTCAGGGAACGTGGACCTGGTGCTGATGGATAAGACCGGCACAATTACTCTAGGCAACAGAATGGCCACCGAGTTCATACCCGCAAAGGGAGTGACAGGAGAAGAGATCGCCAAGG